>CAYFTL010000005.1:0-80998 GCA_964346145.1 uncultured Oscillospiraceae bacterium | reverse complement strand
TGTGTGCGCAGACCCGGTATCCGCGGCACAGGGCGGGTTAGCTCGGGGGGCGGTGGCATCGCCTGGCTGGATGGACTGCTGGACAGCTGCGACGGCGAGCTGATCGAGTTTGAGAACAACGCCTACGGCACAGTAATGAACCTAGAGCCTGATTCTGTGGGTGTGGTTCTGCTCAGCGGTGAAGAACGAATTCATACCGGCACGGTCGGCTATGGCACCGGTCAGGTGCTTTCAATCCCGGTGGGAGAAGAGATGATTGGCCGTGTGGTCAATCCCCTTGGGCAGCCCATAGATGGAAAAGGACCGATTCATACTCGAGATATGCGCCCCATAGAATCTCCCGCACCGGCTATATTGGATCGCAAACAGGTAACGAGGCCTTTGGAAACCGGGATTATGGAAATAGATGCCACCGTTCCCATCGGACTGGGTCAGCGCGAGCTAATCATCGGCGATCGTCAAACGGGCAAAAGATCGGTGGCGCTGGATGCCATCTTAAATCAGAAAAACAAGAATATATTCTGCATCTATGTGGCCATTGGACAAAAAAACTCCACCGTAGCCCAAGTGGTCGAAACGCTGCGCCAATCGGGCGCGCTGGAGTATAGTGCGGTGGTCAGTGCATCGGCTGCCGATCCAGCTACAATGCAGTATATTGCGCCGTATGCCGGCGCGGCCATCGCCGAGCACTTTATGTATTCGGGGCGCGATGTATTGATCGTGTACGACGATCTGAGCAAGCATGCGGTCGCTTACCGTACGATGTCTTTGTTGTTGCGCCGCCCTCCTGGACGCGAAGCCTATCCGGGCGATGTATTTTATTTGCATTCCAGGCTACTGGAGCGCGCAGCCCAACTGAGCGATGAAAAGGGTGGCGGCTCCATGACCGCTTTGCCTATCATTGAAACCCAAAACAGCGATATATCAGCGTACATTCCCACAAATGTGATTTCGATCACAGATGGACAAATATTTCTGGACACCGAATTGTTCCGTTCGGGTATCCGGCCTGCGGTCAACGTCGGTTTGTCGGTGAGCCGTGTGGGCGGTGCCGCACAGGCGTCATCCATGCGCAAAGTTTCTTCTCATATCCGCTTGGAACTTGCACAATATCGGGAAATATTGGTGTTTGCCCAGTTTGCGTCGGATTTGGATGCCAGCACGCAAGACATGCTGTCTTATGGAGAAAGGTTGACCGAACTTTTTAAACAACCAAACAACAAACCCATTAAACGCGAACATCAAGTGGGGTATGCTGTATGCGGTGACCCATGGTCTTGTTCCACACGATATTGATATGGCGCTGTTTTATCAGTTCAAACAGGACTTTTCGGGCTGGTTGGACTACAATTGTCCGAGCACTATGCACGACATTGCCGAAGGCAAAGCTTTATCTGAAGAAAACCAGCAGGATTTAAAGTCGGCCACGGAATTGTGGTTGTCCAGCAGCCGAAAGCTCCAAGAGAGGTAGGTTTATGAGTGCGTCTATAACCGATATCCGCCATCATATAAAGGTGGTAAGCAATACGCGCAAACTCACCAATGCGATGCGCCTGATTTCCTCCTCGAAAATGAAAAAGGCTATGGGTATGTTCACAAAAAATCATACCCATTATGAGCTAATTCGCTCCAACATTCGCTTCATCTTGGAAAATACGCCGGATGTTCAAAACACTTTTTTCAATTATAAGGGGAGCGAGCGCACAGCATTTTTGGTCATTGCAGGGGATAAGGGGCTGTGCGGTGGATACAATCAAAATGTGCTCAAATTGGCTTGGCAGCGCATCAGTATAAGCCGCAATGCTTCGGTTTTCACAATCGGCCATATGGCGAGCGAATTTTTTGCGCGGAAAAATCTGAATGTCGACGTAGAGTATCTGCATGTAATTCAGCAGCCTACACTGCACGATGCGCGCTCCATTACCGAAACCTTGTCCGGGCTTTATGCAAGCGATTTGCTGGACGAAGTTTTTGTGATTTTTACCGAGACTATTTCTGTGGTGGAACAAAGGCCTCAAATTATGCGTTTGCTGCCGATTCTTCCTGAAGATTTTCAAGAAGTGCCCACACTGCAAAACGCACATGCGGATTTGAGTTTCCATCCCTCCAAGCAAGAAGTGCTTAACGAACTGGTTCTCCAGTATCTGGTTGGATTGATTTATGCCGCTTTGGTGCAATCTTTTGCTAGCGAACAGTGTGCACGCATGACAGCAATGAGCTCATCCACCCAAAATGCAGATGAAATGCTGAACAAACTGGACAAAGAACTACACCGGGCGCGGCAGGCGGAAATCACTCAAGAGTTGTCTGAAATTGTGTCGGGTGCAGAATTTGGCCGCATGTAAGGTTAAGGTTATGTTGGGCAAGGAGATGTTTTTGTGAAGGGTAAGATAATAAGAATCATTGGACCGGTGCTGGATGTCAAATTTCCAGACGGGCGCATGCCTGCTGTCCATAATTTGATTTTGGTTCATAATAAAAAAGATACGGTTTCCGCAGAGGTTATCCAGCACCTTGGCGATGGGGTTGCCCGTTGTGTAGCGCTGGAAGCTACGGAAGGGCTCGCGCGAGGCATGGAAGTTAGCGATACCGGCGGCCCGATCCAAGTACCCGTCGGTGAAGGCACGCTGGGGCGAACGTTGAACGTGCTCGGAGAGCCTATCGATGGCAAGGGGGAGGTGGCGGATGCCAAAAAGATGCCTATTCACAGGCCGGCTCCGCCCTTGTCCGAACAGCAAACCCATAGCCGGATGTTCGAAACAGGCATCAAGGTAATTGATTTGCTGGCGCCCTATATGCGTGGCGGTAAAATTGGCTTGTTTGGCGGTGCGGGCGTAGGCAAAACCGTGTTAATTCTAGAGTTGATTCACAATATTGCCACCGAACACGGCGGCTACTCCGTATTTACGGGGGTAGGCGAACGCAGCCGCGAAGGCAACGATTTGCTGAGTGAAATGGCGGGCTCTGGAGTTTTGGAGAAAACATCGTTGGTGTTTGGCCAAATGAACGAACCGCCGGGCGCACGCATGCGGGTTGGGTTGACCGGGCTTACTTTGGCAGAGTATTTTCGCGATGTGCAGCACCAGGATGTTCTTTTGTTTATCGATAATATTTTCCGATATGTACAAGCAGGCAGCGAGGTGTCTGCTTTGCTGGGTCGCATGCCATCGGCAGCCGGTTATCAACCCACGTTGGCTAGCGAGGTGGGCATGCTGGAAGAGCGCATTACTTCCACCGCCGAGGGTTCTATTACATCGGTTCAGGCCGTTTATGTGCCGGCGGATGACTTGACGGACCCGGCACCTGCCGCCATATTCAGCCACTTGGATGCCACCACGGTTTTGTCCCGGGAAGTAGTGGAGATGGGTATTTATCCCGCGGTAAGCCCCTTGGAGTCTTCCTCCCGAATATTGGAGCCTTCTATCGTAGGTCAGGAGCATTACGATGTGGCCATGAGGGTTCAAGAAGCGCTGCAAAGATACCGGGAATTGCAAGACATCATAGCCATATTAGGCATGGATGAACTCTCGGAAGAAGACAAAGCCATCGTGTACCGCGCTCGCAAGCTGCAACGCTTTCTTTCCCAGCCTATGGCTATGGCCGAAGTTTTCAGTGGCGTTCCCGGCAGGTATGTAAAAGTGGAGGATACCGTAGCTTCCTTTAAAGCCATTGTAAACGGCGAGGTGGACGATATCCCTGAAGCTTGTTTTTATATGGTGGGCGATCTGGAAGACGTGCGGCGCAAGTATTTTGAAATGAAGAGCAAATAAGGGGGGATTTAAATGGCTAAGGAAAATGCCACATTCAATTTATCAATCATTACCCCTGAAAAAACCTTCTTCGATGGACCGGCACAAGTGCTGACCTTCGACACTTCCGATGGACAAATTTCTATACTTCCTCGCCATGAGCAAACGGTCATTTCGGTGGCCGAGGGCGAGGTGCGCATAAAGTTTGAAGGTCGGTGGAAGTCGGCAGCCGTATCCAATGGGATGGTAACCGTAACCAGCGATCAAACGCTTATGTTGGTGCAAACCATTGAGTGGCCTGAAGATATTGATATTGCCCGGGCAGAGAAAGAACAGCGCCGGGCACAGGAGAAACTGCGCCAAAAGGCAAGCATTCAGGAGTATCACTTGGCGCGGGCATCGTTGGCGCGCGCTGCGGCCAGATTGCGCATCGGCAGCAGGAAAGGCAAGCTATAAGAACGGCGGGCGGATAAGGTCATAACGTCAGTCTTTCTCATATTGGCTTTATTTTATCGTTCTGAATAAGCCGATGGCCTTGCCTACTACCTGCACGTCCTTTGAATAAATGGGCTCCATAAACGGATTTTCGGGTTGTAGGCGCACGGTATCTTTTTCGTAGAAGATCCTTTTTACTGTGGCCTCATCGTCAATGGTGGCGACTACGATCTCGCCATTTTCAGCGGTGGGTTGGCTCCGAACGATCAGCAGATCCCCGTCCAAAATCCCCGCTTCGATCATGCTTTCGCCTTCCACCCGTAGAGCGAAAACTTCCTCGCCGGGCAAAAAATCTTGGGGCATCACCATATATTCTTCAATGTTTTCTTGGGCAAGTATGGGAATTCCGGCGGTTACTTTTCCTACGATTGGAATATCACGTCCTTTGGCAAGCGGATCTTCTAAAACCTCCAAAGCTCTGGGTTTCGTGGCGTCGCGCCGGATTAAGCCTTTTTTTTCAAGCCTGGTCAGGTGGCCATGCACGGTAGAGGTCGATTTTAAACCGACGGCTTGGCATATTTCCCGAACAGAGGGTGGATAGCCCTTGTCTTGAATTTCTTGTTTGATGTATTCCAATATTTTGCTTTGATTATCCTGGCGTAATTCGCTCATCGCTGCATACACGCTCCTCATGATATCGTTATGTTTCAGTATAGCACAATATATGCCTCGAAATCAAACATTTGTTCGCATACGTTTTGCGATTTTTAAATCAGTCCTTAAAACTAAAAATCATTAAGACTTATCAGCTAATAGAAGGATAGGGGATAGAGAATGAATAAAGAAGAATGTATTCTATTTGACCGCCAATGTATCGAATGCGGTCAATGCGAGGTTTGTGATTTGGATTCCTCCAAAGTGTGTGATAGCTGCATGAAGTGCATACAGTCGGACGCAGACTACCGTGCGATCATCATTGATGAAGTTGAAGAAGTTATACCAAGCAAAGATCAGGACCTCTGATCATGATGGCGCTTGTGGCAGCGATTACGGGTAGGCATATCACAGAATAGGGTGGTGTGAACTTAAAAGTGTCGATATCTAATACTATGCGCGAAAGACAGCTTTTACGAATAGTATTGCGCTGTAATGAGAATTGTGATACTATTTTAATAACAACAATATCCTTAATAACAACAATATCCGTGATAACGCTTACCCGTTGTTCCTTTGGAGGTTTTTCTATATGGCCAACAATTCTATTCGTTACACTACGCAACGCGCACACAATCAAACAAAACTTTTGCGGGAAACGCTTCGTGAGTTGCCGACTGCGTGCAGCGACTTTTTTCGTGCAATCGAACCAACCACATCACCGCTGACCAGGCTTGCGTACGCCCGCGATTTGCGTCTCTTTTTTCAATTTCTACAATCGGAAATTCCGGAGTTCTCTAATGTAGCTTACGATCAATGGAATTTGGAATGCTTTCCTCGGATTAATGTGGTTCACATCGAACAATTTCTAGAATACTTATCTTTATACTACAATAATAACGATTCTGCGACGACGAATAGCGAGATTGGTAAAATGCGTAAACTTTCTACTTTGCGCAGTTTTTTTCGCTATTTGTATCGCCGCGAGATTGTATCGGCCAATGTTACTGAACTGGTTCCGATGCCCAAAGTCCGGGAAAAACCTATTTTGCGGCTGGAGATTGATGAAATGGTGCGCATGTTGGACATTGCAGAATCAGGCGATTCCCTGTCTACCAGGCAGCAAAAATACCATAAACGGACACAGATTCGGGATTTAACCATGCTGACCTTGTTTTTAGGTACCGGCATTCGTGTAAGCGAATGCGTGGGCCTGGATATCGATGACATTGATTTTGAAATCAATGGATTTCTGGCAACCAGGAAAGGCGGCAATCAAGAGGTTTTGTATTTCCCAGACGAAGTTGCCGATATATTTCGGGAATACATGGAATATAGAAAAAAACAAGAAGCTTTGCCAGGCCATGAGCAGGCCTTATTTCTATCGCTACAGCGCAAGCGCATGAGCGTACGAGCAGTTGAAAATATGGTAAAAAAATATGCACTGCTCGCTGCTCCGCTCAAAAAAAACATCAGTCCCCATAAATTGCGCAGCACCTTCGGCACCAACCTCTATCGCGAGACCGGAGACATTTATCTGGTGGCTGATGTGCTTGGCCATGCCGATGTAAACACCACGCGCAAGCATTATGCGGCCATGAGCGACGATAAGCGCAGACTCGCAGCCAACTCGGTGCAACTGCGACAAGATTCGGCTGAAGATTCAAGCGAAGATTAGTTTCTATGTTTGTATTTTTTCGCGCACTTTGACTTTTAACCCAAAATCCCTTGATTGCTATGCTTAAGGAGTTATATAGTAGAAATAATTAATAAAAATTCCTCTTGCTACATTGAAAGGAGCGCACAAAATTTATGGCCACCTATTTCAACGAACCATCACGCACCTTTAACGAGTATCTATTAATCCCCGGTTATTCGTCAACGGCATGCATTCCCGACAATGTGAGTTTGAAAACCCCACTGGTTAAATTCAAAAAGGGTGAAGAGTCCCCCATTACTCTCAATATTCCCCTGGTTTCGGCCATTATGCAATCGGTTTCGGACGATCAGATGGCCATCGCTCTGGCCAAAGAAGGCGGATTATCCTTTATCTTTTGTTCCCAAAGCATAGAAAATCAAGCAGAAATGATCCGCCGCGTAAAGAGCTATAAGGCCGGTTTCGTGGTTAGTGACTCCAACATTCGCCCAGACCAAACTTTAGCAGATATCCTCGAACTTAAGAAAAAAACCGGACATTCTACGGTAGCTGTCACGGACGATGCCACCGCCAACGGCAAACTTTTGGGCATAGTTACCAGCCGAGATTACCGCGTAAGCCGTATGGACGTTAACACCAAAGTGTCTGAATTTATGACTCCTAGAGAGGAATTGGTATGCGGAGAAAAAAATACTACCCTCAAAGAGGCCAACGATATTATTTGGGAGCATAAGCTCAATTCTTTGCCCATCGTCGATGATGAAGGCCGACTGATGTATTTCATCTTCCGAAAAGACTATTCAAACCATAAAGAGAACCCTAACGAGCTTTTAGACAGCCATAAGCGCTACATGGTCGGTGCGGGCATTAACAGCCGCGATTACAAAGAGCGGGTGCCTGCGCTGGTTGAAGCCGGCGCAGATGTGCTGTGCATTGACTCTTCGGAAGGTTATACTGAGTGGCAAAAGATTACGCTGGAATATATCCGTGAAACATATGGCGATTCGGTCAAGGTTGGCGCAGGCAATGTGGTAGATCGGGACGGTTTTCTTTTCCTGGCCGAAGCTGGCGCCGATTTTGTAAAAATCGGCATCGGCGGTGGATCCATCTGCATAACCCGCGAGCAAAAGGGAATTGGCCGCGGTCAGGCTACTGCAGTGCAGGAAGTTACAAAAGCGCGGAATGAGTATTTTGAAAAGACGGGCATCTACATCCCCATTTGCTCTGACGGCGGAATCGTTCACGATTATCATATGACCTTAGCTTTAGCAATGGGCAGTGATTTTGTAATGCTCGGACGTTATTTCTCTCGTTTTGACGAAAGCCCGACCAATAGGGTAACCATCAACGGGAGCTATATGAAGGAATATTGGGGTGAAGGTTCGGCGCGCGCCCGCAACTGGCAACGCTACGATATGGGTGGCGATGACAAACTTTCCTTTGAAGAAGGCGTTGATTCCTATGTCCCCTACGCCGGCGCCTTAAAGGACAACGTAGGTCTTACCCTCAGCAAAATAAAGAGCACAATGTGTAATTGTGGTGCCTTAAGCATTCCAGAACTGCAAAGAGATGCCAAGATAACCTTGGTATCTTCCACCAGCATCATTGAAGGCGGTGCTCATGACGTAGTATTGAAGGATCAAAATTTTTCATCTAGACAATAAGTGCTTGAATAAGCGAAACTTCAAAACTGCTGATAAACCAGAGCCTTGAATAGTTCTAAAAGCGCATTATACAAGCTATACCCCTCAAGGGATCCCGAAATGACTTGCATCATCCGTATTGTTTCTTCGGGCTACCTTTGAAAGGGTATTTTGAATTAAGCTTTCGCCAATTGTCTTGGATAAAGTTGAAATTGTTCGAATAGGCCCAGTTACTTCTTCCCTTTTGGATATCTGGCCTCCCTCCTTCTGTATTTTAGGGGGAAAGCTAGATGATGTTGATGGTATTTCAAAATACTTTTTATATCTGCCAGCGCTTTCGCTATTGTCAGAATCGGCAAAAATGTCTTAAACAACACAGAAAATGGCCTACACTTTTAAGTGCAGGCCATTTGTTTTGGTTTTTATGAATAAATTGACGTTAAGAGACCGATGCCGACTGATTTTCATCATTCTCAATACTATCATCATCTTCAGAAGCAGATGATGACAGAAGTTTGTGTGGCTCCTCTGGCAGCAGAACAGGTTCTTCTTCCATTTTAGCCGCGCTCTCAGTGACAATGCATTTGGTAATGCCATTTCGCGAGGGTAGTTCGTACATCGTATCCATCATAACACTTTCGATGATAGCACGTAATCCGCGTGCGCCTGACTTGCGTTCAATGGCTTTCTTGGCGATCACAGACAGCGCTTCATCGGTAAACTCCAACTCCACTCCATCCATGCTCAACAAGCTTTTGTATTGCTTCACCAGCGCGTTGCGCGGCTCGGTAAGGATTTTAATCATAGCCTCTTCGTCCAGCTGACTCAAAGTTACCAACACCGGCAAGCGCCCGACAAACTCAGGAATTAAGCCGAATTTGAGCAAATCTTCGGGGCGTAATTGAGACATTAGCTCGCTGTCTACGCGCTCTGCCTTGCTGCGCACGTCGGCGCCGAAGCCCATGCTCTTTTTTCCGATACGGCTTTCGACAACCTTTTCAATCCCGTCAAAAGCACCGCCGCAAATAAACAAGATGTTTGTAGTGTCTATTTGGATAAATTCCTGCTGCGGGTGCTTGCGTCCCCCTTGGGGAGGAACGCTCGCTACCGTGCCTTCCAGGATTTTAAGCAGTGCTTGCTGAACACCTTCGCCCGATACATCACGAGTAATCGAAGGGTTCTCGCTTTTCCGAGCAATTTTATCGATTTCATCAATGTAAATAATTCCGCGTTGTGCAGCTTCGACATCGTAATCCGCATTTTGCAGCAAGCGCAGCAGAATATTTTCTACGTCTTCGCCAACGTAACCGGCTTCGGTTAAGCTAGTGGCGTCCCCTATCGCAAAGGGAACGTTCAGCACCTTGGCCAAGGTTTGCGCCAAGTAGGTTTTGCCGCACCCGGTGGGACCGACCATGACGATATTAGATTTTTGCAACTCAACATCGTGGTCCTTATCCTTGGCAGCATTCACGCGGCTAATGCGTTTGTAATGGTTATATACGGCCACGGAAAGGGATTTTTTTGCGGATTCTTGTCCGATAACGTATTCATCCAATACAGATTTTATTTCCTTGGGCAGGGGCAATTCGGTCATGTTGAAATTATTTACCGGGGTAAGATCATCTGCAACAATTTCTTGACATAGCAATACACACTCGTCACAGATGAATACACCGGGGCCGGCAACCAAGCGACGCACTTGATCCTGAGATTTCCCACAGAACGAGCACTTTACAAGGTTATTCGTACGATCTTCTTGATTGGACATTTTTTACCTCAATTGTAAACTTGTTGGTTGTTTGTCTAACGCCGTGGCGCAATGATCTCATCAATTACACCATAGTCTTTTGCCTGGTCAGCCGTCATGAAGTAGTCTCTTTCAACATCCTGCTCAATTTTTTTGAGCGATTGACCGGTATTCTGTGCAAGCAATTCGTTCATCTTTTTCTTAATTTGCAAAATGCGCTCGGCTTGAATGGCGATATCGGTAGCCTGTCCGCTCGCTCCGCCCAGAGGTTGGTGAATCATGATCTCTGCATTGGGCAGCGCTTTGCGCTTTCCTTTTGCTCCCGCAGCCATCAGGAAAGCGGCCATGGAAGCAGCCATCCCCACACACAAGGTAGAAACTTCGCACTTCAAATACCGCATCGTATCGTAAATGGCCATTCCTGCGGTGATCGATCCCCCGGGGCTGTTGATATAGAGCATGATATCGGCATCGGGATCTTCCATTTCGAGAAACAGCATCTGCGCAATAACGATATTTGCTACGGCGTCGTTGATCTCGCCACTCAAAAAGATGATACGATCCTTTAAAAGCCGTGAAAATATGTCGTAAGATCGCTCTCCACGGTTGGTTTGTTCTACAACATAAGGTATTAAGTTCATTGAAAATGCACCTCCAGTGCCAAATTTCTGCTTTTTAAGCATATACAATATATACCCAAAATGGAGATGTTGAACCACTCTATATCGTGTTACTCGTCGCCGTGCTCTTTGACTACAGCCGCTTCTTTCAGCAAATCTACAGTCTTTTGCACTTTAACCATCGAGGCCAGATATTCTCTGTCTTGATCGGTTAAAGATTTTTCAAAATCCTCAACCGAACGCTGGGTCTGCTCTGCATATTTGGCGATTTCCTTATCGATGGACTCTTGGTCGGCTTCGATTTTTTCTTCAGCAACGATAGCATCCAACACCAGTTGCACGCGAACACGACGCTCAGCTTCCTCGCGCTGTTGATCGCGCAGATTTTCGATAGTCTGGTTGGTAAATTTCAAATAATCTTCCAAACGCAGCCCTTGATACATCATCTGGGTTTGCATATCCTGAATCATCGCATTGATCTGGCTTTCGACCATGGGTGCGGGAATGTCAATTTCTGCATTTTCTACAACCGCTTCAATTACAGCATTCTCAAATTGAATTTCGCTGCGCTCATCGGCCTGCTTTTGTAACTTGGCCCGGACATCATTTTTGTATTCGGCAAAAGTATCAAATTCGGACACATCTTTTGCAAACTCGTCATCCAATTCGGGCATTTCCTTCTCTTGGATGCCGGTTACCGTGACTTTAAACACGGCGGGTTTGCCGGCCAGGTTTTCTGCATGATATTGCTCGGGGAAAGTAACGTTGACTTCTACTTCCTTGCCGATCTCTACGCCAACCAGCTGATCTTCAAACCCAGGGATAAAATTGCCGCTGCCGATGATCAGAGTCTGGTCTTCTGCGGTGCCGCCTTCAAATTGCTCCCCTTCGCAGAATCCAGCGTAATTTAGTTTGATTTGGTCATCCATCTTAACCGCACGATCGGTCACGTCGATATAGCGCGATACCCGGTCGCGGGCGCGTTCGATCTCAGCCGTAACTTCTTCATCAGCGATCGCGTGCACATGTTTCTCGGCTTCCACGCCTCTATATTGCCCCAACTTTACTTCAGGACGAACGAACACTTCAACAGAAAACTCGAAATCTTGCCCCTTACCGATCTGCTTTACATCAAACGCTTCCGGATTTCCCACCGGATCCAGCTTGTTTTCGTCGATGGCTTGGCCGTATACTTCGCGGAATATGATATCCATCGCGTCTTCATAAAAGAAAGACTCGCCGTATTGGGTCTCAATAATTTTCCGGGGAGCTTTGCCTTTGCGGAATCCTTGAATGGTGATTCGGGGCGCAGCCTTCTTGTATGCAGTCTGCACGCCCTTTTCGAATTGATCTGCATCTACAACAAAATCAATTTTTACTCTGTTTGATGAAAGTTTTTCAACGGTTGCCTTCATTGGATAATGTCCTCCTGACTTTTTATAAAAACAAATAGATTACAAAACAAACTATGCTAGCTTAGCATATTTTGCCCATACCTGCAAGCATTACAGCATGTATTTTCATGCTTTTCTGTGTTCTTCTTTTTAAGAATTGGAAAACAGAAAGCTGAGCTTTCTTTAGTAACGCTGACGATAGAATCATCGTAGCAATATAATAGCTGCCTTGGATTTATCCATGCTTAAGGCAGCTATCGTTTTTTGGAAGTTTACGCTCTGCTAACTACGCAATGGTTGCGATCAGGCAGAGATCCGCCTTGCTTGGGATATCCCAATGCAATACTGATGATCGGTTCGCTCCCCTGCGGCACGCCCATTTTCTCTTTAAAATAATCGCCTTGTTCGCCATCAAAAACCAGTCTGGGCAGTCCCAAGATAACACTGCCGATCCCCAAGGAGTGAGCAGACAGCACAATGTTTTCGGTGGTCAAGCCGATATCCAGGGCATCAGTCTTTTGCCCACAAACGACAATCAGCGTGGGCGCTCCATATCGCACATCATAATTGGGATCGTTGAGGATGTCTCGAAATCCCGGATCATCACTTTTCTGGGCCTCATTTCTAAAGGCTTGTTCAAACTCGCTCAACAACTCACCATTCTGAACAACGGCAAAGTGCCATGGCTGCTGGTTCCTAGCGCTTGGAGCCAGAATGGCACAGCGCAGAATGGTTTGAAGCTCTTCTTCCGTAATTTGCTCAGGTTTGTAGCTGCGAATACTTCTGCGATCCATAATCGCTTGAATGACTGGGTTTTGCAACATGAATATGCCCTCCTAATCGATTGGTATAGGTTAAGTATATCACGATTGCAAGGAAAAACACACATCAGATTCGTTATCGATTTTTCAAAGTTTGCACAACATTTTTCATATATACTGCGTCACTGGCTTGTGTTCCGGCCGATTCGCAAATAATCGTAGGTTTCAAATCGTACTCGACGAGTACAGGCGCCAAAAGATCAAACTCTGGTCCGAATTGCTTATCTGCAAAAGTATGGTGGCACTTTTCACCCTTGTCGGTATATTCAATGCGGCTAAAGTGGGCATGAAAATACTGAACTCGATCAAATCCCAGGCTTTTGATCAAGTAATCCAAAACGCTTCGAAAATCTTGCTCGCTATTGAGCGCACCCAATCCAACCGTATGCAAATGCCCAAAGTCTATAGTCGGTATGGTTCGTTCAACATTTTTGCATATGGATGCGATCTCTTCCAGGGAACCCAGCTGTGCAGGCCGCCCCATGGTTTCAGGACAAAGCAATATATCATCATATCCCAGTTGATCCAGCTGATTGCGAACCTCGATTATGGTATCCATCATCCGTTCATACGCGTCTTCTCGCTTGTCTTTCCCAGGGGATCCAGGGTGAAATATCAATCGGTTTCCGCCCAACCAGCGAAGCGCTTGGGCGGATTTTATAAAATATCCAAAGGTTTTTTCTCGCTTATCGGGGTCAGGCGTTGCACAGTTGATGTAATATGGTGCGTGGATGCTTGCGCTAACGCCGTGCGCTTTGGCAGCATCTCCGATCTTTGTTGCGGTGCCTTCGCTTAAAGAAACGCCTCTTCCCGCCGAATATTCATATGCGCTAAGCCCCTGAGCTGCGATCCACTGGGGGGCATCGACGCTGGCTTTGTGTCCTTGGTCATAAAACTCCTGAGAGTTTCCGGCCGGTCCAAACTTCATTTCGGTGTAACTCCTGTACTTAATTTTTTCGTGTTATTTGTTGCTCTTGTGGTTCCTGCACGGCCCTCTTAACAAATCTCCCGTTTCTGCCCTATGGGGAATTTCGATGGACACAATCGTCTTTGCAACGCCGTAGCTATCGCACCAGCTGCCATTCGGCAGACCGATTCCCTTCAATTGGAAGGGGAAAACCCCGTTAGGGGTCATCAACTCCAACTTATCACCCGTAACGATGCGGTTGCGCAAATCCACCTGCGCAAAACCCTGCTCATTTTGTTCTAGTATAAAGCCTACAAATTCGGCGTCTTGTAAAAAACCGTTGGCTTCGCCGGGCACTTGAGGGTGGCCAAAATAAAATCCGGTGTCCGAAAGGCGGTGGCTCGCCTTGTTTAGCTCTTCAATCAACTCGCGGACCAACGGAGCATTTGGCTGCATTTGAGCAGGATCTTCCGCTATGGCATCTAAAGCACGCCTGTAAGCCCCTACTACTGTAGCCGTATAGTACTCGGTTTTCATGCGTCCTTCAATTTTAAGCGAATTTAAGCCCGATGCACAAAGCTCTGGAATATGCTCAATCATGTTGAGATCTCGCGCACTAAAAATCTGCACACCTCGTTCACTTTCCTCTACCGGGTAGCTTTCTTGAGGGCGTTTTTCTTCAATCAGTTTGTAATTCCATCTGCAAGCCTGTGCACAGTCGCCCCTATTGGCATCTCTGCCTGTCATATAGGCGCTCAGAGCGCATCGACCGGAGTAAGCCATGCATACGGCGCCATGAACAAAAGCTTCCAGCTCCAGAGTATCCGGCACGTTTTTACGAATCTCCACAATCTGTTCAAGGGATAATTCCCGCGCTAGCACAATGCGCTTAACTCCGTTTTTATGCCAAAATCTGCAAGCGGCGGCATTGGTGGTGTTGGCTTGAGTGCTTAAGTGTATAGGCAATTTCGGAACGGCAGAATGAATTTCGCTCACGGCACCTGCGTCCGCCACAATCACTGCATCTACGCCAAGGTCATACAGCTTTTGAGCAGAGATAACCATTTGTGCAACATCCTGATCAAAAGCGATTATATTCAGCGTAACAAAAACTTTAACGCCATAGGCATGGGCGAAGCCAACGGCTTCGCCCAGTTCCTCAAATGTAAGGTTGGTAGATCTGGCCCTCAGGCCATAAGATTTCAATCCGCAATATATTGCATCTGCTCCGAATCGCACGGCTGTCTTAAACTGACGCATGCCACCCGCCGGAGCTAATAATTCGGGAATCATTGTGCCTCCTCTTGTTGAGTGTTTGAGCTTTCAGGATTCTGCCGCTGCCGATCCATTTCCTCCCACGCGGGTCGGAATTTTGCAACGGCTTCCTGATGTGCTTCTGCAGTCTTGGTGAAAAACAACTCTTTCGTGCTTCCACCTTGGGCGCAGAAGTACAAATACCCTTCGTTAATATACTCTTCACTCGGATTCAACGCGGCTGTCAAAGCTGCCTTGGAGGGATTGCAGATCGGTCCGGCAGGCAAACCGTCCATTTTGTATGTATTGTATCCGGTGTCGCTGTTCAGCTCATCTTCTGTAAGAATCATGCGGCTGATCCCCAATGGATACATGACGGTAGCGTCGCTTTCAAGGCGCATTCCCTTGTTGATTCTGTTGTGGAATACCGCCGATACCTTGGCATAATCCGATTTAACCGCGGCTTCCTTTTCGATGATGGACGCCAAAATTATAGTTTCCTGTTCGTTTAAGGGCGATTCATACGGCACGTTTTCTTCGATGGGCTCGCCATCTTCATTATAAACGATTTCTACAACGTTGTTTTCGTAGTATACGTTTTCAAGCACTGTATCGGTTTGCTTGAGCAAAATGTTGAGCACCTGTTCGGCGGAAGCATCCATATATACCTGATAGGTATCCGGTGCCAGATAGCCCTCCATGGCGTACTTGCGTTTGGATAGATTGCCGGAAGCAAACGCTTCGTTTAACGTAGCACTGACGTTTATGAACCTTTCGGGATCATTGGCCAGCTGTAAGAACTCATTTTTGTCCTTGATGGCACCCTCTTTTTCAAGGTAAGCAGCAATATCTTCCACGGTCCAACCGGGGATTATGGTAATCTTGCGCTCCTTGCTCAGCCCATCGCCAGTTGTTAGCGCATCTATGATTTCCCCTACCGACATTCCCCTAGATAAATCATAGTTTCCGTAATGAATTCTGGGAGCCAATCCTTGCAGAGAAACCATGTATTTGAAAATACTTTTGTTGCGCACCAGTTTCTGTTCTTCAAGTTTTTGGCTAATGACACTTACCGATTCGCCCTTGTCAATGGAAAAATGAACCGACTCTGTACTTCCGGGTTCTACAGGCATGAAAAACTTGTTGTTGATCTTATTCCAGCCCATAGACAGAAGGCCTACAACGATAAGCATACTGCACAAAAATATCAATACAGGGCGTATAGCGCTCCATAGCCACGAATACCAGTAAAAGCCATATTCGCGCTCTTTGCGCAAACGACTTGCCTCATAGCGCTTGGCTTCAGGTTTTCTTTTGGCGGCGGGTCTTTTCTTATATTGTTTTTTCGAGGGTTTCATCGGTCTTTTAGCCATATTGCCTCCCAAACAGACAGCGATCATAAATCGCACTTCTACACTGTATTGGTCTATTATATAATGTTTCTCTGCCGGTTTCAAGTTGCGGTCATTTAGCTGTTTAGCATATCCAGATTAATGCCTGCCACATCAGCCAATATCTTGTAGATATCGGCCAACATTTTTTGAAACCGGAACTCAGCCAACATGAATGCGCTGGCATCCTGGTTAAATTGCAATAAATTGGTGATTTGCTGCAAACGCTGCAACTCAGTTTCGTCCATCGGCTGTCCGGATGCCATTTGCGCTTGCATACGATATTGTAAGCGCTTATATTCATTTAAAAGAGTTTTGTTGGTTTCATCCTGGTACGCGATATCTTTTAAACGCATATACTCTTTGTATTCTTCGCTTTCTTGCATGGTACGTGCCAGCTGGTGTGCTTGATCATACACAATACTCACACAACCGCCTCCTTCTCTGCATAAAGACGCAATCAAACAAGAATTGGTTGCGTCTTTAATAAAATTTTGAATATGATTTATATCTCTACAATAATCGGCAATATCATCGGGCTGCGCTTGATTGAGCTGTATACATACTTGTTGACAGCCTCGCGCACCTGTCCCTTGACATCGCTCCAATCTCCCGGCTCAATCTTTTTGAATTTGTTGAGCACCACTTGCGCAGCGTCTTTGGCACCCTTTACAATGTCTTCGGATTCGCGCACATACACAAAACCGCGGCTGATTATATCCGGGCCGGCCGTTACTTTGCCGGTGACATGGTCTATCGCCATCACCACGATCAAAAGCCCATCTTCCGACAAATGTTTGCGGTCGCGCAGCACAACATTGCCCACATCGCCAATCCCCAAACCGTCGATCAATACACGGCCGCTGGGCACTGTCCCGGTGGCGCGCATGCTGTTGCGCCCTATTTCTATCACATCGCCGATGGCGGCTATATGGGTTCGCCTTTCCTGCATCCCCATGGATTTGGCTAGCTTGACATGGTGATATAAGTGCCGGTATTCGCCGTGAATCGGAATGAAAAACTTGGGCTTGGTTAGTGCATGCATTAACTTAAGCTCTTCCTGGCGAGCGTGCCCGGAAACGTGTACTTCAGCTAAGGATTCATAAATTACATTTGCACCGGTATGTACCAGTTCATCGATTACCCGAGAAACCGATTTTTCGTTTCCGGGAATGGGCGATGCGGAAATGATCACCATGTCCGAAGGGCGAATTTCCAGTTTCCGATGTTCTCCGAAGGCCATGCGTGCCAGGCCTGACATGGGCTCTCCCTGGCTTCCGGTGGTCATAACGATGATTTCGTCGTCTTTATATTGGTTAATCTCGTCCACTGACAACAAATAGCCCTCTGGGATTTTTAGGTATCCTAGCTGCATTGCAGTTTTGGAAACGTTCACCATGCTGCGTCCGATCATGCATACTTTGCGGTTGAATCGGACTGCATAGTCTACCACTTGTTGAATCCTGTGGGTGTTGCTGGCAAACATTGCGATGATGATTCGGCCCGTAGCGCTTTGAAACAGCTGACCGAAGGCCGCGCCCACCTTTTTTTCGGACATGGTAGAGCCCGATCGCTCCACGTTGGTAGATTCACACAGAAGCGCCAACACGCCTTTTCGACCTAACTCTCCCAATCGCCCCAAGTCCATGACTTCGTTGTCAATGGGTGTATAGTCTACTTTAAAGTCTCCGCTATGTACAATCGGGCCTAGAGGTGTGTGAATTACCAACGCCATAGAACCAGCGATCGAATGGTTTACGTGAATAAACTCTATTGAAAAAACGCCTAACTTAATGGTTTGTCCCGGGCGAACTACGTTCAATTTTGCCTTGGTACCCTTGTGCTCTT
This sequence comes from uncultured Oscillospiraceae bacterium, assembly GCA_964346145.1. GTDB lineage: Bacteria > Bacillota > Clostridia > Christensenellales > Aristaeellaceae > CAYFTL01. The sequence continues at coordinate 62,878 of CAYFTL010000005.1, read as the reverse complement.
TCAGCTTGTTTTCAATAAGTCCTACCGTTAATTTAGAGCCATATATCGGTGCGGAAACCTGCCGCAGCACATATGGAATGGCCCCTATATGGTCTTCGTGCCCGTGGGTAATTACAAAGCCGCGTAATTTATCGGCATTGTTGGTCAAATAGCTTACATCCGGAATAACCAGATCCACCCCCGGCATATCGTCCTTTGGAAATATTGATCCGGCATCTACGACAATGATATCGTTTTCGTATTCGATAACCGTCATGTTTTTGCCGATTTCCCCCACTCCACCTAGGGGTATAATTTTAATTCGCGAACTCGATCCTCGTTTTCCCTTTGTTGCCACAAAATTTCTCCTTTCGTTTCTACACAAATCAACAAATCATTTCTAAAACTGACATCAAAAACAAAGGTGCGTATTTTTGCACCTTATTGCAATCTCAAATATTTATATCTATTTCCGGTAAGCACTGCTACGCTGCACGTCTGCATACCAGGATAATTTTAAAATATATAGCTGCTATTTAAAAAAGTAGCACTAGCGAATTGCCAGAGCTACTTTTACGTTGAAACTATGCAATCTATTGTTATTATACCACAAATTTGTCAAATAGAAACTGTCTCGTTTGTTCTTAAACAGTGATTAACATGATTTGTACACGGTAAAACAAATTGTTGCCAAAGAACTATTTAGATGTACTTATCCAATATTTGTTGAAAATGTCCTTTATTGCGCACACCTACAATCCGTTCGACTTCCTTGCCGTCCTTGAAAACGACCAAAGTCGGGATGCTTGCCACATTGTAAGCGGAAGCGGCATCGGTGTGATCATCAATGTTAATTTTACCAACCGCTACCTTGCCCTCATATTCAGCAGCCAGCTCATCAATGATGGGAGCCATCATGCGGCAGGGTCCGCACCAGGGTGCCCAAAAGTCCACCAAAGCAACACCGTGCTGTTTCAAGCTGGTTTCGTTTACATCAGCAGTTACCAATTCTTTTACCAATTCAGATGCCATAAATAAAAAACCTCCTGCGTTTTATATTTTGTTATTGTTTGTATTTGGGGTACAGCATTTAGTAAGCTGTGCACCACAGCCATAAGCTTTGGGTGCGAACTTTCCATTTTTCTTGATCACAGGATCAAGAAATTTGAGCGCCAAACAACCGATTGCTATCCCGCCAAAGACGATCAATGCTTGCCACAGTTCGGTATCCTGCAAAATCTTGTCTCCAAGGGCATATGCTATCAACAGCCCTATCAGCAGGAACACGAGCGGGATTCCATACGCAAGCAAGGAAGCTTTTGACACGTTCCCGTCCTGTATTTCTAACACAATCTGATCCCCTGCCTGGTGACTTTTTTGATCTACAATGTCCACCAAAACGCGTTGCTTTTTTCCAAAGTCACACGCACGGCAGGAAGCGCACGCTTCAGGGCGTAAAACTTCAGCCATTAGCCGTCCGTTTTCATATACGACTGTAGCCGTTTGTTTCATCTATCGCTCACCCCTATATACAGATTTTACCCAATTATCCAAGCTCCAAACAATTAACGCCGGGATTTTTTTCGGGCATATCAAATGGATAACGCTATTTATTTTCAGACGCTACCGTAGAAATATGTAGCATGTCCAGCTGCTCTTTATGTACCGAGGAGGGTGTGTTCATCATCAAGCATTTTGCGTTTTGAATCTTGGGGAAAGCAATGATATCCCGCAAACTACGCCCGTCCGTCAGCAGCATAACCAAACGGTCGATTCCGTACGCAAAACCGCCGTGGGGTGGTGCGCCATATTGAAAAGCCTCCAACAAGAAACCAAAACGGTCTTGAGCCTCTTCGGTCGATATGCCGATGGCTTCAAACATGCGCGCCTGCATCTCCGGCCTGTGGATACGGATAGATCCGGAACCTAACTCAAATCCGTTTAACACCAGGTCGTAAGCCCTTGCGCGAACGGCTCCCGGTTCGCTATCCATGAGCGGAATGTCCTCGGGTTTGGGGCTTGTAAAGGGGTGATGCATGGCCACATAGCGGTTTTCTTCCTCGTCATATTCAAACAACGGAAAATCAACAATCCAAAACAAATTAAATTTGTTTGGATCGATTAGATCACACCGGCGCGCCACCTCTTGGCGCAGGGCGCCTAAAGCTTGCAACACTACGCTGGTCCGATCTGCCACAAAAAACAATATATCCCCCGGCTGAGCTGCAAATGCATCCAGAATTTTTTTGCGGGTGCCGTCGGTAAGGAATTTCCCAAAGGAAGATCGGTCAGTACCATCCTCGTTGATGGCCATCCAGGCGAGCCCCTTGGCGTTGTATTGTTTTACAAACTCCACCAAACTATCGATAGCCTTTCGGGTCATCGTGCTTGCGCAGCCCTTGGCATTGATTCCTCGCACACTGCCGCCGTCTTCAATGGCCTTTTCAAATACGCCAAAACCAGAATTGGCCGCCAGGTTGCTTATATCATTCAGCTTCAACTCGAACCGGGTATCCGGCTTGTCGCTGCCGTACTGCTCCATCGCTTGCTGCCAGGTCATTCGAGGTAGCGGCAAGGAAAGCTCTATGCCTTTAATTTCCTTGAAAATTTGAGCATAGGTGTTTTCAACAACGCTTTGTACGTCCTCGGGTTCGACGAACGACATCTCAAGGTCGAGTTGGGTAAATTCAGGCTGGCGGTCGGCGCGGCTATCCTCGTCTCGGAAACAACGGGCGAGCTGGTAATACTTGTCAAATCCGGCCAACATTAACAATTGCTTATAAATCTGCGGGGATTGGGGCAGCGCATAAAACTCCCCAGCATGCAGCCTGGAAGGCACCAAGAAGTCCCGCGCCCCTTCCGGCGTAGACTTTGTCAATATGGGCGTTTCAATCTCTAAAAAGCCTTGTTCTTCCATCGATCGACGAATGATGGACATGACTTGTGCGCGCACGCGCAACCGCTTTTGTGCTGATGGCTTGCGCAGATCGAGGTAACGGTATTTCAGGCGCACCGATTCGTTTTCGTCGGTTCCGTCTTCAACATAAATCGGCGGTGTTTCCGAACGGTTGAGTAGCTGCAGCTGCTCAACTACGATTTCAATATCTCCGTTGGGCAATTTATCATTTATGGCTTCGGCTGCGCGCATGCGCACCGTGCCGCGTATGGAAATGACAAACTCTGAGCGCAGTGATGCCGCCTGCTGCATAATGTTTTCCGGGCAGTTATCGCCGTCAAACACCAGCTGCACAAGGCCGCTTCGGTCGCGCAGCCAGACAAACACCAATCCACCCAAGTCCCTGCTGCGCTGCACCCAGCCCGAAAGCTGCACTGCCTCCCCTGCCATTTGTGCGTTGACTTCGCCACAATAGCAGGTGCGTTTAAATCCGATTTCAATATTTCTTCCCATCTTATTTTACTCCTTCCACGAGCGAGACGAGCTCGGCGACGATTAAATCGCGCGGCACTTCACTTTCCTCTGAAGTTGCCATGTTGCGAAGCTTTACAACGTTTCGGTTGAGTTCATCCTCGGCCAGCACAATTACGTAAGGTGCTTCCACCTTGTTTGCATATTTAAATTGGGCTTTTAGGCTGCGTGCGGCGTGATCCAAGTCGGCCTTGATGCCAGCATCGCGTAGCTGCTCTACCAACCTTATGCCTTCTATCCGAGCCGAGTCGCCCAAAGTGCACACAAAAACATCATATAAGCGCGGCGCGGGCTCCTGTACGCTTAGCATATCTTGAAGCATCAGCAGACGTTCTACCCCCATCCCAAAGCCGATTCCGGGGAGGGACGGGCCACCCAATTGCTTCACAAGTCCGTCATAACGCCCACCGCCGCATACCGTCAGCTCTCCACCGTCTGGAGTGGTCATGATGATTTCAAAAACGGTTTTCTCATAATAGTCAAGACCCCTGACGATCTTGGGATCCACCTCATAGCCAATGGAAAGCACGTTTAAATTGGCTTGCAACTGTTCAAAGTGCTGCGCACATTCCTCACAAAGATAATCCAGCATTTGCGGCGGATTGATGAGTTTATCAGAATCCACCTTGCAGTCCAGCACGCGGAGCGGATTGCGTTCGTAGCGCGTATTGCAGTCGCCGCATAAGTTTTCCAACATAGGTTCTATATAAGCTTTGAGCGCTTTGTGGTAGGCAGGCCTGCATTTGGGACAGCCAATTGTATTTATGGCTACCCGCAAATTGCCGATGCCGGAAGCGCGCAAAATCTTGAGCGCCAGATCGATAATTTCAGCATCAATCGACGGATCCTTTGCCCCAAATGCTTCGACGCCGATTTGGTGGTGTTCCCTGTATCGTCCGCTTTGTGGTTTATCATAGCGAAACACCGGCGTGGATACGTACATCATCTTAATAGGCATGGGATCTGAATCCATGTGGGCTTCCAGCATGGCACGCACCACTCCGGCCGTGCCCTCTGGTTTGAGGGTGATAGAGCGGTCGCCTCGATCTGTGAATGTGTACATTTCTTTTTGAACCACATCAGTGGTGTCGCCTACACCCCGCGCAAAAAGTTCGGTGTATTCGAATACGGGTGTACGTACTTCTCGATAGCCGGCCAACGCACCCAAATGGCGCGCATCAGCCTCAATTTTTTGCCAACGGTAACTGTCTTTGGGCAATACATCGCGCGTGCCCTTCGGTGCTTGAATCTTCATACGGATCCTCCTTTTTAAAGTATAAAAAAATCTTTCGGTTCCCCAATGTAGGGACGAAAGATTCGTGGTGCCACCCTGCTTGAGCGCATGTTTGCGCTCCACTCTACAGCCCTATAACGCAGGCAAACCGCCGAAAAGGAAAGCTCATGGGTGTCCTTCACAAGGTTAACACCGAACACACTTTCAGCCGTGGTGTATTCTCTCTGGCGCGCGCTGCTTGCTACTCTCCCACTCAACACTTACATTCTAATATCATACATATGACGCGATAAAATGTCAACATTTTTCGTGCAAAAGCGCACAAAAATGCATAAATGCCGCACTTTTAGGTACAAAAGTTTGCACATGATGCAACATTAGATGCTATTTCCATCTATATATAATTTCTATGAAAAATACAAATTGGGTTTGCAGACCGAATGCGCTTTTGCGAGTTTTAGAAAAACTCAATACCACTTTCTGTAACGATGGCATGGATCAGCTTGGGCGGCGCTGTGGGTTCTTGCCCGATGCATATGGCCGAGGCAAGCATTTCCTGAACCTGGGCCTGGTCGGACCGTTCGGACAGGTGCATTTCACAAAGGATATCCCCCGCCTGCACCCGGTCGCCGATTCGCTTATGCATCACGATGCCCACCGATAGGTCTATTTGATCTTCCTTATGGTTGCGTCCGGCGCCCATCATCCGCGCAGCATTACCGATGGCTTGAGTGTCCATCTGGCACACAAACCCGCTCTCCTTTGCGCGCAGAAGCACGCGTTTGGGCGCGCTGGGTAGCAAGCTTAGATCGCTTATCACATCGGGATTGCCCGACTGCGCCTCGATCATTTGCGCAAACTTTTCTAACCCTTCCCCGCTTATAATTTTCTGTTTGAGCAAGCGAATGGCTTCGCTTTTGCTTTCTACAATGCCACCGTTTAATAGCATATGGGCACCCAATTCGAGGCTCACGTCCAACAAGGGGCCGTGAACCTCACCCCTTAAAACCGCAATGGCTTCTTTGACCTCCAGCGCGTTGCCGATATACATGCCTAGCGGCTGATTCATATCGGTTATGACCGCACTAAACTTTTTCCCAGTGTGGGTGCCAATTTGGACCATATGTTGCGCCAAGCGTATGGAGCCTTCTAGGGTTTGCATCATGGCTCCGTTACCGCTTTTTACGTCCAACACCACCACATCACAGCCTGCGGCTATTTTTTTAGAGAGTATGGAGGAGGCGATTAAGGGAATGCTATCTACAGTGGCGGTAACGTCGCGTAGGGCGTACAATTTCTTGTCAGCCGGGGCTAAAGAGGTGCTTTGCCCTATCACCGCACAGCCTACGCGATTGACCACGTCGATAAAGCGATCATTTGGCAGTTCTACTTGGAAGCCGGGGATGGATTCCAACTTATCGAGCGTTCCGCCGGTATGCCCAAGCCCCCGCCCAGACATTTTTGCCACCTTGATGCCGCAGCAGGCGACCAAAGGCACCAAGACGAGGGTGGTGGTATCCCCCACGCCCCCGGTGGAATGTTTGTCGGCTTTGATGCCTTCAATTCCGCTCAAATCCAGCATTTGTCCGGACTGGGCCATGGCCATAGTTAAATATGCGGTTTCCTGATAGTTCATGCCGTTGATCGCAATAGCCATCAACATGGCCGAAAGCTGATCATCGGAAAAAGTGCCGTGGGCGGCTCCGTCCACAAAAGTTTGTATTTCCCTTTGAGTTAGCTCCTGGGCGTTGCGTTTTTTCGTAAGTAGGTATTCCGGCCTCAAGTCTATGTACCTCCACAAGTAAATTCCTATTCACTTCTAAGACAATTGAGCAAAAGCTTCCACGATTCAATTTTTTTATCAAAACTCATCGTGTTGGCAGGGCTGGTTGATGGCAGTGCGGTAGAAAATCGGCGTTCCAACGCTTGCGGTTGCAGGCGCACAAACAATCGTTCGGCAGCTTTGCCGTTAAAGAGCACGGCGCGAATATTTGGAAAACGAGCAAAAAGCGCGCCGAAGTCGTTGGCTTTGGCCTCCTTGATGTTGGAGTCCAGCGATCCTTTCCGGATGCAGGATTCAAGCACATCCCAAAGTGCCACCCGGTTGTCGAGCAAAAGGGCGGTTTTGGTTTCAATGGTATCGGGCATCGGCGAATCAAGCAGGTGGGCCAAAATCGGCCAGAAAGCGTTGCGCGGATGGGCATAATAAAAATTCTGCTGCAAAGATTGAACGCTGGGCATGGAGCCCAGCACCAATACTTTGCATTGTCGATTGATAATCGGCGGAAAACCGTCAATAGGTTTTAGAGGAAGCGTGTTCATATGCATTCAATCTCTATGCCAAGCTGTGCAGCCGTCTGTTCAAAAAAAGCGGCGGCTTTTTGATAGCTTTGTTCGTCCGGCAGGTGCTCGAGCATCATGGGAACATTGAATTTTTCCATGTGCTTGAGCATGGAGGCCACAGGCAAATCTCCATTGCCTAGCAAAACTTCTTTCAATTCCACATTCGCACCGTCCGGAACGAGATGCAGATCCTTAACGTGGCACGAACAGGTCCAATCCCCTAAGGTTTCGGCGCATTGTTTCATCAGTTTATCGAAGCCGTACAACAATCGAGGGCTATTGACTAGGTTGCAAGGATCCAAATGCACGCCGAATCCCTCGCGGCCGATTGCGTGGTACAGTTCTAAGTAGCTTTCTACGCTGTCTGGAAAGCACCAGGGCATGCATTCTAAGCTGTATTTTGTATGCGTCGGTTTCACTTGGTCAATAATGTATTGAACGGTTTCTACGATCAATTCAAAGGTTTTGCCGGTTAGGTTGTCGGGATGGGCAGCCATCCAGATTTCGGAATGCCTGCTGCCCGAAATGTTTACGCAGCAGTTGGCTTTGATGCGGTCGGCCAGCTCTAGTTGGCGAATGTTCAATTCGATAGAGCGGTCGCGCTCGGACTTGTCGGGAGATATAGGATTGGACCAGGCACCCACCTCGGCGATCACCAGGCCGGCTTCTTGGGCAGCGGCGGCATATTCATCAATTAGGCTTGAGTCGTCCTTGTATGACCAGGGAAAGTATGCAGCGCCATAACCCTTATCCCGGTGGGCTGCTATCCATTCTTCGGGAGAATGAAAGTTGAATACCTGTGCACCATACCGCATGTGAAAACCACCCTTCGATTTGTTTTATATATTATAGCAAAAGAGGTGGAACGCCACAATCTCGGAGCATATAAAAATACGGCAAATATCCCCTACCTTGAGTAGTGCGCAATAAGCAGGCGCTAAGTGTATGAATATTAGGCTACGGGTTTGTGCGCCTAGGCAATATCATAAATTTGATGTATAATGAACGAAGGTTTATGTAAAATTCATTTATGAATGGAGATATAGTTTCATGGTCGGTCTACAGAGCAAAGCAGGCTTTATCAGCGATATGGACGGCGTTATTTATCATGGCAATAAATTGTTGCCCGGTGCCGCAGAATTTTTAGATTGGCTTGAAGCCAACGACAAAGAGTACATTTTCCTGACCAATTCGTCGGAACGCTCGCCCCGAGAACTCCAGGAAAAGTTGGGGCGAATGGGATTGAGCGTGGGCGAAGAGCATTTTTACACCAGCGCCCTGGCTACAGCCAGTTTTCTGTCCAGCCAGGCGCCCGGCGGCAGCGCTTACGTCATCGGCGAAGCGGGACTTGTGGGCGCGCTTTATAACCACGGATTTTCCATGAACGATGTAAATCCAGACTACGTGGTTGTGGGCGAAACGTCGAGTTATAGCTATGACAAAATTTTGCATGCAATCAAATTGGTTCGCCAGGGAGCCAAGCTGATCGGCACCAACCCCGACTTGACTGGGCCAATTGAGGGTGGTATTGCGCCGGCAACCCGCGCGCTGATCGCGCCGATTGAACTGTCTACGGGCAAGGAAGCTTACTTCGTGGGCAAACCCAATCCGTTAATGATGCGCGAAGCCATGAAGCAGCTTGGAACCAAGCCTGAAGATACGGTAATTATTGGGGACCGCATGGATACCGACATTGTGGCCGGCATAGAATCTGAGATTGAGACGGTCTTGGTGCTCTCCGGCGTCACCGATGAACACACGATGCGCAAATATCCCTATCGGCCCCATTATGTATTTAATGGAATTGGCGACATCGCAAAAATTGGGTAAGAATTTTAAATCGTTAGGAGGTAAGCTATGAAGAAGATTATGATCGTGACCTCGGCTTACACCGGTCACGGGCACAAGAGCATTACCGACTCATTGACCGAACAATTTGTCAATTATCCGGATGTGCAGGTAGAAGTCGTGGAAGGATTTGCGCTGATTGGCCGCGCGGGCGTCAGCTCTGCAAAAATGTACGGTCCAATCACCCGAAATGTGCAGGACCTTTGGAAGTTCACCTATGTCATGACCCAGCAAAGCAGCGAAGTGATTGCTTCGTTGCTGGGCACATTGATCCACGACCGGTTGATGAGAAAGCTGGTTGAATTCCAGCCCGATATAATCATTTGTGTGCATGCCATGTTTAACGGCAGTGTGTTGAATGTATTGGAGGAATATGCGCTGGACATTCCCCAGATTACGCTACAAGCGGATATTGTCGACATTCACCCCAACTGGTGTGATCCGCGAAATCTTATGACTCTGTGCCCGACCGAAGAGGCTTTTGAAGCCAGCTTGAAAAATGGGATGCCAGAAGAAAAGCTTGCCTTATGCGGATTCCCTTCGCGCAAGCAGTTTGTGGATGCCGCGCGCGGCTACGAACGCAAAGAATACGACGGACAACGGCCGCTGAATTGTTTGATTATGAGCGGTGGAGAAGGATCAGGAAACCTGCGGCGATATGCGGTTGAGATGCTCAATCAATTCAACTGCAATGTTACGATCGTTTGCGGGCGCAACCAGCGCCTAAAGATTGCTCTGGAAGAGTTGTTGCTCCCCCGCTACGGCGACCGAATAAAGATTGAGGGCTTCGTCAAAAACGTTCAGGATTATATGCTACAATCCGACCTGTTGATTGCACGCGGAAGTCCGAACACTCTTTTTGAAGCCATCGTGTGCAATGTGCCCATTCTGGTCACCGGAGCATTGCCCGGACAGGAAGCCAACAACCCTGCCTTCATCATGCAACACGGACTGGGCATGGCTTGCAAAACCATCGATTCGGTAAAGCCGATCGTCGGCGCGTTGCTTGCAGAGCGCGGAAAGCGATTGAAGGAAATACGCGATGCACAAAAAGCCTTCAGGGATTTTGACATCGCCAAAAATATCGCCGAATATATTTACGAGATGACCGAACCCACAGAAAATGAAATTCCGCAATTTGATTTGAAATTCCCGCTTAAGAAGCACGCACGTTTTGCATTGCAGATTGCGCGCGAACCCAAGCAAAAGATATTCAGGCCACCAAGCAGCAAAGTAGATGACGAATAAGAGAATAAAATCAACAAACAAACTGGAGGATGGAATCTATGGACGACGGCGAAAGATGCTACCCTAGAATTTATGCAAATGATAAGCGGTTGTACGTCGTTCAGATTCTGACCAGGATCAACGGCCAACAACCTTTCGGGTTAATGTAGCAAATTTTTAGGGATTGTATCGTTGTCGCTCGCACCAAATCCTCTTAAGGGAATGGTGCGTGTTTTTATGCAATCGATTGCTTATTTTCATATAGAAAGGAATGGATACCGATGGATCAAACTGAACTGGATGTAGTCATTGAAAAAATTGATAAGTTGCTGGAATCCAACCAGCTGCCCGAGCTGCACAAAGAGCTAGTTGAAATGAATGAAGTGGATATTGCCCAGGCGTTGGAGGGGTTAGAGGCGGCCAAAATGATTCTGGCCTTTCGCGTGTTGCCCAAAGATCTCTCCGCTTCGGTGTTTTCCTACCTCCCTTCCGATGTGCAACAGGTGATCATTCAGGGAATTACCGACAAGGAAGTTGCGGTGATTATTGAGGATTTGTATTTGGACGACGCGGTTGATTTTTTGGAGGAGCTGCCCGCCAACGTGGTTACCCGGCTGCTGCGCAACACCACCGAAACCACGCGCAATTTGATCAACCAGTTTCTAAGGTATCCTGATGGTTCGGCCGGTTCGATTATGACAATCGAATATATCAAGTTTCACCCGAGCCAAACAGTGCGTCAAGCTATGGAAGTTTTGCGCCGCACTGGCGTGGATAAGGAAATGATCTACACCTGTTATGTGATAGATGAACAAAGAAAACTAATCGGACATGTCGAACTAAAGGAACTGCTTTTTAGCGATGAAAACGAGTCTATTTCCGAATTGATGGACAGCAATGTGATTTCGGTGAAAACGCTGGACGAGCAGGAATTCGTCGCCGACACCGCGCGCAAGTACGACTTGCTGGTTATGCCGGTTGTAGACAACGAAAATCGGATGGTAGGCATCATAACGGCCGACGACGTGATGGACGTTATCGAAGAAGAGAATACCAAAGACTTTGAAATGATGAGCGCGCTGGTGCCTTCGGAAGATGAGTACCTGAAGACATCGATATGGGGGTTGGCCAAAAACAGAATCCCTTGGTTGATGATTTTAATGATTTCAGCTACGTTTACCGGACAGATTATTAAACATTTCGAACAGACGCTTGCTACGATCGTCGGGCTGACTGCATTTATTCCGATGCTGATGGACACCGGGGGCAACTCTGGATCCCAGGCCTCTACACTGATCATTCGCGGTTTGGCGCTGGGCGAGGTGCAATATAAGGATATTCTGAAGGTGCTTTGGCGTGAGATTCGCGTGGCTTTGATTTGCGGTACCATTCTAGCGGTAATAAACTTCTTGCGCATATTATTCTTTACCGATGCAGGAATGACTGTAGCTTTAGTGGTTAGTTTGAGCCTGTTTGCCACGGTGATTATCGCCAAGTCGATCGGTTGTACTTTGCCGATGATCGCGAAAAAAATCGGACTGGATCCTGCGCTGATGGCCAGCCCGATGATTACGACCATTGTGGATGCTTGCTCGTTGATTATTTATTTCACCATCGCCACCCGCGCTTTGATCGCATAATTTTACCTGTATTCCATTGTCAAAATAAAAGCCCATATCACTCACTGGCCAGCGTCTAAAGATGCTGGCTTTCACATTTGTTTAAGCCGATTTGCCTCTTTTGAAGCGCTGAATGGGGCTTTTATACTGCCCGTTACCTATTGAATTGAAAGGAACTTTGTATTCTTTTATACTTAATTTATCTAGAGTATGCTTCCAAATGTGTATTTTAATTTTGCTCCGGTGATCTTATATCATTGCCACGACAGCTAGACTACTGACTGAGAAAAGCCATTTTCCATTTTATATCAGAGAAGTTATTTGTTCTCTGTGTCATAAAACACAGTTCCTTTTATTTGGACAGTAGCTTGTATGGTGGTGTACTCGGTTGGCTTAAGCCAGAAGAAAACCGGTTGAGATTTTAAATGAAATCTCAACCGGTTTTGTATACGGAATTATTTTAGCTTAAATGCGCTCTAATAGACTACAACGGTGGTTCCAGGAGGGCAGTTGTTCCAGATCCATTTGGCGTCCTCTACCGACAAGCGCACGCAACCGTGGGAGGCTTTCTTGCCTAAATTGCGCACAGAACTCTTGGACAAGGACTTTTCACTCTTGGAATTATACAAAACCGAGTGGAACATGATGTCCCCTTGAATGTAGTACGCGTACTGGGCGTAGCAGTTAAACTTTTTGAAATAATGCCAACGGGCGCCGGGACCAGTATTCAGACCGGAGTATGTTCCCTTGGGGGTGGGAGTTTTGTTCAATCCGGTGGAACAAACCATGGTTTTGACTTTATTGGTGTAATCGTCGTTTTCCCAGGCATAAACGTAGACGCGCTGATCTTTTGTGCTCACTTTTAAAAAATAAGGATGGGGCGGCCTGTCGGATTTTATGGCTCGATCAGAAAACAAAATTTGTTGCACTTTTTCGTCTGCAATCCCGTTTTGTTCCAAGCTGTTCAAACGCTGAAATTCCTTGAGAGCCGATTCGCTGGCCGATCCGAAGGCGCCGTCTATTCCCCCCCACATATAATTAAGCTCGGCCAGACGTGTCTGCACCCGTTTGGCGTTTATGCCCTTGCTGCCGCTTTGAACCACTTCTTGATACAACGGAAATTGATCGCTGTTAAGCTCGGTGATAAAGTTTTCGTCGGCAATGCCGTTTGCTTCGTGCGGCAACACAATGTTCATTTGGGAGATCATGGTGTCCAGAGACGATTGTTGCACTTCTTGAGCAGTGGCTTCAGCTTGTTCTGTGGGTTGAGCCGAGGGTGGGTCTGTTTCAGGCACAGTACCGCTGGCGAGCAGCGAGTTTTTGATTTCCGTAACGACGACATCGTTCAGATATTGTTGGGCATCCCGGATGGCTGCTTCGGTTTGAGCCCCAAAGGTTGCGTCGGCAGCGCCTTGAAGAAACCCCAAAGTTTTTAAGCGCTGCTGCAATTCTTGAACCGCATCCCCCTTGCTGCCGTTGGTAATAGGCTGGAACGGAGCCGGAGTGGCAACCTCTTCCTCTTTTGCAGCGCCGGTTGCTGTTGCTTGCTGGGATGGAACAATATCTTCTTGCTCGCCATCGGCACCGGCGGTTGCCGTCTCTTCCCCGGCGGGTGATAACACATAAACCTCCCTGCCTTGTGCATCCTTTTGTCTCAGACTGTTCTGAAGCTCTGGTGCAATTGTAACGTTCTCTTCCACAACACCGTAAGTGCATCCGCACAACAAGATCAAAGCCAAGAACAACCCCACTAACCTTTTCAAGTCCTGCCACCTCATAGAATATATTTTATATTGATACTTATATGTTATAGACGCATAAAATACAAAAATGTTCAATATATAGATTTTATAACCAAGATTTACTTGCCCAAACCGTGATTTAACAGCCATTTTTGCAGCATGCTTGTCCATTGTCCGACGACCGGATCGGTTGCGGCCAAGCCCAGCCCGTGTACCCCTTTGGGAAATACGTGCAATTCAAACTCTATCCCCGCGTGAGACAGAGCAGAAGCAAGGATCAGCGCGTTTTCTACAGGGACCACCGCATCGTCCGCCGTGTGCCAAATAAAAGCAGGCGGCGTATTGGCATTTATGTGCAAGTCGGGCGAATATTTACGAATCAGGTCATAATTATCCTGATTTTTTTCACCCAGAAAATTGGCCAGCGAACCCTGATGGCGAAAAGCGGCAAAGCTGGCAACCGGATAGCAGGGCACGAACACATCAGGTCTGGAAGAAAGTTGGTCGATGGGATCGGATGCATTTGCAACGCCATCATCGTACAGGGTTGCAGCCGCGCAGGTTAGATGGCCGCCGGCAGAGAAGCCCATCACTCCCACCTTTTGATAACCCATAGAGCGTACCGTACGAATGGCGCGTTGCACATCCAGCAAGGGATAAGGTTCAGTATATGGGAATACACGATAATCCAACACATATGCAGAGATTCCCGCATCGTTTAGCATCCGCGCAATAGGGTCTCCTTCGTGGTCGGCTTTCATGGTGTAGCCGCCACCCGGGCAAACCACGACGGCGCCTTTTGAGCCTTCAACCGGAAACGCCTTAATGCTTGGAACCGGCTGGCCGTTTGCCTCGACAAAGCCGGGCGTAGACGCGGCATCTTTCCACAGGGAAATGATTTCATTGCCTTTGATTTTTCTTTCCTTCAAAATGCTCTCCACCTTTTGCCAGCGTTCACTGGTATATTCATCTAAAATGGGTTCAAACCCCAAAACCTTGTATAGGGCAATGGCATCCAACCGAAAATCATCGGTGGAGAGAACCATGCTGTTGAAGCCTTCGCGTCGGGCCTGCCACAGCGCGGCCAACACGGCGTACTTGCCCGCCCTGCGCCCTGCATACCAGGGATGAGTGCCCACCATGTGCAAATAGGCTTCATTGGGGTATTCTTCCCGCGTGTAGCATGCGGCCGTGGCCATGGGTTGATTGTAGCTGTAGACAAACCAAATGCGCTCCGGCTTGTATGCCGGATCTTCGGTCATTTTCGTGTAGGGCGTGTCGGCTTCAAAGGAGCCTTTGATAATCCATTCCCAAGCTTGTTGTGCATCTTCCTGGGCCGAAGAAATGGTAAATCCGTCGGGCAGGCGTATTTCGGGCAAATCTTGAAGGGTGGCTTTTCGCATGCGAAGCTGCGGTTGATGAGTATTGTCCATTGGCGTTTTTCCTCCTTCTATTTGAGGTCGGCAATCATGGCGCCCAGGCCCGAATAGGTTAGGCTTGGGATGGTTGTCGAATTGTCTAGCATTTCCTGGGTGGTTTCCCCGGACATGACCAGCACGGAAAGCATTCCGTGGCGGATGCCGGTTTCTATATCCGTATACAGGCGGTCCCCCACCATCGCCGTTTGGTGCTTGGGGTGCCCAGTGCGCTCCAAAGCGGCTTCGACGATTCCGCCGTAGGGTTTGCCGACGATGGTGTCGGCTCTCCGCCCGGTAGAGGCCTCTATAAAGGCCATGATGGCACCGATATCGGGCACAAACCCGGTTTCTGTAGGGCAGTTGTAATCGGGATGGGTGGCCACATAAGGCAGGCCTGCGCGCACGAAATCGCATACGGCGCACATCTTGTCGTAATCGATGGTGGTGTCGTAGCCCACGATCAGGTAATCCGGCGCTTGATCATCCAGCAGCACGCCGTAGGATTCCATCTCCTGGCGCAAAAATTCGTTGCCCAGCAAAAAGGCTTTTTGGCCGGGAAACTGTTTGAGTACATGGGCGGCTGTGGCTTGACCCGAAGTAAGCACTTTGGAAGAATCAACGGACAAGCCCATGTGTTTTAGTTTTTGCACATAATAATCGGCGCTGCGCGAAGAGTTATTGGTTAAAAAAAGATAGTCCCGGCCGGTTTGATTGAGGTGATGAATAAACTCCAAGGAACCGGGCAGCAGTTGATCCCCCAAGTAAAAGGTTCCGTCCATATCCAGCAAAAAACAGCGTATGTCGTTAAGGTTTGGCATACATATCCTCCGTGACCTGTTGAGCCAGAGGCAGCAACACGCCCCAGCGATCCATAAGCCGCAAAAGCCCAAAACGGGTTCGAATATTTTTGGCGTACAGCAATGCGTCCAGGGCTTCCTCTTTAGAGTAGCCCAGCTGCTGCATGTTAACCGGGCCACCTAATATTTTTAAGGCCTGGTGTATCCGCGGGGCTTGCGCCACAGCTCGGTCTACCTCGGCTTTGAATTCATCCCAAGAAGCCAACAAGCGCTGATGTTCCAGTTCAAAATCGGCATAGACGACACTGCCGGCCTCGTGGCGCACTTCATCGGCTGCGTGCAAGAACAACTTTTCCATGTCAGGCTCCACCGAAGGCGCCTTCACAACGGGCAGAGGTGTTTCGAAGAAGCGTTTGTACATTTCCAACATGATCAAGGTAGCAACTCCAACCCGTGCGCCGTGCAAGCGTTCTGTGCGGCCCAGCAGCACATCCCTGATTTCAAGGTAGTGGGAAATCATGTGCTCACAACCCGATGCGGGACGCGAATTTCCGATTCTGGCAATCATCATGCCGGAAATCACCAAACCACCCATGAGCGCGCGGGCGGCTTCGCCCTGTTGATCTTTTAACCCTTGGGCAGAATCGATGGCCAAATTGGCTACGCCGCGCACGATTTCCACGGTTTCTGCACAGCGATATTCCTGCTCGGTGATTTCGGCCAAGCGCCAATCCAGCAAAGAGATGATCTTTCCAGCCATATCCCCTACCCCTGCGGCGGTCATCCTGGGACCGGCTGACAGCAAAATGGCGCTATCGGCCAGCAGCGCCGCCGGAGGCTTTGCGGGAAAGGTTCTCTTAAAACCGTTTACCACGATGGGCGCAACCGAAGACGCATATCCGTCCATGGAAAGAGCGGTACCCACGGTCACAAAGGGAACGCCTTGTTGAAAAGCGGTATAGCGGACAATATCACCGATAGTGCCTGCGCCGACAGCCACCAAAAGCTTTACATCTTTTGCTCGGCTCTGGACAAATTCTAGGGTTTGAGTGTCTGCGTGAGGATGGTGATACTCAATTTGAACAAGCTGGACAGCGTAGCCTGCTTTGTTCAAGGCAGCAGCTACCCTATCGCCGGCAACCGTTCGGGTGTTGCCATCGCAGATTACTGCGACCGAACCGCCTTCAAGCAAAAGCGGTTTAACCAATTGGGCAAGCTCTGCAATGCTGGCCTCGTGATAGGCGATGTCTATCGGCGGATGATTAACCCCACAGCTACACGGTTTGTTTAGCTGGTCAAAATCAATATATTTCATACATTCGCTTCCATTCACATTTCAAATATTACCAATTTTAATTATAGCACAGCAACTTCAATTTCACTTAAAGTATCCCTAGAATGCATTACGGATATATTACAATTGCTTTGCTTTATTACAACAAAAAAACCTGAATGGCAGGTGCCGTACAGGTTTTGGTGTAAAGAAGGATCTTCAGTTTTCGATTTGGTTAATCTGCTTGAGCACTTCGGCAACGATGCGTTGCTTTAGTACCTCGGAATCCTGGTCAATTGGATTGGCATTCTCAAAGTCTGCATAGCGGGCACAGATATATAGGTAGTCGCTGATGCGGTTTACATAGCGCTGGGCTTGTGGATCGGCGCTGTGAAGTTGAGCCACGCGGCAGAACCTGCGCTCGGCGCGCCGGGCTACCGTTCGGGCCACATCAAACCTAGCCGAAGCTTCGCATCCGCCGGGCAAAGCAAAACTGTGTTGGCGGGTAAACTTTGCTTCGGTGCTATCAATCCATTCTTCCAGCAATTCCACATCCTGCTCTGAAATTTTGTTCTCTGATTTGTGAGCACCGGCAGCATACGCCATGATGCGCATTAGATTTTGCTGAACGATGCTCAGGCACTCTTTAATCGGATTGTTGGCCTGCACTTTGCACAGGCCGATTTGGCTGGTGAGTTCGTCCAGCGTGCCCAACAACTCAATCCGCTCATCGGTCTTGGACACTTTTTGCCCATTGTACAGGGTGGTTTGTCCGCGATCTCCGGTTTTTGTATAAAGCTTCATAATATTAGCCCTCAATTTCGTAAAAAAACTTTCGTTTGACTGCCCGCGCCGCATTAATGCCTAAAATTCGGTACTCTACCCCGCTTTCATTGGTGACAGAAAAAAGATTTTGTCCACATTCAAGGCCGCGCATTTGGAGGGCGGCTTGTTTTTCCCGTATGCCGATCCCCACATCCACGCTGGAGGTTTGGGCAGCGCGAAAGGCGAGCTCGTCCAAAGGGGCGGACGATTTCGACGTGGCTATTTCAAAAAGCACCTGTTCTTCTTCCAAGCCGGCACATATTTGTTTGAGTGCAAAGGCATCGGCAAGAAAGGCCAGGATGCGCACCGCAGGTTTTACGTTGTTCATCGTATTTTCTCCGTGTAAGAAAGGACGAGGCCAGTGGCAACTGCGTTTCTGGCCCCTTCTTTGTTGCGTATATTGCCGCGCCCACAGACAATTTTATACTGAGAAAGATATTGCGTCAACATTTCCGGGATTTCGAAGTCTTCTGCCGAGCCTCCAACCAACACGACGTTTCCGATGTTTTTGAGACTGTGGTCAGGCACGACGGCCTGAAGCGCCCGCAATGCGTTGGCTAAAAAGACCTTCTTCTTGGCTTCTCGGCGCACCTGAACGATGCGTTCCATCGGGATATCCTTTTCCAAACGGATCATGTCCCCTTGCGCCAACATGACGACGCGCCCAAACAATCGGGGTTCGTAGGCCTGCTGGGAAAACAACACTTGGCCGTCTTCCAGTTTTAAATGGAACAAGCTTTCCACTTTGGCCAGCGGATAGCGCTTAATCATTTCGGCGGTGGCCCGATCGCTCAACCCTAACTCGGTTTGAATCAACATCGAAACTAATTCGCCTGCCCCAGCCTGATGGGTAAGAGACACGCGGCCGTCGTTGTGCAAAACGGCGGCATCGGTGGAGCCTCCGCCCAAATCCAATATGGCCAGCGGCAATTGAGTGCCCGGTGTGGTGAGTGCGCCCAAGCTGGCCATGACTGCTTCCACGCCGGCAACCTCGGTGGGAATGCCGAGCTCTTTGCGGAGCTGCCGGGCAATTTCTTGCATGGGTAGCTTTTGGGTTTTGACCATGGCGGCCACGGCTACGGCTTTTTCCATACAGCTTTCGCCGGCCAGCGCGCCGGAAATCAACACCGGCGCCATCGTGTCTACAGCCAGGATATCGGTTATTTTTACTTGTTGGGGCGAAATATCGCTCAAATCGGCCATGTTTTGGCGCACCCTGTTGAGCATTTCCCCCACATTGGTGTTTTGTTTACCGCGAATGTCTTGAATGTTGGCCACAGAATTCAGCGCCTCCATGATGCGCTGGGCGCCATCATCCAAGGCCACTATTTTATCGTTTTCTGTGCCTTCAATATAAATGTCACCTGCGGGCAACACGCGCTCCCGCACGTTTCCTTCGGGGGTTTTAACGACCACCGCACTGCGCAAACCGATTAAGCTTTTGGCGATGGGCACCGCCCGTTCGGTTTCTTCCGGAGTTAAGCTCAGCAGGCTTGCGATTCCGTACGGGTTGGACAAAGTGCGAACCGACTGGCCGGGCATGGCCACTTCTATAGCGGCCGCTTGCCCTTCCGGGATTAATTCGATGCGCCTAACTTCATCGACGATGGGGATTTTGTGTTCTAGCCTATTTTCAACCAATACCGCCTCGTCAGCCTGCAAAATTAAACCAACGATAAACAGTTTTTTTGCATATTGGTTGATTCTGTTTGCGATCGTTTCAAAGTCGAACCGGTTGTCGGCAACCAATATATAATCAGTAGCCGGGTTGGCGGATGTCAGGTTGTTTAGATGCAAAATATGCCCGACGGCACACCCCATGCCTGCGGGGGTAGAAGGGTTGTGCCCGATCATGCTGGAATCGGCGATGATGGTTTCAGTCAGGGTTTCCATGGCGGTATCCCCAATGACTGGAGCCGCCTCATTGATCCGGATGAGTTGTATATCCGATATGGTTTTTCCTGCCTTTTGCGCTGCAAGTGCTAACGCTTTTTGAATGCCGCGGACATTGTCCAGCGTTCCCTTCATGCCAGTGGTCGGGCAAGATGCGCTCGACAAAAACCGAAGCTGTCCATCGGCGGCAAAAGCCCCTATGCATACTTCGGTTGTGGAGTTTCCAATGTCCACTCCGGCGATGATTTTCAACGCAAAACGCCCCTTTTTTCATAAGTCTCGGCCGCTTCCATCACTAGTCGCGCGGCATTTTTGGCGTCATATTTGCTCAAAAGCTCTTCGGCCATTAAAACCAACTCCAACTTGGTAGAGCGGTTGGGCCTGAGCTTATCGTACATGGTCAAGATGACGTCATCGGGCACGTCCACCAGTTCGGCGGCGCGCTCAAAGTTTTGCGCCATGGATTCGTTGCCGTTTTGACGGGCAACCTGGGCCTGAGCCAACAAAGTTTCTTTGGATATTTTAATGTCTTCGGCGCTAATATTGCCTTTTTTAACCTCATCCAGCGTAATTTCGGATAGTTTTTTTCCGGTGCGGGATATGATGGTATCTTTTTCGAATTCACCCAATGGATAACGCATTTATTGCCCCTCCCATTCCACACTGCCCAGCTGAGGATCCAGCTGTTCGGTTTCCGCAATATGCATAAGCGCTGCTTTGACCTGATATTTCGGGCGGGTCATGGGGTCGTTTTCGCTCGGAACAGGGGCTACTTGCTCGCCCTTTACATACTTTGCGGCGTTGTGCCCTATTTTGCGGTAGGTGTCCAGCGTCATCAGAGGCGCTTGGGGAAACAATTCAAGGTTTGACAGCGGGTATAAATCTTTTTGATGAATGACCGTGGTTCCTTTCGACTGAATCCCGATTCCGATGCCTGAGCCGCTCAGCTTTGCGGCTTCAAGAGCCATGAAACACACGTCCGAAGTGTCCAGGATTTTGATGACACGGGGCATCATCCCCTCCTCCTCAATACCGGCCTTAAGGTTTTCCAGAACGAGGGCCAGCTCGAGTCCGTTGATGGTTTTTTTTATTTCGCGTTGAAAAGCTGCACCCACACCGATCACCACTTCCTTGGGATCGGTTCCCTGTTTTGCCCGAGGATAATTCACATAAGAGCTGCGCTCAGCGTTGATGCGTTCGCGGCCGGCCATGCTGGCGCTAGAGTTTGCCAAGGCGGCACTCTCGTTTGTTTGGGCTTTCATTTGCGCCATAACAGAGGTGACAATTTGTTTTATGAGTTGTTCATTCACGTCCATTGCAATTGCCTCCGATTTGGTTTACATCTCCTCAGGATTGATAAGATGCGGAATATTTTTGATTTCCTGCCAGCGGTCGCCGTCGACGCGGTATCCGGTCCCCGGCCCCATATAGTCGTTGGGCAAATTTACGCCCGAAAGCACATTGAAGTTTTCATCCAAAATAGCCGAGGTATGCATATAGTCGCCGATGACCCGCTGTTTCAGCATGGCCAGCACCCGCTCAGCCAAATCCTCAAACCCAGTTTGAGCCAGTGCGTTGACCACGTCAAGCCCGGTTATGCCACGCTTTAATACATCCTCCGCGGCGATTAAATCGGCTGCCACATCCCGGGATAAGGTGTCTTTGCTGCCGTGGGCGTAAACCACAGCTTCCACCTGTTCATCGGTAATCTCGGCCAGGTCCAGATAACGAAACACCGCTTGTACTGCCTTTCCGACTTTGCGCCTGACAGCGATAACTTCTTCTTCGGTTACCGGATGCAATCCGCCGTCCACTTGCATGTCGCGCTGAAGCACGTTGTAGTCATCCAAGTCTTCGGCATCGAAATTGGAGCCTGCAAACATGTTGTCGTAGTTGGGTTCGCCGGCATAGCCTGAGAATATAAAGTCAGTGCCGGGCAAGAATTGTAGCATGGTGCGCGCCGTGCGCCGCATATCCGAATGACTGAAGCTTTGATCGTTGGACGATGCGCACTCCAATCCAAGCAGGGACGCCGCCAGGTTCTCCCCCATGACTGCGCGAATACCGGCGGGAACCGAAGCCGGAACGGCAATGCAGCTGACCGAACCATTTTGAACGCCCTGAGCACCGGCGCCCTTAGTTACATACAGGCACCGGCATTCCAGGTACAACATGGATTTTTTCTCGCTGCTGCCCATCAAAACTTCCGAGCCGGCGCCCGAAGTAAAACGCACCTTCAGGCCACGAGAAGCGTACGCCGCATTTAAAAATGCTTTGGAATAGGGCGTGTCGTCGCCATCGATAAACACCTTTTCGGTACCGTATACCGACAAGGTTTCGGCGTAAGTGGTTAGCCCGCGGATGCCCAGCTCGAGCTCGGTAGCCTCTTCTGCCGAGCATTGGGTGAGTACGCCCGGTCGTCCAGCCTGGGCGCCGATTAATAGCGCGATGGCGCTCAGCGGTGCGTAGCGAGCTACGCCCATGGTGGTTTCCTCTTCGGCAAATCCGCGAAGAGCGCCTTCAGCGGCATCGGCTGCGATTTGAACCGGATCGTCCTTCAGGTTGGTAATGTGGGCTTGGTTGGCCGGCAGCTTGCGCGCCCGCATTTTTTGCATACCCATCATCATTTCGACCACGTTTAGATGGTTGATGACCTCGGCCATCCGCGCCGGAGTAATCCCGGAAACGATTTCCAGAACCTGTTTCCTGGGCACGTTGATGTCTACGATCATGCGCGCAATATCCACGGCAGCAATGCTCATGGATTCCTCGGCGCGTTCAACATTTATAGCGTGGTCGGCCACGAATTGGTCTATAAAATCAAACTCTCGACGGGTTTTGCCGTCCAGCTCGGTAATGATTCCGCCTTCAACCCGGATCGAGCCCTTGGGGTCGTAAGGGCTGTGCATGGCGACAAAGCCCATCTCAGGCCATTCGCTGATAAAGCCATCCTGATTGACCGGGCGTGCATCCAGCTTTTGTATGCGTTTTGATCGTTTCATGGTAAAATTCTCCATTGCTATATATCTATAGGAATATTGAGGAAACTTTGATATCCTTATATTACACCAAAACACAAAACAAAACAACCCTATTTTGCCATAAACAAATACAAACCAACATTTTTCATCACAATACAACATTTTATTTGGCGGTCTTTTGAAAAGAATAGATTTTTCAATTATGGTGAAAAGGCGTGTCAAAAGTTATTTTAACAGAAATATACAGAATGATTGAATATTGCGAATATTTATTGTAAAATACCCATATAGAAATTGGTATATTTTAAGGAGGTCAATTGACAATGGACAAGGTTAAAATCGGTATTATTGGTTGCGGCGGCATCGCAAACGGTAAACACATGCCTTCCCTCGCCAAGCTGAAGGATGTTGAGATGGTGGCTTTTTGTGACATCATCGTCGAGCGCGCCGAAAAGGCTGCAAAAGAATACGGAAGCAAGGATGCCCAGGTTTTTGAGGATTACAAAGATCTTTTGAAGCTAGACTTGGACGTCGTGCACGTGTTGACCCCCAACAAACAGCACTCCTTTATCACGGTGGATGCGCTGGAATCCGGTAAACACGTTATGTGTGAAAAGCCCATGGCCATCAACACCGAAGAGGCGCAAAAAATGTTGGATGCGGCCAAGCGCACCGGCAGAAAGCTGACCATCGGTTATCAAAACCGTTTCCGCCCGGAATGCTTGTACCTCAAACAAATGTGCGAAGCCGGCGATTTGGGCGAAATTTATTATGCTCGCGGCCAGGCTGTTCGCCGTCGTGCGGTGCCCACCTGGGGCGTTTTCTTGGATGAAGAAAACCAGGGCGGCGGTCCGCTGATTGACATTGGAACCCATGCGTTGGACCTAACGCTGTGGCAAATGGACAACTACGAGCCCGAAATGGTTGTGGGAACCGCTTACCGAAAGCTGGCCGACACCAAAAACGCAGCCAACGCCTTCGGTCCTTGGGATCCGGAGAAGTTCACCGTTGAGGATTCCGCTTTTGGCTTTATCCGCATGAAAAACGGAGCAACCATTTTCCTGGAGTCTTCTTGGGCTTTGAACACCTTGTTGGTAGATGAGGCCAAAACCATTCTGTGTGGCGACAAGGCCGGCGCAGATATGTTGGGCGAAAACGGTGCGCTGCGCATCAATGGTGAGCGCTTCTCCAAAACCTATGTAACCGTTCCCGATTTGGGCGCAGGTGGCGTAGCCTTCTTTGATGGGCAGAGCGCATCACCCGCCGATTTAGAAGCGCGTATGTGGATTGATCACGTAAAAGACGATTCCAAGCCCTTAATTACCAAACCCGAACAGGCTATCGTGGTCACCAAAATTTTGGAAGCGATTTACGAATCCAACAAGACCGGAAAACCGGTATACTTTGACTAATTGCACCAACTATAGGCATAAAAAAGACCGGGATGAAATTTCATCCCGGTCTTTTTTGTTTTAAGCAAACATTTTCTGAAGTTCATCGAACCGCTCGTGGGTGATCAAAGCATCTTGGCTGGTTCCTCGCAGTGTAATGATGTGAGTCCAGCGCCCATACGGGGTGATGCTATCCACTTGGGAAATGTTGACGACATAAGATTTGTGCGTGCGGAAAAACATATCTTTGGGCAAACGTTTCTCCAAGTCGCCCAGAGATTCGCTGGTTACATAGCGCACGTCATCCATGCAGTAAAGCACGGTAGAGCGGTCTTCGCGCTGCACCAACAGGATAGAATCCATATCTAAAAAGCTGGTACCTTCCCGATGTTTCAGCATGAGCCGCGCAGGCGTGGGCCTAGGTGGGGTATTAATCGGAAGTAGTTCGGTTTTTTCCTCGCCTAATTTTTTGCGAATCATGTCCAAGGTTTGGAACAAGCGATCGGCTTTAAAAGGCTTTAGCAGATAGTCAAAGGCATAAACCGAAAAGGCATCCGCCATGTATTTGTCGTGAGCGGTTGCAAACAGTATGATGGTTTTGGGGTTAACATCTTGAATATAGCGGGCGCAGTCGATGCCGGAGAGTACCGGCATTTCCACATCTAGGATGACGACCTGCGGATTAAAAGAATCCACCATATCCAAGGCTTGCTGGCCATCTTGAGCCTGGCCTACCAAATCGTATCCATCGGCCTTGGCGATCAACTTGCTAAGCAGCAACCTCATTCCAGGATCGTCATCGGCAATTAGGATGCGAACGGGTTCCATAGGTTACCTCCTCCGCCGAAGTGCGACCGGTTTGTCCAATACTTCGCTCATGATCACGGCATTTTTGAGTGGGTGTGTCGTAAAAGAAAAAGCGCTACGCCTGGATGATTGATCAACCGATTCGGTTTTTTGGGGAAATTGAAAAATGTTTTCTTCGCTTTGCTTTTGAGCGGCTTGACGCTCGGCTTCCCGCTCTGCCAGCATGACAGCCGACACTGTTTGCCCTTCAAAATGGCCGTGGTCTGAACCGGGCGACAAAGAGCCGCCCACGTGACCATCGTATGTCAAGCTTTCGCCTTCGCCGCTATAGTATTCTCCCTCAAATGATCGATCATTTACAACTTCGGAGGATATTCCTTCAGCAGACGTGTTGGAAATTTCCTCTACGGTTTCGGACATTGTTTGATGGTGTTCCGATTCTCGAGCTTCGTCTTCAAGGATTTCCGCCAATGTGCTCCAGAGGCCACCGCTACCAATATTTTTGGTATCCATTAAAGACTTGAATATATCGGTAGCGTTGGTTTTTGTTTTGGAGTTAGGCCACGCTGTTGTAGGCGGCTTATGGGACGAAGCTTTGTGTGAGGCAGCGCCTTGACCTTTTTGTGGGTTTTTCTTTTTGGATTGGTTTACGAGCGAAAATATTACCAGAACAACACCAATGATTATTAGCTGTTCCATATGCTCTCCTTCTTTTTTTAAACAGGTGTGTACAACACAATGGTTGCACACACCTCAAATTGAAACGCCATTATTTTTTCTTAGAGGGATTTTGAGGCTCGGTTTCAGGGCCACTTTTCTCGCCTTGAGCGATGGATTGACGCATTTGGGTGTCAGAAATTACATTCTGCATTTGGTAATAGTCCATTACGCCCAGCTTGCCTTCGCGCAGTGCAGAAGCCATGGCCTTGGGTACTTCGGCTTCGGCTTCGATTACTTTGGCGCGCATCTCCTGTACCGATGCTATCATTTCTTGTTCCTGTGCTACAGCCATTGCGCGGCGTTCCTCAGCCTTGGCCTGAGCAATACGACGGTCGGCTTCCGCTTGATCCATCTGCAGTTGAGCGCCGATATTGCGCCCGACATCCACATCGGCGATGTCGATAGACAGAATTTCAAACGCAGTGCCCGCATCCAAACCTTTGCTGAGCACGGTTTGGCTAATCAGATCTGGATTCTCCAACACTTCCTTGTGGGTTTCGGAGGAACCGACCGTGGTAACAATCCCTTCGCCTACGCGGGCAATGATGGTTTCTTCGCCGGCGCCGCCGACTAAGCGTGCAATGTTGGCACGCACGGTTACCCGGGCTTTTGCCCGAAGCTCAATACCATCTTTGGCGATGGCAGCGATCACCGGGGTTTCGATCACCTTGGGATTAACGCTCATTTGGACGGCTTCCAGCACATCCCGGCCAGCCAGGTCAATAGCGCGGCAGTCCTCAAAATCCAACGGAATTGCAGCGGCTTGAGCCGCAATCAGTGCATTGATTACCCTGTCCACGTTACCGCCCGCCAAAAGATGGGCTTCCATTTCGTTGATGCCTACATCCAGTCCTGCCTTTGTGGCTTTTATCAGCGGCAACACAATGCGCGAAGGGTTAATCCGCCGAAAGCGCATACCGACCAGCGCGCTGATGCTTACGCGCACGCCCGACGCTATTGCGGAAATCCACAAACCGATCGGAAAAAAGTTGACAAACATAATCAAAACGATCACAACGGCGATGATTGCGACCACCGCAAGGATAATACTACCTTCCATAATCAATATCCCTCCATATTTTTTATATCATTTTGCACCTATAGTGGTTTAACTACTATTTTGTTGCCTTCAACATGGTCCACCAGAATTTCGCTGCCAGCGGCGATAAAATCGCCGTCGCTAACTACATTAAGCCGGACCCCGTCAAATTCTGCAATTCCAGCCGGACGCAGCACCGTCTTGGCAATCCCTTTTTTGTTTACGTAGAAATTCAGATCCTCACTGCTCAAGGATTCTACCGTGGTGGATACATCCTTTAAGATCAGTTTGGATTTGCTGATCCTTCCCTTCGCAGCCGAGTGTAGCGATATGGAAAGCGCTACCGCCAGAAGCGAAATAATGACGACCACCATGATCAAGGCTTCTAACGCATTATTGGCTTTTAGGATTACTCCTGCTATTAAGCATATTCCACCGATGATTCCAGGAGCGCCAAAGCCTGGTATGAAAATTTCGACGACGACCAATACAAATCCGATACACAACAACAACAACGCCGGTAAGTTCATTACAATAAATTGGCTTATCTCTTGAACGGGCATGCTTTTGTCAGCCTCCTTTCCCATTTGTCCATGACACTATTATAAACCAAATACTACAAACAAACAGGAAAAAACAGCGAATTATACATTTTTTTGTTTAAAACGTCGCCGGGCGGGGTTTAAACACTCGCCCATTATTCCTTATGATGTTTCGTTGCTACCGCCTGCGCTTTGGTTTCTTCCTGGGCGGCGGATAGGCTAAAGGTGAACACGGTTTCTTTAGAGCTGCTGGAAACTTGAATTTCCTGATGGTGTTGTTCAATGATTTTCTTTACGATGGACAACCCCAAACCGGTGCCCATGCCCGAAGTGTGGGCTTTGTCTGCCTTGTAAAAACGCTCAAACACAAAGGGCAGATCTTCCGGCGAAATCACCTCGCCCTGATTTGAGATGCTGACGTATTTTAGATCCCCTGCGGTATAGGTTTTAATCACCAGTTCGCCGCCGTGTTTGCTAAACTTTACTGCGTTGTCCAGCAGGTTGTTGACCACCTGCTCCATTCGCTCGGCATCGGCGTAGACAAAGCACTTGGGATCGCGAAACGCAACGACTACAGTCAATTCCTTTTCGTTGATGCGCTGTTCATATTGAATCAGGGTTCTGGCGATTAATTCGTTTATATCAAAAACGTCCATGTGTAGCGGGAAATCGCCCGATTCAAAACGCGACAAATCCAACAATTCGTTGACCAATTTGGTCAATCGCTTAGATTCGCTCAAGACAACGTTTAAGTACTTTGCGTTTTCCTCCGGGGGAATCGTGTCATCCAACATTCCCTCGATATAACCGCGTATGCTGGTTAATGGAGAGCGCAACTCGTGGGAAACGCTAGCGACAAAGCTTCGCCGGGAATTTTCCAAATTGGAAAGATCTTCGGCCATGGTATTAATGGATTTTGCAAGTTCGGACAGTTCGTCGTTCCCTTTAATTTCTATTCTGCTGTTCAGGTCTCCGGTTGAAAAGCGGGCGACTGCGCTGCTGATTTTTTTAATGGGCAATATTTGCTTGCGGGTTATAACATAGGCCATGCCCGTGCCGATGATCAGCGCAATCATGCCGGCCCAAGCCAGTTTAAAGACGATGTCGCTGTAATCCACTTCCAGTTGATCGGTGCTGATGTGCAGCAGCACTGCGCCGGCCACTTGGTTGTGCAGCTTCCAGGGCACGCCTATGGTAACGATATGATCGCCTAGTTCGGGGAACAATCCCCTGATTTGAATCTCAGAACCGTTGAATACCGGCAAAATTTTGTTGAGGATATCGGGATCGGACAAATACTGCCGCATACTTCCGGAAGTCTTACTGCTGCTGGGCACAATATAATATCCGGTGTTAGACAGGATCCATATGTCTGCACCAATGTTTTCGGTGATCTCTTTAATTTTCCATTCCAAAGTGCTGCTGATGGGGCTTCCATATCGCCCTATTAACATATTGATATTGTTTTGTTCCAGCAACTGAGCGACGTTGTGGGCTTGGCTACGCACCTCGCCCTCCAGGGCTTCGGTGCGCTCGGAACGCACCATGCTGATCATCAGCAGGGCGACAGCCAAAACGGTCGCGAGCAGCGTTCCTGAAAAAGCCCAAAAAATGCGCCAAAAGGTTTTGCTTTTCAAAAGACTAACTCACCTCAAATTTATAGCCCACGCTCCACACAGTCTTAAGCGCCCAGCCCAATTCTTCGCTGCCGGAAAGCTTGTCGCGCAGGCGTTTGATGTGCACATCCACGGTGCGGGAATCACCAAAATAATCGTATCCCCAAACCTGGTCCAACAGCTGTTCGCGGGTAAAGACGATGCCAGGATGGCTGGCGAGATAGTAAAGCAGCTCAATTTCTTTGGGAGGCATTTCCAGCGGTTTGCCCCGGTAAACGACGGTGTAATGGCTGATGTTGATGGTGAGACCGGGAAAGGAAACCTCCTTATCGGGCGCAGCGTCGGCCGACTGATAACGGCGCAAAACAGCCTTGATCCGAGCTACCAATTCCTTGGTTTCGAAGGGCTTGACGATATAGTCGTCTGCCCCCAGTTCAAGCCCAAGCACCTTGTCGAAGGTTTCATCCTTGGCAGTGAGCATAATGATCGGGATATTGGATACCTTGCGGACTTCGCGGCAAACCTGCCAGCCGTCCATGCCCGGCAACATAATATCCAACAAAATCAAATTGGGCGGATCATTTTTAAACATCCTTAAGGCATCGTCCCCGCGCATGGCGGAAACCACGTCATAGCCTTCCTTTTCAAGGTAAAGCTTGATCAGCTGATTGATATTTGGATCATCGTCGACCAGCAATATTTTTGTTTTGTTCACCGGATATCCCCCTTTACTTTAGCGTAACCACGGTAATTCCGTCTTCCCCTTCACCATACTTGCCCGGGCGTTGCTCTGCGACCGGCGGATAGCGTTTCAGGTGTTCCCGGATGCCAGAGCGGAGCACGCCGGTGCCTTTGCCGTGGATGATGGAAAGTGTTTTCAGACCCTGGAGTACTGCATTATCTATGAACTGATCCACTTCCATGATGGCATCTTCCAGGTTCATACCGCGCACATCGCACTCCATGGTAACAGGATGGGCTGCGATTTGAACCTTGGATACGCTTGATTTGACCGGCTTGACTTTTTGCGGAGCCTGTTCAGCGCGCAATTGACTGATGTGAGCTTTCATTTTCATGATGCCGGCTTGAACCATGACCTCGCCTTTGTCGTTGGGCGGAGAAATTACCGTGCCGGTAGTATTTAAGTGCGCCAGCTTGACCAAATCTCCAGGTTTTAGGTTTTTGGGCGGTGCGGATAGGCTACTTTCATCGGGTGCAGCCAACGCTTCGTTCATTTCGCCGATGGAGTTTCTAAGCTTCTTGCGCATTTCATTGATCTCATGCTCTTTAAGCTCGGCGCCATTCTTGATACGGCTCCTCTTCAGGGTGCTGATGATTTCTTCGGCCTCGCGCTGGGCCTTTTGAAGCACTTTTTTTGCGTCGTCCTTGGCTTTTTTCAACATATCGTTGCGCTGATCGGCGATCTGCTTTTGCAATTTTTCGGCTTCGTTGCGCAGCTTCTGTGTTTCCAAATGAGCTTGCTCGGCCAGAACCCGTTCTTTTTCTGCAATCTGGCGGTGATATTCCGCATTGGCGATTACGTCTTCAAACCGGATCTGGTCTTGAGTTAGGCGTTCGGCGGCATCGCCGATCAAATCTTCGCCGAGCCCTAGCTTGCGCGAAATTTCAAAGGCATTGGACTTGCCGGGCACGCCGATAGACAGTCGGTAGGTGGGGCGAAGGGTCTGCACATCAAACTCCACCGAAGCATTTTCGACTCCGGTCTGGCTTAGCGCATAGGCCTTCAGTTCGCTATAGTGAGTGGTAGCTAAAACGGTGACTTGCCGCTTGCGCAGATGTTCCAAAATAGAGGTACCCAGCGCCGCGCCCTCGGTGGGATCGGTGCCCGCCCCTAGTTCGTCGAACAAAGCCAAGGATTTCGGGGTTACCTTGGCTAAGATGTCTACGATATTGGTCATGTGGGAAGAAAAAGTGGATAGCGACTGTTCTATGCTTTGTTCATCGCCGATGTCTGCAAACACCTCGTCGAACACGCTAACTTCCGAACCGTAAGCTGCCGGAATTTGTAAGCCGGCTTGCGCCATCAAGGTAAGCAATCCTACGGTTTTTAGCGCTACGGTTTTGCCGCCGGTGTTGGGACCGGTGACCACCAGAACCGAGAACTCGCGGCCGATCCACAAATCCAACGGAATCACCCGCTCGGGGTCGATCATCGGGTGGCGCGCTTTTTTTAGGTTTATCCAACCCGCTTGATTTAACTTGGGTTGAACCGCATTTATGCTGCGGGCCAACCCGGCTTTGGCGAATATCAAATCGATATAGGCCATGTTTTGAAGGTTGAAGCCGATCATTTCGGCATCGGGCGCTATTTGGGCGGAAAGTTCCATCAAAATGCGTTCGATTTCCTGTTTTTCTTTGATCTGCCACTGTTTTAAATCGTTGTTGATTTCCACAACCGACATGGGTTCGATAAACAAAGTGGCACCGCTGGCCGATTGATCGTGTACCAGGCCGGGCACGTTTTGACGGTATTCGCTGCGCACCGGGATCACATAGCGCCCATTGCGAACTGTAATTAGGCTATCTTGCAAATATTTTTGAGTATTGCTGTTTTGGATAATGCTGTTAAGCTTTGCCCGAATGGAGTCGTTACAGCGGCGCATGTGGCGGCGGATGGAGTTGAGTTCGCTGGATGCATGGTCGGAAATCTCTTCCTCCGACAGAATGGCCATAAAGATTTTGTCTTCCAGCGCCCTGTTTGTGGTTAGAGTTTTGGCCAAATCGGTTAAGATGGGCGTATCCTCCCGGTCGGTGATTAGGCTGGAACGCAGCGAACGAGCCGCCCGAAGCAATTCAGCTATATCTAGCAGCCCTTTGGGCGACAAAGCGCTGCCCAAGGCGGCGCGGCGCAGATGATCGCGCACGTCGCTAAACACTGGCATTGGGTTGGATCCCAAATAGGTGAGCACGGTGCCGGCTTCTTCTGTTTCGTCTTGCCACAATTTAACTTGTTTGAAATCGCTGCTGGGCGTAAGCTGTGCGGCTAGCTGTTTTCCCATGTGAGACACCGCATGCTCCACCAGCATTTCGCAAACTTTATGAAATTCTAAAACGCGTAAATTGCGCTCTTGCATAATCTTTCCCTCATTCGACCCCGACCAGATAATGGCCGGTGGAATATTTGTGGTCGGCTATATATTCTTTGTGTTCCCAAGCGGAACTGTTTTTTAGATTGCGCAGGATGGTCAGCGCCTGGTTATGTGGCGCTAACGAATCGGATATAATGCGCCAGACTTTGGCGCTCATCAATCGCTCGCGCAAAGCCCAAGCGTTGATAGGAACGCTGTTCATAAGGCGAAGCACACAGCCCGAATCATGGGCCGTGCGGCGCAGAGCATATCGGGCTGACTTTCTATCTTCCAGCGCATAGGCGTTAACCGAAGCTTCTACGTTGGCCCGATCACAAAAGCTGCAATGGGCATGTTTTTGCGCGCGTGTAGCCAACAAAGGGCAATGTCTAAGCTGCATGTTTTCCGGCCAGCCGTAAAGCAAAAAATCCCGTTGTACACCGGCAAGGTCAATCGCTTCGGTTTCTTCGATAGTCAATTCCAGCGATGCTCCATATTCCTGAATACCCAGCGCCTCAAGCTGCCTAAGGGCGGCGCGGTTGGCGATGTGCATCGGATAATCGGCGATAAGCCTACCGGGCCAGGTATAGGCCAGTTGACCAATGTTGGAGGCGACAATCCCTTCAATATTTTTGGCATTTTGTTGAGCCCAAAGGCTTAAGCGCGTTAGAGCGTCGCTCGGAAGCACTTGAGGCAACACGATATAAAACTTCCCAGGGCACAGTTGTGCAGACAGCTTGCCAAGGGCGGCTTGCCGGGTATCGATGAGTGACAAATACAATCGATCGGCGCCTAATCTTTGCGCCGCATACAATTCTTCCACATCGCTGGACTGGAAAGCTATTTCTTTTACATTTGCCGATGCACTCGTTCCCAATTTTTCAAATAGATTTGTGGGAAGAATTTGCCGCGAACAACCGCGGAGCGCTTCCCTTCGCAGGCTACGCAGCTGGCTCAGCGCTTCCCTGCGCAGTGCATTGAGCTCAGATACCGGCATAAATGCGTTAGTCGATAAATGGATATCTATATTTTCAAGACGATAGGGAGCGTCGTCCATTTTGCCGATTTGTTTTTTGACCAACTCTGGGGTTAGGGGTTTGCTTTGCGCTTTGTGAACGGTTGCTCCATTCACTGTTGCTTCATTGCCTAGGGAATCTCGGAAAGTTAGGCGCGCTGCTCGCCCTTCGCGCAAATCTATAGACGCCCAAAGGGAGAGAAAAACATGTTCTTTTTTGTAGCTTTCCCGCGCCCGCTCTATTTGCCGGGCATCGGTCATCCGCATCAAGCGATCTCCAATAGTGACATTGCCCGAAAACATCACCCAGTCCGAAGTGTTTGCGCGTCCTTCTTTTAAGCGTAAAGGCACGTCATCCCCATCGGAGGAGTGCACCACCACGGTGTCCTGGGGCATGATATCGGCGTGAAGCTTATATTGTAGCCTATTACCGCGAACTCCTAACACAGTGCCCACCTGCACCCCTGTATGGTTGGGACGCTCTTTATAGATGAGCTCGCGATCCACGATGCCGGGGCCATAGCCCGGTGTAAAGCCGCCGCGGTTGTAAACCTGCAACAGCTCGTCCAGGTTGCCGCCGGTGGGTTTTCCTTCATATAAGCGATCCAGAGCACGGCGATATTCGTTCACCACGACCGCCACGTATTCGGGCCGTTTGGCGCGTCCTTCTATTTTTAAGCTGCGCACTCCGCTTTCAAGCAGCATTTGCAGGCGCGCCAAACTCATAAGATCTTTGGTGGAGAGCAGATGTCCGTGGACATGGGCTTCAGGGCCGACCAGCTTGTAGGGCAAACGGCAAGGTTGAGCGCACATGCCCCGGTTGCCGCTGCGGTTTCCAATCATGCTGGAGTGCAGGCACTGCCCGGAACAGCTTACACACAGGGCGCCGTGGACAAACACCTCGGTCTCAAGGTTACCCAAGCTGCAAGCGGCGATTTCTGCATCGCTGAGCTCACGCGCCAAAACCACCCGGCTAAAGCCGATTTGTTCAGCTACGGCCATTCCCTGTATATTGTGGATCGCCATTTGGGTACTAGCATGCAGCGCTAAATCGGGCAGCATTTGTTTCAAGGCGGCGGCAATCCCCAGATCCTGTACGATTGCAGCGTCCGCCCCGGCATCAGCCAAATCGCTGACCGCCCGTTCAAACAGGCCCACTTCGCCTTGCTTAAGCATGGTGTTTAAGGTTATATAGCATTTTTTTTCGCGTTCATGACAATAGTCGGCGGCATTCTTCATTTCTTCCGCCGTAAAATTGCTTGCATTGCGCCGCGCATTTAGGCTTTGGCCTCCCAGGTACACCGCATCCGCACCGTTTTGTATGGCGGCAATCATAGCGTCCCAGCTGCCAGCGGGCGCCAGCAATTCAACTTTTTCCAACTTTGCACCGTCTTTTCATTTATTCGTTCTTTTTGAGCTGAAGCTTCAGCGCTTCAATCTCTTGGCGGGCTTCCCCAAGCTCTTTTTTGGTTCTAGTCAACTCATCGTGAGCCTTGAGCATATCATCGGCAACGTTCAGCGCAGTCAGCACCGCAAGCGAGTTGCTGGGCAGGCGTGTGGCCAAAGAGAGCTCTGTCATTTTCCGATCCACATACCGGGCAACCCGACGCACATATTCCTCGGAATCGTACCCGGTCATATTATATTCTTTGCCTGCGATGGTAACCGTTGTACGCGTTTTTTTCATATGAAATCTTCCCTTCAAATCAATCCATAATCTTATGATAAGAATTATAACACAACCTGTATGCCCCTACAATTGGCAGTTGCATTTGAAAAGGTGCTATTTCTTTGGTGTATTTGTTGAGAAAAGCCCTCGCTAATTCATTGACGTTGTTTTTTTAAAATAGTATAATCTTTATTTGTATAGTGTGCGTGGAATGATTACAAGTACCCGCGCCAACACAAGGAGGAGAAAAGGTTATGAAAAAAGCCAAAAGCTTAATTGTATTGGCGGCAGTACTGGTTGTGATTGTGCTGATCAGCTTCCTGGCAGTCAACGGCATGCAGATTGGAAAGTATATTTTCATGTCTGTTGCCGACAAGGTGAATATGGGGCTGGACCTGGGCGGTGGCACTTATGCTGTTTACCAGGCCAAGGATGCTTCCGGCGAAGATTTTGATGCTCAAATGCAGAAAACGGCGGATATATTCCGTGAACGCTTGAGCGCAGAGGCCGATTATACAGAGGGCACGGTTTCCATTCAAGGAACCGATAAAATCCGTTTGGAAATTCCCAATCTTCCGGAGGCTCAAGCGATTTTGGATTTCGTCGGCGCGAACTGCAAATTGGAATTCAAAGATCCCGAAGGCAACACCATTCTTCAGGGCGAAGATGTAAAATCGGTTCGAATGGTGCGCCCCGATGCGACTTCTAACGAATATATGATCGCTTTTGAGTTGACCGAAAACGGCACAAAGCTTTTTGCCGACGCAACGGAAGCCAACATTGGCAAAAACATATCCATTGTGCTGGACAATGCGATCGTCGCCTCCCCCACCGTTCAGGATGCAATCCCCGACGGGCAAGTGGTGATTACCATGGGCAATGATCACGTGAGCGCCAGGCGCTTGACTTCGCTAATTCAATCGGGCGAGTTGCCGGTTGAGCTGGAGAAGATTGAAGAAAGCACCCTATCGGCCTCCCTGGGCGCCGAAGCGATGAACTCCTTGGTGAAATCGGCTTTGATCGTCATTCTTTTGCTTATAGTGCTGATGCTTGTAGTGTATCGGCTGCCCGGCATCGCGGCTAGCTTGTCGCTGGTTGTGTATGTTCTGCTCGTAGCCTATGCTTTTGCGCTCACCGGAGTACAGATCACTCTGCTCAGCATGGCATCGGCGCTGGTGGGCGGAATCATGATGGTGGCCGGAAATGTCATTATTCTTGAGCGTTTCCGGGATGCGCTTAAAGAAGGTTTAAAGGATAAGTCTGCATTGAAGATTGCCGCACGCGTTGGCGGCAAAAACGCGATAGGCACGATTATGGATGTCAATGCGATGGTTTTAATCGCATCGTTGATGCTCATTTGGTTGGGTTCGGGACCGGTTAGAATTTTTGCTTCTTCGCTGTTTGTTACTTCTTTGATCTCTATGTTCACCGCTGCTGTGATTACCCGAATCCTGCTGAAACAAGTGGCCGGATTGGGTATCAAAAACACAGCATGGTACACACGGTAAGGAGGGTGAATGAATATGAATAAACAAGCTTTTGCAGGCCGCACCAAGTTATACATGGGCCTCTCAGCCGTAATCATTTTGCTGGGCATCGTATTAACCGTCGCAGGATTTGGAATCAAGCCGGGCATGGACTTTGCCGGAGGCACCGTGCTGGAATACGAATTGAGCAGCAGCTTTGAAACCAACGATGTACAAGCTCTCTTAAAAGAGGCCGGAATTAGCGATTTTCAAATCACAAAATCCGATGCAGCTGAAAATCCAGAAGAAATTGCCCGCTTGCAGATTGAAATGGCCGCTTCTGGAGACGCAGCTACAGCTATCCAGGCAAAGCTAGAAGAGGGATTAAAGGAAAAGTATCCCGAGCTCACTTTGATTGGCGCAGAAAGCATCCGCGTTGTGGCAGATCGAAATATCGTTCTCAACCTGCTCATTGCAGTAGGGCTTGCTGCCGGATGTCTGCTAGTCTACGTGTGGCTGCGTTATAACTTCAACTATGCGGCTACCGGGGTCCTTGCTTTGATGCACGACATGCTGCTGACATGTGCCATTATAGCGTTTGCGCGCTTCTTTTATCCGGTGAATATGCCCTTTGTCGCGGCGTTTCTGGTGGTCATGCCGCTGTCTATGATCAACACGATATTGATGTTTGATCAGTTGCGCGAAGGAAAACGCAAACCCGATGTGCTGAACGCCCTGATGGATGAAAAGAATGCATTGATTGCCCAAAGAAGTGTCAAAGTCGCGCGCGATCGGATCTTTGCAGTGGGCGCCTCGGCGGTAATTGCTGTGGCTGCGATGTTGATTTTGGGTGTCGCTTCGATAAAGTCTTTTGCCTTCCCCATCCTTGTGGGCGTATTGGTCAGCACCTATTCATCGTTGTTGCTCACCCCCCAAATTTGGGTGCAATTTGAAGACAGCGATCTTATCGGCAAGATACTCAAGAAAAAGAACGCAAAAAAGGCCAAAGCGTAACGCGGCCTGTATCAAGAGCCTTGGCCTTTGGCGGCAAGGCTCTTTTTCCATATCATTAACAATAGATTTTTATACGGAGGTTTGTCTGTGCACCAAATTAAACAGCGCAACCCAGACAAAGTGAATATACCACATGATATGCTGCGCGCATATCCCAAAAAGCTGTGCGAGTTGCTCGTGTTAAGAGGAATCAACACCTTAAAAAGTGCACAGGATTTTTTAAACCCCGCCCTCGAACATTTGCACGATCCATTTTTGCTCAGCGATATGCACTCTGCTGTCGAAACAATCGAAGCTGCACGCAAACAGGGTTGGCGGGTGACGGTATACGGTGATTACGATGTGGACGGGGTTTGCGCATCCGCCTTGTTGGTTATGCATTTGCAGAGCATGGGTGTTCAGGCCCAGCATTACATTCCCTCTCGCCACAACGAGGGCTATGGCTTAAACCGAGAGGCTGTTCAAGCCATCGCAGAGCGCTCCGAGTTGCTGATTACGGTAGATTGCGGCATTACATCTTTGGAAGAAGTGCGCCTTGCAAAGGCGCTGGGAATGAGTGTGATCGTAACTGATCATCATCAGCCGCCTGATGAGTTGCCCGATTGTCCGGTAGTCAATCCTCTGCTTAACAATTATCCTTTCCCTACCCTTTGCGGAGCGGGTACCGCATTTAAATTGGTATGTGCTTTGAGCGGAATCGAATCGGCCAGCCGATATTTGGATTTAGCAGCGCTGGCTACCGTAGCCGATTTGGTACCGTTGACCGGTGAAAACCGCGTAATCGTGCGTTTGGGCCTTGAGCAAATAAATACGGTGCCCAGAGTTGGTGTTGCCGCCTTGATACAGGCCAGCAACCTTGCCGGACGGGCGATCAGCGCAGGCAACATTGCGTTTCAATTGGCACCCAGATTGAACGCCGCCGGACGCTTAGGCGATGCTGCCCGAGGCCTGGAAATGTTGGTTACCGATAATGCCGCCATTGCCGGCAGTTTGGCCCAAGAGTTGGACGGCGAAAATACACTTCGAAAACAGGAAGAAGAGCAGATCATTGCGGAAGCGCACAAACAGCTGGACGATTTTGATTTTATCGAAAGCAGAATCATAATTTTGTGGGGAGAGAATTGGAATCCAGGCATAATCGGCTTGGCGGCTTCCAAACTGGTGGAGCGATACCATTTTCCTACCGTTATTTTTAGCCGACAAAACGACACCTATGTGGGCTCTTGCAGAAGCATTCCGGGAATCGATATCCATCGGGCCCTCAGCAGCTGTTCTGATTTATTTTTGCGCTTTGGGGGCCACAAACAAGCCGCCGGACTAACCATACCCTGCCAGCATCTTAATGAGTTTATTAAGCGAATGAACCTATATTTGCGCCAACATGCCGCGCCAAATCTTTATATTCCGACCGATGAATACGATGTGGTCCTTTCTCTAGAACAGGTTACCCAGGAGTTTGTACACAAGCTCAATCAATTGCAACCCACCGGCTTTGGAAACCCTTCCCCGCTTTTTGCAACTATGGCCAAAATTACGGCTGCAGCGGCAGTGGGAAAAAATGGTGACCATCTGAGGATGACGCTGGAACAAGGCGAGCATTACTGTTCGGGCGTCATGTTTGGCGGTGGCAAGCTTGCTTTGCAGGTTAAAGGGACGAGCTCGCAAATTTTATACAGCGCAAAGATTAACACTTGGCAAAACCACTCCAACGCCGAATGCGAAATCAAGGTACTTGTTCCACCTGGGTTGCCGGAACAAGCAGAGGCCATCTGTGAGCGTTTTCCTAACATAAAGCATATATATTTAACAGAACTGTTTTATAATAATTATAGATGTAAAGAATTGAAAAACTATGATATAATTAATTTTTCCTCCCTCCTGGAAAGATTGTCCATAGGTCCTCAAGGCAACCTTATAATAATCTACTCCGTCCAGGGAATAAACTTTTTGCTAGAGCAGCTAAAGAATGAAGGAAAACAAGATTTGGACGTTTTCGTCAACGAGTTTCCAAAGGATCCCAGAGCCTTTAATGCGCTATGTGTTTGCCCGTGTGGTAAAATGGAGGCAAGCTACAAAAACATCGTGCTTATCGATCCTCCGGATAAGTTCACCGTGGACTTCGGTTGTGACAATCCCGTGCAGCTTCTCTATACCGGCGGTTCCGACGCTTGGATGACGCAGGCAGACATTCCGAACGTGGATCAGCTGCGCGAACAGTATAAATATTTTGTGAAAAACGCCTCAGCACTTTCGAGATACAGTCAGTTGCAAGATTTGCTGAAGCAATGCGCTGCAGAAAGTGCCCTTTCAGAAACCAATTGGTTGTGCGGGTTGTTGGTTTTGCACGACATGAATCTTATCGAGTACGACAAGGCAACGCATAGAATACGCCCTTTGCCGGTGCACAAAAACGACCCCGAACAAAACCCTTTGTTTAACCGTTTGCGCTCCTGTGTGAACGATATCCATTTGCTTTAAAACACAAAGGAGAAGAGCTTTCATGGATGATGTGAAAAAAAATAACGCCTTGCCTGCTGATGATGATGCCCAGCAGGAAGAGCGCGATCCGCAATTGCAGGAATTGCTGGATAAAATTGAGAATTATCATCCGAATGACGATATGCAGTTGGTTGAACGTGCATATAATTTCGCGTGCGCTGCACACGCCGGACAAATGCGCAAATCGGGCAAACCATACTTTACCCATCCGTTTAGGGTTGCCGAAATACTGGCCGATCTAATGCTGGATGCCACCACGATTGCGGCCGGTTTGCTGCACGATTGCGTGGAAGACATTGAAGAGATAACCGTTGAGGTCATCGAAGAGCACTTTGGTCAAGATGTAGCCTTGCTGGTAGACGGTGTAACCAAGCTAAGCCGTTTGGATTTTACATCCAAGGAAGAGCAGCAGGCCGAAAGCTTGCGGAAAATGTTTCTTTCGATGGCCAAGGACATTCGCGTGGTGCTCATTAAGCTGGCCGACCGTCTGCACAACATGAGAACCCTGAAGTTTCAGGATCCGACGCGTCAAGCTGCAATCGCCCGGGAAACTTTAGATGTGTACGCACCGTTGGCGCACCGCCTGGGTATGTATTCGCTGAAATGGGAAATGGAAGATTTGTCCCTGCGCTACATCGACGCTGCAGGCTATTACGATCTGGTTGAAAAGGTCGGTATGAAGCGTCAGGAACGCGAAAAGTCCATTCAGGATGTAATTGATACGCTGAAAAAAAAGCTGGATGAAGCCAATATCAACTGCGATATCGAAGGCCGGCCCAAGCATTTTTATAGCATATATCGTAAAATGGTGCTACAAAACAAGAGCTTCGAGCAAATTCACGACCTGATTGCTATTCGCGTACTGGTAGAAACCGTGCCGGAGTGCTACGCGGTGCTGGGCATCGTGCACACCCTTTGGCGTCAATTGCCCAATCGCTTTAAAGATTATATCTCTATGCCCAAAGCCAATATGTACCAATCGCTGCACACAACCGTTGTAGGTAGCGGCGGAATGACCTTCGAGGTACAAATACGCACGCACGAAATGCATCGCACCGCCGAATACGGCATTGCAGCTCACTGGCGTTACAAAGAAGGAAGACAGGAAGACGAGCTGGATCACAAATTGTTCTGGCTTAGACAGATATTGGATTGGCAAGGCGAAACCAGAGATCCCCACGAATTCATGGATGCACTTAAGGTCGATTTGTTTAGCGACGAAGTGTTTGTATTTACACCCAAAGGCGATGTCATTACCCTGCCTACCGGTGCGACCCCGTTGGATTTCGCCTACCGGATTCACACTGAAATTGGCAACAAATGCGTAGGCGCCAAGATCAATGGACGGATCGTCCCCTTGGAAACCCCTTTAAAAACCGGGGACTTTATTGAAGTTTTGACCTCATCCTCTTCTAACGGCCCTTCCAGAGATTGGTTAAAAATCGTCCAAACCTCGGGCGCCAAGAGCAAAATTCGAGCCTGGTTCAAGCACGAATTCAAAGAAGAAAACATGCAAAAAGGTAAGGAAATGCTGGAAAAAGAAGCGAAACGCTTTAATTTCGGGCTTTCTCAGCTGACCAAATCCGAATATATGGAACCGTTGTACCGACGCCACAGCATAAACTCTTTGGAAGATTTGTATGTTACGGTCGGTTTTGGCGGATTGAGCGCCGCCCAAGTTGTACATAGGCTTGTGGAAGAATACGAAAAGCATAACAAACCCGAGTCTGTTCCAATTCCCCAAGTGGTGGATGCTGCGCAGCTGCAACAGGCCAAAGAGGTCAGTAGCCAAAAAAAATCCAGTCGCTCTTCTTCCAATGGAATCATCGTTGCGGGCGAACCCGGAATGGTGGTTCGGTTTGCCAAATGCTGCAATCCCCTGCCCGGTGATGATATCGTAGGTTATATCACCCGTGGGCGCGGTGTATCTGTACACCGCAGCGATTGCACAAACATGAGCGAGCAAAACGTAGAGAGCGAGCGCATGGTCGAGGTGCATTGGGAGCACGAAACCAGCACTGCTTACCATGCAGAAATTCAAATCATGGCCTACGACCGGGTTCAACTGCTGGGTGATTTGTCGGTAATGCTGGCGCAAAACAATGTGCCTATCGTTGCGCTGTCGGCAAGAACCCACAAAAAAGGAACCACCACCATCAACATGGTTATTCAAACCAAAAACACTAACCAGTTGGATAAGATCATTGCTCAGCTGCAAAAACGCAGCGATATTATAGAAGTGTTCCGTGTTTCGTCTTAAAAAGGAGTTCATATGCGGTGTGTTGTTCAGCGCGTTTCGCGCGCTCAAGTAACGGTTGAAGGTCAGATCGTCGGTAAGATAGAAAAAGGGGTTATGGTTTTGGTTGGCGTTGAAAACGACGACACCGATTCGGATGTGGAGTACGCGGTAAAAAAACTCCACGGAATGCGAATTTTTGAAGACGATCAGGAAAAGATGAACCTATCCATCGGCGATGTGGGCGGCAGCATGTTGTTAGTCTCCCAGTTTACCTTACAGGGCGATATGCGCCACGGCAGGCGTCCCAGCTTTACCAATGCAGCTCGCCCCGAACACGCTGAGCCCTTGTTTGAAGCGCTGGTGCAGGGACTGAAGCATAAGGGCATTGTAGTAGAAACCGGTCGCTTTCGTGCCCATATGCAGGTGGAGCTTGTAAACGATGGGCCAGTAACATTGCTGCTGGACAGCAAAAGGAGTTTTTAGCAATATGCCTTTTACCATTCATACTTTTCCAGTTGGGCTTTTGCAAGCCAACGCATATTTGTTGGAATGGCCTGATAAACGCGCGATTCTCATTGATCCGGGCGACGGCTACGAACAGCTGTCAACCTATATTGATGAAAACCAAATTAAGCTGGGCTATATTTTGTTAACCCATGGCCATTTTGACCATACGCTTTGCGCTGCGCA
Source organism: uncultured Oscillospiraceae bacterium (assembly GCA_964346145.1). Taxonomy (GTDB): domain Bacteria; phylum Bacillota; class Clostridia; order Christensenellales; family Aristaeellaceae; genus CAYFTL01. The sequence continues at coordinate 20,476 of CAYFTL010000005.1, read as the reverse complement.
GCTAAAGGAAAAAACCGAATGCGCTATTTACATTTATCCCGAAGATGCGCCATATCTTTCGGAGTTGACATTAAACTTAGCTTCACCCCAAATGTGCGTGGGTGAATACATTCCGCTATCCCCGGATTTTACATTTGAAGCCCATGATGTATCCGAACTCAATATTTATGGTGATATTTTTAAGATTATTCACACGCCCGGCCATACTCCGGGGAGTACATGTTTTTATATGCCTGATAAGCAGCTGCTTTTTAGCGGGGACACCTTGTTTGTAGGCGGTTATGGACGGACCGACTTGCCGGGCGGCAGTATGAAGCAGCTGAGTGATTCCTTAAGCAAGCTGTTCAAGTTGCCCGGAGAAACCTACGTATATCCGGGCCATGGTTCCGGTGCAACTATGTTTGAGGCCATGGAGGCGTTTCGATGAGCGTACAACTGTTGACCGATACGCCGGAATTGTTTGCAGATATAGCCGACATCATCCGGCTTTTTCTTGGCGATGTAAAGGTTGCGCCCGATGCCGGAGCGTTAGTTGTAAAACATGAGCACACGCAGGAAGGTCAACTCTCGATAGAACAAGTGTCCATCCAGGATCATAAGCCAGTATGCCGGCAAGCAGCAGCAGAATTGGCTTCCGCATTGATTCAAAAAAGAAACTTTAAGCGGCTGGTAAAAAACACTTGCTATGATGCGTTTGTCCAATACTGCGGCGTGCATCCGCCCTGGGGCTCCCTCACGGGCATTCGTCCTACCCGGCTTATGTACGAACTGCTTGAACAAGGCCATGCTCCGAATGATGCGGCAAGGCAAATCGCAAAAGAATTTGATGTGGCCGAGGATAAGACAGAGCTGCTTTTAGAGATTATTTGTTTTCAAAGCAAATATATAACCCGCGAAGCCGACGAGTTTGATTTGTATATCGGCATCCCGTTTTGTACTACGCGCTGCACATACTGCTCTTTTTCCTCCGGAGAGCTGGGCGACGGCAAGTTGGTTGAACCTTATGTGGATGCTTTGGTTTATGAAATGGGTCAATGTGCCAAGATTGTCCGCGATAAAGGCTTAAAGCTTCGCGCAGCTTACATGGGTGGCGGCACCCCTACCGCGCTGAGCGCAAAGCAACTGAATCGCGTGCTGGAAAGCGCGCGCACACAGTTTCCCGGAGGTATTGAGTGGACAGTGGAGGCAGGGCGGCCGGACACAATTACTAAACAAAAGCTTCAAGTGGTTAAAAGCCACGGCGTCGACCGGATTAGCATCAATCCGCAGACCTTTTCCGACGAAACATTACAGCTGATTGGGCGGCAACACACTGCACTGGACACTGTAAAAGCTTTTGAAATGGCACGGGAAAACGGCTTTGACCACATCAATATGGATTTGATTGCGGCGCTTCCGGAGGAAACAATCGATATTTTTACCGATAGCGTAGGCAAAGCCGTAGCGCTCAACCCGGAAAGCATCACGGTGCATACGTTGGCGCTCAAGCGGGCCTCCAAGCTTCGCGAAGACAACTATATGCAATCGACTACAGACGCTGCCGACAAAATGGTTAAGTTGGCCCGGGAGACGTTGGCGTATGCCGGCTACTCCCCCTACTATATGTACCGACAAAAATACATGTCCGGAAATTTGGAAAACGTTGGCTATGCCAAACCGGACTGTGCTTGCGTTTACAACATAGACATTATGGAAGAAACTACGCCCATTTTGGCGGTGGGCGCCAATGCGATTACCAAGTGGGTGTACGATCGGGAAAAGCGTATAGAAAGAGCAGCCAATGTGCGCAACATAGAGCACTACATTGCCCGCATAGATGAAATGGTTGAGCGGAAACGCAAGCTGATTCTTTGATAAAACATAAGTTATTAAAATATAATTCGAAAGGACTTACGTACTATGAAAAAAATTCTATTGTTTGCCCTTATTATCTCTCTTGTGTTGTTGTCTACCGGCTGTCAGAAAAAAGAGTATCAAAAGCCAACAGAAGAGCTGCCCAGCCCCATCGTTACCATTGAAATGGAGGATGGCAACAAGATTTCACTGGAACTTTACCCTAATGTAGCTCCCCTTGCCGTAACCAATTTCGTATCGCTGATTCAAAGCGGATTTTATGACGGCAACAAGATTATGTTCCACCGCATCATTCCCGGCTTCATGATCCAGGGTGGCGATCCCACCAATACTGGAACAGGCGGTTCCGAACATAAAATTATGGGCGAGTTCAGCCAAAACGGCATTGAGAATGATATTTCCCACCAGCGCGGCGTGTTGTCTATGGCCCGCAGCCAGGATCTCAACTCGGCCAGCAGCCAGTTTTTTATCATGCAAGCGGACAACCCGTCTTTAGACGGATTGTACACCGCATTTGGGCGCGTTACCGACGATTCCAGCATGGCTGTGGTGGATAAAATCGCTTCCATCGCCACCGACTCTAGCGACCGTCCGCTGCTAAACTACATGATCAAGTCCATCACCGTGGATACCCAGGGCTATGTCTACACGCTGGACGCCAAGAACAAGAGCTACAGCATCCAAAAGGATCCCAATCTTTCTTGAAAAATATAATTTTATGGAGGACGACAAGATGAACAATCCAATCGTGACTTTTACCATGGAAAATGGCGATGTAATCAAGGCCGAGCTTCACCCCGAGATTGCGCCAAATACGGTGGCGAGCTTTGTTTCTCTGGTGCAAAAAGGGTTTTATGATGGACTGATTTTTCACCGGGTAATCCCTGGGTTTATGATCCAGGGAGGCGATCCCACCGGCACCGGAATGGGTGGTCCCGGCTATTCCATCAAAGGCGAATTCACCCAGAATGGTTTTAAAAACGATTTGAAACATACCCGGGGCGTGCTCTCCATGGCCAGATCTATGTCACCCAATTCGGCAGGCAGTCAATTTTTCATCATGCATGCCGATTCACCCCATTTGGATGGACAATACGCGGCGTTTGGCAAGGTGATTGAAGGACTGGAGGGTGTCGATGCGATCGCTTCTACGCCCACCGGCGCCAACGACCGGCCTGTGGAAGAACAAAAAATCCAAACGGTTACAGTGGAAACCTTCGGCGCCAATTTTGAACCCAAAACCATTGCCGGTCATTAGACAAACATTTTAAAAGAGGGTGTAAACATGCAGGTATTGATGATAAACGGCAGCCCCAATCCTGAAGGTTGTACGTACACTGCACTGAGCCAAGTTGCAGAGCAACTGACCGAGAACAACATTCAAGTCAAATGGCTACAAGTGGGCCGCAAACCTATACGGGGATGCATTGCCTGCGGAAAATGCAGGATGGACGAGAACCTCAACCGTTGCACTTTTGACGGCGACCCAGTGAATGACGGGCTTGCGCTTATGCAAGAATGTGATGGGCTTGTGGTCGGTTCACCGGTGTATTATGCAGCGGCTTCGGGTGCCCTCACTTCGCTTTTAAACCGCATGTTCTACGCTGGCAGCTGCTTCGCCCATAAGCCGGGTGCGGCCGTCGTCAGCTGCAGGCGTGCGGGATCCACCGCAGCCATCGAACAGCTGAATAAGTATTTTACGATTTCTCAAATGCCGCTGGTTTCATCCCAATATTGGCCGATGGTACACGGCAACACCCCAGCACAAGTGCAGCAGGATCTAGAAGGCATGCAGATTATGCGCACCCTTGGTCGCAATATGGCCTGGTTGCTCAAATGTATTGAGCTGGGCAAAAAATCCGGAGTTATCCCTGAATACCCTGAAACTCGCGTCGGCACAAACTTTATACGATGATAAAAAATACGCGCTTTGCTTTGATGCACAAGCGCGTATTTTTTATGGATATTTATTTTATTTGATTTTTTTTAGTTCGTATTCCTGGGTGCCCAGCCCCACCTTCTCCAGAGCGTCTAGTTGGATGTAAGGATTTTTGCCGTGAAGCTGTTCGAACAAATGGCCTTCCCCACTCAACTCCAAATTGCGCGGAATTCCGGCCGGGATCAAATCCTCCATCTTGATGGCATCGATAGAGGCGCGCTCAATGGCTACGATATCGTCGCTGGCCATGATGCCTATATCTGGCACCAAAGAAGGCGTGGTCATGCCCCAGCAGTCGCACAACGCTGTTATGGCGGTTAAAACGTTAATATAGTAGACATTTCCCGGCTCAAAGGAATCCAGCACCGTTTTTGTGCAGATGGCCATACCCATTTGGAAATCGGCGTAGTCGTGGCTGTCCAGGGTAATCGCTTCGGTAGGACAAACCTTAACGCAGTGCTGGCACAGGGTGCAGTGGTGATAATTCACTTTGTATTCACCTTTATACTTATCTTTTGTAAAGGAATTGGCCTGGTGATTGCAGGACTTAATGCATTTTCCGCAGTGAATGCACTTGTCGCCCTCCCATACCAAGCCACCTTCCAATCCATGGATCTGGTGCCTTGTTCTGTCGGTTACACAGCCCATGGCGATGTTTTTGCACGCGCCGCCAAACCCACAGGATCCATGCCCTTTGACATGGGAAAAATCGATCATAAAATCGGCATCGTGGATCAGCCCAGCGATGTCCACATGCTTAAAGCTCTTGTAATCTACCGGAACCGTATAGAAATATTTTCCGGTGTAGCTGCAAGCTTCCAGCACTGGGCAACCCAGATTGGCTTCTGTGTAACCGCGCTGCTCTGGGTTACGTTTGTGCACATAGTGGTCGGTGATAAAGCAATCTCCGCCATTGTCTTTGACAAAGTTTACCAGCGTGCGCACAAATACCGGGTGAATGGTGGAATAGGTTATGCCATCGCCTACATGCATCTTAATGGCTACCGTTTTGTCTTTTACTTTTTTGTCCAAACCGCTCTTTTTCAGCAAGCGGGCAAATTTGGCCGGTAAGGTTTGATTTGCGTCATACTCCGAATAGGCCATAGGTGCGAACAATACTTTGGATGCCATGAATACTCCCCCTCATGATTCTTTATTATTCTGATTGATTTTGCGCAGCATGTCTTTATGCGTGCAAATTTCTATCCTTCGTTAATTATACCAATAAATGTTTGCATTTACACTCGTTATAACCTGCGTAGCTCTTAACCGGTTTTCTAGCTTGCACAAAGGCCTATACTTTTTCGAAGAAATTGCTGCATTTTATACGGCAGGATCCTCAAATGCTCTGGCTTTGGACCTGGCCGGAAGAAAAAAATCCGCAAACAACCGCAGATGCTTTTTCGTGGACTCTTGCAATGGTCAATACCTTGACCGCCGGTTTAAGCAAATAACTTATCCAATACCCGGTTCGAAAATTTTGTGTAAGGCGTCATATTGCTTCCGATCGCCTCCTCATGCTATTATATATAAGCATTGATCTTAAGTTTTTGTCAAGCAGGCTCGGTTTTTCCATGTTTTCCATTGAATGGGACCTGTTTGAAAAATACATAAGCATTATTTTTTTGGAAAGGACGCTTTTTATGCCAGTAAAGGTTCCCAATGATTTGCCCGCGGCTCAGGTGCTACGCGATGAAAATATATTTGTCATCGACGAGTCCCGCGCACTAAACCAAGACATACGTCCGCTGAAGATAGCCATCGTGAATCTGATGCCCACCAAACAGACCACCGAAGCCCAGCTGTTGCGCCTGATTGGCAATACGCCGCTACAGGTGGAGGTAACATTTTTGCGAACCGCATCCTACCTGTCCAAGAACACCCCTTACGAACATCTGGAAAATTTCTACACCACCTTGGATCAAGTGAAAAGTCAAAAATTTGATGGCTTGATCATCACGGGTGCGCCGGTGGAGATGATGGATTTTGAGCAGGTGGATTATTGGCGTGAGTTGGTCGAAATTATCGACTGGAGCGAAAAAAATGTGTTTTCCACTTTTTACATCTGTTGGGCAGCCCAGGCCGGCCTGTATCATCACTACGGCGTGCCCAAGCATGAACTGAAGCAAAAATGCTTTGGTGTATATCGCCACCAAAACCTCAGCCCGAACCATCCGCTGATGCGCGGTTTTGACAACACATTCCACGTTCCCCACTCCCGCCACACCGAAGCGCGTACGGAAGATGTGGCCAAAGTGACCGACCTGGATATCCTTTCGGTTAGCGACAAGGCCGGGGTGTATTTGGTGTGCAGCAAAAACCGCCGCCGCGTATTTGCCATGGGACACAGCGAATATGATCCCAACACATTAAAGATGGAGTACGAGCGCGACATTTCCCGCGGGCTTAAAATCGACGTGCCATACCATTACTTCCCCGATGACGACCCCACCCAGCCTCCGAACGTACGCTGGCGAGCGCACAGCAACCTGCTGTTCCAGAACTGGCTGAATTACTGCGTGTACCAAGAAACGCCCTTTGATATTAGCCAAATCGGCAAATAGTATCTAGAAATGCTGCTTTGAACATATTTCAAAGCAGCATTTCTATTTTCCATACTCTATTTGGCGTTGGCAATGACCGCAACCAAAATGGGTTTTTCGTTGCTGCTCAATATGATTGAACCTTTAAGCATGGCTTCTATGGGTTCGTCGTTGTGCCCATTGATCGTACAACCCATTTCAAAACTTTCTTTGTCCGCCAAAGCCTGTGTACAGCAACTTAACAAAAGAGCCAGCGAACCTTTGGTAAACAGCTCTTTGCCCGAGATTTCCGCCAATCGCTCCTTGGAATAGCCGGTGAAATTTTCAAAGGCAAGGTTGAAATCCAAGAGAGCCACGCTCTCATCGACCTTTAATCGAAAGGTGGGCTGATCCATCAACTGCATCAAGGCACGCTGCTGCTGCTCCTGTGCATTTTGGTGGTTTTTTAGTTCGATTTCTCGGCTTAGATCCACCAATGCATGTTGACATATGAAATTGCCCTCGTCGTCGTTTAACAGGCAGATCTGAGCCCGTACGGGCATCTTTTTTTCTCCCGGACCGGTGAGGGTGTACTCCATGATAAATGATTCTTCTTTGCCTGAGAAGGCTTCGACAGCTTTGAATATCCGGCTGCAATCTTCCGGCAAAAAAAGATTCGAAATAGAGCCGGGCATATCTTCACTCTCAAACCCCAGTTGCTCCAGCAGCTCTGTAGAAACAGATTGAAGAACGCCTTCCCCATCCAATTGATGGCGGATGATATGGCAGGGCAACCGGTTCAAGATTTTTTGCTCGCGCTCCATTGCGCTATGCACTTTGCGCTTCATATTTTCTTGATTTGTTACATCATAAACCACGCAGCTGAATACGGGATAGCCCTCCGATTCGCCGGATCGGATTCCATGTAAACGTATGATTTTATCCCGGGATACGTTGGGGTGCAGCCGCAAATCCACCTCGGTTCCTTGGTTGTAGGCGGCTGCGAAAGCGGAATATAGCTTGTTTCCGTCTTCTTCGGCGCACTCATGCATCAAGCTGACTGCGTTCTCCTCCTTGATCCCCATCAGCAAGTGGATAAAATTTGAATCGGCATCCAAAACTGAAAGATCCCGGTCAAAGCGGACACTTGCAATACCGCCGCTTAAGGTTGTTGCCAATCGCCGCGTAGCTTGAAGGTTTTGTTCAATATTACGCTCCACCTTTTCAACTTTCTTTAAATCATACAACACAAACACGATTTTGCGAAGTTTCTCGTGTTCCACCAAGGAGCCTTCTGCGTGTACCCACTTGTCCTTGCCGAGCCTAGTCTTCAGCCTAAAGTCGGAAGAGAAAGTACATTCCCCTCCCTTTAAAGCGCCCACAGCGCTTAGCAGCCTCATCAAATCCGGTCTATGGATTGCGCTTATGGCGCTGTTATTGTTTGCCCGGTCATAATCTTGCTTGTCCCGGTAGTCAATTAAGCGGTAAAAGGCATCGTTGGCGAAACATATATTCATCGCCATATCCTCGCCCACCACCAGAACCGCCGGCGCATCTTGCCAAAGTACATTCAACATAATTTAAAGGCACACATTGTGTGTGACAACGCCTCCTTACATAATCTGAATTATTATTATACACACCATTGAGAAAATCAACAAGCAGTGTTTGTTTTTTGCGCCGATTTATGATAACCTATTTTTTGATATACATTCTTACAAATCTTACCAGAAAAGGAACGACCCTATGAATGAATTTTCCAGAACCGAGCTCCTTTTGGGCTTCGAAGGAATAGAGCGCTTGCGCAACAGCTCAGTTGCCGTTGTGGGCATCGGTGGCGTAGGAGGTCATGCGGCAGAAGCGCTTGCTCGCTGCGGTGTGGGCCGATTGCTTTTGATCGACAATGATGTGGTTGCCGTAAGCAACATTAATCGCCAGGCCGTAGCCAGCCACGATACTTTGGGCATGAAAAAGGTCGATGTGATGGCCAGACGCATTGCCGGCGTAAATCCATCGGCCAAAGTAGACGCTGCCGACGTATTTTATGATAAAAATACGGCCGATTCCTATGACTTTACGCAATATGATTACGTCGTAGATGCTATAGATTCGGTATCCAGCAAAATCTTATTGATCGAAAAAGCCAAGCAGGCCGGCACGCCCATCATTAGTTGCATGGGTGCCGGCAATAGGCTGGATCCCACCAAGTTGATCGTAACCGATATTATGAACACCACGGGGTGCCCGCTTGCGCGAATTATGCGCAAAGAGCTTCGAAAACGCGGCATTGAAAACTTAAAAGTGGTTTATTCTACAGAAGAGCCTATAAAACCGAGCAACTATTCTGAAGAATATGGACAGACGCGTCCGCCGGGCAGCATTGCCGTCGTCCCTTCGGCGGCCGGATTAATTGCAGCAAGTCAAGTCGTTAAAGATTTGCTATAGCGGTAATACATCGTTTGAAAGGAAGAGGTTTATGCTGAAGAACGTTGTCTGGGATTTTGACGGCACCTTGTTTGACACTTATCCGGTAATGACACAGGCTCTCTTTGAAATGCTCAAAGAGAAGGGGATCGAAGAAAGCCTCCAGGCGCTTATGCTGAACATGAAAATATCAATCGGGCATACCTTAAAGCTTTATCGGGCAAAATATAACTTGGACGACTCCTTTTTTGAAAACTATTCAAAGCGGCGCCGATCGGCAGAAATCGAATCGGCCAAACCCTTTGAAGGGATGGCCGAAATCCTTGAGACAACCATCAACCATGGCATGCAGCACTTTGTTTATACCCATAGGGACGCATTGACCACTGCGTTGCTTGAAAAATATAGCCTTCTTCCTTTTTTTGTGGATTGCTTTACCAGCGACTTAAACTTCCCCGGCAAACCGGCGCCGGACGCGCTAAACGCGCTGGCTGCGAAACACAACTTGATCAAAGAAGAATGCATCATGATTGGCGACCGGGACATTGATGTATACGCAGGACACAATGCCGGTATGCAGGCTTGTATGGTGGCTTTTGATCTGCCTATCCCCCATGAATTTGATGGCTTTTGTGCCACAACACCAGAGCAGTTGCAAACTTATCTATTGAACTCATAGTTCTCAAAATTCATACAATTGTGTTGCAAAATTTAATATCCCTGGAAGGCAAGCCAAAGGCCGCATTCCAGGGATATTTTTTCGATTTTAACCATTAGATACAATCGAAATTTGTCGTTGTTTCTCTTGTTAGATTATTTAAACAACGATAGCGCCACAAACAGGCCAGCTGTAAGGGACGATACCAACGAAACCACAGTGATCTGGGTGTTGATCGAAGGACCAGCTGTGTCTTTGAAGGGATCGCCCACCGTATCGCCGATAACGGCCGCCTTGTGGGCATCGCTCCCCTTGCCACCGAAATTGCCCGCTTCAATATATTTCTTGGCGTTATCCCACAAACCACCGGCGTTGCTCATCAGCATGGCCAACATAAGGCCGGAAATAATGTTGCCGGTCAGGAATCCACCCACGGCTTCGACGCCGCCGATAAATCCAACAGCCAGCGTGGACAGAATCGCCATCAAGCCAGCAGGGATCAGCTCGCGAATTGCCCCCACCGTGGCGATGTCGATACAACGGCCGTAATCGGGGTGAACGCCAGCACGACCTTCCTTCAAGCCGCTTATCGTTTTAAACTGTCGGTGGATTTCGTCAACCATCAGTTGAGAGTTACGATTCACGCCCAGCATCAGCATGGCAGAAAATACAGCCGGAATTGCGGCACCGATCAAAGCGCCAAAGAACACCAAGGGATTCATCATGTCAAACGAAATTGCTGCGCCGGCCCCCATGGCCTCTAGCGCAAGCTCTTTAAACGCGGCAAGCAGGGCGATAACCGTCAAGCCTGCAGCACCGATGGCAAAACCTTTGGTGATTGCCTTTGAGGTATTGCCGGCGGCATCCAGCTTATCGGTGATTTCAAGAACATCATCCCCCAGATTGCACATTTCAGCAATTCCGCGGGCGTTATCCACGATGGGCCCGTAAGCATCGTTTGAAATAATCATGCCTACGATGGAGAGCATACCCATTGCGGCAACCGATATGCCCAGCATCGGATGATTTCCACCCATCGGTTCACACAGCTTGTAAGAGAACAACGCAGCCAAGGCAATGCCTGCCATGGAAGGTAGCGCGCTCAAAAGCCCATAGGAAAATCCGGACAATATGGTAAAGGCCGGACCGCTTTGACAAGCCTTGGCCACCTTTTCTACCGGCTTTTTGTCGTCGCCAGTAAAGAATTCGCTGGTCAAGCCGATGATTACGCCGGCTGCCATGCCGATTACCGCTGCGCCCCACAATCTAAAATCAAAATCACTAATCCATGAAGCCAGCAAAGTCAATACGGCAAAGAGGCCGCAAGTCAAATAAGTTCCGCCGTTCAAAGCACGGCTTGGGTTGCCGTCGTTTCCTACCTTGGAGAAAAATACGCCGATGATGGAAGCCAGCAAACCCATGGCACCAAAGCAGAAAATCAATTCTACCAGGCCCAAAGGAATGGCAATAACCATGGCAGCGGCCATAGCGGCAACGTTGGAGTCGAACAAGTCTGCGCCCATTCCTGCAACGTCGCCCACGTTATCGCCCACGTTATCGGCGATAACCGCAGGGTTGCGAGGATCGTCTTCGGGGATACCCAACTCTACCTTGCCCGTCAAGTCGGCAGCGATATCTGCAGATTTGGTAAATATTCCGCCACCTGCCTTGGCAAACAAAGCTAGCGAGCTTGCACCAAAGCTGAACGCCATAACCTTATCGGCGTCCTTTGTGATTAAGAACAAAAGCGCAGCGCCCATCAGAGAGCAAGCCACAACCGCCATGCCCATAACCGCGCCGCCGCGGAAACCGGCCATAAAAGAGGGAGCCAACCCTTTCTTTGCAGCAGACGCCGCCCGGGTGTTGGCCAGGGTTGCAATGCTGATGCCCACATAGCCCGCAATGCCCGAAATCGCTGAACCTGCTAAGTAGCTGATTGCCATTTGCACGTTCTGCCACACAGTAGCGCCTTCCAGCCAAACCGGATGCGGCAAAAACACAAAAATGATGACGGCAACCACCAAACAGAAGATCGTCAAAATACGATACTCGCGCTTGATAAAAGTAAAAGCGCCGTCCCGAATCAACTTGCCGATTCGTTCGGTTTCTTCATTGGCCACAGGCAGAGCCTGCACCCAGCGGTAAAAGTATGCGGCTACCGCAAATCCTGCGATAGAAACCACAACCGCTATGACTGCCCACCAACTAAAATCACCCATGTTCTTCTTCCTCCTAATCTATAACCACTAGATATTTTATATATAATTGCACTGAAAACGTGCAAACGAACCGCCATATTGTCGACGAAAAATATGTACATTGGCTTAAAACTGACCTAACATTGGCATAACTAGATGTATTATATTCCAACGGCTGGTGTGCGTCAATCCTAAAAATTTATGCAATAGACAAATAGAATATTCAATTGACAATGCTAAAGCTTAGAAAAACTTATACAAAAAAGGAATCGTTTTGCTAAACGATTCCTTTTGTTTCTTAAGGATTTAATAACAGGCAATCAGTCTGGAACGACTATGGATACTTCGGCTTCCTGCGCTTCCTTCCATACTTTTTGATCGGCGGCATCCGCTTTTTTAATGACCTTCCCCCATGTTAAGGCAGCATAGCCGTCAAAAGTAGCACCGTCAACGCTGTGCAACACAAACACCTCTACGTCATCGTCATTCGGCGTTTGAATGGGTATGGCAATATGCCAGCCATCGCCATCTTTCCATCCCAGTCCTACTTCGGTTTGGACGGCTCCATTGAAAATAGAGGCTAACTTGTCGCATACAAAGGTCTCGAAAGATTCTAGGTTTTCTTCGATGGCGATCTCATTCAAGGCTTCCGAATATTCACCGTAGGAAGCCAAGACAATGGCTTGTTTTGCTCGATCGAACAGCTCGTAAGACAATTCGCCGTCGGCATAAGCCGATATAGAACCGCCCACCATACCGCCAAACACAAGCGCTATAATAAAAATAAAATAGCCTTTTTTCATATTCACAAAATTCCCTCCAAAAAGATTATCTTTAATATGTTCTAAAGATATGCTCTTTTCAATCATTAATTCGTCTATAAGACGTAAGAGTCGTAGGATTGGTTCAATCAAATTAAAGGCTTACCCTGTCTAATATGCCGGTTAGGTAAGCGATGGCTACGCCGTAGTTGGTAATGGGCACGCCTTGTTCCTGGCTTTTGCGAATCCTATTCATCATAAACCTGCGATTAATCATACACCCGCCACAGTGGACAATCAAGGCATAGCCGGACAGGTCATCGGGAAAATCATTTCCGGATACCACATCCACGTTGACATTAGCATGCTTTCGAATGAGCGCCGGAATTTTCACCCTGCCGATATCGCCATCCTGCGCATTGTGGGTGCACGCTTCCGCAATCAATATATTGTCACCGTCCTTCAGGTTTGCGATATGGCGTGCGCCTTGTACAAATGCGTCTATCTCCCCCTTTTCGCGTGCCATAACGATGGAGAAGGACGTTAAAACTGTATTTTCGGGCTTGTGTTGATAAGCCAAAGCAAAAACTTTGGAGTCGGCGATAATCAGATCGGGCTCTAGGGAGATGGCTTCCAGATAGGTTTCCTCCGTTGCGCAGATCGGCAGCGCACCCATATCCAGCAAATCGCGTATGACGCGCACCTGGGGCAGAATTAAGCGTCCTTTGGGCGCCTCATCATCCTGGGGCATGAGCAGGACCACCCTATCCCCTGGCTTCGCCCAATGAGCGGTTAATGCAATATTATTGCTGATGGCAACCGCGCGGCGGATAGCTGTAAACAATGCATCCTTTCCATCCAGCGTAAGGGTGCTTACCAGTATTGCGTCCATCTCTAGTGCGCGAGAAGCCTGTTCCTCTCGACCGGCGGGCAATCTGTCTGATTTGTTAACCACCAATAATACCGGCAAGCCATAACTTTTAAAGAGTTTTACCCACTCTTTTTCAAGGGAAAAATCGCTTTCCTGCCCATCCGCTACAAGAATAACCAGCTCGGCCCGGCTTAGCATTTGTTTGCTTTTTTCCGCCCGCATCGCACCGAGCGCACCCTCGTCGTCCAAGCCGGCGGTGTCGATCAGTATGCAGGGTCCCAGTCCGTGAATTTCGATGGATTTTCTAACTGGATCAGTGGTGGTTCCCGGCGTTTCAGATACGATGGCAGTGTCCTGCCCAGACAACATATTGATCAGGGAAGATTTCCCTGCGTTGCGTTTTCCCATGATGGCAATTTGAACCCGCTGCGAACTCAAGCTGTTTTGCATACTCTGCACCTTCCATTTCCAAACGTGAAATAATATTATAACCTGTAAGCCGATGGCAAAATCTCTTTATAATATAGCAACAAACGCCACATATTGATTAAATCCGGCGAAGAATGGTGCGTTTTACCTTGCAAGGCTCTTATCCATCATTAAAAATCATAACACGGCCCGCAGTGATCTTGCAACCGGTGCAAGGGAAAATACACTGTAGAAAGCAAACCAAGATCCATAACCGTTTGGAAATGTTTAAGCGCATATATTTCGTTCGCCAGAACTTTTAACGATGGGTTGAAGCATACGCTGCTACTCTGCTATGATAATGGTAGCGGCTTGTCTTTAAGGTCTTGTACGGTTCGTTGGAGGCATAAAATGAAATATCGTCATATTTCGCGTACATTTGGGAATCCATTTTATTTAAACTTCAAAAAGCATTATTGTGCTAATTGTGGAGCCTTGGTAAAAAAAGTTAAAGTGTCTAAAATGTTGAACTCCGATTCGCTTGAAACAGATCATTTTGATTTTGCCGGTTTGGAGTACTATAGGATAGGGCAGAATGCAAAATTCATTTGGACGGAGCTTCAATGCCCCAGCTGCAAAAGACAATATACCATTCAGGAAATGCAACGGATAGAAAACTACAAAGAAAACAAATTGCTTCTATATCTATTGATGATACTCTTTTCCTTTATTCTCTTTACAGCGTTTTACTACATAAAACAATATTTATAACGGCTAAATTATTCCGAGAACAATACGCTAACGTAATGACAAACGTCCAATCGCCTAAATCAAAAATCATTTTTTTGATAGCGGCAGCGGATTCTCGCCTTACCGGCGATATGGAGTTTAGAACACGCTATTTTAAATGCCCGGAAGGTGGAGAAGGTGGATTTGCAATTCCCTTTTATGAAATCGAGAAAGCTAGAAGAAAACAATAGGGCCAGAGGTGGCTTCATTATCGTTTTGACTACGATTTGTGCTAAGGGCAGAAAGCTTCATAAAAAAGCAAAGACCCTGCAATCCATGTATACATAGATTGCAGGGTCTTTGCTGGTGATCCATCGGAGATTCGAACTCCGGACACCCTGATTAAAAGTCAGGTGCTCTACCGACTGAGCTAATGGATCACAATGGCTGGGGCGGCAGGATTCGAACCTACGCATGCGGGAGTCAAAGTCCCGTGCCTTACCGCTTGGCGACGCCCCAATATTATTTTGTCCTATAAAATGGGGTGAGTGATGGGGATCGAACCCACGACATCCAGAGCCACAATCTGGCACTCTACCACTGAGCTACACTCACCATATGGCGCGCCCGAAGGGATTCGAACCCCTGACCCACGGCTTAGAAGGCCGTTGCTCTATCCTGCTGAGCTACGGGCGCAGGTATTTGGGTTATCTATTGCCCTCGCTGACCACCAAGTTAATTTCCGCTGACGATTTCAAATTATATCACCATTTCTATGGTTTGTCCAGATCCTTTTTGCATGGATCGCAGCTTTTCGTGTAAAAAACGTGTAAACCGTCTTTTTGGAGCCATCCGGCCGCAGCGCACCTACATTAAACCATATGGATTTTAGGAATTATGCCCGTCCTTCCCAATTTTAAAATCGCATAGGTCCCCTTGGAGAAGCCGTGGGTAAGCGCGCCCGGGTTTACGAATAAAGTGTTCCCACCCCATTCTACCAGCGGAACATGGGTGTGCCCAAATAGCGCAACCTGAGCTTCCATTTCTTGGGCTCTGTAGTTGAGCAGGAGCAAATCTTGCTTGACCCGATATCTGTGTCCGTGGCAGATGAGCAGGCGGTACTTCCCAAAGCTTTGCAGAATTTCCTCGGGCTGACTGCTGGCAAAATCGCAATTTCCGCGTACCGACAGCATCGGCTTTCCGGTTATCTCTTGTATGGTTTGGCAATCGTGGGCGTAATCGCCCAAATGAATGATGGCATCCATGGTTTTTAAGCGCAGCGCTGATTTTTCCAGCGCTGCACGGTCGCCATGGCTGTCGGATACTACACCTATGGTAAACATTTCCCTTACTCTCCCCCGAGCTCGTTGAGTAGCGCCTGTATTGCGCGCGCCCTGTGGGAAATTCTGTTTTTCTCTTCAATTGGCGCTTGTGCCCAAGTCATGTTGCAATCGTAGGAATAGAATAACGGATCGTATCCAAAGCCCCCATCGCCTCTGTATTCGCGCAATATCTCCCCTTCGCACTCGCCGCGAACCACAATCTCCGGTTTGCCAGGGCGGCAAAGCGCGATTGCACAAACATATCGCCCCGTCCGGGGTTCGGCTATATTTTCCAACTCTTGAAGCAGCTTTTCATTGTTACTTTTATCATCGCCATGGCCACCCGCGTAACGCGCCGAATAGATCCCCGGCCTACCGTCCAGCGCATCGACTTCTAATCCACTGTCGTCCGATAGCGCAGCGCAGCCGGTAAGTTGTGCAAAGGCGCGCGCCTTGATCAAAGCATTTTCTTCAAAGGTAGTGCCTGTCTCTTCCACATCCACGTCGATGCCCAACTCTTTTAAGGATACCACATCGAAATGGTCCTGCAGCATCATGCGCATTTCTTTAAGCTTATCCAAATTGCCGGTACCTAGCACCAACTTAGCCTTGGGAGCGATAACTCGTGCCGCATCGCCCAAAGCTTCCCTTTGCAAGCGCATCAACTCTTCAACGCCGACCTGCCCCAAATCCAACAAAGTATTCAATTCGTTTCTGGAAAAGGTCCGCTCTTCGCCGGTGCCCTGAACTTCGGCAAATTCGGCGTTGCCAGCGGCATCCCTGGTCATAACCACGTTCATATCCACTTGAGCGCTGCTGTCTTCAGCATAGTCGATATCCAGCATCGGTTGGTCGTCCACCACCCCCACGCTGACCGCGGCCACCTGGCGCACGATGGGCGATTCTATGATTTTGCCTTCCTTAAGCAGTTTATCCACCGCCAAGCACAGCGCAACAAAAGCGCCGGTGATGGATGCGGTGCGCGTTCCACCATCGGCTTGAATTACATCGCAGTCCAAATAAATGCTGCGCTCACCCAACTTGTGCAAATCACAAACGGCGCGCAGGGAACGGCCGATCAAGCGCTGAATTTCTACCGAACGGCCATCCTTTTTAATGCCATCCCGTTTTTTGCGCTGTGGTGTGGCTCCGGGCAGCATTGCATATTCGGCGGTTACCCACCCCTTGCCCGTGCCGCGCAAAAAGGGAGCGGTATTTTCCTCTACCGATGCGGTGCACAGCACCCGGGTTTTTCCGCACTCAATGAGCACTGATCCCGCAGCCATCTCAGTAAAGCCGGGCGTAATTCTTACCGGACGCAGCGAATCCACCGCACGGTTTTCTGAACGTTTTTGAACACAATGCATATCTTTCACACCATTCCTTTATAATATTGTTTAACTGTACAAACAGTTCTGGCCCTAATCTCCTAAATTCTTAGACTATGCTTCCATTGCCAAGTTCCCCTTGATAAAAAGGTTATCCTTGCCCATTCCACAAACGTAGGGGTTGCTATCAAACACGTGGCAAAAATCCAAAAATTCAGCCCTTTGTTTGGGATCCTCCATAATTTTGACCAAAATTTCACGCGGAATCGTTCGGGCATAAGCACCCGGTCCGGCCATATGGATATCCTTCACGCCACATTTTTCTAAAATATTTTCCAGCTCATCCGGCGTAAACAGATA
The DNA here is from genome assembly GCA_964346145.1 of uncultured Oscillospiraceae bacterium. Taxonomy (GTDB): domain Bacteria; phylum Bacillota; class Clostridia; order Christensenellales; family Aristaeellaceae; genus CAYFTL01. The sequence continues at coordinate 3,102 of CAYFTL010000005.1, read as the reverse complement.
CGTAATCACCCACGGAGCTTCGCCGCGTTCAAACCGCGCAATATCCTCCTTCGGATCGTTCATCAAGCCGTGCTCAAGCGTATACTCGCAATTGCTTTTGTTCAACACAAAATTTTTGACGAGATTATCCTCGTTTTGAATGCACCACTGTACCCAGGGATCACCGCATCGACCATCCAGTATAAACTGGTTTTTCTGCAATGGATTTGCAAGATACGGCAAACTGCCAAAACGGCTGGCTACGCTGAACATAACCTTTTGTTTTGCCATGTGCACCAAGTTTCCAATGACTTTCTCTTGATGTGGATAAGTATAGGAGATTGGAGAATCAAAGGACACGACCATATCGAATGACCGGTCAGAAAAATTCGATAAATCCTCCAATGCGCCTTTCATAAAATGGATGCGATCGGCTACCCCCGCTTGCAGGGCTAGCGCCTTCGCCTTATCGATCATCGGCTGGGAAATGTCAAAATGAGTCACTTCCAGCCCATGTTCCGCAAGCAAAATGGAAAAACGGCCGGATCCCGCACCGGCATCAAAAACCGTACAAATGCCATCCAAATCGGCCAGTAACTCTGTTTCTATGTGGTGTTTTTGAACAACATCGTCGATGAAGGTTTCTTCCCGTTTGCTCTCCAGTTCGCCTTTGTCCGGTTGGTTCCAAAGGTATTCGGCAATTTTTCGGCTATAATTCATGACTCTAGCTGCTCACTTTCTAGTAAAACCCCCGCTTGGTATTAAAAATTATGACAGAGTTTTAATATATTTTTCAGTTTATCCATTTTAATATATGTTTACCCGCTCTTTTTCCAGTACTTTTTAATTATACCACGGTTTTTCCTGCGGCTCTATAGATAAATCTGTGCATAGGGTTAATCTGTGTCGCTTGTGCCAGAGAAACATAGATGATAATATGAGTAGAGTATTTCTTTGTATCGGAGGTGTTCTTCATGCCATCGACAACCCGCGCGAAAGAGAGTTTTTTATCTTTTTCCAAGGAGCAGTGTGCTTCTCTACGCACATTTTCAGGAATAGATTGTTACATAACCAATTTGGACGGAGAGCTGATTTTTCTGCCCGATGACGTCCATGCCCGCCGCCACGATTTTTGTATGCTAATTCAAAACCAGGCCGGCGGAAAGCCCACCTGCATGCAGTGTCATGCCCAGGCAGGACAACGCGCATTTGAACTAGGCGAAACATACATTACCCGCTGCCACGCAGGTGCGATTATGCTCAGCGCGCCGTTGGTTTATGGCGGCGAGCACAGCGCAACCATATGTTCCGGACCGTTTGTAATGTGGGAATGGGATGATTTGGCCAGCAACGAAATCGCTCAACGGGTTGCCCCGCTCAATCCACATCCCGAGGTGCTAGAAAATATACTCATCAGCGCCCAAAGCTTGAACGTACTCACTGCCAAGCGCGTTAACGCATTGGCCGATATTTTGTACGCCGTCTCGGCCGCCGCCGAAAACTGTGAGCGATCTGTTTTGCACGAAAAACGCGAAAAAAACCGCCTGCAAATGCAAATGGCCAACCTGATTCAGGAAACCAACCATTTAGACTATTTGGAAGAATACGATAAAACCTTGTACCCGTTGCACATGGAAAAAGAGCTGTTGAGCCGGGTGCGCATCGGCGATCGGTCGGGCGCCCGCGGCATACTCAACGATCTTTTAGGGCAAATATTTTTCCGAACCGCTGGAAACATGGATATTATGAAAGCCCGAATCCTGGAGATCGTGGTCATGATTTCAAGGGCGGCGGTAGAAAGCGGCGCCAGCTTAGACAAACTGCTTGGGCTTAATTACAACTTCATCGTGGAACTTTCTGGCCTAACCCGCTTTGAAGACGTGTGTTTGTGGGTGGTCCAAGTGCTCGACGTATTTATGGATACCGTATACGCGATCAGAAACAGCAAAAACCCGCAATTTTTAGGCGAAGCTTTAAACTACATACGCAGCAACTATACCGACAACCTTTCCCTTGACGAAGTCGCGAGCCAGGTGCACGTAAGCCCTTATTATTTGAGCCATATGTTCAAGGAAGAACTAAATATCAACTTTGTAGAGTACTTAACCCGCATACGGATAGAAGAGGCCAAGCGGTTGTTACACCATACCAAGCTGTCCATTCAACAGATTGCTGCAGAAGTCGGCTACGACGATCCCAGCTATTTCAGCAAGGTTTTTAAAAAGAGTGTGGGGCAAACCCCAAACCAATATCGAAAACCCCAAAAACCATAGCAAGAAAATACCATTTTCTCACAAGTTCCTACCGCAATTTGCCTTTGACATTTGGTATAATGGCGCTAGTAAGGTTGTTAACGTGTGTACCAACACACCAAATCGATGCTTGAGAGGAGCAAAATTTAAATGGCAGATTTTCGCGAAATTGCTGATGCCGTCAAAGCCGGCCGAGCAAAAGTTGTCAAAACCCTGATCACAGACGCCTTGGCGGAGGGCGTATCCGCAGAAGCCCTGTTGAACGATGGACTCATTGTTGGCATGAATGAGCTGGGCGTAATGTTTAAGAACAACGAGGTTTATGTGCCCGAAGTTCTGATTGCTGCTCGCGCCATGAAAGCAGGCACCGAAATGCTCAAGCCCTTGCTGGCTGAGGCAAATGTACAAGCCTTGGGCAACGTAGCCATCGGTACCGTAAAAGGCGATTTGCACGATATCGGCAAAAATCTGGTCGGCATGATGCTAGAAGGCGCCGGCTTTAACGTAATCGACTTGGGTGTCGACGTAAGCCCCGAGCAGTTCATCGACGCGGTTGTCAACCAAGGGGCTCAGATCGTGGGTATGTCGGCTTTGCTGACCACCACCATGCCCTCCATCAAAGACACTATCGAGGCACTGGATGCTGCCGGCTTGCGCGACAAGGTTCGCGTGATGATCGGTGGAGCGCCCATCAATCAAAGTTTTGCAGACGAAGTGGGCGCCGACGGATATTCTTCCGACGCCGCATCGGCTGCCGAATTGGCCAAAGAGCTAATTAAACAGGTTCAATAATTTCTGAATAAAAAAGGAGCCGAGTAAAGAAGCGTTCACTTAGGGATTGAAGAAAAACTTAACTAAACAGCTTCAAGCG
>CAYFTL010000004.1:0-84461 GCA_964346145.1 uncultured Oscillospiraceae bacterium | reverse complement strand
TTGCTATGATCCATCGATATGGTGCCATTATCCATCCCGACGAGCTGGACGCGACCTGGCTTAAGCGCATGCAAAATTCCAAACTAAACGTGCTGGGCTTGCACCCGGTCGGCGGTATAAAGGCCGACGAATCCCTGGAGCGCATGATCGAAGATGAGTTTCTGCCCGAAAAACAAGCGCTGTACGCACAAGCCAAAGCCATGGGTATCGAAATTGAACACGAATTTCATGCGCCGAGCTATCTGCTGCCCCGCCGAATGTTTGACATTCACCCCGAATGGTTCCGCATGAACGAAAACCAAGAGCGGGTGTCCGATTTTAACTTCTGTGCCAGCAACGAACAGGCACTGACCTACATTCAAGACCGCGCCGAAATTCTGGCTTATATGTTAAGGCCCACCACCGACCGATATTATTTTTGGTTGGATGATGTGGCCGGATATAGCTGCCAATGCCCAGAGTGTAAAAAGCTTACACCGTCCGACCAGCAGTTGATCGCAGTCAACCGGATGCTAAAGGGAATTCGCAAGGTAAACCCCAAAGGCAAATTGGCCTACATCGCCTACATGGACGCCATGCAGGTGCCCAAATCGGTAACGCCCGATCCCGGCGTATTCCTAGAGTATGCGCCCATCAAGCGCAACTCTGACCGGCCGATCAACGATCCAGCTTGCCCCGAAAACGTTGCAGAGGCCGCGCCCATACAGGCCCTGCTGGATTTTTTCGGAAAGGAAGATTCGCAAGTGTTGGAATATTGGGTGGACAACTCCCGCTTTTCCAATTGGACCAAGCCGCCCAAATATATGCCATTGAACGAAGAAGTCATGGCAGCGGATGTAGCATTTTATACGCAAATGGGTTTTGAAAGCCTGACCAGCTTCGCCTGTTATTTAGGCCAAGATTATGTGGACTTGCACGGAGAACCGCCGATAGCGCGCTACGCACAATTATTGCACGGAGAAAAATAAGATATACCTCAGCATAATAACAATAGACTCTTCCTTTTGAGACGGTTTTAAGTTTGCCGTTCACCATAAGGAAGAGCCTATTAATTTATATGAGCAACGCCTTAAAAAATATGGATTAAGGCAAGCCGATCAATCCTCTCGAGAAAATAGTGCCACACGCGTTATTCGGATTCGCAAGAATGATTGATAACCGCATAGGCCGCCCAACCAAAAGGAAATGTGAAAGCGTAGTCAAAACCGGCTGCCCGTGTAATGGATTGGAAGTGCCATAGGCAAATTATCTTTTATACAAAAGTTTGCTGCGAAGTTGTTCATCTCTCGTGCGAAACCATTGTTTTTGTACGCTTGGGCCGTTTTCATTTCATTAAACCCGGTGCAGCCATAATAAGATAATATGCTAGCGCTTTTCGTTGGCCTTGTCTGATTTCGCACGCAGCGATGATGGAGAAACTCCAAATTTTTCCTTGAATATTTGGGTAAAGTGCTTCGGATCGGCGTAACCGGCTTCGCGCCCAATCTCTTGAATCCCAAGCCTGGTATTCATCAGCATTTGATAAGCCCAGTCCAAGCGCAGCTCCTTGATATATTCAGAAAAACTTTTGCCGATCTCCTGTTTAAAAGAGCGGGAAAAATGGCCCGGGCTCATGTAGAATTGTTTGGCCACATCTTCCATGCGCAAGTTCTCAGTGAAATTGGCCAAAATGTAGCGCTGAGCTTGGCGCACCGGCTCTTCCTGGTCCATAATCTCCAGAATATCTTGGGCCTGATCTTTAAAGTGGTTCAGCGCATGCCGCAAATCCAAATGCTTCTTGAGGCGTACAAACACCGGTTCGATTTCTGCCTCCAAATCCAGCTTCAAAATATACTCAAACACCCGGCCTGATAGGGCTTGCTTTACGTAGGAAAAGTCTGCATGGCCTGTCAAAAATATAATCTCAATGTGCGTATGCTCCTCGCGGATTCTGCGCATCATTTCCAGTCCATCCATGCCCGGCATTTTTATATCGGATAAGATGACATCAATCTGGTTTGTGCGCAAAAAATTCAGTGCGTCTAGTGCATCCTCCATCGAAGCTTTTACATCAAACCCCATGCCGTTCCAATCAAAGCCCTGCTCCAAGCCCGCTCGAATGATGGGTTCATCTTCTACTATCATCAGTTTATACATTTTATTCCCTCCCCTTTGCGGGCAACACGATGCTCACCCAGGTTTTTTCATTTTCGCTGTATAGCTTTAATCCGTACACATCTCCATAGCGCAAGCGAATGCGTTCCTGCACGTTAGCCAGACCGATGTGGGAACCGCCCCGGACATTTTGCAGGGCGCCGTTCAGCTGAGCGCACTCTTGTTTGTCGATAGGCAATCCATCGTTTTCTACCCGCAGTTCTATCCTATCGCCTTTTATGCTGCCAGATACCACAATATTCAGCGCCTTTTTAGGCGGCATTCCATGGACAATGGCGTTTTCCAAAATCGGTTGCAACACATACTGCGGCACCATCGTTGCCATCAGTTCCTTGTCCATCTGCATGAAAACAACATTCAACCGCTGGGCAAAACGCACTTTTTGCAGCTGTATATAGGCCTGCGCGTGGGCGATTTCCTGTTCCAAGGGCACATCGTATCTGTTTTTAACCAAACCATGCCTCAAGAAATTGCCCGATGCATCCAGCATGGGGCCTAAGGTGTGGGTATCTCCGGTGCGCAGCAGCAGCTTCATGGCCGCAAAAATATTTGAGATCAAATGGGAACCCATTTGAGACTGTAATGCGATCAGCTCGGCCTCGTTTTTTCGGTTGCGCACGAGCAGCTCAGCCTGTTCCCGGTCGCGCACGGTGTAAGTCAATTGCTCAATCCGATTGAGGGCATCGGCAAAGGCAAAGGCCAACGCGCTGAATTCGTTGCCCGGCAACAAAGCATCGGGAATTTGATTGTTGCCCGGCGCTGCTATGGAAAAATAGCGTTCCAATGCCCGGATCGGCCGCATCATCCTTAAGGAAAAAATCAGACTGACGATGGTAAACAGTATCAACAGCACACCGCTCAACAGCAGCACCGACATCAGCATCTGCTTTTGCTGCAATTGTACATTGGTCAAGCGCGCTATGTTTAAAAAGGTCCAGCGAGTATTTTTCACTGTGCATGCGCTGACCAGCAACTGTTCTTCCCCGGCCGACGGATAGTAGGATGAGGTAATCTTTTCTTTGGGCAACAAGCTGTAATCGATGGTCACCGTTTTGCCCACGAGGGGTTGATCGGTCTCAATCATCCTCCCCTGAGCCATGCCTTCCGCAATTTCCCGAAACGGTGTGTAGGATGGCGTGCCTGCTAAAATCCAATGCTCCCGGTCGAACAGATAGTCAAAATTATCGGTTTCAATGCTGAGCTCAATCCCGCCGCGAAGCTGAATTTCCACATAGCCCATACAAGAAAATAAGGGTTCGTCTTTTGCTGGATCTAGATTGCGTATGGGGAAAAACACAGTCCAATTGTCGGCATTGTATGCATCCATCGAAATGTTTGCAAATTCGTAGGAGTTTTGATAGCGCTCCACCAGTTCCCGGGGCATACGCTCAACCACTTCGTGGGCAGTCGAGGAGTAGCTCAGCCGTCCATCGGCATCGTATATCCGAATTTGTTTTATATCCCGAAGGGCGCCCGCACCCTTTATAATGCCCAGCACTTCCCCTTCGGTCACATGCGTTTGTTCTTCCCCCGCTAAACGCACGATTAAATTCTTGAAATCCACATCGCTGCTCAGCCGTTTGGCCGACAGCACCGCCTGATCCATCTTCTTTTCGACGGCGCTCACCTTTTGCAATACGGTCTGTTGATACACCTTTTGTCCTTCGCGTTCAATATAGGGAGAATAAATGAGATAAAGCAAGGAGGAAAGAAGAACGATGGGCACCAGCGTCAATGCATAAAAAGCGAATATCCTAATCTGCAGTTGACGCTTTTTTTGGAGTTTTCCCAATACGGAATTGGGGATGCCACGCGTGCTCCCCGCCACGCTGGCCAGTTCGTTCAACGGAGAAAGCACCCAGTTGCGCATATGCCATAGGATGAGCATCATGCCGAGCAAGCTGAACAGCGCGATAATCGCAGATACCAGCAAAGGCGGCCCCAACGCAATCATGATATCGTTCAGCGACACAAACTGCAAATAGTGCCAGCCGGTAAAAATCTGTATGTATTGCACCGGAAAATAATATGAACCGGAAAATTTGTGTAATTTTATGCCCTTCCAGATTCCGGCCTGCTCTTTACTTTCCCAGTTTTTGAAGTAGGAGTGAATGTTACCGGTCACCGCAGCGTGCATTTCGCCATCGGTGGCATCTGCAAAAATTAGCCGCTCCTTGTGGTCCACCACGTACAATAAATCAGTCTGCTCGCCGGCAAACAGAACTACATCGGGAAAAAGAGCGGCTAGGAAGGCCTCGTCACCCAGGCTGGAAACCAACACATTAAAATCCGTTCGGATGGTGCCGGTTTCCGCCATATGTTCCCGCATAATATCGACCGCTACATCGGTTCGAATCCCGAGATTTTTGGCATTGCGCACGGCCGGGAGCGATTTATAAGATTGCAGCAAGTTGGGACCTACCACCATATCTGAAGTTGCGACGAAAAGCTGGGTAAACGCCGGATAATTCAGCTGATAGGCGTTCAAGAGTTGGCTAAGTTCCTTGGCAGAGGTAACGGATCTCTGCTGCGTTTGTCCCAGTTGGCCGACCAACTTTTTTAGATAACTGCTCTGCGCCAGCGAATCCAAAGTTTCTGTCGCATTCTTATGGCTGATATTGATCTGATTGCCCAGCGCCTGCAGCCTTCTGATCGTATCGGTTTGAACGTTGGATACAATCATATTGATCGCATTCATATAGCTGAATATAACCAGCAACACCAATGCAAGCAGTTGCATGGTGCAAGCGATCCCCCATAGGCGCCCGGAATACTTTCCTTTGGATTTCATAGCTCTTTTCTCCTAACATTTCACCCGCTTGTGCTTTTCTTTGTGCTTCGCACAAGGCTCAATTCTATTAATTATATCAGATAACGTTTGCATAGAAAATCTCATACCAACTCTCCACTTAAAATACAAACAAAAAATCGGAGCAATAACTTGCACCGACTTTTTGAATAACGCCATACATTCGAACGTTTAAACGCCTGAGCTCATCTGCGCTTAGCCATCACATATTGAAGCGCCTGGCTGGCCGCCACCGCGCCATCGGCCGTAGCCGTAACAATCTGTTTTAAGGGTTTTGCGCGCAGATCGCCAGCTGCGTACACGCCGGGCACCGAAGTAAGCGTATCTTCCGCAGCGACCACATAGCCTTCTTCGTTCAACGCAACTACGCCTTTGACCAAATCCGTCCCCGGTTTGGTGCCCACAGCCACGAACAAAGCGGCAACATCCAGCTGGGTCAGCGTTCCATTTCGGGTATCTTCCAGCGAGAGGCGCAATCCCTCGTCTATCTTTTCAGCTGCAACCACCCGAGCGTTCCATACTTTATCTATGGAGGGGTTGATCAGCACTTGTTTTTCCATGAAACCGGTAACCCGCAGCGTATCCCGCCGATGGATCAGCGTAACCTTGGAAGTGTTGGCCAGATACAGCGCATCTTCCACCGCGGTGGCTCCGCCGCCCACGACGGCAACAGCCTTGCCCCTATAGAACGCACCGTCGCAGGTGGCACAATAGGATATCCCACGGCCAACCAATATATCTTCGTTGGGCAAACCCAGCTTTTTGCGAGACGCACCCATGCTCAATATAATGCTCAGCGCCTCATAAGATCGGCCCTGGCAGTGCACACGCTTGATATCTCCTTCGAGTTCCAGACTTTGAATGCCGTCGTATTCGATGGTCAAGCCGGCGTTGATCGCCTGCTCCTGAAACGCCATCATGAGCTCCGGCCCGCCAATTCCTTCAGGAAAGCCTGGATAATTTTCCAAAAAATTGGTAGTCGAAACTTGGCCACCGATCAGCTCGCCTTCTATCAAAAGGCTCTTAAGGCCCGAGCGCGCAGCGTACAATCCGGCCGTAAGCCCGGCCGGACCGCCACCGATTATAATTACATCGTACATTATATCTCCTCCAACGCAAACAATAAACCTTGTCTCTATAGTTAAATATACCCGGCAAAACAAGGCTTAAACAAAGACAAACACGGCGCAAAGCGGATACTACCCCCGCATTGTGCCGTGCCATAAAAGTGATCAAATTTCCCGCCTGCCCTCAAAGGCTTTAGAGAGCGTGACTTCGTCTGTGTACTCCAAATCGCCGCCCACCGGAACCCCGTGGGCAATGCGGGTCACCTTGATGCCCATAGGCTTGATAAGCCGGGAAATATATGCGGCCGTGGCCTCGCCTTCGATATCCGGATTGGTGGCCAGGATAACCTCGGTCACCTCACCGGATGCCAGGCGGCTCATCAGCTCTTTGATGCGAATATCGTTGGGACCTACGCCCTCCATCGGCGAAATTACGCCGTGCAGCACATGGTATACCCCTTTAAAATCGCGCATGCGCTCCATAGCCGCCACATCCCGCGGATCCTTTACCACGCACAAAAGTCCGGTTTGCCGCTTGGAGTCGGTGCACAGTTTGCAGGGATCCTGATCGGTGTAATTGCCGCACACCGAACAAAAATGCACCTGCTTCTTCCCATTAAAAATAGATACCGCCAGCTCCCGTACCTGTTCTTCCGGCATGGATACGATATGGTAAGCCAGCCGCTGTGCCGTTTTTTGACCTATGCCCGGCAATTTTGCCAACTGATTTACCATGCGAGCAATCGGCTCTATAACTGTGCTCATTCCCTAAAATAAACCTCCCAGGCCACCGGTCAACTTACCCATTTCTCTCTCCACAGTGTCGGCAGCCTCGCGAAGCGCTTCGTTTACTGCGGCCAGTACAATATCCTGCAGCATTTCCACATCGTCGGGATCCACCGCTTCAGGATTGATCTGTATATCCAGCACTTCCTTTTTGCCGTTTACCTTCACATTGACCATTCCACCGCCGGACGATGCTTCAAATTCGCGCTCGTCCAATTCCTGTTGAACCTTTTCCATTTGCTCTTGTAATTTTTGGGCCTGTCGGGCAAGTTGTTGCATATTGCCTCCACCCATGCCCGGGAATCCTCCACCTCGGCGTGCCATATTACAAATACCTCCAGTAAATAATTTCGATCTTATATATTATACATGAAAATTGCTTCAAGGCAAACCGACATCCACTGTCGGCAGCTTGGCTAAATCCCACTTGTATCTGTTTTTTTTGCGCTGGCCCTGTTTGTACAAAATATTGTTGCGGGGCACGTCCACCACTTCCACCAACTCCGCCTTTAAGTATTCGGCGGTCTTGCGGGCGGCTATGTTTTCGCGCTCGACGGCAATCCAAAGGTGCTCCATTCCGTGGGCCTTGGCCAATTGCGCTGCAATCTTGCACGCTTTTTTTGAATAGTGGTTGCCTTGATGCTCTTCATAGATTTCGTAATCCAGTTGCCCAAGGTAATATATCCTATCATTCTCCCCTATACGCAGGGTGATGTTGCCCACCTGTTCGCTCTGCCCGTGCAGCCGGATTTCAAAGTTATAGGTAGGCAGCTCCACATCCGTCTGATCTGCGCTGAGCACATCATACAATACCAAATCCAATTCTCCATGGCTCAGCTTGCTAAAATTAAAGAATTCGAACTCTTGTGTTGCCCGATCTAACACCTTCAATCGTCAATCACCTCTACTTTGTCGCGTCCGAAAACATCAAACACCTGATTCACCAGTTCCTTGTTCTGTTTTTCGTCCTGTGGGCTTGTATTTGCTTTGCTGCCTTCAACCTCCATTTTGATCTGAATGGTTTTTCCAAAGGCCTCGCTAAAGTACTTTTCTACGCAAACTCTGGTAGCCTCCCGCTCCAGCATCCGAATATAGATTTCCCCTTGTGCGGGGAATGACAGCAACAGCTGATCGCCCTGTAGCCCGACAAAATGCGCTTTAGATAAAGGTGAATACTGAGCGATGGCCTCCTTACGGATGAGCTTGAGGGTGTTGTCGTAAATCTGCCGCTCTTCCTGGCTGGTGGGCGCTGCTTGCGAAATCGGTTGAGGGGTATGCGAATCAGCCTCTTGAGGCCTCTGCCGGTTTTGGGCCGGCGGCTCTGGAGAAATGCTTTTCTCTTGTTTAAGCGAGGGCGGTTCAACGCCTTGAGCAACCGTTACAACACCTTGGCGCACGCTGTTTTCCAATCGTTCCAACCGCTCGAGCAAGGCCTCCACCGACTGCTCCTGAGGCGGCTTGCAACTTTTTACGATGCATAGCTCCAACACCGTACGCGCGCTGGACGCCCACTTGATGTCGGCTTCGGCCTGCACAAACAAATCCAACATGCGGGTGAGTTGCTCGTTGCCCACGCTGTCGGCCTGCTGTAAGAGCCGCTGGGCATCTTCCTGGGTGATTTCCAGCAGCTCGGCCAGATCATCCTTACACAGCTGCGCCAGCAACAAATCTCGAAGGTGCTGAGAAACGCTGCGCACAAAGGTAGCCACATCGTGCCCGTCGCGCACCAAATCATCCAGCATGAAAAACCCGTTTCCTGGCTGCGCTTTGAGCAGCACATCCACAAAGTCAAATATAAACGATCGGTCGGCCGTGCCCAGCACGCTGCGCACCACATCGGTGGTCAAGCGCTGCTGTCCGTAGGCCAGACACATATCCAAAATGCTCCAAGCATCGCGCATGCCGCCCTCGGCTGCCCGGGCAATCCATTCAAGGGCCGCATCGTCATAATCCAGTTCATCCTGATCGCAGCCGTGGCGCAGTCTATCGTAAATTTCTTTTAGCGGGATTCGTTTGAAGTCAAACCGCTGGCAGCGCGACAATATGGTGGTGGGGAGCTTGTGGGGTTCGGTGGTCGCCAGTATGAATACAGCATGTTCCGGCGGCTCTTCCAGGGTTTTTAGCAGTGCATTAAAGGCGCCGGTAGAGAACATGTGAACCTCATCGATAATGTATACTCGGTATTTGCCTACGCTGGGCGGATACTTGACCTTATCGCGCAGATCGCGGATTTCATCCACTCCGTTGTTAGACGCCGCATCGATCTCCACAATGTCCATATTGTTTTCCTTGGCGAGCTGGATGCAGGGTTCGCATTGGCCGCAAGGATTGCCGTGTTCGTCGGGCTGTTCGCAGTTGACCGCGCGGGCGAACACTTTGGCCGCCGAAGTCTTTCCAGTGCCCCGGCTGCCGCAAAACAGGTAAGCGTGGGCGATGCGCCCGGTCTGTATCTGATTGGCCAGCGTGGTGATGATCGATTGTTGGCCAATAAAATCGTCAAAATTTTCTGGGCGCCATTTTCTATAAAGTACCTGATAACTCATTTCTTCCTCCGATCAGGTGTGAGCCATATTGTTGATTTTTTTATTATAATTGCTATCTATATAATAGTCCAATTTGCAAAATATAGAAAGGGGGGTTTTACATCAACCTAAAGCAATTTTTGTAAAGCTGTGCTATAATGCGTTGTGTAGAACAGGATACAGACCATATGCGGGAGGCTTATTATTTAGATGAAACGCATTGTCCTCACTGGCGGCGGAACGGCAGGACACGTAACGCCCAACCTGGCCCTGATCCCATATTTATTGAAAGAGGGCTGGGACATACACTATATCGGCACCAAGAACGGAATTGAAAGAACTTTAATAGAACCTATAGAAGGCGTTACCTACCACGCAGTGACCTCTGGAAAGCTGCGCCGTTATTTTGATTGGAAAAATTTCACCGATCCCTTCCGGGTCATCCTCGGCGCCTTCCAATCGGCTGCCATCGTAGCCAAGCTAAAGCCCAACATCCTTTTTTCTAAGGGAGGGTTTGTTTCTGTTCCCGCGGTGTACGGTGCATGGCTTATGCGCGTACCCGTGTTGATCCACGAATCCGACATGACGCCGGGGCTGGCCAACAAGCTTTCTACCCCGCTGGCTAAGGTCGTATGCTGCTCGTTCCCTGAGGCTGCCAAGCTGGCCGGTGAAAAAGGCCAATACACCGGCACTCCGCTGCGCGACGAACTTTTTAAAGGCGACCGCGCCAGGGGACTTAAAAAATTTGGGTTCAGCAACGGCCGGCCAGTGCTCATGGTTACCGGCGGTTCCACAGGAGCCCAAGCCATCAACAAGGCGCTGCGCTGTGCGCTGTCCACTTTAACCCAAAGCTTTCAGGTATTGCACCTTTGCGGCAAGGAAAATTTGGATCCCTCCTTTGAAGGCACGCCGGGCTACCGCCAAATAGAATACTTAACCGACGATATGGCCGACGCTTTTGCCGCGGCCGACATATTGGTTTCCCGCGCGGGATCCAACACGCTGTGTGAAATCTTGGCGCTGAGCAAGCCTTCGCTGCTGATTCCCTACCCTGCGACCGCGAGCCGCGGCGACCAAATTATCAATGCCGCTTCTTTTCAAAAGCGTGGGCTGAGCAAGGTGCTCGCCCAAGAAAAGATGACCCCGGAAGCGCTGACTGAACAAATCTTCTCGGTGTACAAGGACCGCGGCAGCCTCATTGATGCGATGGAAAAAGAGCCTGCGGCAAACGGGGTTGAAAATATATTGAAACTAATCAGAAAATTCAGCAAACCTTAAATCCATATATTTCCCTTTGGTTTTAGCTCCGGTGGTTTCCCCGTTCCGGTATACACACAAAAATAATTATTTTGAGGGACGAGGTGCATATATGAACCTTACCAAAGAACAGATTACTGCCCGAAACTCTATATTGATGGTAATTGAGGGCACTTTATTTTGGGCTGGACTCAGCTTTCTAGAGGGAAACACCGTTATTTCGGTGTTTATGGACTCGATGACCGGCAGCAATGCCATGGCCGGGCTTGCCGCTACGCTGAAATCGGTGATGTTCATCATCGGCCAGTTTATCGCAGGCACCTTCATACACAAGATTCGCGTTCAATCCAAATTCATGCGCATCATGAGCCTGATTTCAAGGCCTATAATTTTAATCATGATCCCATTCCTGCTAAGCGGGTTGAGCGGACGCGCAGCGGCCTTCCTGTTTTTGTTTTTATACAGTTGTATGTTTTTAACCGACGGGTTTGTGGGCTTGTGCTGGACTGAGATCAGCGTGCGCACTTTGCCCGTTCAGCGCCGCGGCGAGGTAGTGGCCCTTCAACAGACCTTCAGCGGCTTAATCGGCCTGCTGGCAGGGTTCATCATCCGAACCACCTTCGGCTCTTCTTTGAGCACGACCCACCAATTCGCCTTAATTTTTGCATTCAGCGGCGCCATGATGATGTTGGATCTAGTCGTGCTGTTCTTGCTGAAGGATGTGCCCCATCCCTCAACCCCGGATAGGCCTGTGCTCCGCCTGAAACGCTATGCCGAAACTATGGTGCCGCTGGTGAGCCACAACAAATCGGCGCGGCACATATTTTACGCCAGGGCACTCTTTCTGATTACACTGATGTCTGCGCCTATCAATATTCTGTTCGGCAAGCATGTGGGCGGGTTGAGCGAGAACCAGATCAACTGGCTGGTGTTTATGCCCGTTATCGGCCAAATACTGGCTGGGTTGCTATGGTCCTACGTTAGCCGGCGGCTAGGCTATCCTTTTATGATGCTGATATCCGAAATTCTCGGTGCAGTCAGCGCACTTTTAGGCTTTGTGTGTTTAGTGTTCGTACGTTTTGGCCTTCCGGTAATCATTCCACTAGGGCTCAGCATGGTGCTGATTGCGCTGAACACCAGCGCTTGGCTCGGGTATCAAAACCACATGGTGGTTATTGTGCCTGAGGACAAACGAGCGCTGTACGTGGTGCTGGCCAATGTGCTGATGGCGCCGATGTCGCTGGCCACCTATTATGCAGGCGTTATCAGCGAGCGTTGGGGGTACGCTCCAGTATATGCGATCATGCTGCTTGCAGGCAGTGCCGGCGCGTTGCTGGTATACCGAAGCTTCTTTTCAAGTCGCAGCAAGTTGCCGGCAGAGCATCGGCATGAGCCCCTTATTTGACAAGTCTAAACATCCCACCAGCAACCTTGCGAGGAGGTCTTTTACATGCTAACGCCCGGTCAGATTTCTGCAATGCTAGATCATTCTATGCTTCAACCTTTTTTGACCGAAACGGACATCCGCAAGGGCTGCGACATTGCGCTACTGCACCAAACCGCATCGGTCTGTGCCCGGCCGGCCGATATGCGCCTGGTCGCTAGGTTGCTGGAAGGCAGCCCAGTTGCGCCGTGCACCGTGATCGGATTTCCCCACGGTACCCACCGCAAGGATGTAAAGCTTTTTGAAACCCAGCGCGCTTTGGAGGACGGTTGCAGGGAACTCGACATGGTATTACATGTGGGCAAATTGAAAGCCGGTAAGCACGCCTATGTTGAGGATGATATTCAGGCCATTTGCGCTTTGGCTCACGATGCCAAGGCGATTGTTAAAGTGATTCTTGAAACCTGTTACCTGAGCAACCAAAAGATCGCCGCCGCCTGCCAAATTGCAGAGCGATCGGGTGCCGATTTTGTCAAAACTTCGACCGGGTACGGCAGCGCCGGTGCCACGGCCGCCCACGTTCATTTGATGCGCAATAGCGTTAGCCCCCATGTGAAAGTCAAGGCTTCCGGCGGGATACGCACGCTGGAAACGGTGCTTGAAATGCGCGCAGCAGGTGCCGATCGGTGTGGCGTTTCGGCAACCGAAGCTATTATGCAACAAGCGCTGGCCCGGGCCGCCGAAGGAACGCTCTAAATCTAGCAAATAACAAAAAAACAGCAGCTTCGAACATAAATTTGAGGCTGCTGTTTTTCGATTATTCTTTGGGCTGCATATTAAAGTTTTCCAAATATTTTTCTATGGACCGGGTCATCTCCCGGGCAAAATCCGAATGATACTTGCGCTTGCAAAAGGCGGCAATTTCCCGGTCGTAATCCATCTCCGGCTTGCGCAATTCATGCATTTGCCGATGCTCCTCGTCGCCTAAGCGCCTGTAAGCGTTTTCGTGAACAATGTAATGGGCATCAAATCTGGCCGGTTTGGGCCTTTCCTCCTGCTGTTCGGTGGGGTAACCAAATGCCAACATCACAGTGGGCACCCCGTAATCCGGTAAATTTAAAAGGCGCCGGTGCTCTTCGCAGTTTTCCATAATATCGCCGATGTAACAGCTGCCAATCCCCATAGACCAGGCAGCCGATACGGCATTTTGTGCCGCAATCGCGGTATCGGTGACCGCTAGCATCAAATCCCCTACTCCCGGCCTACGTGGATCGCAACCGGCTACCTTATAGGCATCCAGCCAGCGCTGGCAATCGCTTACAAACACCAGCACCAGCGGTGCTTTGGCGATAAATGGCTGATTGTCACAGGTGCGCGCCAAAGTCTGCTTTAAGGCTTCATCGGTAATGTCGATTACCGTGTACAGCATTTGGTTGCCCGCCGTGGGTGCCTGAAAGATGGATTCCAGAATCAGCTGCTTCTTTTCCGGCTCTATGGGTTTGTCCAAAAAAGCACGCACCGATTTGCGCGCACGCATTTGAGCGATTACATCGTTCATTGTTTTTCATCCTTTCATCGCCTGGTCTAGGTGGATGACCGTGCGGGCGTTTAAAAGCCGGGCCTCAAGCGGGTCGTGGGTTACCAGCACGGTTGTGGTGAATTTTTCAGGCTGATCGGTCAAAGTGGGAAAAACGCGCTCCATTATGGCATGGGCAGCGCGATCCCTCATGGGCTTGTCCAGTCCCTTAAATGGTTCATCCAGCAAGAGCAAGTTGCCCGGATACAAAAGCGCCCGAACCAGCGCCACCCTGCGCGCCATGCCGCCGCTAAGCTTCGAAGCCCTTCGGTTCATGATTCCGTTTAGATCCAACTTACCAAGCAGTTCCTCCGCCTGTTCCAGCTGCCTGCTTTTGAGCACCGCCGCCAGATTGTCGCGCACCGATAAGCTCATCATCAGGCGGTCTTCCTGAAACACAACCGAGGGTACGTACCCCTTCAGCCCAGAAATACTGCCCGAGTCGGGTTGCAACAGGCCGCACAGCAGCATAAGCAAAGTGGTTTTTCCTCGGCCAGATGGACCCATAATGGCAGTCACTTGCCCGCTGGGGATAGTGCAGGTTAGGTTGGAGAGAACGCTTTGTCCCTGAAATGCTTTGCTTACATTGCTCAGCCGTATATCATCCATCTACTCGCCCTCCAACCGCAAAACCAGCCTGTTCATGATAAAAAGTACCAGCTTTTCAAACAGCAAACTGACCGCCAAAATAGTCAAAGTCCAGGCAAACAAGTCTGGCGTGTTTAAGAAAATTTTGGATTGATACAGAGAAGAGCCGATGGACTGATCGGGCAAACCGATAACCTCCGCTGCCACCCCGGCCTTCCAGCATAAGCCCAGCGACAGACTGAGCGCCGAAGACAAAAAGGGCATCAGTTGCGGGAGGTATATGTACCGCATTCGCTTGTAGGCCCGCATCCTGAATGCGCGCGCCATTTCCAAAATGCGCTCGTCGGTGGAATCATAGCCTTCCAGTACGTTTACATAAACTACAGGCAGCACCATCAAAAAGCTAGTAAAAACCGATAAATACAGCGAACCAAACCACAAAAGCGCCAAAATGACAAAGGATGCCACCGGGATGGCCTTGATCACCAGCATCATCGGGCGCAAAAGGGTGCGCAGCAACTTAAACCGATGGGAAAGGGTGCCCAAAATAAAACCAAAAATAACGCCCAGGCAGAACCCGATAAAGATTCTGCCCAGTGAATTGAATATGGATATGTAGTAGCTTCGGGTGGTCAGCATCCACCCCAGCGCTTTTATGGTTTGCAGGGGCGAAGTCAGCAAGAGCTGCTGATTTATTGCCATGCTGAGCAGCTGCCAAACCAGCACCCAAAATACAGCAACACCCGCGCCCGTCGCTACTTTTTTCAGTCTACCCCATGTAGTAGAACGCGTCATCAGGCAACTGTCCCCCTACCGCTTCCGGATTCTGTTGGAACAAAGCATCCAAATACCCACCCAGCTTGGTTTTCATTTCTTCGCCATCAATAAACACAATATTGCACTCGGGAATCGCCTTGCTAGCCACAGCCGCCGGAGCGATTTCTAATTGCGCAATCCAAATCCCAGCCTCGTCGGGATTGGCGTTCACATAGCCCGTGGAAGCCTTGTATTCCTCCAGAAAATCTTTGACCGCTTGGGGATTAGCCTTGGCGAATTCGCTATTGATGATCACAACCCCGGTTACCAGCGCCGATTCGGTCGAAACCTTGTCCCACTCTTCGCTAAGGCTCAAAGCAACGCGCAAGTTTTCGTTTTTCATGAGCGCTGTGGTCACAAAGGGCTGGGGAAGCACGGCCAAAGTTGCACCGCCTTCGGCCAAAGCCGCCGCCACTTCGGTGGCTTCGGACTTGTATTCCACCGCAATCCCGGTTTGCGGATCTATTTCGTTCTTGGACAAAACATAGTTAAATGCATATTCGGGTGTGGTGCCTTTGCCGGTAGAGAGCACAGTCTTGCCCGCCAAATCGGCCACAGAGGCAACCGTATTCCCGGCTTCCACCACATACAAAACGCCCAACGTATTGATCGCGGCAACCTGCACCTTGCCTTGGCTGTTGTTGTACAGCACCGAAGCCAGGTTGGCCGGAACAAGGGCAATGTCCAAATCTCCAGTCACAATTTTGCCGGTGATTTCGTCGGGGGCGCCCACCACTTCAAAATTGTAATCGTTTGTAGAAGTGCCTTCCTTATCTTCCTGGATTAATTTAACCAAGCCCATGGAAGTCGGCCCTTTTAGAGATGCCACGTTTACAACAGTCTTTTCTCCTTCGGCGAAAGCCAGCATGCCCATAGTCAATAGCATAGCCATCACCAGCAACAAACTAAAAACTTTCTTCATGGTATTTTACCCTCCATCAACTACAGTAGTATAACTCGTTTTATCTTTATTTATATAACCAAATGTATGGCGCGTCAAGCAAAGATACTTTATAAACAAGGGTAAATTCGGCAAACTTGACAGCCCGGCGCGTGCGCCGTAGTATAAAATTAAGGGATTGAACTGAAAACAAACAAGGGGGAAAATAAAATGCTCACCATAGGTATTTGCGGCGCCAGCGGCAGCGGAAAATCCACCTTGGCGCAGGAATTGTCGCAAAAAATCGAAGGCAGTGTAATCTTAATCAACCAGGATTCTTACTATAAAGATCGCCCCCACCTCTCTTTTGAAGAGCGCAAACACATAAACTACGATGAACCCCAAGCCTTTGAACACGATGTCCTGCTCGCCGATATACGGGCGTTGACCGCAGGCCAAAGTATCCTAAAAAAAAGTTATGACTACACTTTGCACAAGCGTAGCGACAGCAACAGCTTGATAGATCCTGCTGATGTGCTCATACTGGAAGGCATTCATATGTTCTACGACCCTCAAGTCCGGCGGGCGCTGGATTTTAAGATATTTATCCGGGTGGATCCGGACATCTGTTTGCTCCGGCGCATGCAGCGCGACATTAACCAACGCGGCCGGGATGTGGACGGCGTGGCAGAACAATATTTGGCAACCGTTAAACCCATGCACGACCGCTATATCCGCAATTACATTGATCATGCGGACGTCATCGTCGCCGGCGGCGGGAAGAACCAGCGCATTGTGGACATCTTGGCATTTTATATCAATCATGGGATGATTAAGACTAAGGATGAGGCGTAAAGCTTCTACTCCCCATGCATTTAAGATTAAGCCTTGCACTGGACTCGTCAGTTGCTTGGCCGATTGAATAAATTTATGGCTCACAAAACAACATGCATACCAAATGGGCCGCATGTTGTTTTGTTTTTGCTTCTGCACAAATAAGCTGGAACGTCTACCTCCCAGCGCTTTACCCAATCATTTTTCCATACCCAAATCCGTATTGCTTCAAGCCAAAATATACACTGTGATACAAGTTTTGCACGCGCGTGGGCGTTGACGTAAACCTTGACGGGAAGTGCAAATCTGCGCTATACTAAATTAGTTGCAAGCGCAACTAATTTGTCGATTAAGGGAGGGATTGGGTGAGCAGTTTTATGCGCTGCGTCAACGTAACGGCGCGCTGCGCCACACTTCAACGCAGCAAAAAGCTGGCGGCCATCGGCCTGAACGGATACCAACATACTTACATATTGAATATATGCCGCAATCCGGGGATTTCCCAAGAACAGCTAGCCAAAGAAATTTATATCAACAAGAGCAACGTGGCCAGGCAAGTAGCGGCCTTAGAAGAACAAGGTTTTGTAAAAAGATGCCCCAGCACCCAGGATCGGCGCGTTGTGCTGTTGTACCCCACGGACAAGGCTATCCAAGCCTTGCCCATAATCCGGGAGGTGCTTCGCGACTTTAACGATTATTTGATGCAGGGATTTTCCCCCGAAGAACGCCAAGCCTTGGAAAACACCATGCAAAAAATTATGGAGCGCGCCAAAGACTATATTGATCTGCAAAGCGGACGTGGAGGGAGCAAATGAGAACAGTTTTCAAGTATTTGCGCCCGTACGCCAAACGGATGAGCGTCGGATTTTTGATCAAGTTCATCGGCACGATCGTCGAACTGGCTTTGCCCTGGATACTAGCCCACCTAATCGATGATATCGTTCCGTTGCGCGATACCAACCGGATCTTTTTCTGGGGTATCATAATGTTTTTTTGCTCAGTGTTGGCTCTGGTTACCAATATTATTGCCAACCGGATGGCGGCCAAAGTGGCGCGAGACACCACCCGAAACATACGCCACGATTTGTTCGCCCGGATTTTTGACCTGTCCAGCAAACAGACCGACAGATTTTCCCTGCCCAGCCTAGTTTCCAGGCTTACTTCCGATTCCTACGATATTCACCGGATGATCAATATGATGCAGCGCATGGGCGTGCGCGCCCCAATCTTGCTGCTGGGTGGGTTGACCCTGACCATGGCAATGGAAGCAAAGCTGAGCCTGGTGCTGCTGGCCACTTTGCCTCTGGTCGGCATAGGGGTGGTGTTTATTTCGCGCAAGGGGATTCCCATGTATTCTATCGTGCGCGATTCTGCCGACAACATGGTGCGCGTGGTGCGTGACAACATTGTAGGGGTCCGGGTTATCAAAGCACTATCCACAGCCGAAGTGGAAAAACAGCGTTTTGAGGAAACCAATCAGGAATTGGTGGACAACGAGATGCACGCAGGCGCGGTAATGGGCAGCACCAACCCGCTGATGAATTTTTCCTTAAACATGGGTCTCGCAGCGGTCATTTTGGTGGGCGCTCTGTTGGTTAATCAGGATGCCACCGAACCGGGTAAAATTATTGCCTTTTTGTCCTATTTTACAATCATCTTAAACGCTATGCTGTCGGTCAACCGCTTGTTTATGATGTATTCCAGGGCCAGTGCGTCGGCGCAGCGCATCGAAAAAGTACTTATAGAACCCAGCGATATGCCGGTGCAAGAGCCAAATCTGATCGACTCTCCTTACCACATTCAGTTCGATAACGTTACCTTTTCCTACAACAAACGGCGCCCCAATCTCAAAAACATCAGCTTTGCCCTGCGCCCTGGGGAAACGCTGGGCATCATCGGCTCTACGGGCAGCGGAAAAACCACGATTATTAACCTTCTGCAAAGGTTTTACGATACCGATGAGGGCAGTATCCGCATCGGCGGACAAACGGTGGAAAGCATTCCGTCCGAAAGGCTGCACACCATGTTCGGCGTAGCCTTTCAAAACGATGTGCTGTTTGCCGACAGCATCTATGCTAATATAGATTTCGCCCGGAGTTTGCCCAAAGAGCAAATCTACCAGGGGGCAACCTATGCCCAGGCCGACGAATTTATCAACACACTGCCCGGCAGATTCGATTACAAAATCACTGCCAAGGGCACCAACCTTTCCGGCGGACAAAAACAACGCCTGTTCATCGCAAGGGCTATGGCCGGAAATCCCGAAATATTGATTCTGGACGATTCCAGCAGCGCGCTGGACTACCAAACCGATGCCCGGATGAGAGGTGCCATTGCCCGGTATTTTCCTAACACAACCACCATTTTGATTGCCCAACGCATCAGCTCCATCCGCCACGCCGATCAAATTCTGGTGCTGGAAGACGGAGCAATGTTGGGTTTGGGCACGCACGATGAGCTGATGGCAACTTGTGATGTATATAGGCAGACCAGCGAGATTCAGATGGGAGGGGAAGAATATGCCGCCACGCAATGAGCAAGGCAGCAACAAGCCTGAGAACCGCAAAAAGGTGCTGATCCGCATGACCAAGTACCTGCTGGAATACAAGGGCCTGATTTTGCTTGCGCTGGCACTCACCCTGGGCAGCAACCTTCTGCAGTTGGTAGGCCCCGCCCTGTCGGGCAACGCGATAAGCGCCATAGAGCCCGGACCGGGCAAGGTGGACTTTGACCAGGTTTGGTATTATGTATCGCTGATGCTGGTGTCTTTTTTAATCTCTTCGGTCTTATCCTACATTCTGTCGCTACTAATGCTCTATATCAGCCAAAAAATTGTGTTCAAAATGCGCAAGGAAGTGTTCGAAAAACTTTTGGAGCTACCGGTAAGCTTTTTTGACAGAAGCCAAACCGGGGACATCATCAGCCGCATCTCCTACGATGTGGACACGGTGAACGCATCTCTATCCAACGACCTGGTACAGATTTTAACCAGCATCATCACCGTGGCCGGCTCCCTTTGGATGATGGTGCGCATATCCTCCCAGCTGGTTACCGTATTTGTGGTTACCGTGCCGCTGTCGATCATCATCACCCGCTACATGACCCGCAAGGTGCGCCCATTGTTTCGTCATCGTTCCCGAAAGCTGGGAGAGCTGAACGGATTCGTCGAAGAGCGTGTGTCCGGTCAGCAAACTGTGCGCGCCTACCACCGGGAGGCCGCCATGGTGAAGCTGTTCGATACCCAAAATGATGATGCCGTGGAGGCTTATTACTCGGCCGATTATTACGGCAGCATGGTTGGCCCGTCGGTAAACTTCATAAATAACCTGTCTTTGGCGCTGATCAGCATGTTCGGCGCGCTGCTATTCCTGGGCGGCGGCATCAGCCTGGGCAACGTATCTTCCTTTGTGCTATATTCCCGAAAATTCTCCGGACCGATCAACGAAGCCGCCAACATTCTAAGCGAGTTGCAATCGGCCACTGCCGCCGCAGAGCGGATATTTCGGCTGTTAGATGAGCCTGTGGAACCGGAAGATGCGCCCGAAGCCATAGAACTCAACAACACCAATGGGGAGATTCGTCTGGAGAACATAAACTTTGGCTACACCAAACAAAAAACGATCATAGAAAACTTGAGCCTGGTCGCGCCTCCCGGCAGCCTTGTGGCCATCGTCGGCCCCACCGGTGCGGGCAAGACCACGATCATCAACCTGCTGATGCGGTTTTATGATCCCAACGCCGGTGAAATTCTGATCGACGGCACCGATACCCAAAACATCACCCGCAGCAGCCTGCGGAGTTCATTCGCTATGGTTTTGCAAGATACATGGCTGTTTAACGGCACCATCTACGACAACATCGCCTACTCTTCGCCGGGCGCCACCCGCGAGCAGGTAGAGCAAGCGGCAAAGGCTGCCCACATACATAACTATATTATGAGCCTGCCCGAGGGCTACGATACCGTGCTCAGCGAAGATGGAATCAACATTTCCAAAGGACAAAAACAGCTGCTGACCATCGCCCGGGCGATGCTGATGGATGCCAACATGCTGATACTGGATGAAGCCACATCCAACGTGGACACCCGCACCGAAGTGACCATTCAGGCAGCCATGCGCGAGCTGATGAAAGACAAGACCAGCTTTGTGATCGCTCACAGGTTGTCCACCATTCAAAATGCCGACGTTATTTTGGTGGTGAAGGACGGCGACATCATTGAGCAGGGCAAGCACCAGGATTTGCTCAAGCAAAACGGCTTCTATGCACAGTTGTACCGATCGCAGTTTGAATAAGGCAACGGGATGAGTAAAAACGGCACCGGATTTCAAGGCAGATGCCTGAATCCGGTGCCATTTTTGGTGATGAATTAAACCGAGTGAACGCCACTACATATCTTTGGATTCCGTTTTCCAGAGTAGACCGTCTTCGCGGATGTGCAGACGCCCCGATTGGGTAGCGGCCGATATTTCAAACAAGTTGGGCGTAACATCAATTTGTGGATCGATCGTCCAAGTATCGTCCTCTTTGAGCTGGTCAAAGTCAGTGGTATATTTGCCAAAGCGCACCCCGTAATTCCGCTGGCGGTAGTAAAGCTTGCGCAGCTCCCAGGCGACTTTCTCATCGGCGGGCGGCGCAAACTCCAACTGCTCATCCGCGCCAGCGAACAACAGATAGCCCCACATTTCTGGCATGTGAATGTCTATCGCACCTGTGGGCGCCCATACCCAATTGTGTTCCGGTAAATCTTTCCCGTTCTTTGCATCTTTGCGTTTTTCGTATTTGCCGTTAATGATATCTACATCATACTCCACCCGAGAGAAGTTCATGCGCCACAGCTCGCCCAAGTCGGGCGTAATGTGGCTGGGATAGCACTCATCCGCCTCACATTCCCGCAAGGAAAACCAGGGGATTTTGATTTCCAACGACCAAAACTTGTTGGCGGCGTTTGGATTGTTGAGTTCCCCGTCGATATATACCGCGGTTTCCAGTCCATGGATGTCCCAGGCAATAATGCGGTTGACCAGGTCGCGGTTGGGCTTGAGCATCATCAAATCCCACACGGCGTTGGCTGCATTCATTTCAATCTCGTAATAACGGTGGGTATTGTGCTTGGGCAAGAGAAACACTTCAAAGTCGTTGTCCACAAAAATAACCTTATCGCGCTGCTGCACCGTGGCCCATATTTGGTCATCCATCAGGCGGGCGCCGATGTAGAGGCACTCATCGTCCCAAGTCAGCCGAACCTCGGTGTGCTTGGCAGGGGCAGGCTTTACATCGCCCTCGATATCATGAAAATTTACGATAGGTTCGGCCTGATCCCAAAACGCTTTATCCAGCCGACCGGTCAGTTTGCCCGGATAGGGCAGCTTGCTCTTGCGGCATATATACACCGGAGGGGCAAAGGGAATCTTCGGTTCGTTCACGCCTGGCAACACAAAGAACGCCTCCTTCAAATTGTCTCTATTTGTGATACAGCTTCTTGGTTTGATAGCGGGGCTCACAAGTTAGATTAACCCCCAGCTTTCGAAACACGTTGGAGTCTACGCTGGACAGGATGACGGTGGAGTGCAGCTCACAATCCTTCAACCGGTGTAATTGATCCAGCGCCTTTTGAGCTATGGGGCTGGTGGCCGCGCTGATGGACAGAGCAATGAGCACCTCATCGGTGTGCAGACGCGGGTTGTGATTGCCCAAATGATTGACCTTTAAATCCTGTATGGGTTCAATAACGGCGGGCGAAATCAGGTGAATCTCCTTATCGATATTGCCCAGCGCTTTCAATGCGTTTAACAAAAGTGCCGAGGAAGCGCCCAGCAGTGCCGAGGTCTTCCCAGTAATAATGCGCCCGTCCTCCAGCTGAACAGCCGCCGCCGGGTTGCCGGTGGCCTCGGCCAATTCCAATGCCACATCGACCACAGGCCTATCGGCGGTGGAAAGTTCCAGCTGTTTCATGAGCAGCTCAATTTTGTATACTTCTTCCTCCCCCGTCAACCCTTGGCGGCGGGAGCACATGGCGCTGTAATACCGGCGGATAATCTCCTGCTTGCTGGCCCGGGAAACGACTTCATCGTCGATAATGCATTTGCCTACCATGTTTACGCCCATATCGGTCGGCGATTTGTAAGGCGATACGCCCTGGATACGCTCAAATATGGCGTTGAGCACCGGAAATATTTCCACATCCCGGTTGTAGCTTACCGCGGTTTCGCCGTAGGCTTCCAGGTGGAAAGGATCAATCATATTTACATCGTTTAGGTTTGCGGTGGCTGCCTCATAAGCCAAGTTTACCGGATGCCTCAAAGGCATATTCCAAATGGGAAAGGTTTCAAACTTGGCATAGCCCGCCTTGATCCCCCGCTTGTAATCATGGTAGAGCTGAGAAAGGCAGGTACTCATTTTGCCGCTGCCCGGCCCGGGCGCGGTAAGCACTACCAGCGAGCGCGTGGTTTCAATATATTCGTTTTTGCCAAACCCCTGATCGCTGACGATCAATGGAATGTTGGAGGGATAACCTTCGATGGTGTAATGGCGATAAACCTTGATGCCCAGCCGCTCAAGCCTGTGCTGGAATGCGTCACATGTCGGATGGTTGCTGTATTGAGCGATGACCACACTGCCCACATAAAAACCGATGGAGCGAAAGGCATCGATCAGACGAAGCACGTCCATATCGTAGGTGATGCCCAAATCCCCTCGGACTTTGCTTTTTTCAATGTCGGTCGCGTTGATGACGATAACAATTTCTGCCTGCTCCTTCATGCTGGACAGCATATTGATTTTGCTATCCGGCTTAAAACCGGGCAATACCCGCGATGCATGGTAATCGTCAAACAGTTTTCCGCCAAACTCCAGATACAACTTGCCGCCAAATAAATCGATTCGGCGCCTGATTTGTTCGGACTGAATCTGAATGTACTTATCGCTATCAAAACCAAGTTTAAACATCTGTGCGACCCCTCCACTTTGTCGATACATACCACGTTTTATGATAATAAAAACGAACCGAATTTACAACCTCGCGAAGTTAATTTCCATAAAAATCTGTGCTCAACACGCAAAGGAACGGCCGTTACGCAACAGCCGTTCTCCTTGTTAAGCAAATTTAGTATCCAATTTCCAGGATTGCACTCTTAATGGAATCCGCTGATCGATAAAGCTGGGTAAGCTCCTCTTCGTTTAAATGCACCGGCAATATGTTGTGCACCCCAGCAGCGCCTACCACCGTAGGCAAGCTCAAGCATACGTCCTTTAAGCCGTAGGGACCTTCTATCAAGGAAGAGATCGTCAGGATCGACTGTTCGTTGCGCAAAATGGACTCCACGATGCGGCGCACCGCCAAGGCTACCGCATAAAATGTGGCGCCCTTGGATTCGATGATGGTATAAGCTACATCCCTAACCTGGCTGGCAAACTGTTCGCGAACGATTTCGGAAAGCTTTCCTTCGCACTTATCGTGTAGCGCGCAGTATTCGTCCAAGCCCATGCCCGCAATGTTGGTCAGGCTCCAAACCGGCAGCTCTGTATCGCCGTGTTCGCCCAGCACGTAGGTGTGCACATTGCGCGCATCCACACCGGAATACCGGCTGAGCAAGTAACGAAGCCTGGATGTATCCAGCACCGTACCTGAGCCGATGACTCGATTCTTGGGCAAGCCGGAAACTTTTTGGGTCACGTAGGTCAATACGTCGACCGGGTTGGTCACCACCAACAGCAATGCGTTGGGTGCGTGCTGCACAATTTGGGGAACAATGGATTCAAACACCTTCACATTTTTGCGCAATAAATCCATGCGCGTCTCCCCCGGGCGCATGTTGGCACCCGCAGTAATGATTACAATATCGGAATCCTTTGCATCCGCATAGTCTCCACTGATGATATCGGCCGGTGGGCACAGCGGAATGCCGTGGGCCAAATCCAGCACCTCACCGTACGCCTTTTCTTTGTTTAAGTCTATCAACACCAGTTCGCTGGCCAACCCGGAAAGCAACAGCGTGTACGCTGTCGTCGCGCCCACCTGACCTGCACCAACGACCGTTATTTTATTTGATTTGATAACCATAAAAGTCACCATCCTTTTTCATTTCATTTATTTTATAACCCGTATAAATGCCGAAATAACCCTTCGATTGTTAAAAGGAGGTTGGACTGGCAAGAAGGAAACAGATAATGCTATAATAGAAAGACATTGACAGCATAAACAAAGGAGATAGGGAATGATTCACGATCTTACCGTAGGAAAACCCAGCAAATTGCTAATCAAATTCACATTGCCCATGTTTCTAGGCATCGTTTTTCAACAGCTTTACAGCATAGCCGACAGCGTAGTCGTGGGCCAATTTGCCCAAAGTAGAGAGGCTGCAGTTGCTGCTATAGGTGCCTCGTACTCAATTACAATGATTTTTTTGGCCATCGCAGCAGGGGCAAACATAGGTTGTTCTATCGTAATTTCCCAATTGTTTGGGGCCAAGGACTACAAGGATATGAAAACGGCGATCACCACCTCTATCATCGGTGTGATGGTCGTGGCGGCGTTGCTCACCGTTTTAGGATTGATTTTCAGCGACACCATACTTACCCTTCTGAACACACCCGCAAAAGTGTTTGACGATTCCGCTATCTATTTAAAAGTATATATTGGCGGGTTGGCTTTTTTATTTTTGTACAACATCTGCACCGGAGTGTTTACCGCTTTGGGCGATTCCAGAACGCCTTTTTATTTTTTGCTAGCCTCTTCTTTGGGCAACATCGCCTTAAACCTAATTTTTGTGATTTGTTTTGCTTGGGACGTGGCCGGCGTGGCCTGGGCAACCTTCATCTGTCAAGGGATCGCGTCCATTCTTTCATTGATCGTTTTGCTGCGACGGTTGCGTAGGTTCCATTCCACGGAGCGGCCGGTTTTGTTTTCTGCACAAATCCTGAAAAAAATAAGTCGGATGGCTATCCCCAGCATTTTACAACAATCCTTCGTTTCGGTGGGTAACTTGCTCGTGCAGTATGTGGTCAACGGCTTTGGTGCAGAAGTGCTGGCCGGATACTCTTCTGCTATACGCTTAAACACCTTTGCCATCACCTCTTTTTCCACCATTTCCAGCGCAGTTTCCAGCTTCTCCGCCCAAAATGTGGGCGCAGGCAAGATGGATCGAGTGGAAAAAGGCTGGAAGGTCGGCATCACCATGGGGCTTGTAGTGGCGCTACCCTTTTTAATATTGTACCTGCTGTTTAGCACACAAATGGCTAAGCTATTTGTGCGCGACCCTAGCCCGCAGGCTTTGGAGACTACAGTGACTTTTTTGCGGATCGTCGCCCTTTTCTATCCTGCAATCATGTTTAAGCTGGTGTGTGACGGAGTACTCAGGGGAGCAGGGGTAATGCGCGAGTTTATGATCGCCACCTTTGCCGATTTGCTGCTGCGCGTAATTCTCAGCTACGCGCTATCCGGCCCCTTCGGCAGCATCGGTGTCTGGACTTCCTGGCCGATAGGGTGGACGCTGGCTGCGGTGCTCTCCTACATATTTTACAAAAAAGGCAAATGGAAGAAATCTTTGCTGTAAGTTTTTTACAAATATTCCCCTTCAAAATGATGAACATAGTGTTCCCACACAAAAAAGATCGACTCATGAAAAATTTCAAGGGTCGATCTTTTTTGCTTAATTAGTCAAAGTATACGGGTTTGCCGGTCTTGGCCGATTCATAGATCGCTTCCAAGATGCGGGTAACCACGATGGCCTGCTCGGGCTTCACGGTCAGCTCGCCCTTGCCGCGCACTGCGTTGATGAAGGTGTGTTGTTCCAGCACCTCAGGCTTTTGGCTGCCGCCTTCGAAGAACGCAACACCGCCCGCATCCAGATCGGGCTTTTCCACATACTGACGGCCATTTTTTACGCCATTGATGCGCAAGCCGTCGTGCATGTCGGCACCGGCCTTAGTACCCGAAAGGGTGGTAGTGGCTTCTTCCACATCCAAGGTGTTTAGCGCCCAGCTGGAACTGAGCATGATGGTAGCGCCGTTTTCCATAACCACAAAACCGAAAGCGCTGTCTTCCACCGTGAACTTTTCCGGATCCCAGTCGCCCCAGGCGTTGCCGGTGTCGGTATCATTGTTCAAAGCATGGTAGGTGGTTCCCACCGCATACTTGGGTTTGTAGTTGTCCATCATCCACAAAGTGAGGTCGAGGGCATGGGTGCCGATATCGATCAGCGGACCGCCACCCTGCTCATACTCGTTGAGGAATACGCCCCAGGTGGGCACCGCGCGGCGGCGGATTGCGTTGGCCTTAGCAAAGTAGATATCGCCTAAAGTGCCTTTTTTGCACTCGGCCTTCAGGTATTGGCTGTCTGCACGGTAGCGGCTCTGGTAGCCGATGCTCAGCAGCTTGTTGTTGCGCGCAGCAGCATCCAACATCTTTTTGGCTTCTTCGTAGTTGATGGCCATGGGCTTTTCGCACAGCACGTTTTTGCCGCTGTCCAGTGCATCCACCGTAATGAACGAGTGGGCACGGTTGGGCGTGCAAACATATACCATATCCAGATCCAACTTCAGAAGATCTTTGTAATCTTCAAACACTTTGGCGCCTTCAACACCGTATTCTTCGGCCGCTTTTTCAGCGCGTTCCACGATGATATCGCAAAAGGCCACCATGTCTACCTGGCCGGTTTCGCGAATCGAAGGCAAATGTTTGCCGTTGGCAATTCCGCCACAACCGATAATTCCCGCTTTAAGCTTTTCCATGCTATTTTCCTCCATTGACACATATGTTGTGTACATAATAAAACCGTGCCGAAATAGTTCATTTCATAGCAACGTGACTTTATTATAGCATGTAATGGCTCACTGTCAAACCACTACATCGTTAGAATGAATTTGTTTTATCTTTTAACTTTTTTAAGCTGCTGCGCAGCAAATCAAGCAGATATTTGTAGCTGTCAACCCGAAAGAGCGCGCTCAAAACTATGTAGGCGACAATCCCCGCACACACCGCTAAGCACAAAGCTGCAACGCCCGGCACCGGCAAACGCGTAACAAACCATGCTGCAACGCCCATGGGTATGGACAACAGCAAATAAGGCAGGGTGTCCCTCATCTGCTCCGCAAAGGTGTACCCCACCAACTGGCGCGAAGTACACATCATCAAAAAAGTGCCAAACACGTAGGTTCCTACCGCGCTCCACGCCAGCACCACCGGGCTATAGTTCAGCACGCACACCAGCGCAATAATGCCCACTATTTTTTCAATTATGCTCAGCTTGAGCAAAAGCCCACTCTTGCCAAGCCCTTTTAGGACCGACTTGTGTATGCTGTACTGGGGTTTTAGCATATACATCAAACAAAATATTTGCATATATGCCGCAGCAGGCAGCCACTTTTCGGTCATAATCACGCGTACAAACAACTCGGAGACCGCCATAAACCCTATCATAATTGGAAAAATCAAATACGAACTGACTTTTGCCGAGCGCCGCAAAGCGCTGTGCAACCGTTTCTTGTCATCCTGTATGGACGAAAAGACCGGAAACAATACAGAGATAGCCGATATACTAACGTTGTTGGAGATAAGCTGAGGCAACTGCTGCCCCTTTGAATAAAAGGAAAGCTCTACATCCTGGTGTTTAAAGGGAATGATCAGCTTTCTGGCTTCTTCATACCCCACATCCATCAAGGAAGATGCCAGCACTTTCCATCCGAAGGAAAATAAGCTTTTGCAGCGCTGCCAAGAAAATCTAACACTGAAGCGATAACCGCTCATCAAATACAACAGCAACACACTGACCGCAGAGAACACCAAATATTGGACAACCAACGCCCAAACGCCGTAACCCAAGACTGCCATCACAATGCCCAGCACGCCTGAAGCCAAGCTAGCTACTACGCTGGCTTTAAAATACACATGGTGCATCATCCGCTTGGACACATAGGCGTGTAGCACACCGTTGGCTGGAACCAGTAGCAATTTCAAACCCATGATCCGCAAAACCGGAACCAAAATGTCCATTCCATAGGAAGAAGCAATAAGAGGCGACAACAGTAGAATTGCTAAATATATGGTTATCGATACCACAAAACCCATCAGCAATGCGCTGGAATAGTCCAAATCATCCGGCGCTTTCTTTTGGATCAGCGCATCGGTCAAACCCGAATCCACAAACACGTTCAATATGGTGATCACTACGGTCACCATGGTTACCGGAGCGTAATCCTCAGGAGAAAGAATCCTGGCCAACACCAAAGAAACGACGAGGCTGATCGCTTGAGAAATTACGCGGTCCGCGGTTCTGTATATTGCGCTCACAAAGGGGCTATTGACCGTTTTAATAGAGTGTTTCTTCATGTTCTAATTCCTTGTTCTTGGGTATATTTAGGCATCAATTGCCCCTCTTAAAAAGTCAAGCGACGCCGCCCGATGCCGCTGCAAGCGCTCCTCTACTGCGACATAGTCGATGGGGGCATTAATCTCGGGTGTGCCCATGCCCGGCCGAAGCACGCGATGTTCAAGGCCGGTGATTTCAAGCAGATTCAGCAAACGCTGGTTTCTATCCAGATGGCGCTCGCTCAAAATCACCACAAAGGGTTTGTGAAGCAAAATGGCAAAGGCCAAACAGTGAAAAGATGTGGTTACAACCATGCTTGCGTTTTGAATCTCCGCCACGAACCCAGCGGGCGACATTTCTTTGTTGCGCCTTGCGGACTTGGGGAAGGAGCGGTACACCGAAGCGTGGGGGCTAAGCAGGCTCAAATCCATATCCGACAAATCGTAACCGGTCTGTAAGAATTTGCCCAGCTCATTTTTGTTGTTGGTATACACGAACAAATATTTTGAATGCGTCTGCGTGCCTTGGGCAAATTGGCTCCATTGGTTGGCGCTTAGCAAAAACACTGGATCCAGCACCAACGCCGCATCGCGCCCTGTCAGCTCTTTGATGATTTCCACGCCTCGCCGCTCCCGGGTAGACAGGTATGCAATCGCGTTTAAACATTCTGTATACTGCCGCCTGTAATCAGGAGGCACCCACTCCATGCCGAAACTGGAGGCATAGCTCACCTTCTTGGCCGAGTCTTTTACAAAATCCAACAAATATGCGCCATCGCCACCGGTGTTGCTCAGGTTCCAAATCTGATCACTGCCAGCGACAAACTTGTCGTAAGCAGCATTAAGCTCGACAGCCTGGGCAGAGGTCGTATATTGTTTGTCCGTCACATGCAAATGCTGTTTGTAAAACGCTCCAAAAGCTTGTTTGCGCGCGCATGTAAACGAAGCTCCCAGCAAATGGGAAACCGCCCGCTTAAAATTTCCGCTCTTTAAGGCTGAGGTGATTTGAGGCATTACATCGTATTTATGCCGGCGTTTTTCGCTGGCGTAATCGATATATTCGCAATCATGCCCCAACGTTTTCAAATGGTGCTGCAAGGCGTACGCTTGCAGCGCAGCTCCGTAATTCAGGGTGTCGTGAAAGCTGATCAGCGCTATTTTCATTTGCATTCCCCCGCCGTCGCCCGATCATAAATGGCTTCTATGCCTGCAGAGATTGTCTTCCAATCAAAAATCCTACACTTTTCCACACAGTTTTTGCTTATTCCCGCATAGTTCTGCAACACCTTGATCACACAATCGGCAATGTGCGCACCGTCCTTGGCGTCGATTGCATAGCCCACGCTTCCATCAGGAAAAATGCCGTCAAAGCCCTGCCCCTTGGTGTACAGCACGGGCAAACCTTGGGTCATCGCTTCGGCGTACACCCTGCCGAATGTTTCAAACACCGAAGGCAGCACAAATATATCGCTGGCACGGTACTGCTTAATCAAATCCTCTTTGGACATGTACTCAAAAAACTCCACCCTGCCGTCCGCTTTCAGCCGATCGTACATCTCATGATCCAGCACTTGGCCGATCACTTTAAGCTTAGGGCGGTAACCCCTGCGCTCCAGTTGATCCATAGCCTCCAGCAAGATCGTGTTGTTTTTGATTTTGCTTATCTTGCCCACGCACAGCAAAGTGACCTCCTTACCGGCATGGCTCTTGGGTGTGCTTACAATGTTGTCAAGCCAAAACTGTTCCAATCCGTTGTAGAAAATGGCCGTCTTGGCTTCGAAATCCATGCGATCTTTGGGGGATACGCATTGCTCCACGATCCTCTTTTTTGCAGGTTCAGAAAGAAACAGCACGGAGGACGCATTTTTCAGCACTTTTTTTGCGATTATCGCAAAGCCGGGGACCTTTAAGAAAGAATTAATATCGGTACTGCGCACGGTGACCACATAGGGCACGGCGTATTTTTTATTGAGCTTGTAAGCAGCATAACCTGCATTAAAGAGCGTGTGCGCATGGATGATATCAAAATCCGCAACATTGTAAGACTTTTCTGCTGCTTTTATGATTTTTGCCTGTTTGTACAAAAATAAAAATCGGTCAAAATCAGTGTAACATTCCTTCTGCACCACGTCTTCGGTCAATATGGGCAGATATTTCTGATCCACAACCGTGCCGTGAGCCACCGCATTAAAAGTCTTTACACAATGGCCCCGCGCTCCTAACGCCTGACTCAAATCATAGAATATCATAAGCGTGTGATAAAAAGTAAGCAGGTTTAATATCTTCATTGCAAACATCCATTTCTATAAAATCTATCGACGGCTTCAAGCGCCCTCTTGCTTTGCTTCAGCAGGCACAAGGCACTATCCAGCTCAGCGGATTTTGCCGTATGCCCAGCGCAGCTTGTCCTTTACCCACCCTTTAGCATTCACTTCGCCGTACCGCTTGGCCGCCAGCGGGTAATCGCCCCGCATGATCATGCGCAAGCATTCCCGGCGGTTGGGAGATGCCGCTTTGGGTTTTGTCAACGAATTTTGCCTCGTTTGCTCTTTTTCAACCTCTCGCAGCTCCAACCCTTCACACGCATTCAAAACTTGTTCTCCCACCGACGTGTTGACAAGGAGCAGGGAGATGCCCCGTTGGTCGGCAAAGTCGGGCAGCGCCCGTTCAATCCCCCAAAAATCCCCCATAGTCAAATCTCCCTTGCGGTTGTAATTCGAATACGGGCACGAAGCGCAGGACAGCCTATTGACGCTGCTCCTGGAAAACAATAGTCTAAAAGATTTGAGCCATCTTTTACCAATCACTTTTTGAGACCCATATTCGGCAGAAACATTATAGCCGTGCCATCCTAGACTCTTGTCACGAAAATAAAACGCGGTCAATCGGGCAGGCTTCTTGCCCTTAATATATTCTATAAATTTAGCAAAAGCGCCCGGGCTTGGGGCACCATGGCACACCAAATCCGCAGTAATTAAATTGGAATAAGGCTTGCGTAAAAAATTTCTAAGCCCGGCAACCTGGCAAGGGGTGCCCACAAACAGCAGCAGTTTTCCGTTTTCAAGCTGTTCTTGCACCTGAATATATATTTGGGAAGTGTCGCTCTGTACATAATGGGTGTGACGCATTCTGTCCCGCTCTTCCCGGGTAAAGGCCAGCGCATGCTCCACGACAAAATTCGGCCGCATTACAGCCGCCGCAATTGCGCCACCCTGGTTTAACACAACGTCTGAAATCGCGGTAAACAGCCCGCCCGATGAGCTGCACGCCCGAACCTCGTCCTTATTTTTCGCTGCAAAATAACGCTGTTTAAAATCGGGAAACGCTATATCCTCATGATATTGGCAAACTCGCTTGCACAAATTGCATCGGGTACACAAATCTTGATCGATGCGGGGCACACGAAACCCTTCGCCATCAAAATCCATGGAAATTACCCCGGCCGGACAAACCTGAGCGCAGGCTCCGCAACCTGTGCAGGCTTCCGCCGGACAGATGGTCATTTCTGCAGATTCGCTTGCGAAATCGCCTTCTTCGGTTTCGATATCCATCGCTTCCGAGTTCAGTGCACGTTCCAAAAAAGTTTTTGAATTTGCGATATGCTTTTTCAGCCGGGCGGTGACAGCATTGTAATTGATCGGTTGCGCTAGGGAGGCTTCGGTCGTTTTAGGCGTCAGCACCCGATCCTCAAGCCCGGCCATACGCAGAAGGTTGAGCAGGCGCTCATCCCTGCCCACATCTCCGGATAAAATGGCCACAAAGGGTTTTTTAAACAAAATTGCAAACGCCAAGCAATGAAACGACGCGCTAACCACCAGTTTTGCGTGCTTTATCTCCCAGAGAAACTCTTCCGGCGCCATCGCTACTTTAAAGCGCACGCTCGGCCTCAACACATCTTTTACAGTGATATGGGTACTCAGTATATCCAGGTGCGTTCCTTTAACGTTGTAGCCAGTGCTTAAGAACGTTTGTATTTGGCGCTGCGAGTTGGTGTAGAAAAATATGTGCTCGCCTTCCGGCTTTTTGCTCGGAATCAGACCTTCCCAAAAGCTTACATCCGGCAAAAATACCGGATCGACTACGACGCTGGCTCTGCGCCCGGTCAATTTGCGAATCAAATCCGCGCCATACCTTTCCCGAGTGGACAGGCTGCCGATCCGGCTCAAGCAGCGAACGTAATCGGCGCGCACATCCTCGGAGAGCACTGCCGAGCCAAAGCTAGAGGCGTAAGATATTTTTTTGTCATCCTGCGATACAAAGTCCAGCAGATATGCCAGATCGCCGCCGTTGTTGCCGGTGTTCCACACCTGATCGCTACCCACGATAAACTTGTCGTACTGATCTTGCAGCGCTTGGGCCTCGGCGCACGAGGTGTACACCGTTTCCGTCTGCTTTAAATATTTCTGGTAAAACTTATCAAACGCCCGTCCGCGTTTTTTCATCACGGGCGTACCCGCCAGCAACATTGCGGCGCGCTTCGGTTTTTTCGCTTTCCAGGCAAGGCGCGCCTGTTCCAAGGTGTTGTAGGCATTTCTTCGATGATGATTGACGTAGTTAATGTGTTCACAGTCTACCCCGGTGGAAGTTAAATAGGCCTGCAGCCCCAAGGCTTGGAGCGCAGCGCCGTAGTTGTACGCATTATGAAACGTTAGCAGTGCCGCCTTCATTTGCCCACACCCCCATCCGCCGCTTTCTTGTAGAGCCGTTCCACATCCACGGCGATATCTTTCCAGTCAAATGTCAGATAATGTTTAACGCAGTTGTTCGAAAGTTCAGAATACCTTTGTAAAATAGACTCTATACCCAGCGCAATGTCTTGAACGTCGTGGGCATTCACCGCATAGCCTACTTCCCCTTGGGGGAAAATCTTATCAAAGCCTTGGCCCGCCGTGTAGACCACGGGCAGCGCCTGGGTCATGGCTTCGGCATAAGCGCGCCCAAAGGTTTCTTTAAAAGAGGGCAACACAAATATATCGGCACCCTTATAGTAAGCCAGCAGCTGTTCTTTGGGTATGTAGGATACGATTTCTACTCTCTGATCTTTAGCCAGTTCCCGGGCCAGTGTTTCGTCCATCACCCGGCCGATGATTTGAAGTCTGAACGCATAACCCTGCTGCTCCAATAAGTCCATAGCCTTTACAATTGAGTCTATATTCTTGTTTTTGTTAATTCTGGCCACGCACAGCATCCGAACCGGATTGCCCTTAAGCTCCTTACCCTGAGTCGCGCCATTGTCCAGCCAAAAACTATCCACTCCGTTGTATATGACCGATGATTTCTTTTCCATACGGTCTCGAATCCCCTTGTGAACGTGTTTTTCAATCATCGTTTTCTTGGCCGATTCGGATAAAAAGAGCACACCCGACGCATTGGCTAAAATTTTGTTGGCGATGCGATCAAAGCCGGGGATCTTCAAAAAGCAATCCAAATCGGTGCTGCGCACGCTAACCACATAGGGAACTGCGTATTGCAGATGCAGCTTGTAGGCCGCATAGCCTCCGTTAAAAAGGGTGTGGGCATGCAGCACATCGAAGGAGCTTACATCGTACGCTCCTTCGACCGCGCGCTTTAGCTTGCGCTGCTTTCTAAAAAATACAAACCGGTCCCATTTGGTGTAGCACTCCTGATGTACCACGTTTTCATCAAACAGATAGTGAAAGTTCGGATTTATCGGATCGCCTTTCGCCGCTGCGCTAAAAATTTTTACAACGTGTCCGCGTTCTCGCAGCCGGCTGGCCAAATCAAAAAAAATCGTAGCACGATGATAAAACGTGCAAAGATTCAATATGTTCAAATATATCCCCCATTAACGCTTGAGCAGTGTGTCTCCATTTCATTTCTTGGCATGGATCCTTGTCCTAAAGATAATGTTTCTTAAACGCATTGAATGCGTAGTGTACACAGTTTAATGCCGCCGCCGCCGGATGGATATTTTCAAATTTGACTTGAATGTCCCACACTTTTTTAAAGCGTCTAAACTTTTTTGAAGAAATGGATCCGCTACGGCGCCGGTACAGCGTTAAGGATTCGCTGAGCCCGCTGGCATAACTGCCCGTTTTTCGCAACAGCATAAGCCATGTCGCATAATCCTGACCTGCACGTAGCAAAGGCATGGCAAAGTCGCCAGAAATTTTGCGATCCACAATTACAGTGGAGGTGGCGATAATGGTGTTTTTGAGCAAAAACTTGTAGTCTACCCGTTCAATCACCTTTCGATCGGGCTTTACCACGGCTCCGCTCTCATCCATAATGTCGATTCCCGTGTAGCAAATTACACCGCCGGCTTTTTCAAAGTAGGCCAACTGCTTTACAAGTTTCTCGGGCTTCCAGACGTCGTCGCTATCCAAAAAAGCTATGTAACGGCCTCGGGCGCGGGCAATGGCTTCATTGCGCGTAACCGCGGCGCCTTGGTTGACGGTTTGGCGCACGAGGCTGATTTGATCACAGTCGCGGGCATACGGCTCTACAATTTGGCAGGTGGAATCTGTAGAACAATCATCCACCATTATGATCTCAAGATTTTTGTAGGTTTGATTCAACACCGAATCTAAAGTTTGCTTTATAAAATCTTGGTTGTTGTGCATGGGAATAACGACCGATACCAGATCTTCCATATACTCCATCGTCTAAAGAAGCCTCCTCTTGGGGGGAACAGACCCGCATAGAAAGTGTTTTCGTTTATTATACTGCAAATTTGCCATAAAACCAAATTTATAATGTGCAAACATAAACCCAAGCGGGCAACGAGCAAAAAAAACGCAAAAAAGATTCTTTGCGCCGCTATCTATAACCGCTCCGCATTTATTCTCTTAATCATAGGAAACAAGTTGAATATCAAAACAAAAAACAACCGTTTATTACAGTAAAACAGTAAAAAACGGTTGCTCATATGTGCTAGAAATAAATTATTTGGCGGCGTTTTTCGCCTCAACATCGACAACTTTTTGTCCGTTGTAATATCCGCAGTTTTTGCACACGCGGTGTGAAAGTTTCATCGCTTGGCAGCGGGGACATTTCACAATACCCGGCACAGTCAGCTTCCAGTTAGCACGGCGACTGTCGCGACGCGCCTTAGACACTTTCCCCTTCGGTACAGCCATGGTTACACCTCCTCATCCTCTGTGAGCAATTGTTTTAACACCGAAAACGGATTGGACTGCTCCTTTTCCCGTTCTGCTTCTTGCTCCCTTTGCTCCATGCAATCGCAGGAATCTACGTTCGAATCCGCGCCACATACCGGGCACAATCCTTTGCAGTCTTCCTTGCAGTAAAATCGCATAGGCAAAGCCAGCAGCAGCGCTTCGCGCGCCGTTTCGGCTAGATCCACCTGTGAATTTTCGAGCGGATGCACTTCTACATCGCTCGCGTCATCTTCCACCGGTCTGCGGGCATACCGTTGCAGCACGGGCGCAACCACCGTTGCGCTAGCAGGCTGCAAACACAAGGCGCAACGGGTATGAATCCGTGCACTGGTTTGACCTTTGATATCCAGCTGATTGCCATCGCTTACGATGGTTACCTGCAACAAAGCAGGCTCAAACGCAATCTGATCGCCGAACGATTCGATGGAATCTAGCTGAACTTCGCGCTCGACCCCGTACTCTTTTCCAGGATTCTTCAGCGCAGAAGAAACATCAAACAACAATATACTCACCCCGATAATGACCTTTGATATTATAGTGGCTGGCCATCGTTTTGTCAACGATTTTCGTGTTAGTCTTAGGGTTTGCTATTTGATCGTCAACTCCAGCGTATCCCGG
The DNA here is from genome assembly GCA_964346145.1 of uncultured Oscillospiraceae bacterium. Classification (GTDB taxonomy): domain Bacteria; phylum Bacillota; class Clostridia; order Christensenellales; family Aristaeellaceae; genus CAYFTL01. The sequence goes on along the minus strand of CAYFTL010000004.1, from coordinate 47,724 downwards.
GCGATAGCCAACTCTTCGTCGGTAGGGATGACAAAAATCCGAACCTTGGAATCTGGCGTAGAAATATCAGCCTCTTTCCTGAGCTGATCGTTTAAGGCCGCATCAAACTTGATGCCCATGAATTCCAGCCCGGCCAAAATGTCGGCGCGCGCATCCCAGTCGTTTTCGCCGATACCGGCGGTGAAGACCAGCGCATCCAAGCCGCCCATAGCGGCCGCATAAGCACCGATGTACTTGCGGATGCCATAGGCCCAGACCTTAAGGGCCATCTGGCATTTTTCATCCCCTTCATCGGCGCCGGTACGCACATCACGCATATCGCTGGAGCGTCCGGACAATCCGGTCAAACCAGATTTCTTGTTGAGCACTTCCATTACTTCGTCAATATTCAAACCCTCGCTTTCCATCACAAACTGAATGATGGCAGGGTCAATGTTTCCCGAGCGGGTGCCCATAACCACGCCTTCCAGCGGAGTCAGCCCCAAAGAAGTGTCTACCGATTTTCCGCCTTGAACCGCCGTCAAGGAGGAACCGTTGCCCAAATGGCAAGTGATAATTTTGGTATCTTCCACCGGTTTGCCCAACAGTTCAAGCGCGCGGGCCGTCACATAACGGTGGCTGGTTCCATGGAATCCGTAGCGGCGAACCTTAAGGCGATTGTAATAATCCAGCGGCAAGCCGTACAGATACGCGTGAGGCGGCATGGTTTGGTGGAAAGCCGTATCAAACACCGCCACCATGGGCGTGTTGGGCATTACCTTTTTGCACGCTTCGATGCCCATAATGTTGGGTGGGTTGTGCAACGGAGCCAGCGCAGCGTTCTCCTGGATGGCCTGCATAACCTCATCGGTGATCACCGTGGATTCGGCAAACTTCTCGCCGCCGTGAACCACCCGGTGGCCTACCGCCAGAATTTCGCCCATATCTTTGATTACGGCGCCCTCGCCTTGGGTGAGTGCATTTAAAACCAGTTCTATGGCTTCCACGTGATTGGCCAGAGGCTGAACCACTTTCAGTTCCTTGCCAGCGAATTTGTGCACCAAGTTGGAGCCCTCTATACCGATGCGCTCCACCAAACCCTTTGCAAGAACCGATTCGTCTTGCATATTAATCAACTGATACTTCAGCGAAGAAGACCCTGCATTGATAACCAGAATTTTCATAATATCCTCCACAAAACGTCGCTAAAAGGATTGTGCTTGCAGCGCAGTAATGGCTACTACGGAAACAATGTCATCCACAGTGCACCCGCGAGATAGATCGTTCACCGGCATGGCCAGCCCTTGCATCACCGGGCCATAAGCGTTAGCGTTGGCAAAGCGCTGAACCAATTTGTAGCCGATATTGCCCGATTGCAGATCGGGGAATACCAACACGTTGGCTTTGCCGGCAACTTTGCTTTCCGGAGCTTTCAGCTGAGCGATATCAGGCACTAGGGCAGCGTCCAGCTGTAGTTCGCCATCCACCGCCAAGTCGGAATTCTTTTCGCGAACCAGCGCCGTGGCTTCCACTACTTTGTCCACCATTTCGCTCTTTGCGCTGCCCTTCGTGGAGTAAGACAGCATGGCCACCCGCGCTTCGTCAAAACCGCCCAGCGTTTCGCCTACTTCGGCCGCCAACACAGCGATGGTCGCCATCTCTTCTGCCGTCGGGTTAGGCACAACCGCACAGTCGCTAAACACCAGTACGCCGTTTTCACCCAAGTCTTTGTTGTCACATTCCATCAGGAAGCTGGAAGAAACCGTTCTAATACCTTTTTTACCTTTGATGATTTGGAGCGCAGGGCGCAGCACATTGCCGGTGGAGCTAATCGCACCAGCCACCATGCCGTCCGCATCGCCCATCTTTACCATCATCACGCCGTAGTAGAGCGCATCATTCAGCAACTGTTCCGCCTGTTCGGCCGTCAGGCCCTTGGCTTTGCGAATCTCGCACAGCGCATTCACATAAGCGGCGCGCTTGCTATCGGTCGCCGGATCGATCAACAAAACCCGATCCAACGATACGCCCAGTTCCTTGGCCTTTGCTTGGATATCGGCCACCTTGCCCAACAAGGTAACCTTGGCAATCCCTTCCTCGGCGATCAGTGCGGCCGCCTGAACCGTGCGCGGTTCGTCCCCTTCGGGCAAAACCACATGCTTCACGTTCTGGCGTGCCTTTTGCTTGATTTGATCCATTAACGACATGAAAAATCCCCCCAGCAAAAATATTTCCGGGAAATACTCCCCGGCTTGTTGGCAAATATAAAAATATGCTACTATTAAGCTATGAAACGGCAGCCATCTCCTTAAGTGGGCAGCTGCCATCTTCCGCAAACAAATTTGCAAGCTCAATTCGCAAAATTAAGCTTACTTGGTTATTATACGCCAATTTATGAAGTTTGAAAAGGCAAATTGTATAAATTTTCATTTTGGAGGCCTACATGAACATCTGCGGAATCATTGCAGAATACAATCCATTCCACAACGGTCATCTCTACCAAGCCGACAAGGCGCGCCAACTCTCCCGGTGCGATTTTTTGGTTGTGGTTATGGCTGGCAACTTTACCCAACGCGGCGATCCTGCGCTGGTAGACAAGTGGACGCGCACACAAATGGCCTTGCTTGCGGGTGCCGATCTGGTCATTGAGCTGCCCTGCCTATACGCCGTGCGTCCAGCGCCCCATTTCGCAGCGGCTGGAATTCAATTGCTCCACGCCGCTGGGGCAACTAGCTTTTGTTTTGGCAGTGAGCTTGAAAGCCAGGAGTTGAATGCAATCCTTTCTCTGAGCAGCACCGAATCGCAAAAGGTCGATTCGCACATCCGTGAACTACTCGCCCAAGGCAAAAGCCATGCGCGAGCCCGGGGAGAAGCGTTCAGCCATGCCTTAGGGTGGGATGTGAACTGTTTGAACCAGCCCAACAGCGTGCTTGGAATCGAATATCTGTTGGCCAACATCCAGCTGGACAACCCCATGACGCCCATTATCGTAAAGCGCACGAACAGCTACCACGACCAGAGGATCGGCACCATAAGTTCGGCCAGCGCCATCCGTTTGGCTATCGCCAACGGGGAAATCGAAGAAGCCATGCAGGCTCTCCCTCTTACGAGTCAAGCCCTGATGCGCAGCCAAAATCCCGCCAGCATATGCACCCAAGAAACCTTGGACAATCTTCTTTTGTACCGATTGCGCAGCATGTCCCCAAGTCAAATCGCCAATTTGCCCGATGTGGCCGAGGGGTTAGAACACTTGATTGCAAAAGCGTGCCGCAGCGCAACGAGCAGGGTTGATCTGCTGCGAAAAATCAAATCTAAGCGATATACCTACGCTCGCTTATCCCGAATCCTCACCTATGCACTTTTGGGCATAGACAAAGATATTGCCGCTGCTTATCCTGCCCCAAGCTATATACGTCCACTGGGTTTTCGAAAAAAAGCCACTCCCCTGCTAAACCGGATCAAAAACTTAAACCAGCTGCCCATGGTGGTCAGGGCTGCTCAATTCACAGCTGAGCGCAATGGCTGCTTCGATTTGGAATGCCGAGCCACCGACCTGTGGGGACTGGGCACTCAATCCTCCATCTTGCGCCAAGCCGGAAACGACTTTACACATAAAATGATCGTGATAGACGATTGATTTTTGCACAATGCTGCTTGCAAATAACAAACACGCGCACAGAACGGGCTGATCATTCTGTGCGCGTGTTTGTTACTAAAGAGTGTAAATAAAGGGGGGAGTTAGTATTTTCGTTAGGTTTAACTAACTTGATGAAATCATATCATTTCCTAGCAATTTGGTCAAGTATGTTTTTCGCATTTAATAAATAGTTAATATTTCAATTCCTTTCCGCCTTTAAATAATAAAAATAATCATCTCCAGCCGTTTAAACAATGGATCGAAATGCCGCAATGCCAGATTTTATGATAGAGTCAGCCGACGTACTACCGGATAAAGCGCATCGGCAATGGCTTCCATCCCCAAGTCTCCAGGGTGTGAGGCTACGCCCGAATGAGCAAAATCACCCAACGCCTTCATGGAATCGTCGGCAGCGATCGGGGCCAAATCGACAACCGGGCAATCCAGCGCCTTACCCAGCCGAAAAATCAACTCGTCCTTTGGTGGATGCACATAAAAGCAGGTGGTCAACGCAACCTTCGCTTTGCCTTGTACAAAAAAATCGATCATTTGAACAAAGGCGGCAAACAGATCGTGATCTTCCATGCTCGCGCCATCAATGTTGTCACCGAGGCGGACCACGACTACATCTGCGTTCCAGGCCTTAAGCTGTGCGTATTTGTTCAGCACATCCGTGCCGCGCCAATATTCCCTTTCCCAATCGGCCAATTGACCGATTCGATGGCTCGATTGGGGCGCTTCCCAGCGTATCTTATCCATCAACAAATGTACATAATCTCTCTCGGCGCAAGAAGCTGCCATGCCCCAATTTCCCTTCCAGCCGATATCGGTTTTGGGCGCATGCAGGGTGATGGAATTTCCCAAAAACAATATTCTGGGGCTATCCCAATCCTTCTGTGCCGTGCCGGATGCCCGCGTTGTTTTGTCCGTCATCAAGATTCACCTGCTTTCCATATTTGTTAAATTTCAAGCACATCTTAATTTTATCCACCAGTCACAACTCCAAGTCGCAACATAAAAAATCAGTTTTTTTATTTCTACTTTGCTTTCCTACATTTTATACAATGCTTTTCAGATCAGCAATATCCCTTACAGAATGCTGCTCTCAGGATCCACAGAACGAATCTTTTTTTCGTTCGCATAGCCAATACGCATATCGCTGGGTGAGCAACCGTAGTATCCTTTAAACATTTTACCAAAATAATCGGGCGTTGAGCAGCCCACAATGGCAGATATTTCCTTTATACTTTTTGAAGTTGTAATCAGTAAATCGTGGGCGTGCTTCATGCGTTTGCCCACCACATACTCCTTAAACCTCAAGCCCGTCGCGTCCTTAAATATCCGCCTCAAAGTATAAATCGACATTCCGAAAACATCGGCCACCTGCACCAACGACATATTCGCATCCAAATAATTCTGATTGACATAGTGCACGATCGCGTTTCGCGAGGCTGTATCGCGCAACTCTTTGGTGCGCCGAACCGAATGGCAAACCTGCATAACTGCCCCGCGTATGCGCTCAGAAAACTGGTCAAAATCCGCAAACAGCAGCATCTTGTCGCTTTCTTCCTTCGGTAACGACACATGCAACTCGTCAAAAGGCTTCATCTCTTTATTTAGAGTCGCAATCTGCGCCCCATACATGGGCACATAGGCAAAAATAAAAATAAACACTGCGCCCGGCAGCAAGAGTGAATATAGTTGATAGCTTTCACTAATATATTGAATCAACCGCTTTTGCCATGGTTTCTTTTTGCGCTCCTGCACTTTAACACTTGAATGAAACATATCTTTCCCTCCCATACATTTAAAATGAATTCAACAATATACTATTTGAAAATATGGGTGCTGTCTGCCGGTAATTTTTTGCCAAGGGCCTTCATTTTTTGCGTTGGGAGGCAAAATAGCAAAAAAAAATAGTTTAAAACAAAAAATCACCCCTTGTGTGCCGAGAGAAACTTGGATATTATTCTTGTTGTACAGGCTATTGAAAATCCCGACCCACGCCCGCCTCCATGAGTCTCTTTTGATTAAATGCAGACACAAGCAGGCGGCGCAAAAGGAGGAACAAGAAAATGGTAGAAATTTATCCATTGCCCTTGGGCGAACCTGCGTCGGAAGACTATGCCATCACTTTAAATGGCACCCAAATTCAAGCCTACAAATGTAGGGTATCAGCCATCCCCTTCAACACTACTTGGCCAGGAACACAACGGCCGCTGGATCAAACCGAAATCGCATCCTTTATTTCTTTTGACATGACCACCGACCACGAACCTGCTTACCTGCAAGTGGATGTGCCCCACAATTTTTCAGAAGCCGTGGTGCGCCCCTTGTCTAAAAACGTGCGTCCGTCGTGGGAGGGCAACAGCATTTCTTTCACCATCTTTAAGCCCGGGCAGTACACCCTGGAAATTGATGGACATCACCACGCACTACACATCTTTGTCAATCCGGCAAAGGATTTTGGGATCGATAAGACTGCGCCCAACGTGCGGTATTTTGGACCGGGGATCCACCGCCCAGGCAAACTGGAACTAAAAAGTGATGATGTACTGTTCATCGATGCGGGAGCAGTCGTACACACCTCTGTAAAAGCCAGAGATGCCAAAAACCTGCGCATCGTGGGCTACGGAATTCTGGACAACAGCGAATTCCACCGAACGACATACACCTGTTTTGGATGCCCCACCTGTCTTGAATTATTTAATTGCGAAAACGTCACTATAGAGGGCATCATCTTTCGAGATGCCTGCGCCTGGACCTTGACCGCCTATAACTGCCGGAACCTGTCCATACAAAACGCAAAAACGATCGGTATGTGGCGCTATAATTCCGATGGTTTTGATCTGGTGAATTGCCAAAACGTAATCATCGCCGACAGTTTTTTGCGCAACTTTGACGATTGCATCGTGCTCAAAGGCTTTCCCCCATACAACTACGCAAACGTTGAGAATATTACGGTAGCTGGCTGCGTAATTTGGTGCGATTGGGGACGAGGACTTGAAATCGGCGCCGAAACCTGTGCCGATGAGTATCGCAACATTCTGTTCACCGACTGTGATGTGATTCACAGCACCCATGTTGCTCTAGATGTTCAGAACAGCGGCAACGCCCATGTACACGACGTGGTCTTTGAAGACATTCGCATCGAATATTCAAAACACTGCGACGAGCCGATATACCAGCACAGCATGGACATGGAATATCCCCAGCAGACCAAGAGTTACCTCCCCAACGCCATGCTGATCGAAGTTTCCCCTTATTATCACGATATGCTCATCCCCGATGCCGACAATGGACGCAACAGCGCCATCACCTTCCGGGACATCTTCATCACCACCGACGAAGGGCTGGATGCGCCGCCCTCCAGGTTTTCCGGTTTGAGCGAGCACAACAACACCACCGACATTCGGGTACACAACCTTTGGATCAACGGCAAAAAAGTTGAAGATATTTCAGAATCAGGCATTCAAATTGGCGAGTACGCCACCGATATCATCATAAAATAATCGTTAAAAACGAAGACTGACTATATTGCAGCAGCTTATCCATGGTGCAGCAATGCTTATTTCCGCCACATAAAGGAATTGCAAAACCTAAAAATCCGGGTTGTCTAAACGGCAGTCCGGATTTTTCCATTTTATCTGCACTTTTTCATCAATTTCAGCGTTCGATTCACCTGATCTTAAAACGTATGCGCCCCCACCGATAAGTTTTGAATGCAGAATCGTTATTTGCACTTATCTATTTGTAAGGCTTAACCTTATATGATATAATTAAAAATCCGTATACCAATGTAGGGAGGGTGTCCATTGCAAAATCAACATGAACTCCAAAAAGAGCGTGAATATGTGGCACTGGTTCAACAAGTTTTATACGAGGTGATCAACCAAGCAGAAGGCAGCGTTTCCTTGCAAAACGAAATGGTTCGAGATATGCTGACCCGTGCCTGGGCCGAATTGCGCTTAAAACCCACCGCCCTTTCCCCTCAAGAACTGCAACAGCTTTCTACCGAAATCGACCGCTACCAAACCCGCGCCAATTTTTCCAAAGAACGCATGGTTCAAAGCGAAGAAATGTTGTTGCAGCCTTTTTTTGCGCGGATAGATTTTTTGCCGGACGGCAACGGCGAAGAACTGCAAAAAGTGGTCATCGGCCTTTATAGTTTGAGTGGCCCCAACGGAGATTTGTTGGTGCACGATTGGCGCGCGCCCATTTCCGGATTATATTACGATGCCTTGCCCGGCCCGACCAGCTATCTTTGCCCGGACGGGGAAATCAAGGGCATACTGACACTCAAGCGGCAATATCGCTTTGAAAACGGCAAACTGACCTATTTTGTGGACACCGACGTTTCCATAGAAGACAACATGCTGATGGATCTGCTTTCGGCATCTTCCAGCAGGCATATGCAACAAATCGTTTCCACTATACAGCGAGAACAAAACCTAGCAGTTCGCAGCGAGGTGGTCGGCGTGCTTTCGGTGAGCGGAGGTGCCGGCAGCGGGAAAACCTCTGTGGCCATGCACCGCATCGCCTACCTAATGTACCGCTTCCGGGACTCCATGAATTCCAAGCGCATTGTGGTGCTGTCGCCCAGCGATGCCTTTAGCAAATATATCTCGACCATATTGCCTTCGTTGGGGGAGGAAAATGTTCAGCCCCAATCCATGCACCACATCGTTCGTCAAGTGTTGGGCCGCAAATGCGAATCCCCTTTTGAGCAAGTCGAACGGCTGTTGACCAAGCCCATCGAGCTTCGAAAGCAAAGCATAGTTTACAAATCTTCCCACCAGTTCATTGAGTTTTTGGATACATTCATCCGAAATTTTACCGAGCAAGGTCCGGAGATGGAAGAGCTGGCTCATGAAAAACGCGTGCTAGCCACCAAAGAAGAACTCACCAAGTTATACAGAAAAGAATACAACACCTTGACTCCGGCGTTACGATTGATGCGCATCCAAAAATTGATGGAGGATCGCATGAACGATTGGGCTATGGCAATGAAAAAGCCGTATGAACGAGCCTTGGCCGGGCAGTATCAGGGCAAGCAATTGCAGCGGGCAACCCAGATGGCCTATACCCACAAGCTTCACCCGCTAAAAAATCAAGTCAACGTACTGTTGCGCCTGCGCCCTGTGGATTTGTATGCGCTTTGCATGCGCGCCGCCTCCCAGCCTTTGGCACAAGCTGCGCAAGAAAACGCCGATGCCAATCTGATCTGGTGGGAGGATGCACCGGCCATCGCCTATTTGTGGATACGCTTGGGCTTTCATAGCCCCAACAACTCCATACGCCATATTCTGCTGGACGAGGTCCAAGATTATTCGCCCATTGCGCTCAAGCTGCTAAAGGCTCTGTATCCGCACACACAGGCCACCTTGTTGGGCGACCCCAACCAGTGCACCACACCTTATATGCCGCCAGCTGAGCCCCAAAGCTGGGCCGTTCCCTTTGAGCCCTACCCTACCGAACACGTGGCGCTACAGCGGTGTTACAGATCCACCAAACAAATTGCCCAGCTGTGCAATAAAATCTTGGGTAAGCAGGCCGCAATCCCTTTCGGCCGGGATGGATCCATGCCGGTGTGCGATGCCTTTTCCAGCGACAAGTTGGCAAAAACGGTTGCCGCGTGGCGCGAGCAGGGTTTAAGTGTAGCGGTCGCAACGCGTACGCAAACCCGAGCTAAGCAGCTGCTCAAAAGCATACGCAAATCCGAATTGCTTGAAGTAGGCGATTCACTTTCCGATGCCCCAGCCGAAACCGTATGGATCAGCGGCTACCATTTGCTAAAAGGGCTTGAGTTTGATGGGCTGATCATCGTGTGGGACGATGTGGGTTTGGACGATAGCGAACGGCGGCGCCTATATACCGCCTGTTCCCGGGCGCTGCACAAACTGTGCATCTTGGCGCCGCAACCTTTACTCGATAAAATCAACGCATGAAAGCAATGCTTTGGTTCGGCCGGAGACATCTGTTTTCGGTCAATTTTTGTGTTTGAAATTGTGTGACACGACAAAGCCTTCCTAGCTAAACCGGTTATTTAACTTGCGCGGCACAAAGCGTTGTTGTACACGCCAATTGGTTCATGGTATAATATCACATGCTTTTATGGCCCATCGTTTCAACCTTTGCAGGAGGTGTTCGGATGCGAAAAAACATGGCTTTGATTTTTGCATTAATCCTCGCACTTATTTTAAGTTGTGTGCCGGCTGGGTTTGCCACAAACTTTGCCGCTAGCAGCATTTGCCTACCCCTTACAGAAAACGATTCCATCAATCCATTTTTGTACGGACAGCTTTTCCATGTGGATGTTCAACAGCCCAAGCCAGTGCAAGCCTACATGGCTCGCTCTTGGGATTACGATAACCAAGCCAACACCCTGACCATAAAACTGCGGGACGATTGGTTCTGGCAAGATGGCACACCGGTCACCTCTCGCGATCTGCAGGCCAGCTTGTACAGACAATTTAGCAACGATACCCTGCTGGTCGAATACATAATAGATGCAACCACGCCGGATGACCATACTTTCGTCGTACGCTTTTCGGCATCGGCCACCCCTTTGCTTCCTATTTGTTTAGGACTCACAGTGTCCACCCAACACAGCGGCTGGATGGAAGAAATGCTTCAAATTGAAGAGTGGATGGCCTTGAGAAAGCTGGATGAGCAAAAGCATTATTATCTCATCTACGACAACTTACTTGAGCAGCTTGCGGCTATCGCGCCACCCGAGCGAAATGCGCCAGCCAACGGAGCCTACTACATTGCAAAGGAAAACGATAAAACCGTTTCCCTTTATAAAAATGATAACTTTCCTTATGCGCTTCGCTATTCCATCGAGCAAATTGAATTGCTCAAATGCGATCTCCAATCGGTTTATCAATTGGCCAAAGACGGCAATCTGGATCTGGAATGGTTGTCGCTCACCCCGGAGGACACAGGGGATTTAAAAAACGGAGCCAAAGAGGTAACCACCATTTGGACCAACCAATCGACTCAGCCACTGCTGATTTTAAACAAAGAAATCCCCCAAGCCGTCCGGCAATCCATTTTTTCCAGCATAGATTGGGATTCCATGCTCCTTGAAGCGCCCACAGGCGTACTGGGTGGCGATCCCTACTGCAGCGGATTGCCTTCTAGCTGGCTGCATCAAATTACCGATGACGAATTTCTAGGCTCGCTCAAGCGCTATGACTATGTCGTAGAAAACGGCATCGATATTATGGCCGAACACGGATACAAGAAAAATAGCAGCGGCTATTACCAAGACGAGCAGGAAAACGAAATAGAAATTGTTTTACACATTGAAGATACCGCTGTTGAATACAAAGACAGCATGCAAATCGTGGTTGAATCATTGAACAACGCAGGCTTTAAAACCCGCCTGGGTTCCTCGCAAGAGTGCAACGCCAGTTTGGTGCTCATCGATTGCAACACTGCACACTCGCCAACCTATATGTACGCCAAGCTAAACGAAATGGGGATATTACCCGATGTTGACGTATTGGTATGGCGAAGATTCTGCACTGCACAGAACGCGGAAGAATACAACAAATTGCTTCAGCGAATCATGGCTTCCCTAAATGAAAAAGCGCTGTTCACACAGATCGCAACCGCGTATGCACCGCTTCGACTGCACAATTCCAAATATACGCTGACCCTTCCCCAAGACAAACCTATGTTAAATGAATTGAGCGGCACCGCTTTGCTGGCCCAGCTGATCCCAGCCGGTGGATTACAATCTGCGGACTTAGAGTAAAACGAGGAGTAACCATTTGTTAACTTTATGAGGAATTTTATAGATTTAGCCGTCGTCGGGGGCGGCGCCTCCGGCATGCTGGCAGCAATTCACGCTGCCAGCATTTTAGGAAAAACCGCAAATGTTTGCCTATTGGAACGGCTGCCCCGAGTCGGCAAAAAACTGGCCGCCACCGGAAACGGCCGGTGCAACATCACCAACATGACTGCAAGTGTAAAAAACTACCACGGAGCAGACCATCGGTTTGTTTTGCCCGCCATGCAATCCTTTCCGCCTCAAAAAGTACGGGCGTACCTAGATAAGCTAGGCGTTTGCACCAAAGAAGAGCTAGACGGAAAGGTGTACCCCACCAGCGACCAGGCGTCTTCGGTTTTGGATGTGCTGCGCTTGTCCTTGGCCGCTCACAAAGTAGATGAAGTTTGCGACTGTTTGGTCAAAAACATCCAACCAACCAAGAATGGCTTCATCATTCAATTAAAGGATCGCCCAGATTTGATGGCCAGAGCCATCATTTGGGCCGCAGGTGGACAAACCGCTCCCAACCTGGGTGGCAGTGAAAGCGGATTAAGCGTACTCAAAAAATTGGGCTATAAGGTCACCCCTTGCTATCCGTCCATCGTTCAGTTGAAAACAGAAACCGAAGCCATTCGCCCTTTGAAAGGCATTAAATACAACGGAAAAGTATCAATATACGTGGACAAAGCACATAAACAAACCGAAGTCGGAGAGGTGCTCTTCACCGAATATGGGCTGTCCGGTCCACCAATCCTACAACTGTCCCGGGTGGCTTCGGCAGCGCTTGCGCAAAACCCTAAGGCCGACGTTCAAGTCAATCTACAAGTATGGCCCCAAAATATACACGACACCTTTCATACGTTGCAACAGCGCACAGCCACGATGCCCGAACGCACGCTGGAGAATTTTCTTACCGGAATGCTCAACAAGCGCTTAGGGCAAACCTTGATAAAGTTGTGTGGAGGCGCTCCGCTTTCACGCCCTGCGAAAAGCTTAAGCCGTGCTGAACTGAAAAGCTTGGCGCAACTGATGTGCGGCTGGTCCTTACGTGTTGTGGGCACCCAGACCTTCGCACAAGCTCAAGCCACCGCCGGTGGCCTGAACACCGACTTTTTCGACGCCCAGACCATGCAATCGCGTCTACACAGAGGATTGTTTGCCTGCGGCGAAGTGCTGGACGTAGACGGCGATTGTGGCGGTTATAATCTACAATGGGCTTGGGCTTCCGGGCTTACCGCAGGCCAAAATGCCGCCAACTTTTTAAGGAGTTAATAACCAATGATCCAAATTACCAATCTAAAATGTCCGCTGGATTCATACAATGTTACCCTTGAAACATTGGCCGCGCAAGCGCTGAACGTTCCAATTCAAAACATCAGCAAGGTGCAATTAATTAAAAAATCGGTGGATGCGCGCAATAAAAACAACGTGCATTTCGTGCTTACGCTCGGCGTAAGCTTACACACCGATGAACGCAAAGCGCTGGCGCAAAAACCGCGCCAGCTGCAAGCCGCAATCTTACAGCCAAGTTCGTCTGGTGCACCTAAAAATCAATCCCAGGCACACTCGCCAGCGCACAGCCCAGTGATTGTCGGGTTGGGGCCGGCCGGTTTGTTTGCCGCTTTGCGTCTGGCGGAAGCCGGCTTACGCCCCGTGGTTTTAGAACGAGGGCAGGATGTGCAAAATCGCCGACGTTCGGTAAACCGTTTCTGGAAAGAAGCCAAGCTGGATCCCGAATCCAACGTACAATTTGGCGAGGGCGGTGCCGGCGCTTTTTCCGACGGCAAATTGACCACCGGGATCAGCGATCCCCGATGCAAGACGGTGCTGGAAACATTGGCTGAGCACGGCGCCCCGACCGAAATTTTGTATTTGGCCAAGCCCCACATCGGCACCGATAAACTACCCGCAGTGGTATGTTCTATCCGCAAACAAATCGAAGCGCTGGGCGGTGAGGTCCGTTTCGAAACCAAGCTGGATGGGTTGCTCGTTGACAACAATCGGCTTTGCGGCATCATCCTGCGCAGTCAAAATGGAGAGGTAGAACAACTTTGCACCGATCATTTGATCCTCGCCATCGGTCATAGCGCCAGAGATACTTTTACCATGCTCCACCAATCCGGCGTTCATATGGAGGCAAAACCCTTTTCCATCGGGGTGCGCATAGAACACCGTCAACAAATGATTAACCGCGCCCAATACGGAAGCTTTGCCGGGCATCCAAGCTTGGGCGCAGCCGAATATAAACTTTCTTGTAAATTGCCCAACAATCGCGGCGTCTATACCTTTTGCATGTGCCCCGGAGGGCATGTGGTGGCTTCCTCTTCCTCCGAAGGCACCGTAGTCACCAACGGCATGAGCGCTTACGCCCGCGCAGGCCAAAATGCCAACAGTGCGCTTCTGGTCAGCGTTTCTCCCGAAGACTTTGAGTCATCCCATCCCCTTGCCGGCGTCGCGTTTCAATACCGGTGGGAGCAACAAGCTTTTCAGCTGGGTGGCAAAAACTTCAAAGCTCCCGCGCAACGGGTGGGCGATTTTTTGAATCGTCGTCCGTCCCAAGGGCCAGGGGATGTGCTGCCCAGTTATCTGCCCGGCGTGACTTACACCCAAATAGACGATTGCTTACCCGGATTTGCAATTGATTCCCTGCGCCAAGCGCTTCCTATTTTGGCTCGGCGCCTACAGGGGTTTGACCACTCCGGTGCGCTGTTGACCGGGGTGGAGACCCGCTCTTCTTCTCCGGCGCGCATCCCGAGAGATGCCAGTGGACAGGCTTCTGTCCAGGGCATATTCCCCTGCGGCGAGGGCGCTGGATATGCCGGAGGGATCATGTCGGCAGCGGTAGACGGACTGAAAATGGCCGATGCCCTGCTGGACTCCTTGAAGCCGTAAGTAACCACTTTCATGTGCCAAAATATAAAAAACGCTTTTGTAAAAACAAAAGCGTTTTTTATTTACATTTCTCCGCTGCGCTCAGCAATCATGTCTTTAACCTTCATCAACCGGGTCAGGTTGCTGCGCTCATTTTCCTCAAGCTTCATGGATATATGTTTGATGGTCTCTTCAATATCCGGAATCATCACATATTCCAGCGCATTTACCCGCCTGCGCGTTTTTTCGATCTCATCGGCCAACAGGTTACATGTCTTCTCTATTTCAGCCAGGCGCACCATATCGGGCAGCACCTCCGCTAGCCCCGCTATGGCGCCATCCAACTGGGCCGACGTTTGCGCCAAACCGTAGGAAAGCACCGTCTTTTGCAAGGAGTCTTCCACTACGCGAATGGTGGGAACGTCTACCGACATAATATTCTTTCGGCCCACTTCAACATCCACCGAACGCGCCGGATACAAAAGCGCTGCATCCAACATTTGGGGCTCCATAACGCCGCGGCACAGCGCAAACTCGCCCATGGCCGCCGCGATCTTTGCTTCCACCCTTTCGCGCAACGCTGCGTTTTCCCGAATCAGGCCGACAAACCGGCGCATCATTTCGTCGCGCTTGTCTTTAAGCAGCTTGTGCCCGCGCACCGCAACGACCAGCCTGCGCTTGAGTCTGGTCATTTCCATGCGGGTTGGGTTTATGTTCATGATTGCCATGCTCAGCCCTCCTCGGTGGGCTGTTCTTTAGGAATATACCGATCCAACATATCGTCCCGAATCCGGCGCAGTTCCGCCCTGGGCAATGTGCTTAACAACTCCCAGCCCAAATCCAACGTCTGCTCTACGGTGCGGTTGGTCTCATAGCCCTGCGATACATATTCCTGCTCAAATCGGTCGGCAAAGGCAGCATATAGTTTATCGGCATCGCTAAGGGCGGCCTCACCCAAAATAACCGCCAGCTCTTTGGCCTCCTTGCCTCTGGAATAGGCGGCAAATAGCTGGTTCATGGTGGGCGCATGGTCTTCCCGGGTCTTGCCTTCCCCAATACCCTGGTCTTTCAAACGGCTCAAGGAAGGTAGCACATCAATAGGCGGTTGAATACCCCGGTTGTTCAACTCCCTGCTTAAAATAATCTGTCCTTCCGTTATGTAGCCGGTCAAGTCCGGAATCGGGTGGGTTTTATCGTCTTCGGGCATGGTCAAAATGGGAATCAGCGTGACCGATCCGTCGTTGTCCAATATTCGCCCGGCTCGCTCGTATAGGGAAGCCAAGTCGGTGTATAGATAGCCCGGATAGCCCCGCCGCCCGGGCACTTCCTTGCGCGCAGCCGAAACTTCGCGCAGCGCTTCCGCGTAGTTGGTTAAATCGGTCAATATTACCAGCACGTGCATGCCCTTTTCAAAAGCCAAGTATTCAGCCGCGGTAAGGGCCATTCGGGGGGTCGCAATACGCTCAATCGCCGGATCGTTGGCCAGGTTCGTAAACAACACAGCCCGATCTATCGCCCCGGTGCGCCTAAAATCGCTGATGAAAAAGTCGGCTTCTTCAAAGGTAATGCCAATGGCGCCGAACACCACCGCAAAGTTGCTTTCGCCTTGATCCAGCACTTTGGCCTGGCGCGCAATCTGCGCCGCCAACTGGGCGTGGGGCAATCCAGATCCCGAAAATACCGGCAACTTTTGCCCGCGTACGAGCGTGTTCAGCCCGTCGATGGCTGAAACCCCAGTCTGAATAAATTCATTAGGATAGTCGCGCGCCACCGGATTCATGGGCGATCCATTCATATCCAGCCGCATTTCAGCAATTAATTCAGGGCCGCCATCCTTGGGACGGCCCATGCCATCAAACACGCGCCCCAACATCTCTTCGGAAACCGACAACTCTATGGGCCTGCCCAAAAATCTGGCCTTGGCCGTGTCGATCTTCAACCCCTGAGATGCCTCAAACAACTGAACGATGGCCTTATCGCCGTTTACCTCCAGCACCCGTCCATTTCTGGTTTCGCCGTCCTCCTGAACGATCTCCACCAGCTCTTCGTATTTGGCACCGCTTACGCCTTCCACCAACAAGAGCGGCCCCACCACTTCACGAATCGTGCGGTATTCTTTCAGCATGCTATATCCCTCCTTCAGCCAGCTCGCTCATTTGATCCACCAGTTCAGATTCGATGACATCAAACTCTTTTAACTGGTCTTCCGGAATATATTTGGCACGCCCTATACGCTCGCGCACCGCCAGGGACAACACTCGTTTCAGCTCCGTCCCGGTTTCCAGCGTCTTTAAACCGCGGTGATAAAATTCCAAAATTAGCCGCAGCATCTTGTATTGTTTTTCCAGCGATGTGTAGGTGTCCACATCGTCAAATGCGTTTTGATGCAGGTAGTCTTCGCGTATAGAGCGGGCAACTTCCAGCGTCAAGCGGTCTTGCCAGCTGAGCGCGTCCACGCCCACCAAGCGCACGATTTCATTGAGCCCCGACTCTTCCTGCAGTATGCGCAACGCCTCGCTGCGCAAATCATTCCAGTCGATGGCCACATTGTCGTAAAACCACTTGGAAATATTGTCCACATACAGGGAGTAGGACTGCAACCAATCAATCGCCGGGAAATGGCGCTGATAGGCCAGCGAAGCCGACAAGCCCCAGAACACCTTCACAATCCTCAAAGTCGCCTGGCTAACCGGCTCTGAAATGTCACCGCCGGGCGGGGAAACCGCACCGATGGCAGAAATTGCGCCCTCGCGTCCATCCCGACCCAGGGTTTGCACCCAGCCCGCACGCTCATAAAACTCGGCAATCCGGCTGGACAGGTAGGCGGGATAGCCTTCGTCGCCCGGCATTTCCTCCAATCGGCTGGACATCTCGCGCAGCGCCTCGGCCCAACGCGAAGTGGAGTCAGCCATGATGGCCACCTTGTATCCCATATCCCGGAAATATTCGGCAATCGTAATTCCGGTGTACACCGAAGCTTCCCGCGCTGCCACCGGCATGTTAGATGTGTTGGCGATGAGCACGGTACGCTTCATCAGCGTCTGGCCCGTGCGCGGATCGTGCAAGTGAGGGAATTCGGTGAGCACGTCGGTCATTTCGTTGCCCCGCTCGCCGCAGCCCACATACACGATAATATCGGCATCCGCCCATTTGGCCAGCTGGTGTTGCACCACGGTCTTGCCGCTACCAAAAGGGCCGGGGATCGCAGCCACACCGCCGCGGGCAATCGGGAAAAAGGTATCAATAACCCGCTGACCGGTAATCATCGGCGATTCCGGTGCCATCTTCCGCAAATAGGGGCGCCCCTTTCGCACCGGCCATTTTTGCATCATCGTCAGTTCGATGACCTCTCCCGAATGCGTACGCAGCTTAGCGATAGGCTGATCAACCGTAAATTCGCCCTTTTCTATCGACTCCAGCGTGCCCTCATAGCCCACCGGGACCATAATCCTGTGCTCGACCACCGGGGTTTCCTGCACCGTGCCCAGTATGTCCCCGGCCGCCATCTTTTCTCCGATCTTGGCCATCGGTTCAAACTGCCATTTGCGCTCGCGGTCCAATGCATCCACCTGAATGCCCCGGCTGATTCGATCTCCGGAAACCTTCCGGATCTCAGTCAAGGGGCGCTGAATTCCGTCAAAAATCGCTTCGATCAGCCCAGGCCCAAGCTCTACAGAAAGAGGGCTTCCCGTGGTATAAACCGGCTCTCCGGGCCCGATGCCCGCCGTTTCCTCATATACCTGAATAGATGCCCGATCCCCACGCATCTCGATGATTTCACCGATCAAGTTTTGATCTGACACGCGAACCACATCGTACATTGTGGCGTCCTTCATGCCTTCAGCCACAATCAGTGGTCCCGCAACTTTTACTATGGTTCCCTGTTGCATCTATATCAACCTTCTTTCTGGAATAATATGTCGACCCCGACCGCCTTCTCCACATTATCGCGCAACAACTTCATCGCAAAACCGCTGGAGCCCTGGCTACCCGGAATTGGAATAATTGCAGGCAGCGGCTGGCTCTTGTAGCGCTGCAAAGTGTCGGGAATCAACTTGGCCTGTTCTTCAGTAATAAAGATAACGCTGTAATTGTCCTGCGCCATTTGAAACACGGTGCGGGCGGCTTCTTCCGCCGACGCCACCGCCACCACATTCAATCCCACAGCCCTGTATGCCTGCACTTCATGACGGGCACCGATTACCCCTATTTTGTTACTCATACAGTTCACGCAGCCTTTCATGAAGCTTATCATCAGGCATGCGCACCGCTTTTGCGGTCACAATCAACCGCAATGCCGCCGCTTCCCGCTGTTTGGCTAAGAGATAACCAATCAGCGGGATCAGACTGGTGGGTTCATAACGATGGACACGCATGATGGCCAACCCATAATCGTCAGCCAGTTTTTCAAGCAGAGCGGCGTTGCCTTGGGCGATCGCCGCGCTCGCCATGCCTTCATAGGCTTTGCCGCGAACCAAAGCTTTGGCAATCAGTGGATCCTGGGCCAGTTCGCTTAGCTGCTGCTGAGAAAAGCTTCCGCCGGCAACAAAGAGCTGCAGAGCAACTTCGGCTTCCCTGCCCATGTTGGCCACCCGCCAGGCGATTAAAATGTTTGTCAAATCTGCGCGTGCCGAAAAATAATCGCAAAACACCTTTTCTTTGCACTTGCTCATGCGTTTCTCAATAATCGCAAACATGCTCTTATCCACTTCGGCATCAATATAAAGCGGGTTGGGCGTGTGCGCGATATGGTCCTCTATGCGCCGCATATCTTCGGCTAAAAAATCCGGAAGCTCTTTGTAGTTATTTTCCTGAACCGCATGTTCCAACAAACTTAAGTCTATGGTGCCACAGCGGGATAGTTCTCCCGGCTCTATATTCAATATGCGCGCTTTGAGCAAAAGCTTAATGTTTAGATAATCGTAAGGGTATAAGAAACAGTCAGTGGCATCCGGATCAGTCGTACATTCCTTAACCAGTTCGCAAGCGCAGAACACCTGAGCTTCGGCGGCAATCTCTACATCCTTTTGTGTCTTACACTCGCCCCAGCCCATTTCACTCAGGGCACGGGCCACCTCTTCAGGGGTTTCAGCGCCCATTAGCCGCTGTCTAAGCGCCACAGCCGACAACAATCCGCGTTCCAAGCCGCGCACGCGCCCAACCGCGTAGGCGTTGCTGCCTTGAGGCATACCCATCCCTCCTTCCACACACGCTTACTCGAATCAATCTCATCGAATATTTCTTAATTTTGATTCCCGTTCAATCTCTTAATTTTCAATCTCTTAATTATTGAAACAAAATAGCCGCCACATCGGCTTCCAAATCCGGTTTCATCTGCTTAATCACCGCACTATAGGTGCAGTTGATTTCCACGCCTTGGCGCAGCAATACAAACCCGCCACCCAAAGGGCGCCGCTCCGAGCTCAAGCGAAGTTCACCGCTCAGCCCTTTTTTAACGAGCGCCGCATTCACCTCATGCAAAAAAGAATCGGTATACAGTGCCGCATCCCGCTCGTCCACAAGAATTTGCTCGGTGCCGTCTGCGGCTTCCAACAACAATCTTTTCAAAAAAATCTGAGCCATCGTAATATCCATGCCGCGCATGCGTTCTAACGCATTTTCAAAAGCCTGATCTATCACTTCGCGCTTAGTCGCCAAATCCTTTTTGCGCTCTTCCAATTCGGCCATGCGAATCATACGCTCGTGGGCGTCGCTTCCGTCTTGCTCCGCCTGCTTCAGCTGCTGCATCCGCAGCTCAAGCATCTTTTCTTCCGAATTCAAACGGATCTGCCGAGCGCGCTCGCCAGCCTCTTCCAGCGTGCGCGCTGCCGCTTGACGGGCATCTTCCAGGATTTTTTGTTTGATCGCATCCACATTCAACTCACCGGCACCTCCCTTCCGACAACATACCATTGCCCTTTTTCATTAAAGGATCCAGAAAACCATCAAGAAGGAAGCCAACAAGGCTAGAATCGCATAGGTTTCCACCATTACGGTCATCAAAATACCTTGACCGCCGGCGTCGCTCCTGCGTCCCAGCAAACCGATAGCCGAAGCTGCTACCCGGCCTTGCAAGACTGCAGAAAGAAAACCCAAAATCGCAATGGGGAGACAGCCGATCAAAATCATAATGCCCTGTGCAATCGTAACCGGCACCAATCCGCCCCCACCGACAATGCCCATCTTTTGAATAACGATAAAGCCAATCAGGAAGCCGTAAATGCCTTGAGTACCAGGGAGCAGCTGCATAACCAACGCCTGACCAAACACATCCGGGTTTTCCGCGGTAACGCCTGCGTTGGCCTGGCCCGCCAAGGCCACACCCCTAGCAGATCCAAATCCCGCCAAAAAAACCGCCGCAAAAGCACCAAAAAAAGCCAATATTTGTCCCAATGACGCAGTCCAATCCATCGTGAAAGTCCTCCTTCAAAATTATTGATAACATTGCTCAATTATAAGCCTTTGGCTTACATTATAATCCATCTTCCATTTGTATGTCCACATATTTGGTTTCAGGGCGAAGCGGTGAAAATGCATAGCCTCCGGACTCATAAAACCTGCCAAAGAATTCAATATACTGCAACCGGCTGGCGTGCACATAAGCGCCCAAAGCATTGATAGACAGGTTAAACGCATGCCCACCGATCAATACGAGCACCCCGGCGATAATGCCTAACGGGCTTCTCATTAACATGGTGGCCACCGTGTTTATTACCATACCGATAACGCCGGTAGCCAGGCCCATTCCAAACAAACGAATATAGGAAAGCACATCGCCAAAATAGCCGCTGATGTCATACAACGCGCCAAAACCACTGAGCAATTTGGAGAATACATTGGCCTCCTTGTGTCTACCCGCCGTCAGCACAATAGTCAGCGCACCCAGAGCCATCAGTCCAAGCCCCACGGTTTGATTGACCATCAGCACTCCGATGCCTGCAAAAACGACCAACCACGATCCTTGATCGAACACCGCATCCAGCCACTTGCCGCGTTTGACGTTCATATATATGGCGACACCCATTCCAAAAAGCATGTGCACCGCTCCGGCCGCCAAACACAAAATCATCATTTCCAGCGGGGACTCCATGGGGGCAAGCAATATAGGCTTGATTCCCTCCATAGCAAACCAGCCACCATACATCGCTCCCCAGAATATGGTTCCAATTCCACCGAAGATTAACACTTTCGCGGTTTGGCCCACCATGCCCCGCGGCTTCACTTTCCAGCTGTACAGCGCTGCCAATAGGGCCAACACGATGCCATACCCGGCATCCGACACCATCATGCCGAAAAGGGAGACAAAGAAAGGCGCCATCACTGCGGTCGGATCCAGCCCCCGGGGATCGGGCAACGAATACAAGCCGATAATGCTCTCAAACGGGGCAAACCCGCGCCTGTTGTGCAGCAGCGTGGGCGGCTTTTCATCGTCATCAGGGAGTGAAAACTCAATTTGGCAATCGGGCGCGATTTTTTTTGCCCGCTGCGCAAAACTCTCCTGGATATTCGTCGGGATCCAGCCCGTAAGCAAAAAGGTGCTTTTGGTCTTGAGCAACTGCTGATCGGCTTTGCGCCGACTCAAGCGCATCGCTTCCACATCGCGCAAAATGCGCAGCTTGTCAATTTCAGTCGCAGTATCTTTTTGCTGATTGAGCAGCTGCTCCCGCACCTCACCTATGCGCTTAAGGCGGCTTTCCAAGCGGTCTATCTCCATGTCAGGCCTGTCTTTAAATTCTGAAAACCCAATCACGTTCGCGCCAAACTCGCCGGCTAACTGGGCCATCTCTGTGGAAACGGACAAGTGACAAATCACCAAAACGCTGGCCTGGGCCGCATCTTGAGATATCAGCTGTAACGAAGCTGGTACGGACAGCTGTTGCAACCGCTGAATATAGGTTTGCAATCCGCGGTTTGGAATCTGTTGGAGCTGCACGCGGGTCGCACCAGTGTCGCCCAGTTTGCCCAGCGGCACAGCCAAATCCTTCCACGGCTGCAGCTGCTTAAGCAAACTCACGATCTTGGCCTCTTCGGACGTGAGATCAGCCTTGGTTCTTTCAAACTTCTCCAACTGGGCAACGACTTCCATTCCTTGCCCTAAATAGTGCTTGCTGCTTTCGATTGCAGCTTCGTCCATCGTTGGACGCTGGGCAAACATGCTCTTCTTCCGGTTGTCATATTTGGCCAACTGGGCAATGGCCCAATCTATCCGGGTTAATCGCCGCGATATATCTTCCTGGCGGCTATGGTCATGGTCTATGTATTTTTGAAGCGCCTCCTCATCATTGTGGGCAATATGAACACACCGCATGCGCTGCATCAACTTCAGCAGCTTTCCACGGCTTTGATCCATACCCAGCAATGTGATTTTGCTCATCTCAACGATCGCCATGGCCCACAACCCTTTCAAATATAAATGCGCCTGCCCGGTCTATCCGCCCGATGCCCGAGTCCCTCAGCAGCTTACGCTCCGACGTTTTGCGAATTTCAAGGGCGCGAATCTGATCCTGGGCACCTACTTCAGCTTCGTCCACCACACTCGCAGCATCCTCGCGGGCCTCTTTTGCCGCATCCCGTTCAGCGGCAAGGATGGCTTCCTCCGCCGCCTTAATCATCTCGCGCGCTTCCGCTATCGCCTCTTGCTTAATCGCCTCAGCCAGCGCTTCTGTCTCTTCTATTTCTGTAAGCAAATCCAACGACAAATACCCCACCGCCCTTCTAAGTGATAATCATAAGGCTTGGCCTATTTGGTTCCAAACAAGCGGTCTCCCGCATCGCCAAGTCCGGGGACAATATAGCCATGCTCGTCCAGTTTCTCATCCACCGCAGCAATAAATATACTGACATCCGGATGTTCGGAATGCACCCTCTCAATACCTTCCGGTGCACCAATCAAACTCACCAGTTTGATCGATCTGCAGCCGCGTTTCTTTAGAAAGTCTATAGCTGCCGCAGCCGATCCGCCCGTCGCCAACATGGGATCCACCAAAATCAGCTCGCGTTCCTGAGCATCGGCCGGCAACTTGCAATAGTATTCCACCGGTTTCATCGTTTGAGGATCCCTATACAAACCTATATGGCCGACTTTCGCAGCCGGAACCAATTTGCGGATTCCATCCACCATGCCGAGTCCGGCACGAAGAATCGGAATAATGCCCAATTTCTTTCCGGAAAGCACCTTGGTCTTGCACTTTTGCATCGGGGTTTCTACTTCTATTTCTTCCAAAGGCAATTCGCGGGTTACTTCATAAGCCATCAGCATGGCCACTTCTTCCAACAACTCGCGAAATTCTTTGGAACCAGTATTTTTATCTCTCATCAACGATACCTTGTGTTGAATTAAAGGATGATCGATCACGTGCACACTACCCATATAAAAATTACCTCTTTCCTACAAATACAGATTTTCAAAGATTATATACGCGTTAATTATACTCTATAATTTTACCACATTCAATCGTGCACTCAAAAAAGCCGCACATAAATAAATATACTCCAGAATTCAATCTTTCGCATATTTAGTATAGATAAAAAATGTGTCGTTTAGCTGCGCAGCGCTTTCACGATAGCGCGCACCGCCGCCACAATAGCAATCCCAACCACAACACCCGCCGCGTCCGCCAATATGTTGGTCACCGAACCCCGATCGTTGAACAGCTGTATGCACTCATCCACAAGGCCAGCCGTTCCTCCCACATAAACCATATTGACTACGTTTTGAAAGTTAACTTTGCCATTGATCCAAAGCACAACCATCAGCCAAGCACCCAGCAATCCATATTGCAAAAGGTGCGCAACTTTAACCAAATCAAACCATTTCGGATTCAGGCCAAACAAGCCACGGATCAATCTGCCCACATGGTCAAAATGGGATGGGGTATCTGCCTGTCCGGTAAATGAAAATATCCACATGGCGCCCAAAAATATGGCGGTGACCAGCAAGCTCAGCACCCAACGGGTTCTCTTGTTCGTGTTTTCCATCGTTCTTTTCCTCCGTTTCAATAGCTAAACCTTCTTTAAGATACACAAGGGTAAGTATACCACGATTGAATATGATTTCATAGCCATAGCAAATCCCAAAATGTGGCACTGTCTTTTGCTTTCCAAAATTCGACATTCGCTCACGCTTATTTCCGCGGTATTTTATTAAACAACTAGCTTCAATCCAAAATCAAAAAAGAGGCCGCTTAAAGCAGCCTCTTTATGATTTCCATCAGACAACTAATTACTTCGCAAACCAACCGATACCGACCGAATCAACGCAACCACAGCCAGCCCGCAAACGAATCCCGCCCCGTCCAGCAATATATCTGAAACGGAGGCAACCCGCCCGGTAAACATTTGTATGCTTTCGTCCGCAACCGCAGTCAAAAGTCCTATAAACAATATATTTACCAAGTTTTGCATGCGAATCTTTCCGTTGATCCACAAAAGCGCCATCATCCAGCCGCCCAAGATAGCATATTCCACAAAATGGGCGATTTTGCGCACGTTCATCGTTGCAGCATCCAGCCCGAAAAGCTTTTCCAGCAACTTGATGATTTTGTCTGAGCGCATAGCGGAATCGGTAGCATTTTCTAAAGAAAAAAACCATATCCCACCGATCATCGCTGCGGTGAGCAACAAGCTCAGCACCCAGCGCAGTGTTTTGTTTGTCCTTGCCACACTATTCCTCCAGTTAATTTGCGCAAAATTTTTGTTTAATCAGCACATTATAGCTCAGCGAATGAGCAGATTGCAACCGCGCTTTCCTTGTCCGCAAAAGCTTTAGCTTACCACTCGGCAATCGAGCCGTCCTCATGGCGCCAAACCGGGTTCACCCAGCTGTGAGGCGTCACGTTTTCCTGCTGCACCAAATCCTTGTTGATCTCGACACCCAGCCCCGGCCCCTCGGGCAAGTTGACCCACCCATCTACAAACTCAAAGACCTCGGGATTCAGCAAATAATCCAACACGCTCTTCCCCTTGTTGTAATGAATGCCCATGCTTTGCTCTTGGATTACCGCGTTGTAGCTCGTGGCATCCACCTGTATGCAGGCCGCTAACGCTATGGGCCCCAGCGGACAGTGGGGCGCCAACGCTACGTCGTACGCTTCGGCCATGGCTGCAATCTTCTTCACCTCGGTAATTCCGCCGGCGTGGGATAAATCCGGCTGAATGATGTCCACTCCTCCGGCCTGCAACAACCGTTTGAAATCGTACTTGGAAAATAGGCGTTCCCCAGTAGCAATCGGGATGTTGCTGGCGCGAGCAACCTCTTGAAATTCATCCATGTGCTCGCACAAAACCGGCTCTTCAATAAACATAAGATCATAATCTTCCAGCTTCTTGGCCAATATTTTGGCCATAGGCTTGTGAACCCGTCCATGAAAATCCACGGCGATGCCAAAATACTTGCCGGCCTTTTCCCTGATGGCTGCCACCCTATCCAGCACCGCATCCACCTTTTCATAGCTGTCTATGTACTGCATTTCTTCGGTGGCATTCATCTTGATGGCCTGAAAGCCCTGAGTTTTTTTGGCCAACGCCTCGTTGGCCACATCGCTGGGGCGATCCCCGCCAATCCAAGAATACACCTTGATCTTTTCGCGGCATGCCCCGCCCATAAGCTCATACACCGGTACTCCCAGGGCCTTCCCTTTGATGTCCCAAAGCGCCTGGTCTATACCCGAAATGGCGCTCATCAGCACCGGGCCGCCGCGATAGAATGCCGCGCGGTACAGCGTGTTCCATATGTCTTCTGTCCGGCGCGCATCCTTGCCAACCAGGTAGGGAGCCATTTCCTCCACGCAAGCCTGGACAGTGGACGCCTTGCCTTCTATGACCGCTTCGCCCCAGCCGCTCAAGCCTTCATCGGTCACAATTTCTACAAATCCCCAGCGCGGACGCACCAAATAGGTGTTAACCTGTTTAATCTTCACTGGGCATTGCCTCCCTCACACTGGCGAGAAGCGCTGCCACATGGTTGGATACATGCTCCCAGCGCTGCTCTTCAATGAGGTTGTTGGGCACCAGCGCACTGCCCATGCCTACGCCGATAAATCCATTGCGGAAAAAGCGTTGCAGGTTGTGCTGGGTAACGCCGCCCACCGCCACATAATCGGTTTCATCAAAAGGCCCTTTCAGGTTCTTTATATAATTTTCTTGAAGATTCCCCGCCGGAAATAGCTTAAGCGTGCTAAAACCATATTCCAAACAGGTTGCCACATCAGTAGGCGTCATGACGCCGGGCAGCAAGGGCATAGAGTGTTTCACGCAAAACTCGAGGGTTACCTGACTCGCCGAAGGTGTCAGGAAAAACTGAGCCCCTGCATCTTGCGCTTTTTTGCACCGCTCCAAAGAAATCACCGTACCCGCACCTACAAGCGCATCGCCGCCGAATATTTTGCGCAATCGTCGGATCTGGCTGTAAGCGTCCTTGGTATTGAGCGCCACCTCAAACATGTGCACACCACCTTGGTAGATAGACTTGACATACGGTTCAAACAGGTCGTCGGGTACATGCCTCAAAATTGCACAAATCGGATTTTCCAAAATCGTTTGCTTCATTGTATTTAGCTCCCCCTTATAAGCGTCGTGGTCGTGTCAGTTGAATGCAATATCCTTTAACCGGCGTTCAAATACGCTTTGCGCCAGGCTAATTACCGTTCTGGTCTCCTCTCTATCCGGCTGTTTGAGCAGCTCCCGTGCCGCATCGTGGGTTTCCTTCAGCAGGTTGGTATCGGCGCTCAAAGCGCTAGCCATAGCCCCCGCCAAGCCCGATTGCCTTGCACCAAACAACTCCCCCGGTCCGCGCAGGTCCAGATCCTTTTGAGCCACCACAAATCCGTCGTTGGTCTGAGTCAACATTTTTAACCGTTCGGTGGGCTCTGCCATCAAAAAACACCAGGACTCTTCGCTGCCGCGCCCCACCCTGCCCCGCAACTGATGCAGCTGGGCAAGCCCGAATCGTTCGGCATTTTCCACCACCATTACAGTGGCGTTTGGCACATTAATGCCCACCTCAATCACCGTGGTCGCCACCAGCACATCCAGCTCGCCGCTATGAAATGCCGCCAGCACTTCTTCTTTTTCCGCCGGTTTCATCTTGCCATGAGCTAATCCGATCCTGAGCCCTTTAAGCCATTCATCTTGCAATTTTTTGTACAACTGTTCGGCCGACTGGGCTTCCACCGCTTCGGAATCTTCCACCAAAGGGCAGACCACATAAATCTGCCGTCCTTTGCCCACCTGTTCACGCAAAAAGCCGTACATACCCATACGTTTGCGCTCGGGCACAATCTTGGTCTTCACAGGCTGTCTGCCCGGCGGCAATTCGTCCACAACCGAAACGTCCAAATCTCCATACAGCACCAGCGATAATGTCCGGGGAATCGGCGTGGCCGTCATGACCAATACGTTGGGCCCTTCCTCCCCCTTGGCGCTCAGCTTGGTGCGCTGTTTCACTCCAAACCGGTGTTGTTCGTCGGTAACCACGAGCCCCAGTTTTCTGTATTCCACCCCTTCGGAAATCAGCGCATGGGTGCCGATTGCCACCTGCCAATCTCCGGCCGCAATGGCTTCGTGGGCCAATTTCTTCTCTTTGGGCGTTAAGCTTCCGGTGAGCAGCCCGCAGCGCACCCCCAGCGGTTCTAGGATTTTTTTTGCGCTTTCCAAATGCTGCGCCGCCAAAATCTCGGTCGGCGCCATCAGCGCAGCCTGGTAACCCTGCTGTGCCGCCAGATACAGCGCTCCAAATGCTATCGCAGTTTTGCCGCTGCCCACATCGCCCTGTACCATGCGCGCCATGGGCGTTTGGGCCGCCATGTCCTGGGCCACCTCCCAAAGCACACGCCGTTGGGCATCGGTGGGCGCAAACGCAAGGGCATTCCAAAACGCGTCCAGTTGGCTTGCTTCGCTCTTTATGATTACGCCCTCTTTTTGCTGACCGCGCACAATCCACAACGCCACCTGATACAATAACAGCTCTTCAAAGCTGATGCGCCAGCGCGCCATCTTGAGCGCCTCGTGGCTGATGGGGTTGTGGGCGTTTTGCATCGCGTAATTGCGCTCGCAAAGGCCGTGACGCAGCCTAAACTCATAGGGAAGTTCGTCGGGCCACTGGCCCTGGTAAACGCTGAGCGCAATCTGCATGCACTCCCTGAGCAGTTTGTTGCTGATACCCGGGATCGGCTTATAAATGGGTTGAATGCCTTCTCCCTGCTCAAAAACCGGCGACACCATGGTCAGCCGCCCACCCTTGGCCTCCACCCTTCCATACAAAAGCAGTTGCCTGCCGGGCGGCAAGTTCTTTTTCAGCCAGGGCTGGTTGTACCACACAACGGCGATTCGGTCGCTGTCGTCTTCAATGTGCGCGTTGGTAATGGTCAGCTTGCCTTTTCGAAATTCCCGCACACTTCCAGATATCTGCACCAAAACCGCCGCTTCATCCCCCGCTTTCAAGCTGGAAAGCGGCCGCCTGTCCGATAAGTCCCTATAGCCGCTGGGCAGGTATTCTACAAGCTCACGCACGCTGTGAATGCCCGCGCTTTCAAACGCTTTCAGCCTAGCCGGGCCGATACCCGGCAAATCTTTCAGCTGAATGTCCACAATCTATCCCCCTACGAAAAACAAACCCGCCGCCAAAACGGCAAACGGGTTGTTGTTCTAAAATTATTCTACCGACAGCAAATAGTAATACAGCGGTTGGCCACCTCGATGCATATCCACATCGCACAGCGGATATTGCTCTTCCACCTTGCTAAACAATGCCTGAGCCTGCTGCTCCGAAATTTCTTCGCCATAATAAATGGTGATCATTTCGGTATCGTCGTCGCTCATCTCCTCCAGGGTCTGCATCGCAACCCGCTCCACGTCGGTGCCCAGCAAACTGACCTTGTTGTCGATGAGTCCCATCACGTCGCCTTCGTGAATGAGTTTACCGTCAAAATTTGTATCGCGTACAGCGTAAGTGATCGAACCGGTATGTACCGCCTCGGCCGCCTCGGTCATGTTGGCCACATTCTCTTCGGGACTCATCCCATCTTGGAAAGCGACCGCCGCGGCAATGCCCATAGGCACCGATTTGGTAGGGATCACATAAACTTGCTTTTCCGTCAATTCCGCCGCCTGCTGCGCAGCAAGAATGATGTTGGTGTTGTTGGGCAACACAAAAATCGATTCTGCATTAATCTCTTCGATGGCTTCCAGCAAATCTTCAATGCTGGGGTTCATGGTCTGGCCACCGTCTACCACCTTGTCCACCAACAGATCGTTAAATATCTCAACCAGCCCGTCGCCCAACGCCACAGACACTATGCCAAACGCTTTTCGCTGGGCCTTAGCCTCCGCTTGCCTTTGAGCCATGCGCTCCCGGAACTCTTCCAGCATATTGTCAATCTTTATGGAGTCCAACTCGCCCAACTCAATCGCCATTTGCAGCGCCCGACCGGGTTCGTTTGTGTGCACGTGCACTTTGACCACTTCAAGATCGCCGATAACCAATACGCTGTCGCCAATGCGCTCCAGCCGCCTGCGCAGCTTGGCCACATCGCTTTCGTTTACGTTGCTCTTAGGGTGAGCCACGATAAACTCAGTGCAGTATGCGTATTTAATCTCTTCCAAAGTGGTGTGGTCGTCGGCAAACTCGGCAAAGGTGTCGGGAATCGCGGTTTCACCGATCGCTGCAACCTCCAGCTTTTCTATCGGCTCACCCCTCAGCGCCGCCGCAAACCCGGTATAGATTATCATAAGCCCTTTGCCGCCCGAGTCCACAACGCCGGCCTGCTTAAGCACCGGAAGCATGTCCGGCGTCTTACGCAAAATTGCATCCCCAACCTGCACCACATAATCCATCAAATGGAGCAAGTCCTGGTTCTTAAGCGCCTCTTTTTCTATTTCTTCGGCGATTACGCGGGCCACGGTCAATATGGTGCCTTCCTTGGGCTTCATAATCGCTTTGTAAGCGGTGTCCGCACCCAACCTAAAAGCTTTAGCAAACAATTGCGCGTCTATTTTGTCGGCGCCATCCAGCGCCCTGGAAAATCCGCGCAAAATCTGACTCAAAATTACACCCGAGTTGCCGCGAGCCCCTTTGAGCGCGCCGCTGGCCGCCAGGTTGGCCACATCGTTAACCGACAAATCCTTTTGTTGCTGCAGATCGCGAACCGCCGCCGTCATCGTTTGAGACATATTGGTGCCTGTATCTCCATCCGGCACGGGAAATACATTCAGCGCGTCCACCATTTGTCTGTTCTGATCCAAAAGCGCAGAACCGGAGAGAAACATCTCCCGCAGCATCTCGCCGTCTATCTTCATCAAAGTCAATCTATTTCACCCTCCTTATTCAAGTGCAAACGCGCTACACTCGAATATCCTCTACAAATATATTTACACGATTGACCTCTACCCCGGCAAAATTCTCCACTTTATATCGGACGGTTTCAATAACGGTTTCGGCCACAGCGCGGATGGAAATGCCATATTCCACAATGATGAACAAATCGATATCCAGCTTTTCCCCTACCGAACGAATCTTAACGCCGCGGGACAAGTTTTCCCGGCCCAGCAGCTGAACAAAACCGTCCTTGGTGCGCTTGGAAGCCATGCCCACGATGCCGTAGCATTCAAGGGTCGCTGTCCCTGCCACGCTAAGCAAAACATCTTCGTTGACCGTTACCCATCCCATATCGGTCTTAAATCTTCCTTCCATAAAACAACCTCCAAATGGACGTACATCTACAATTTAACGTATACACAGTATACAAGATTTTGCCTACCTGCGCAAGCAAGCGCATAAGGTAAAGGTGCTCAACCCCACCGGCAAATGAGTCCAATTATATCTTTAGAAATATACTATACCGCAACGCTTATCGTCTCACATCAATTGAATGTTGACTTTCTATTATAAATAGAAGAGCAATCCCTGCCTGCGCTTGACCCACCAGGCTCAATCTGGGATAATATATTGGCTTACTCACCACTCATAGCGCATAGAATAGATTGATCTGTTTGCCAGAATACATCCAGACATATGCTGTAAGAAAACAGTAATACTCCTGATTTAGCGGCAAGTTTATCAAAGCTCATTGATATATAACCATCTGTCGGCCAAATATTCATCGGCAACTTTAGTTTTTTAATAATAACTTACAAGAAAGCCGCACTCAGGCCACTACGCAGAAGAAAGAGTAGCAAAACTATGGAATATAGCAACCAAACTGCAATTTCCTTAGTCAAAACACATAGTTAAGATTTGTCTTATTATAATCCTCAGCGCTGCCTGTGTGCAGCCGGGCCTGGAGGGATGAATAGAAATTGGAAGAAACAAAAACAAACCCGATCATCACCTTGAACGATGTAAGCAAGGTTTATGTCATCGGCAGCAACAAGCTGCGTGCGCTGGACAGCGTGAGCCTGGAAATTTATCCCGGCGAATTCACCTGCATCATCGGGCGTTCCGGTTCGGGCAAATCCACTTTACTCAACATGATTGCAGGGCTTGAAAAGCCTTCCCGCGGGCGGATACGCATCGCCGGCAAGCAGATTGAACGCATGAGCGAATCCCAATTGGTCGATTTTCGGCTGAACAACATTGGCTTTGTGTTCCAATCTTTTAACTTGTTCGCCATGCACACCGCTCTGGACAACGTGGCCATGCCGCTGATTTATAAGGGCATCAAAAAAAATGTGCGGCTGCGCCGGGCGCGCAAAACCATCGAAGCTGTCGGCCTCAAAACCCACATGCGCCACAAGCCCACCGAAATGTCGGGCGGCCAGCAACAGCGGGTGGGCATTGCCCGGGCGCTGGTCACCAAGCCCAAGATACTGTTTGCCGACGAGCCCACCGGCAACCTGGATTTAAAAACCTCCCGGGAGATCCTTCGGTTGATTCGCACCATCTGCAAGGAACAGGGCACCACGCTGATCATGGTCACTCACGATCCCGAATTGGCCCAGTATGCCGACCGGGTGGTGCAGCTGCTGGACGGACGGGTAATTCAAAACGATACCAACCCCAACCCGGCAGACATTCCACTGATCACCGAAGAGGAGCCCGAAGCCAAACCAGTGGAGCTAAACGGCCGCGCCTCGGTCGAGCCGGATGCCGCAGATCCGACTCCCCCCACACCGCAAGGGGATCCTCCCCTCACCCCCGATGACGATTCACCGCCGCAAGCACAACAAGACTTGCCGAGCGATACCAAAGATATCAAGGAGGTTCAACCATGAAAACATCACGGAGAATCGGAGCCAGCTTGTTGGCATTAATACTTGTTTTGTTTGCGCTCCTGCCCAGCTTGGCCTTGGCAGAGCAACCCGAAGACGAGGCTGCGCCGCCGGCCGAAGAGGTCGTCACCCAGGCGCCTCAGCCCGCCCCCACAACCCAGCCCAAGGCAGAGCCCGCCACCGAGGCGCCTGTAGCCGAAGCACCTGTAACCGAAGCACCTGTAACCGAAGCACCTGTAACCGAAGCACCTGTAACCGAGACGCCCACGACTGACGCACATACAATAGAACCATCCGATAATCCCTCGACAAAACCTCCATCTGATAAGCTAAAGCAGGAGATTGTTGACCATCAGGAAGTTGCTATAAAAGCAAAGGGACGAATTGAAACACCTAGAGCAAATGCAGAAAAAAACCTTGATTCTTTGAATCGAGTTCATAAGGATATTACTGAATATGTAAACTCAAAAATCGACAAAAATGATAAAAAACAAGCTTGGCTAGACGCGGCAAACGAAATACGACAACACGCAACCACCGACTTCAATTCCTTTGAGCGTTGGGCTTCAACCATCGACAGAAATATAGATAGCATTCAAAAAATCATCAACGAAAATGACTTTTCAGAAGAGAATGCTATAAAGGCCAAAGAGTTTGCAGAGGAGGCTGATAGCAGCGCAAAGGCTATTGAAGATGGCGTGGCGCGTATTAATAGTTACTTAAAGAACATAAAAAGGCTCCATCAAGCCATCAAAGATTACTACGAAGGAGCGGGCACCTTTTCGGTCGGTGCAAAGTTTTTTTTCACAAAGGCAAAGCCCGGCGAAACCGTTACCATCGCGGTTCCTCTGCGCTACGAAAAGGCCGATGTCGATCCCTTAAGCAGTAATTCAAACCCCAAGGGAAACAAAGAGCTAAGCTACAACAAAAACAACGCGCCGGGCTCCTACGGCCTGCAGCTGTTTGACTACATTAGCTATGCCAGCGTAAGCCTGGTGGACGACGGCAGCGAAACCTTCCCCTTCGATTTGGGCAGCAACAGCGTAAGCTGCACCATAATAGACACCATCGAGAAAGAGAATAAAGATAAGATAAAAAAATTCGGGCTGTCGGTGAACAAGAATACCCAGTACCCTATATTGTATAATACCGGCTTTGCCGTCTTTGAAGTCCCTTTAAAAAAAGAGCTTCCTGGAGGAGCTGACTATCCTTTCGATCTGGTCGTCGATTGGGCCACATCTGATAACAAGCCGCAAAAAAGGATCACTCTATCCCAAACAATTTCAGTCACTTCTGAAAAAAATAATGAAAACACCGATCCGGGAACCGATCTTCCCGGCGGCGGATTCGGCGGCGGTGGGTTCTCTGGCGGCGACGGCAGCGCAGCTTCCGTAGCTGCAGCCAAGCTAATGGTCGACGGAATCGAAACCAACCCCAAGCAGGTCAAGGCGGGCGACGAGTTCGACCTAACCTTCCACCTGCGCAACACCAGCACCAAGCAGGCGCTCTCCAACATCAAAGTCACCATGGCCACCGAAGAGGACGCGCTGCTCCCCGTGGCGGGCTCCACCAGCGTATACATTCCCAAGATCGACAAGGACACCACCCACGATATGACCATGAAGGTGCGCGCCCGCGCCGACATCGCCGATAAGCCGGTCAAAATTGAACTCAGCATGGAGTTTGACGACAAGTCGGGCGCCGCGCAAACGGCCACCCAAACCATTTTGCTAAACGTGGCCCAGGTGCAGCGGGTGCAGATGGACGAACCCAAGTTGCCCAGCGACGGCGGCCAGTTTAACACCAACGAGGCCTACACGGTTACCATGGGCATCTTCAATCTGGGTAAAACAACACTACACAACGTCACCGCGCAAATCGACACCGAGGGCAACCCCAACCTAATCGCCGGGCAATCTTTCTTCGGAGGCAATATGGAGCCGGGCGCATCGGCCACCGCCGAGTTGGAGATCAGCGCCATCCAAGAAGGAGAATTTACAATCCCCGTAAAGCTCACCTTTGAAGATGCCAACGGCAAGGTGACCACCGAAACCAAATCCTTCACCCTGTTTGCTGTCAATCCGCAGGAAGATCCCTTTATGGGTATGGAGCCCGAACCCGAACCTGAACCCGAACCCGAAATTACTGCAATGAGCGTTATGGCACTCTTACCCTGGTGGATTTATGCGATCGCCGGCGGACTGTTGATCGGGCTGATCTTTGCAATCAGCGCCAAAGCGCGCAGGCGTCACAGAGAGGCATTGGCAGAAGATGAGATGGACTGATATTTTAGGCACCAGCCTGGCCAACTTAACGAGGCGCAAACTGCGTTCCGTGCTCACCTTGCTGGGCGTGGTCATCGGCACGGCGGCCATCATCGTCACCATCTCCCTGGGCAAGGGCGCCGAAGCCACCCAAATGCAAGCTATGCAGGAAAGCGAAAATCTGCGCCTGGTTAATGTGTCCCCTCATTACGGAGGGGGCATAACAGATGCCACAACGGAAGATAGCGGCAGGCGCATCACCAAAATCAACGATGCCGTGCTCAACCACATTCGCAAAATTGATAATGTAGACGCGGTCACCCCTTTGCTCAACTTATATCTGCCAGCCAACTTTGAGCTGTCTACGGGGAAATATATCAAAGACTATAACAATCTGGTCGCTGTTTATCCCAACGATTTTATGAAGATCATCAATCTAGACCAGGGCAAGGGTTTTACCTCCTCCGCCAACCAAATGGAATTTATTATGGCAGAAACGCAAATTTTGGAGTTTCGCGATCCCAAAACCTCCTCTGCCAATGAATGGATTGACACATGGGCCTATTTTGAAGCCGGAAAAGAGCTACCCCTGCTCGATATCGACTGGCTAAATTCCCGCTACACTCTAAAAATGACCTCTTACGACTACGAAAACGTGTCGGAAACTCAGCCCGAGCCGGTTGAAACCGTAAAAGAGTACAAGGCAAAAATGGTGGGTATTCTAAAGTCCACCATGACGTCTTTCGACTTCGACTACAGCACTTATATCAACATTGATTGGGCAAAAAAATTGTTGAAAGAAAACAAAGAGTTAGCCAAACAATCCGATATCAAAAGCTTGGATGATTACCAACAAGTTTATGTGCTCGCCAAAGATGTGGACGACGTCACCCAAATCGTAAAGGACTTAAAAGAGCTGGGCGTCCAGTGCTACAGTCCTTTAGAGTGGGTAGACATGATGAAAAAGCAAATTCAGACCACCCAAACCTTTTTAGGGCTCATCGGCGTCGTAGCTATGTTGGTAGCCGCCCTCTCCATCGCCAATACCATGATGATGTCCATCTACGAACGCACCCGCGAAATCGGTGTAATGAAGGTGTTGGGCTGCAAAATGACCAACATTCGCTTGATGTTTCTGATCGAGGCGGCTTACATCGGCCTATTCGGCGGCGGAGCAGGACTCATCGTCAGCTTCTTAATCAGCTATGGACTCAACAACATCCCTTGGCTGCAAGAAATGATCGCAAGCATTATGGGCGGAGGCGCATCAATGGGCGGAACCACTTCACTGATCACGCCAGGATTGGCGCTGGGCACTTGGGTTGGCGTAACTGCCGTGTCTGTACTCTCCGGGTTACACCCGGCCAACAAGGCCATGAAGCTTTCCTCCTTGGCCGCCATACGCAACGCCGACTAAGATAATAACTCACTCAAAAAAGATGGCACACCTTACGGCGGTGCCATCTTTTTATCATTTATTTTGATTCTTTAGCCCCTAACGTATAATCACCACAGCTCCATTGGGCACGGTATCATATATCCACTTGGCCGTCCCCCTGGGCACGCGGATACAACCCGCCGAAGCGCGGGTTCCTAGCTGGGCCTGGGCACGGCTATAGTTGCCGTTGATGTGCGGAATTTCGTGAAAATATATCCTCCCTACCACCCGCACCGCATACCGGGCGCGAGCGCTGCCCGATGTAAATCCAGGCTTCCGGTTGGGGATGATAAATGTGCCCGAAGGTGTGGACTGGTGCCCTTTCTTTCCGGTGGATACCGTAAAACTGTTGATCAACACGCCGTTTCGATATACATAAGCTTTTTGTCTGCCCTGGTCTACATAGATTCCAAAGGGCGAAGAAGGAGTAATTGTCTTCAGCTTCTTGGTTTCAATGTAGCCGCGCACAACCTTGTTGTTGCGGTATGTGTTAAATTCAATCAGGCTGTACTTACCCGATTGGCTTATCACCCGCACCCCTGCCGATGTGCCAAAGGTGTAGCCTCTGCGCGTGCCACCACCCGGCCTGCTGGTCACATATACTTCTTTTAAATAGTTGGAGTTGACCACCGTTATAGGCTTGGTGAATTCCGACCAGATCGCGTTCGGCGTGCCGCTGGGCGGCGCATCATAAGTGAAGGAGATGGCTTTGGTCGCCGATTTCCTGCCGCTGGCATCCACCACATACCACCGGGCAGTGTAGTTGCCCGTAGCTAGATATTTGCCGTTCAGCTTGCCGCCCCAGCGGTAGGTGTATCCGCCGGCTTGGGCCGAAGCTCCGTTAGCCAAAGTCGTTACCAGCGTGCCCTTTGAATCGTACAAAGTTCCATACAGCTTGCCCGCCATGTTCAGCTTCATGGAAATATTCAGCGGGCTGCCTCCGTCGGGCAAAAACTTCTTGGTAGAAACCTTCAAGGACGAAATTTGGGGCGCCGGACGTGCCGCTTGAATCCGCATTTGTCGGATAGTAGTTCGCTTGCCGCTAACCAGCTTGGCCTGAATGATATATTCCTTGCCGGCCACAATATTGGCCTTGGACGACGTCTTACCATTAAAATTAATGCGCACCGTGCCTTTGTTACGAGTTTTGTTATAAAAGCGCCGCAAGGATTTGCCGGTTACACCGTCCAAAATCCTAAGCTCCAACCGCCCCCTGCGGGTAGTCTTGATGGAAAACTGGGTGTTCTTGCCCGGCAGCATCTGCCCGGTCAGCATTTTGAATATGCTTATATCCTTTCCCTGGGATACAAGCTTTGGCTGAGCCATCGCTGTAGCGCCAGGCAAAGCACTTATCATCAGTAAGAAGACTGCGACCAACGCGACAATCCGTTTTTTTGCCATTTTTATAACTTCCTCTCCTTATTTTTAACCAAATACTAACATAATTTGTCGAAAGCTTCAAGGGATATCGGGAAATGCTTCGTCATAGTCGTCAATCTATTTTAATCAAAGCGGGAAGCCAATTTGCATGCTCTGAAACCGCTAAAATTTCCTGAACCGGGTGTTCGCTTGTTCGGCGTATTTTTACATGCTATAATTTTAATATACATCTATCTTAATAAGGAGTTTTCCATGTCCACACTTGCCCTGCAACAAAATATAGACCGGATCAAACAGACGCTGAGCACGCTGCGCATTCCCGCAATCCCTGGCGAATACGATCTGCACAACATCATCAATCATACTTTTGCAGCTGCCGGCATCCCGGCCCGGCACGAAGTCAAGCTCGCCCCCCGCTGCCGCATCGATTTTTGGGTCGACGGCATCGGCATCGAAGTCAAAAAAGGGCGTCCCAACCGCATAAGTTTAATCGAGCAGTGTCGGCGCTACCTAAGCGCCCCGGAAGTAGAAGCACTGATTTTGGTCGTTGAGCGCAGCGCCTTTTTGCCCAACCAGCTGTGCGGCAAACCGGTTCATGTATTTGAACTCAACCGCCTGTGGGGGGTGGCGCTTCCATGAACGAGCAACACTGGGACGATAGCATCTCCTACCCCTCCTACCTGCGCGAACCGGGTCAAGAGTCCCGCCACTACGGCACGCTAAGCTACAACCGCAAAAGCAAGTGCTGGACCATCAAAGCCGAACCCTGCGTTACCGAACTGGCCAAGCGCTTATTTCCGGGCTGCGCAGGGCGCGGTCGCGGCGTCGCCCGCTTTACTGCACACCGGCGGGTGATCGGCGAGCTTAACTGGCTGATGCTGCGTTACCCGCTGGAAGTCCGCGAAGCCGATAGGTCCCGCTGGGAACAAGCGCTGGAGGAGGCGCGTAGTTACGCAATCCAAAAACAGCGTCAGCTCAATGCGCCCACCAAGGCCATTCCTCCATCCAATCGCTTCGACGGTCAACTCATGCCTTTTCAGCAGGAAGGGCTAGCCTTTTTGTTAAACAACAACCGAACCCTCCTGGCCGATGAAATGGGCCTGGGCAAAACCGTGCAAGCGTTGGGCTGTTTGGCTACCACCCAAGGGTTTCCGGTGCTGTTGGTGGTGCCGCCCCACCTGATTCGCAACTGGCAGCGCGAGCTTCAGCGTTTTCTCAAATCCGATGAGGAACTGAAAGTGCACGTGCTGCGCGGCCTCACGCCCTATCCGCTGCCGCAAGCCCATGTGTACATCGTCCACTATCTTTTGCTTCGGGGATGGAAAGAAGAATTGCCCAAACATCATTTCGAAACCATCATCTTTGACGAGATTCAAGAGCTGCGCAGGTCGGGCACAGAAAAATACAGCGCCGCGAGTTTGCTTGCCAGCGCTTGCGATCGCGTTATCGGCCTGTCCGGCACCCCGATCTACAACAGAGGCGGCGAAATTTGGAACATCGTCAACATATTGGATTTTCACTTTTTGGGCGATTGGGAAAGTTTTTCCCGGGAATGGTGCTACGGCTACAATAGCGCCATCGTCGCAAAGCCCGATCTGTTGGGCGATTATCTGCGGCGCGAGGGCATGATGCTACGCCGCACCAAAGACCAGGTGCTCACCCAGCTGCCGCCCAAGCGTCGACTGGTTCAGGAAATCGATTGGGACGATGGCATCTATCGCCAACTTATGACTCCGGTGCTGGATCAGGTGCGCACTTTGTCCGGCGTGGATGATGCCTCCAAGCGCGCTCTGTTGGAAGATCAAATTTGCCAGCAGGAGCGCCAAGCCACCGGCATCGCCAAAGCCCCCTATGTGGCCGCATTTGTGCGCGCTCTGCTGGATGGCGGCGAAACCGTGCTGCTCTTTGCCCACCACCACAAGGTGATGGACATTTACAAAAAAGAGTTCAAGGCTTACAAACCCAAGTTCATTACCGGCCGGGAAACCGATAAGCAAAAGGATCAGTCGCTGGATGCCTTCATGTCGGGCAAGAGCAACCTGTGTATTATCTCCTTGCGCTCGGCCAGCGGTTTGAACCTGCAGCGCGCCAGCTGCATCGTATTTGGCGAGCTGGATTGGTCTCCTGCCGTGCACTCCCAGGCCGAAGATCGCGCCCATCGAATTGGGCAAGGAGACTCCTTGCTCTGCTATTATCTTGTCAGTCCTAAGGGCTCCGATCAGGAAATGCAGGATGCCCTCGGCCTAAAAGTCAGCCAGTTCGTCCAGCTGATGGGCGATCAGCTACCCGACCAACAACAGCAGTGGATGGCTCAAACTGAAGCCCGCAACTACGTGCACCAGCTGATCGAACGGTTGGCGCAAGAATCCCAATTGGATTGAGGCGAAACAAATGGATCCCATCATCCTGCATTGTGATTTGAATAATTTTTACGCAAGCGTCGAATGTTTAGAACGCCCCGAACTGCGAGATGTGCCCTTGGTGGTAGGTGGCGATGAAACCAAACGACGCGGCGTTGTGGTGGCCAAAAACCAAATTGCCAAAGAACTGGGCATTAAAACCGGCGACACCGTATTTCAAGCGCGGCGCATCTGCCCCGAAATCGTGGTACTGCGCTCTAACATAGAAAAATATCTACAGTATTCTAAAAAGGTGCAGCAGGTGTACAAGCGCTACACCGATTTGGTGGAGCCCTTCAGCCTAGATGAGTGTTGGCTGGACGCCAGCCAGTTTTGCCGAAACAGCATGAATGAGGGCAAAGCATTGGCCGATGCGCTGCGCAGCACCTTGAAAAAGGAGCTGGGCCTGTCCATATCGGTCGGCGTATCCTTCAACAAAGTCTTTTCCAAACTGGGCAGCGACTATAAAAAGCCCGATGCCACTACCCTAATTACCCGCAAGAACTTTAAATTTCTCCTCTGGCCCCTTCCCGCACGCAGCCTGCTCTTTGTCGGGGCAGTGACCGCTGCCCGGCTCAAAACTCTGGGCATCGCCACCATCGGCGATCTGGCCCGGGCTAACCCCGCATTGCTCGAAGGCCAACTGGGCTCTTCCGGCCGCACTCTGTTCGAATATGCCAACGGGCTGGACAACAGCCCTGTGCTGGGCGTCGCCGAACAGCCCAATGCCAAGTCCATCGGTGCCCACATGACCCTGTCTGAAGACATCACCACCTTGGAACAAGCCAGACCCATATTTTATGCGCTGAGCGACCGGATTACCCGCGAGCTCAGAAGCAAAAAGCTAGTCGCGCGCACGGTTCAAATTACGGTAAAGACCAGCAATTTTAAGGTGTACGATCGCCAAGCATCCTTAAATCCGCCTTCTCAGTTGTCCAGCGACTTTGTGCGCAGCGCGCTTAGCCTGCTCAACCAAAAAGTGCTGCTCGCCCGCCCCATACGCCTGCTAGGTGTTAGCGCCACCGGACTGCAGCCCGAAAACCAACCCGAACAGCTGGATTTATTCGGATCAACCCAGGAGCGGGACCGCAAAAAAGCATTGACCCAAACCTTGGATCAAATTAACGAGCGCTACGGCCAAGGGGCTATCAAGCGCGGCATATTTCTTCCTCCGACCGACGAAACCGATAAAGAATAATCGATCCACCGCCGGTTTCCATGCCAAGGGCCGGCCCGCTTCAGCTTAAGGAGGGATAGCATTGAGTTTTCAGCCCGACTTCCGGCACATTCTGCGCGCAGCTCAAAACAAGCCGACCAGTCGGCTCCCATTGTACGAGCATTTGATCGACACCAGCATTATGGAAACCATCCTCCAAGTTCCTTTTGCCCATCTTTATCAAATAGACAAGGATAGCTACTTTTACCATTATTGCAATTTTTTCAAACAAATGGGCTATGATACGGTGTCCTTCGAAGCCACCATCGGCGCTGCGCTACCTGGAGCGGGCGCGCTGGGCGGCCATATCAAGGGCGTCATTCAATCCGATGAGGATTTCAACGCCTATCCTTGGGAGCGCGTCGAATCCATTTATTTCGACAAATTCAGTGCCGACTTTGCGGCGCTGCGCCGGAACATGCCCGAAGGCATGATGGCTATCGGCGGAGTAGGCAACGGCACTTTCGAATGTGTGCAGGAGCTGGTGGGCTATATGGATCTGTGCTATCTTCGCCAAGACAATCCCAAGCTCTACGCGTCCCTGTTTGAAAAAATCGGCGATACCAGCAAAAATATTTGGCAGCGCTTCTTACACGAATTCGGAGATATCTACTGCGTGTGCCGTTTCGGCGATGATCTGGGATTTAAATCCACCACACTACTGGATCCAAGGGATATCCGCAACCACATCATCCCCCAGTATCAAAAAGTCATTGACATGGTTCACCTGGCGGGCAAGCCCTTTTTGCTCCACTGCTGTGGAAACATTTTCAATATCATGGATGATTTAATCGCTGCCCAAATAGATGCCAAGCATTCCAACGAAGATCAAATCGCACCCTTTGTGCAATGGGTCGACCAATACGGCGACCGCATCGGCAATTTTGGCGGCATCGATACCGATGCCTTGTGCCAGCTGCCCAAGCCTGAAATAAGCCGCTACATTGAACAGATAATTGAGCAAATCCAAAGAAAAGGCGGCATTGCTTTTGGATCCGGCAATTCCATTCCGAACTATGTTCCGGTGGATCAATACCTGCACATGCTCAAAACGGTTCGCCAACTGCGGGGCGAAAGCGTATAGTTTCATTCAAAAAACCGGGCAGCTCTAAAACTTTAGAATTGCCCGGTTTTCATCTTGGCTCATTAGTCTCCCATAAACTCCCGCATGCGATCGGAACGCTCCTTGCCCAGCACCTCTTCGGCCGTGCCCTGCTCCACAATCACCCCGTCGGACATGAAAATCACTTGATCGGCCACTTCACGGGCAAAACTCATCTCGTGGGTGACCACCAACATAGTGTGATCCTCCTCGGCCAGCGAACGCATTACCGCTAACACTTCTTTGGTCAGCTGCGGATCCAGCGCCGAAGTCGGCTCGTCGAAAGACAACAGCTCCGGATCCATACTCAACGCTCGGGCGATGGCCACTCGTTGGCTTTCGCCGCCCGAAAGCTGATAAGGATACTGGTTGGCCTTATCGCCCAACCCCACC
This sequence comes from uncultured Oscillospiraceae bacterium, assembly GCA_964346145.1. GTDB lineage: Bacteria > Bacillota > Clostridia > Christensenellales > Aristaeellaceae > CAYFTL01. The sequence goes on along the minus strand of CAYFTL010000004.1, from coordinate 5,061 downwards.
TTTTCCAGCAGCATCAACGCCTTTTCTTCGGCTTCTTTTTTACCGCGCTTGAGCACATAAACCTGCGCTTCGGTTAAATTGCGCAACACTGAAAAGTGGGGAAACAAATTATAGCCCTGAAACACCATACCCATCTTTAAGCATATTTTTCTAAGCAAGGCGTTGGGCGCATACACGGTTTTGCCCGAACCATCGGTGCGCACCATTTCATCCGTGTCCACAACGATCCGTCCGCTGTCTATGGTTTCCAAGTGGTTGACGCAACGCAAAAAGGTGCTTTTCCCCGACCCGGACCTGCCGATGATGGCCACCACTTCACCCTTTTTTATTTGAAGCGAGACCCCACGCAGCACCTGCAAATGTTGAAAGCTTTTGTGTATATTTTCGGCCTTCAACATGGGCTCAGCCCCTAACAAATTCTCTGTCTTTTGCATATTGCCCTCCATCAGCTCTTGTAGTAGTCCAACTTGCGCATAATGTAATTAAATATTTCGGTTATCACCGCGTTCATCGCCAAATAAAATAATCCAGCAATGAAAAGCGGCTCTATCGATGCCGTGCGGGAGGCCTCGTTTTTTGCCGCGCGAAACATTTCTCCCACGGCAATTACCGTAGCCAGTGCCGTGTCCTTCACCAGGGTAATCACTTCGTTGCTGGTCGGCAGCATAATCCGCTTCACCACCTGCGGAAATATAATCCGCATAAAGGTTTGGCCGCGCGTAAAGCCCAGCATTTTTCCAGCTTCGTATTGCCCTTGGGGAATGGACAGTATCCCACCGCGGTAAATCTCGGCAAAATATGCCGCATAGTTCAGCGAAAACGCCAGAATTGTAGAGACCATCCTGTCGAAGTTAAAGCTAAAGATCATCGGCAGCACAAAATGAATGGCAAAAATCTGAAGCATCAAAGGCGTGCCCCGCATCACCAATATGTAAAGGCCTATGGGTTTGCTGATAATTTTGTGCTTGGACATGCGCCCAATCGCAATAATCAGCCCCAGCGGCAACGAAAATAAAAGCGTGAAACAGAAAATCTGTAACGTCGCCTGCAAGCCGTCCAACAACAGCAACAACAACTTTTGCATCGCTTGCCAATCGTTAAAATATACCATTTGCGCCCCTCCAAACCAATCTTTAACCGAATCTATCTATTCCAGCCTATAGCCGGGTTCATTGCATTTTTCTAAACCAAATCCCCTGCGTCTATCTCAACTTATACGGGGATATTTTTAAGCAACCAGTGTGCCATCCCATCTCGGTCGTTGGTATCGCACATCTGATCAGCCGCCTGCTTCACCTCATCCAAAGCGTTGCCCATCGCAACCCCTATTCCGCAGCCCTTCAACATATCAATGTCGTTCAAATCATCTCCAAAGGCGACCACTTGGCCCATCTCTATCGACCAGTATTTGGTCAGCGCAGCGATCGCCTTGACCTTTGTGGCCTCAACGTCCATCACCTGCGCCAAATTATCCCTGCTGATCGTTACATACATGCCCGCCGGTACTTTGGCGCGCAAAAATTCGACATCTTCGTCGTTACGCACAATCGCATATAGCTTTTCTGCATCTATATCAAGCTTAGAGAAATCCACTTTCTCGTACGAGCCTTTGAGATAACTCCATTCCTGCTCCACGTCGAAATTGGAGTAGTGCATATCGTTTCGTTCTGCCGCCGCCTTCAACCCGCGCCGGTCGCACTCCAACAAAAATCCTCTAGCCCTATCCATCGAAAGCAACCGCTCATCCACCTTTTGATCGCCAACATAAGTAACTGCGCCGTTCATCGTGACCATTCCATCAAAAAATTCCAAGGGTACATATTGCCTAGCAGAGCTTCCGCGTGCGGTGGCATAAACAATTTTGAATCCTTTTTGCCGGCATCGCTGCAATACTTCCACTGTAAACTCAGAAATCGTCTTGTCCTCCCGCAGCAGCGTGCCGTCCAAATCCATCACAATCATTTTAACCGCCATCATTCTCCAGCCCCTTGCATTTAAACCTTGTGCCATACAAATAACTTGGACCGCGGCTTCAAAGCCGCGGCCGCAAGTACATATATGCTATTGTTTTGTTACTCGGCTGCTGCTTCCGCTTCTTCGGTCGCTACAGCTTCCTCTTCTGCCGGCGCATCGGCGGTTTCTTCTGTCGCTTCGGCCTCAACGCCTTCTTCTGCTTCAGCACCCGCATCTATTGGCTTTGCGCCTTCGGCTTGTGCCACAATGGTGTTGTCGTTTCCAAACCAATCGTTCAAAATAACCGACAAGCTGCCATCGTTGTACATATCCACAAGCGTTTGGTTAACCGCCTCGCACAGTGCCACATCGCCCTTTCGGAACCCAATGCCATACTCTTCCGCAGCCAGTTCTTCTTCCAGCAAGCGGTAGTCGGCCCCTTTAGTCTTGATGTAGTATTCGGCAACAATCTTATCGATCAACACCGCGTCCACATTGCCCGCATCCAGGTCCAGCAAAGCCGTCATGTTCTCATCAAACTCTGCCACGTCGGCCAAGGTTTCCTTAAAATCTTCAGCTTTGTTCAAGGCGTCCACCGCGCTGGAACCTGCCTGCAACGCCAAGGTTTTGCCCGACATGTCTGCCAGCGTTTTGACTTCGCTGTCGCTCTTTACGCAAAGTACCTGACCGTTGGCAATATAGGGAATCGAAATCTGCATTTGCTCTTCCCGCTCGGGCGTAATGGTCATGCCATTCCAAATGCAGTCAATAGCGCCGCTGCTGAGCTCCAGCTCTTTTGCCGACCAATCGATGGGCTGAAGCTTCAGCTCCACACCTAGCCGCTTGGCGACTTCTTTGGCTAAGTCAATGTCAAAGCCCACAATGTTTCCGTCTTCATCGGTAAAACCCATGGGCGGGAAACTGGAATCCAGGCCCAAAACCAGTTCACCCTTGTCCTGGATTTTCTTTAAGGACTCGTCCGCCGCTTCCTCGGCAAATGCGCACACCGACATGCTAAACAACATAACCAGCGCAAGCAAAGTGCAAAGTAACTTTTTCATTTCGTATCCTCCAGCCTCTATCGATTTAGTATACTAAACTGATATCAAGTATATTGTACCCGGCGCGCCTTGTCAAGTTAAGCTTGTGTGGGGTTTCAAAACCCACCGCCTTGCCTCTGGCATCATCGGTTCATAACTGATATAATTTAACAGACAGCTCAACTCAGGAGGAATCTAATGAAATTAATACGCGAACTGCTCATCGTTTTTGCATTATGCCTGGTCGGCGAAGTGCTCAGCGCACTCCTGCCCATCCCCTTTCCATCCAGCGTCATCGCCATGATGCTTTTGCTTGCGCTGCTGCTCAGCAAGCTGATACGGCGCAAGCATATCGAAAACACCTCCGGCTTCATACTCAAAAACATGTCCTTCTTTTTTATCCCGGCGGGTGTATCCCTGCTTAAAGAATTCGATCGTGTGCGTGACAGCATCCTTCCCTTTCTGGTCATTTGCGCCGTCTCCACTTTGCTCACCTTTGCTGCTAGCGCCTATACCGTCCAGGGAGTTATCTCCCTGCAACAAAAGCGACTGCACAAAAGAAAGGAGAACGCGAATTGAGCGCTATCACCAACAATCCTTTCTTCGGCTTGACCCTTACCACCGCGGCCTACCTCTGCGGCCTTTTAATCGCGAAACGCTTTAAATCGCCGCTTGCCAATCAATATTTAATCTCGGTCTTGCTGGTCACAGCGATCATGCTGACCTTTAAAATTCCGGTGGACCACTATTTTGTCGGAGCAGATACGATCAGCATGTTTTTGGCTCCGGCTACCGCCATGCTGGCTGTAAGCATTTATAACCAGCTGCATCTGCTCAAAGCCAATCTGCTGCCGGTGCTCTGCGGTTGCCTAGCAGGCGCCATCACTTCGGTAGGCTCCATATTGCTCATGAGCCACTTATTTGGCCTGAACGATGCTCTAACCGTTTCCCTCATGCCCAAATCGGTCACAACCCCCATCGCCATGGGTCTCAGCCAACAATATGGTGGTATCCCGGCCATCAGCGTAGCCGCCGTCATCGTCACCGGAATTCTGGGCGCTATCGGTGCGCCTTGGCTCATTAAACTGTTTAGAATCAAAAGTCCGATTGCCTCGGGTGTGGCACTGGGCAGCAGCGCCCACGCGCTGGGCACCGTACGCGCCTTGGAGCTGGGTGAAACCCAAGGTGCCATGAGCAGCGTATCCATAGGCATTTCCGGTTTAATCACCGTGCTGCTGGCCGCCATTGTGCTATAAACATCTCGACCGAAAGAGGAATGATCTATGAGGAATGATCTATTATGAAAGCCGTCTTATTCCTGGCAGGCAAAGCGCCCAGCGAGAAATTGATACGGAGCTGCTGTGCCGGCGCCGACTTCATCGTCTGTGCCGACGACGGGATTGAACCCTGTCTAAAGGCGGGGTTTTCGCCGGACATCGCCGTGGGCGACATGGACAGCGTTTCTGGTGAAGTGATTAAAGCGTTCGAGTATGGCGGCGGAACCGTACAGCGCCTGCCCGTTGCCAAATGTGATACCGACGGCTATGCAGCGCTTCGCCATGTTTTTAAAAAACAAGTGGCCGAACTGACCATCCTGGGCGGACAAGGCGGCCGGTTCGACCATGCATTGGGCAATGTCTATCTGCTGGTGGCCGCAGAAAAGGCCGGGATCTCGGCGCGCATGCTGGAAGATTGGGGAGAAATCCGCGTCACAAACGGCCAGCGCACCTTTCACGGCCAAGTGGGCGACCTGCTGTCGCTGCTCCCTCTGGGCGATGCCTGCGTCGCTCAGAGCAGCGGTCTGGCCTATCCCTTGGAAAATTTGCGTTTGACCATAGATTATCCGCTGGGCCTCAGCAACGTATTTACACAAACTGCTCCACACATTGAAGTCACCGAAGGCTGGATCATCTCGGTGCACTTCCATAAAAATCCCGCTCAAGGATAATCTGCTTTCCTTCCAAGTTTTAGAATTTTCTACTTTTCTTTGCCATAGAACCTTAAACATAAAAACAACGTACCGTTTGACAAACGGTACGTTGTTTTTATGTATTTACAGGTTTGAAGG
>CAYFTL010000003.1:65638-85306 GCA_964346145.1 uncultured Oscillospiraceae bacterium | reverse complement strand
CGTCGTATTCGCGTCCACGGATTACTACGCGAACCCCGCCTAGAATGGTCGCGTCAATCTGTGCTTCCAAACAAACTGTTTCGTTGAAAAGCTGCGTAAAGCGTTGATTCAATTCGGCAAGGGTCTCTTGGGCAAGGGGCGATGCAGAATACACAATTCCTTCTATCATCGCTTAGCCCACCTTATTTAAAAATTCGTCGATCAGTTGCCGATTATCTTGCTCGCTTACCTCGCGTTCCAGCAACTTGGAAGCCAACGCAGTGCTCAACTCAATCGTTTCGTTGCGCAAAGCCTCTTGCTGCCTCTTGCGTTCTATCGCTGCCGATTGTTGTGCTCTTTCGATAATTTGCGCTGCTTCCTGCTGGGCTTTATCTATGATTTGCTGAGCATACTGGCGCCCGCGCTGGGCTCCCTCATTCTCGGCCTGTTCCACAGTAGCCATATTCTTTTGAGTGATTGCTTTTTGTTTTTCGAGTTCTGCCTTGGCCTCTTCTGCTGATTGCTCTGCTGTATCCAACTGTTCCTGAATGCGTTGGGCGCGTGTGTCCATAAATTTGCGAACCGGTTTGTACAAGAAATGGCGCAAAGCAAAGAATAAAATAAGCCCGTTGGCTATGTGCTACAGAAAACTTATCGGATCAAAGCTCATAATTTGCCTCCCTAATATTGATATGCATCGCCTTTAAGCTACTTTGCCCGCCAGCACGAAGATCAACAAGATTGAAACGAACAAACCATAAATAGCACAGGTTTCCATCATAATCAGGCCAAAGATAAGGTTAGACTGAATCGGACCTGATGCTTCCGGTTGACGCGCCACCGCTTCGGTTGCTTTAGCCGTCGCAATCCCCATGCCCAGTGCGGCACCTACACCCGCCAGCGCGGCAATGCCAGCTCCAATTGCAATTAATCCTAATGCGCTCATTTTTTATATCCTCCTAAATTCTTCTTTTCGTTATTATTCTATCGCTTCGTTGATGTAATTCAGCGATAAAAGACCATATACATATACTTGAATTAGCGGATGGGCAAGGCTGAAGTAGCCAGCCACCACCGCAGGCACCACCAAGGGAATCACATGATACACCAGCTCCATGATGATGGCACCTACTAACACATTGGCAAACAAACGAAGCGCCATAGAAAAGGGGGCTACAAAGTCTGTCATTAGCTTAATGGGAAAGGCAACGGCCACCGGGCTCGCCAGTTTTTTAAAGCGCCCTTTGAGTCCCAAGGTTTTAAAAGCCACCACATTGGTCATGACAAAGGACATTACACCCAGCGCCAAAGTTGTGCTCAAGTCCCCGGTTATCGCCGGCAGGCCAAACAGTTCAATCAAGGTGCCAAACATGATGTAGGCCATGAGCGCCATAATATAAGGCGCCACAAAATCGGCAGCATGCCCGACCTTGCCGTGGGCAAATTTGTACATTGATTCAACAAGCAGCTCAACAAGGTTTTGAAGCCCTGTGGGCACATCTTCAAACTTTGGAATTTGTCTGTTGATCCACCACAGGATCGCTACCAAAATCAGCACCAATAGGGTGCCCGAAATGCTGGATCGACTGATTGCAAATCCGTTTATGTCTAAATATTCCGGGGCGATGCTGATGTCCAGCCCTTTGGAAGCTGCCGCCGACAAAAGAATAGTATTCACTGCACTCTTTCCCCCTTCCGTTGTTTCTTTAACCCTATTAAAGTCGTTATAACCATCCCCAGGCTACCACTTAATACAAAAGTAACCAGCGCCCATAGCGATAGAAAGTACATGCCAATCATTGCCGCAGCCCACAAAAGCAGTTTGACAAACATTATTAATGCGCGCAGGCTGGCAGATTGATCGGGTTTCGCCACCTTTTGCATCAGCTTATACTGCAAAAAGCCGAAAACTAGGCCGCAGGCTATCCCCGTCAATATTGAACCCATTCTTCCCAAATACACCTTCTCTCTTGTATCCAAGCCGTCCTATAATATTTGATCAATTTAAAAAACAGCCTCGTGCAGTCTGCGTAAGGCTGGCTTTGAACGATCATTTTTTACGGACAGATTCGGATGGCATCAAAATGCAGCCTTATTGTACTGCCGAATCAAAAGGTTTGCAATATATTCGCGGCATGATTATAATAAGAATAAAAGAAACTTAACAGGAGGACAATCATGGAGGCATTTAACAGTTCTATAGAACACGCGATCAACTTAATCGTGACAGCAAGCATTCACATTTTGGATTTGGTGGGCATCATTATTATCATGTATTCCGCCGTGCGCACAGTGATCAGCTATTTTAAGAAAGATCCCACATCCAAATTGGAGTTTGCAGAAAATATGTCTCTGGCCCTTGAATTTAAGCTGGGTGGCGAAATTTTGCGTACCGTAATTGCCCGTGAGTGGAACGAAATTTTGGTGGTAGGCGCAATTATTGCGCTGCGTGGATTCCTAACTTTCCTGATTCAATGGGAAATCAAGGGCGAACAAGCCAAATTGTCCGCGGGAGTTACCCCGCAAATCAACCCGGTTACAATCAAAACAACCAAACAAGATCGAACCAAACAGGATTCCAAAGGCCAGGACGGATCAGAAGACTAATTTTAAAGCCTGGTCAAAAAAATTATTGTTGAATTGAAAAGATCAATGCATCCGTATTCACCATACGGATGCATTAGTTTTTAAAAAAACATATTTTCCACAAACAAATCTTGGAAATCCTCGCGGGCGGACAGTTCGATATATTGCATTTTTTCACGCACGTATTCCGTGCGATTCAAAAATTCGCGGCTGAGGAGCATGCGCTGGGCACCCGCCCCGGCACCATTGCCTATGGCCTCAATTTTATTTTCCAGCTCCGAAGGCAGTAGGCCAATGTTGCATGCGCTGTGCTTGTCGATGTAATTTCCAAACCCACCGGCCAAGTATAGGTTTGTAATTTGATCGTACGGAATATCCATAGACTCCATCAGCACTTGAATCCCGGCAGCGATGGCTCCTTTGGCCAATTGTACTTCGCGCAAATCTTTTTGAGAAATATAAATTCCGTCTTTCCATTCGCCAAACAATAGGAACGCGGGCTTTCCTTCCACTTCGATCAACCTGTCCGCGTAAGCGTCAGGAACTTCATCTTCATCGATCCGGCCGGTCTCATCTATGATTCCCAAATCCTTCATAACCGAAATCGCATCCACCAGTCCGCTGCCACAAATACCAATAGGCTTCTGATTGCCGATGGAAGTGATGTGTATCTGCCCATTTTGAACCGAAACGCTGTCTATGGCCCCGGCTACGCCCCCCATTCCAAATTGAATATGTGCGCCTTCAAAGGCCGGGCCTGCTGCCGCAGAACAACACACCATGTGATGCTGGTTGCCCAGCACAATCTCCCCGTTGGTGCCGATGTCGATGAGCAGCGTTATATCACGGCTTTGATCCATATCACAGCTGACAATTGCTGCCAAGGTATCTGCACCCACATAGCCAGCGACACAGGGCGTGGCATTCAGAAGCGCATGCTCAAAACCGGCACCCAATCCCCCTTGGATGCTAAACCCACGGGAATAGGCGGGTACGAAAGGCATTTTGGCTATGTATTCGGTAGGAAGTGCAAACAAAAGGTGCATCATAATGGTGTTTCCCACGGGCAACACCTGGCGGATATCACTTACGGCGATGTTTTGGCGTTTCGCCATGGTGTGCGCCATGTCTTTGATGGCTGAACAAACCAATTCCGCCATTTCCCGAAGGCCTTTAGGGTTTTCAATCGTATAGTCGGTACGGCTAATTACATCGGCCCCATGCAGTTTTTGTGGATTGAGCATAGACTGCACGTCCAGCTGTTCACCGCTGCGCATGTTCATCAGATAGGCAACCATGGTGGTCGTACCCACATCAACCGCAACGCCGTATTCGTTGGCAAGGCTTGTGTTTACACTCAAAACTTCGCTTTCCCCCAAGAGGGTCACATAGAGGCTGCCTTGATTTTCGCGCAACCACCTAGGAAGTTCGGCCATCAAGTTCGGCGGCACGATGACGTTCGGCAAGCCCAGTGCGTTTCTAAGGCGTTCCACATCACTTGTCTGCTTTTCTAAGGAAGGAGCATCCACCTCGACATATACGGTGCGCACCAGCGGGTTTACTTCAAAAATACTCTGTTTGCCGCCCTTATCCAAAATTTTTGCTTGCGCACCTTCTTTGGGCATAATGATAGTTAAGTCTTCCTGCACCGTGGAAGCGCAGGCCAAACGCCAACCTTCAGCAATTTCGGCTAACGAAAAAAATACTTTTTCGGCCGAGTGCAGTTGCCCGGCATCTCCCTGCACGACAATTCTGCACTTTCCGCAAAAATGGCGCCCACCGCATGGAGCGTCCAATTCAACATGCATACGGTTAAGCAGTTTCATAAGGTTTTCGCCTGTTGCCGCTTGGGTGTGCAGTTCTCCCGTGGGTGTCTTAATCGTTATATTGTGCTGAACCATATAATATCCTCCAGCTGTATTCAATCGTGCTACTTATTCCTATATTTTGAAGATTGGCTTTTTTTGTGCGGCTTGCCCGTTCTATTGAAATCATTTTGTCTGTTAGATTGTTTTGAATTTGTCCTTTGCCTTTTTCTTTTAAATCCGGTTGTCTTTTCAGCAAATCCTTTGCTACTCTTTTGGCTGCGCTCATACCCCACCAGACAATTCGCCCCTGAACCGATCAAATCCTGCCTTCCTGCTGAGCGCAACGTTTCGCGCACCAATTTTGCGTTTTGGGGTTTGAAGTATTGCATCAGCGCCCGCTGCATTGCCTTTTCATCGGCGGAACGCGGCACATAGACCGGCTTCATATCCCGAGGGTCGAGCCCGGTGTAAAACATGGCTGTGGAAAGGGTTCCGGGAGTTGGATAAAAATCTTGAACCTGCTGAGGCCTATGCCCGGTCGATTTCAAATACAAGGCCAACTCGATTGCATCTGCCATAGTCGAACCGGGATGGCTGGACATGAAATATGGCACCAGAAACTGTTTTTTCTGATAGCGCTGATTGACCTGGTTGTACTTGCTCTGGAACCGTTCATATACTTCCACACCTGGTTTGCCCATGGTGTGTAGCACACGACTGCTCACGTGTTCTGGGGCAACTTTGAGCTGACCGGAAACATGGTGTTGAACCAGTTCATGTAAGAACTCATCGTTTTTGTCTTTAAGCAAATAATCGTAGCGTATACCAGAACGAATAAACACTTTTTTTATTCCGGGCAACGCCCGCAGCTGTTTAAGCAGTTGAACATATTCGGAATGGTCCACTTTTAAATTGCGGCATGGATTGGGAAACAAGCACTGCCGATCTTTGCAGGCGCCAGATTCTAGCTGTTTGGCGCAAGCTGGACCTCGGAAGTTGGCCGTGGGGCCACCTACGTCGTGTATATAGCCTTTGAATTCCGGCATATGGGTAAGCTTTACTGCCTCTTGCACCACCGATGGGTGGCTGCGCGTGGTCACAATCCGCCCCTGATGAAATGTCAACGCACAAAAATTGCACGCACCGAAACAGCCCCTTGTTGCAGCGATGGAAAATTGAACTTCTTCCAGCGCAGGGACGCCACCATCAGCATCGTACATTGGATGCCACTGACGCGCGTACGGCAGCGCATACACCGCATCTAGCTCTTTTTGCGTTAGCGGCATGGCTGGTTTATGCTGGCAAAGGTATTTGCGCCCGTGTTTTTGGCACAGACCATTCCCCCGCACCGGATCCTGTTGATCGTATTGCTCGCGGAAGGCCAGCGCATAAGCCTTTTTGTCCTGAGCAACTTCGGGCATTCCAATCAATTCAATATAGCCTTCCGGAACAGAGTCGACCATAGTGCAGGTGCCAGGAATTTGGGTTTCGGCAAGGCTTTGATCGTTTTCCAGTGCCTTGACGACCTCCAAAATCGTGCGCTCCCCCATGCCGTACATCAAGAGATCTGCACCGCTGTCCACCAGTATGGAGTTGCGCACCCTGTCGTCCCAGTAATCGTAATGAGCGAAGCGCCTGAGAGAAGCTTCTACCCCGCCGATGGCGATCGGTACCCCACTGTACGCCTCGCGGATCCGGTTGCAATATACGATTGTGGCGCGGTCAGGGCGCATGCCTGCCTTGCCCCCGGCCGAATACACATCTTGGCTGCGAACTTTTTTTGCCGCTGTGTAATGGTTGACCATCGAATCGATCACTCCGGCGGTGACCAGAAAGCCCAAACGAGGTTTGCCAAACCGCTTAAAATCTTGGCAATCCTTCCAATCGGGCTGGGGCAGCATAGCTACCTTGTAGCCTTTCTTTGTCAACACGCGAGATATGATCGCCAAGCCAAAGGAAGGATGATCCACATAGGCATCGCCAGTTACATAGACAAAGTCGGGCTGATCCCACCCCGCTTGTAGCATTTCTTCCCGGCTTACTGGTAAAAATCCGTATGCCATTCGGATACCTCCTTTACGCTTTACCGTAGATTAAAATTCTGCCAACGTTTCATTGACTACGCGCTCTAAAATGGGAACTGCACCCTTTAGCATTTGTTCTGCCGACTTGCCCGGTTCGCGATAAGCAATATACGCCGGCGGCTTTGCAGAGAAGGTGATGCATTTAGAGTAGGGCTTGATGGCCGTCATCAACAAGTTAATGTCAAAATTTGCTCGCTGGGAAAAGTTCATGACGATTTGATTTTGACGCAAAACCACACTCTCCACGCCGATGCGGTTAACGATGCCCTTCAAGTGAGCCACATCAACCAAATTCATTACCGGGCGCGGCGGATCGCCAAACCTATCCAGCAGCTCATCCAGCACATCTTGCCGGGTTTCCGCATTGTATATGGAGGCAATCTTCTTGTAAACCTCTATGCGCAGCTGATCATCGGGCACATAACCTGCCGGCAGGTAGGCATCCACCCGGAGCTCTACTCGGGTCTCAAGATCATCTTGCGGTAGCTGGCCGCCCATTTCGGCCACACTTTCCTCTATAAGTTTTACATACATATCGTAGCCCACGCTGGACATGTGCCCACTTTGTTCGGCTCCCAACAAGTTGCCCGTGCCCCGGATTTCCAAGTCCCGCATGGCAACCCGGAATCCTGAACCAAATTCGGTAAAGTCCCTTATGGCACTAAGCCGTTTTTCAGCGGTTTCGGTGAGCACCTTATCCCGCCGTATGGTCAGGTAGGCATAAGCCAAACGATTGGATCTTCCCACGCGGCCGCGCAGCTGGTATAGCTGGGACAAGCCAAACCGATCGGCATCGCACACAATCAGCGTGTTGGCTGTGGGCACGTCCAGCCCGGCTTCGATTATGGTTGTGCACAGCAACACGTCGTACTCGCCTTCGTAAAAATCCATCATCACATCTTCGAGGGCGTGTTCACGCATTTGCCCGTGTCCGACCGCGATGCGCGCTTCGGGCATCAGTTTTTTTAGATGGTCATAAAAACGTTCGATGCTGCGCACACGGTTATACAGCACATACGCCTGTCCGCCGCGCGACATTTCCCGCAGGATTGCATCGCGAATCAGGCTGTCGGAGTACTCCACCACATAGGTTTGCACCGGAAAGCGTTCTTCGGGAGGCGTTTCTAACAGGCTCATATCCCGAATGCCCACCATGGACATATGCAGCGTACGCGGAATGGGCGTGGCCGATAGGGTAAGCACGTCTACATTCTTTTTTAGCTGTTTGATTGCCTCTTTGTGCTGCACGCCGAACCGCTGTTCTTCGTCGACCACCAACAGCCCCAAATCTTTAAACAACACGTCTTTGCTTAGCAGCCTGTGGGTGCCGATGATTACATCCGCATCCCCCATGCGAACCGCTTCCAGCGTGGCTTTTTGCTGGGCAGCCGTCCTAAATCGAGACAATACTTCTATTCGCACCGGAAAGCCTTCAAAACGCTTGCGCATGGTTTCGTAATGCTGCTGCACCAAGATGGTGGTAGGTGCCAAAAGAGCAGCCTGCTTTCCATCCATTACGGCCTTGAAAATAGCACGCATAGCCACTTCGGTTTTGCCATAACCCACATCGCCACAAAGGAGCCGATCCATCGTTTGGGGCTTTTCCATATCTTCTTTAATCTCGGCAATCACCTGAAGCTGATCATCGGTTTCCTCGTAAGGAAAATTGTCTTCCATTTGGCGCTGCCAAGGAGTGTCCGGCGAAAAAGCGTATCCTTTCACCGCTTTGCGCTCGGCATAAAGTTTAACCAGCTCGCCGGCAATCTCACGGATACTCTCTTTGGCGCGCGCTTTTTGCCGCTTCCATTCACCACCTGAAAGCTTGTTTATCCGCGGCGTAGCGCCTTCTGCACCAATGTATTTTTGCACCCTGTCCAGCTGATCCACCGGCACATACAGTTTGTCGCTTCCTTGATAGCGAATGTGCAGATAATCCCGGTAGACGCCATCGGATTGTAGGCGGACGGTGCCCATGTATTGGCCTATACCGTGATCCTCATGGACGATATAGTCCCCCACATTCAAGTCGGTAAATGCTTCCAGCTTTTTGCCGCCCGTATGCCGCGCACGCCCTTTTCGCCTGCTAACACCATAGATATCGCTTTCGCACACCACTACAAACTTGATATCGGGATAGATAAATCCGCGCTCAAGGCCATCGGGCAAGATCGCAGGCCTGCCTTGATCCAAGGTTTGTGGGCGCTCGGGCCAAAATGTGGTTGAGCATTCCAGTTCCTCAAGCGCGTGTTCCAAGCGCTGTGCCCGGGCGGTTCCCCCGGACAGCAGCGCTATGCGCCAGCCCTCTTTAACCCATTTTGCAATATCACGAGCCAGTTCTCGAAGGTTATTTTGGTAGGCCGTAGCGCCGAATCCATCAAATTTGAAAACCCGACTAGGTCTAAGGTCGCTCATGACACGTATGAACGATGACGTCGTAAGCAGCGTACTCTGCTGAGCCAAAACAAGCAGCTCGTTATAGTCTAGCAGCAGCTTTGCCTGCGCCGGAATCGCCTGTTGTGCCTCGGCCGCATGGGTGAATTGCTCGGCAAACTCCATAGAAACGTTTTCGCTGCGCTGCCTCAATCGGTCGGGTTGATCCCACACGTAAAGCGGATTGTCCAAATAATCGAACAGCGTGTGCGTATTTTCATACATGAGAGGCATCAGCGTCTCTGCACCATCAAACCCGTTGTTATGCTTGAGCCCGTCCAAACGGCGCGCAAAATTGCGCTGAAGCTCGCTTGTATGCAAACCATCATCTAAAACAAATGGAGTCTCTTTTTTCTTTTTGTCTTCCGGCTGTTCCAAAGGAATATTCCATAAATCGGGCAGCTCATCTTCATCCGCATCCCAATCAAATGGTTCAAAATTAGCCGGTTTGTTCTGCTCATCCTTTGATTGCTGAGTTGCCGCAATGCCCAGTTCATTTTCTAGTCGCTTCGCCGCCGCCCAGGCCTGCTCATCGCTTAGCAGCACCTCGGATGCCGGAAAAATAGTCACCCGAGCCCGCCTGGCGACCGAGCGCTGGGTCATCACATCAAAATCCCGCAAGGAGTCAATTTCGTCATCAAAAAACTCAATGCGCAGCGCATTAGCCATGCCGATCGGATATACATCAATAATCCCGCCACGCTGAGCACACTGGCCTTTAGCCTCCACTCGCTCAACCCGTTCGTATCCAGCCTCAATCAGCTGATGGATTAGCTCATTCGGGTCTATTTGCTGTTCGTTATACAACTGGATCGTATTAGAAAAAAACAACTCTTTGGGCATGAGCCTGTACTGCAAAGCATCTACAGGAACCACAAGCGCACGCAATTTTCCTTGAGCAGCAGCACCCAGAGCTTCCAATCTTCTAAGGGAAAGATCACGGCTGGCTGATGCCACTTGGTAAAACGAAGTTTCCCGAGCCGGAAAGCTCATTACCCGCCCTGCAAGCATCACCGATAAATCTTCGGCCACCCGTTGTCCCGCCGCATCGTTGGGTACCACCATAACGAGCAATCGGTTGTTGGCCCGTTGCATGGCAGCAAGCATATGCAGTCGCTGGGTGTCGGAAAGCCCATACATAGAATACACACCGGGATTCTGCAAAGTGTACACCATGTTTTTATATTCATCTAATTCATACAGCGGGGTAAATAGACACTTTAACGCATCAATTTTTTTGCTTTTTTGCTCTGCCATGTTTCCTCCAACACCGTTTCGCTCCACAAAATGTAATTCAACTTCGAAACACAAGTAATGAGATAATCACCCTGTTTTACAGTATCAAAACAGCACCGATACGTACAAATGTCTCTAAATCATGCCCGCTTGTTGAGCCGCCTTTTCTACGCCTTGTAGAATAATTGTTTGGACCAGCTTAGCTGCCTTTTGATACCCTTCAAAAGCTGCAGCCTTTGCATCATTGTTTTCATAATGCGAAAGCACATAATCAGCCAAGTTCCATTTTTCAGGCGGCCTTCCAATGCCCACCCTCACTCTGGGGAACACATCACTGCTCAGGCAGGCAATAACCGAACGCATGCCGTTGTGGGTGCCTGCGCTTCCCTTTGCGCGCACGCGCAGCTTGCCCGCGGGCAGATCTATGTCGTCATATATTAGAATCAAACGTTCAGGTTCCACCTTCCACCAATCGCACATTTCTCTAACGCTTTCGCCGCTCAAATTCATAAAGGTTTGAGGTTTCGCCAAAACTACTCTATGTCCATCCAGGCGCCCTTCGCCATACAACGCTTGAAAGCGAGCCTTGGTTACCGAAATTGAAAGCTCTTTGGCCAAAATATCCACCACATCAAAGCCCACATTGTGGCGCGTATTCTCATATTTTCCTCCTGGGTTACCCAGGCCCACTACAAGGTACATATTTTCATCCATCCGCTCATCTTCTAAAACAGACAGCAGCGGACGGGCTTTTTTGCCCCTCCGCTTGATTGCGTCTATACAAGATTTTATTCTTTTAAGTTTCAAAATACTAGACGATCAGGTCCATAAATCGCTTATGGGTTGTTCCTCATAAATGCGTTCAATGGCAGTCGCAAACATGGAAGCTACCGAAATCAGACGGATCTTAGAGGTGGATCCATTCTGGGGAATTTTGATCGTGTCGGTGCAAACCAATTCTTTGATAACCGAACTTTCAATGCGCTCCAGTGCAGGGCCTGACAAAACACCGTGGGTACAACATGCGTAGACTTCGGTTGCGCCTTTTTGAATCAGCGCCGAAGCCGCTCCACATAGCGTACCGGCCGTGTCGATCATGTCATCCACCAACAGCGCACGTTTTCCAACCACATCCCCGATAATGTTCATGACTTCCGATACGTTGGGGCGAGGACGGCGTTTGTCCACGATGGCCAGCGGGGCGTGTAACCTGTTGGCTAAATTGCGCGCGCGGGTAACCGAACCCAAATCTGGAGAAACCACCACCAAATCATCGCTGGGAAAGCCGCGTTCAATGTAGTGAGCACCCAAAATCGGTACGCCACCCATATGATCCAACGGAATGTTGAAATATCCTTGAATCTGAGCTGCGTGTAGATCCATGGTCAACACGCGGTGAGCACCGGCGACCGTTATCAAATCGGCCACCAACTTGGCCGTAATCGGATCGCGCGGATGCATCTTGCGATCTTGGCGCGCATAACCATAATATGGGATGACCGCAGTAATGCGCCCTGCCGAAGCACGGCGCGCCGCATCAATCATAATTAAGAGCTCCATCAGATTGTCATTAACCGGATGAGATGTGGACTGCACAATAAACACATCGTATCCACGTACGGTCTCTTGCAGCTGGCAAGAAATTTCCCCGTCCGAAAACTTGGACACGTTTGCCCTCCCAAGCGGCAAATCCAAACGTTTTGCTATGCTCTCAGCAAGCTCGGGGTTTGAATTCCCGCTGAAAATTTTAATCATTGTGCGATGGCTTGTCATAGATTCTCCTCCATTTTTTTCTTGGACACCCAATCCAGTTTATTAATCTGCCTTTCGCGCGCAATCGCCAAAGCGCCTTCGGGCACATTTTCAGTAATCGTTGATCCCGCCGCAATATAAGCCTCTTTGCCAATATTTACCGGGGAAACTATATTCACATTGCAACCTATGAATGCGTCATCTTCTACCGTTGAACGCGTTTTCTTTTTTCCGTCATAGTTTACAAATACCACGCCACAACCCAGGTTAACCCGCTTGCCCACATCGCTGTCCCCCACATAAGTAAGATGGGAAACTTTGCTACCATCCTGAACATTAGAATTTTTTATTTCCACAAAGTCGCCGATCCTGCAGTTGCTTCCAATTGCTCTGCCCGGCCTGATGTACGCAAATGGGCCTACAGTGGTTTTGCTGCCCACCGTAGAATCCAAGATTACAGAGTTTTCCACCGTAACCTCCGACGCCAGCGCGCTTCCAGAAATACGGCAATTGGGCAATAACGTGCACTTTTCGCCGATGACTGAGCCTTTTTGCAGCACGCAGCCAGGATAGATTACGGTATCTTGCCCTATAACTACATCAGGTTCGATGTAGGTGTTATCGGGATCAATCAAAGTTACCCCGCTGCGCATCGCTTTGTTGTTGATGCGCTGCCGCATCGCTTTGGCGGCCTGAGCCAGCTGAACGCGGTCATTAATTCCGAGGCATTCTGATTTCTCCAATACCGGTACGCTGACAATCTTTTTGCCTGCACCGTATAAAATAGAAATGACATCGGTTAAATAATATTCATGTGCGGCATTTCTGTCGTTAAGCTGGGGCAAAGCCCACAGCAACGCTTCTATATCAAAAGCGTAGACCGACGCGTTCATTTCGTTGACTTTATGTTGGTCGCCTTGCAGATCTTTTTGTTCTACAATCGCGCATACGTTGCCTTTTTTGTCCCGTATGACGCGCCCGTAGCCAAACGGATTGTCTATCGTATCACTCAAAAGTGCGGCAACGCTTCCCTTTTCCACTTCGCTGACAAGCTTTGCAAAGGTCTCGGGCAGTACTAAGGGAGCATCACCCACCGTAATCAAGACCACACCCTTTTTCCCTTGTAATGTGCTTTCTGCCGATTTCACGGCATAACCGGTGCCTTTGCCGTCCGGTTTTTGGACAACAAAATCAACACGGCCATGGTACGCATCCATAATGCGTTCCTTGCCGTGTCCTACAATCACTGTTTTATGTTCGCAAACCAAATCCATGGCCTGCAGCACATGATCCAATATGGTTTTTCCGCAAATTTCATGTAGCACTTTGGGTGTTTCAGAGAGCATACGGGTGCCTTCGCCTGCGGCCAATATCAATGCCAACTTATCCACGCCGTCCACACCTTTCTACCGTACATTATTCGTAAAGCCAATAGAGTGCACTTTTAATTCTATACCTAGCCCCTGCTTCTGTCAAGGAATCTGAGTAAGCTCCAGCCTCACGCCGATTCAAGAAAGCGCCCAATCACAATTCTATGTAGAACGTGATCAGGCGTTTGCAATCAGCGAATATCTTCAACGTTATTTTTTAGTCTAATCTTGGCATAAGCCGCCATCTTTTCAAAAAAATAACAATTTGTTATTCGGTTATGGCTTGGACATCTTCATAGACCCAGGCAGAAGGTGTTACTTTGGCGGATGCGGTTAATTCGTCGGTGCTGCGCAAAGTTAGCAGCGTGCGCACATTGTCCACCCGCTTCTTTTCGGGTAGTTCAGTGGTTATGGCTACGCCAATGCCCACCACTTCCACCGAAAATTCGTTCATCAAGTCCACCATGCCGCGCAGTGTTCCGCCGCCTTTCATAAAGTCATCCACAATTAAAGCTTTTTGCCCTGGGGACACCGCTCGCCTAGCAAGGGCCATGGTTTCAATATGATCTCGGCTGCCACCCGCAACAAAGTTAATTTTCACTGCCGGGCCTTCATATGCTCTGGAGTCTCTGCGCGCAATCACCAGTGATATACCCAATTTGTTCGCAACCATTAAAGCCAACGGAATTCCTTTGGTTTCCATCGTCAGCACAAAATCTGGCTTTTTTTCGTAAAAAAGTCCGGCAAGGATTTCCCCCATACCCTCCGCAATCTTAGAGTCCCCCATTACATCCAGGGTATAAAGAAAGCCACCCGGGAGCAATCTGCCCGGTACAGAAAGGCGTTCGGAAATTTCTTCAAGCAAGGCAATCCGCTTGTCTTGCTCAGGCATGGGCCTAAACAAGACGCCCCCCGCCGCTCCGGCAACTGTGCTGATTTCTCCCAAAGAAAATTGGTCATACACGCTTGTCAACAAATTAATGTCTTCGCTGATGGTGGACTTTGCCGCTCCGAACAATTCACAAAAGTACGAAAGTGTGAATATGCGGTTGGGGGCGCTACTCAAAATTTTGGACATTACCGCCAGTCGCTCATTGCGCTTGATACGTTCCATATAAAATCCCTGCTCTCTAAAGTCAGATTATCGAATGTTTTTTATATTTTTTATATTATAATTCACTTTTTGATTTAAAACCAGCATTAATGTGTGGCTTTACTATGAATCAACACTATTTTCACATTGCTCACGCGAACGATACATATCTGAGCTTGAACTGAATTTGGCTTTTCGCGTATAATAAGCTTATTAAAAGATTTATTTTAAGGAGCATCATCCATGTTCACACATATTAAGCATTATGTTGGAAAGCGCGTCCATTTCATCGGAATCGGCGGCAGTTCCATGTCCGGCCTCGCCGCTCTTTTAAAGCAGCAGGGCTATGTTGTCTCTGGATCCGATCGAGATTCTTCTCACAAAACTGATGCGCTTGAAAAAAAAGGTATTTCCGTTGCCATTGGTCATAAACCGAAAAACGTACATGGCGCCGACTTAATCGTGTATAGCGCTGCCATTTCAACGGAAAATCCGGAACGCGCAGAGGCCAAACGCTTGGATATTCCCCAGATTGAGCGCTCCACACTGCTTGGCCAACTCATGCAAGCATACCCTTATGCCATCGGCATCAGCGGCACTCACGGAAAGACCACCACTACCTCTATGCTATCTCAAGTGTTCGTAGAGTGCGGCATGGACCCAACGATTCATATCGGCGGCGAGCTTCCTGCATTGGGCGGCAGCACGCTACTGGGTCACGGAGATACATTCATCGCAGAAGCTTGTGAATTTAATTTGAGTTTTCTGCAGCTTGCGCCAACGCTGGCCATCATCCTCAATATTGACGAGGATCATCTGGACTTTTTTAAGGATATTGATCACATCGAAAGCAGCTTTCAAGAGTATGCCAATTTGGTGCCTAAAGATGGATGGTGCGTAGGCTGGGGAGATGATCCCCGCGTGCGCCGGGTGTTGGACAATGCCAAATCTCACACGCGCACTTTCGGGCTAGAACCCTTTAACGAGCTTCGCGCCGAGCAGATTCAGTATGATGAGCAAGGCAGAGCTTATTTTGTCGCCACCCTGTTTGGGCATCCATTGTGCGAGGTGCAGTTGTCGGTTCCAGGTCAACACAACTTAATCGATGCATTGGCGGTCATCGCCGCCTGCGAAATTTGCCAACTACCCATGCACAAAGTCGCGGAAGTGCTCAGCCGCTTCACCGGCGCCCATCGGCGCTTTGAGTTGACTGGCATCGTCGATGGAGTTAAGCTGTACAACGACTATGCCCACAACCCCGCCGAAATGAAAAATGCCATTCACGACGCAAAAATGCAGTCCCACAACGCGCTGTGGGCGGTGTGGCAACCCCACACCTACAGCCGCACCAAATCTCTGTTCGACGGATTCGTACACACCTTTGACGAGGCCGACAAAGTGCTCATTACTGATATATACGGCGCACGCGAGGCGGATCCAGGCGATATTTCTACCCCCATGCTGATCCGTGCGCTGCACGAACGCGGAATAGATGCGGTGCATACCCCCACCTTCGACGATGCAGAAGCTCATTTGCGCGCCAACTGGGCGCCCAACGACTTGATGATTACCCTCGGCTGCGGTAATATAGACCTGCTAAACGAACAAATGCAGGCAAAGGGCGATACACACTAAACCTTGCGGTTCCAGAAGTTAAAAAAACACAGCCGACGATCAGGCCATCGGCTGTGTTTTTGCATCTATTTGTTTTACACTACACGGTTAAAATTTTGCCAAAACTCTCCATACTGTTCTTTGCTGAATTTGGGCATATGGTTGGCTCGAATATGTTTAGCCAGCTTTGCCCCGTCCCATAAAAGCTCCGCTGTCGTTTGTGCCATCACAACCGCCGGGTAAATATAGGCCATCTCTTCATCGACGATTGCAAACTCTTTGCTATGGGCGTTGCCCATATATCCACCGCCCGAAAAATGCGCAAAAGGCATAACACTGCTCAGGTCCCCCGCATCGGTAGAACCCATAAGTTCATAACCATACAGGCTGGTTCCAGTGCCCATCAAATCATCTGCGTTTTTTGCAAATAAATCATCTAATTCGGCATTGCGGCAAAGGGATAGGTAGCCCGGCATTTCGCTGATATGCGCTTGAGCGCCGACCGCCATCGCACTCCCCTTTATGGCTCTATTCACCTTTTCTGACGCCGCCACAACAGCCTCAATCGTTCGGGCCCGTACATAGGTTTCCATGCGCACATCAGCCGGCACAATATTGACCAGATCACCACCCTTGGTAATGATTGGATGCACACGAACCCTGTCCTCTTCGCGGAAAGTTTCCCGGTTTACACCGATAGCCATCAAAGAAAGCGCCGCCGCATTGAGCGCGTTTATCCCATCAAAGGGTTGCGCACCTGCGTGGGCTTCAATCCCTTCAAACCGTATGAGTTTTCCCAAAAATCCCGATGAACCACAATCAATTAAAAACTTTCTATCGGTTAGACCGGCATGGGAATGCACCATCATCCCACAGTCTATCTCATCCATTAAACCCAAGCGAATAAACTCCTGCTTGCCGCCGAAAAACTCAATCTCGCCGCGCCTGCGCAAACTTTCGCGCCACTCAAGTTCCACATACTCTTCCGCCGGAACTGCAGCGTAGACCACATCCCCATCTAAATAATCCATTGCTGCCCTTAGTCCGAAAGCTGCACCCAACATGGAAGCAATCTGCGCGTTGTGGCCACACGAATGGGCAGCACCTGTCTGGGGATCGGCTTGAGGATGCAACGGACACACTACCGCATCCAACTCCCCCATAATCATAACCCGCGCATTGCTCTCTTTCCCGCGCGCACACCCCATAACCCCTGTAACCGCCAATTCTTTTTCAAATGGAATCTGCAAATCTGTCAGCGTATCCTGAACCAGCTTTGCCGTGTTCCATTCTTTAAAACCCAATTCGGGACGAGCATAAATTGCTCTGCCAATCTCAATGATCTTGGCCTTGTTCCTAAAAATGTTTTCTGCAATTTTTTGCTTTGCCTGTTCTAGCGTCATCGTGCTGGAACCTCCCTTCCTGCCGTGAATATTTTCATTAACCATATAGCTTTTTATACTCATAGAATTTTAAGCATTTGTTCAATATAGCTTATTTCATCTTCCGGGATGTCGAATAAACTGTAAATCAGTGGCTGAATCTGAGCGTGTATACCAGCCTCTCCAGCGATTGCTTTGTCTACCAACACTTCGAGTTTTTGACGCGTCGAAGCATTTATCTTCGGAAATTTAAGCTCCAGCAAATTGCCCTTTAGCACCTTATGGGTGTTAAACTTCGATCTGTACACAAACTGATATACATCGGAATTGAGCAGCGCCAACAACACTTTAACGGGCATATGTATGCCTTTGGGTATGAGCACATTGGCGCTGTTTAAAACGAGTGCACCCGAATCATCGTAGGCAAACATCAAACGCTTGGAAATAAACCTATAGACCAACTTGGGTCGGGCCCTATACAGAGATTCATGGGCAGCTTGTTGCAGCTCATTTCTATCATATTTTAGATAGTGGGTCGCAGGTTTCAACGCATACATCCCCACTTCCTTGCCTGTGTAAATAGGTTCCAGCCCCACTTGCGCAGCCTTTCGTAGCTTGGCCTTGTTGTCCCCCGTAACGATCCCCAGCGCCCAATCGCTGCCCGCCAAGCTATCTACACAACGGTATTTTATCCGGCACAAAACATCTTTTTGGCGCTGTTCCACTGGCCGAAACACATAGTTTCGGTTGCTTAGTGCATCGTCAATATACAATTCCCGACGGTCAACCAAATCCATCACCGGAATAGGCAAGCAAACGGGCTCTTTTTTTTGGGCATGTATGCTTACAAATCCTGTCACCACCCCTGAGAATTTGTGCGGAAACAATGTGATATTTTGCAAACGGGTCTGTTCCAGAAAAAAACGCCGGATTTCCTTATGGATTTCAACATTCATCACCGCTTCGGGCAACAAAAAAGC
This sequence comes from uncultured Oscillospiraceae bacterium, assembly GCA_964346145.1. Classification (GTDB taxonomy): domain Bacteria; phylum Bacillota; class Clostridia; order Christensenellales; family Aristaeellaceae; genus CAYFTL01. The sequence goes on along the minus strand of CAYFTL010000003.1, from coordinate 66,992 downwards.
CAAATCACCACCGGGTTTTAATTGAAGCCAGCTCCTCAACACAAAAGCTGAAAAAGAATCTTTGAGGCTATAGCTGTGCTGCGCAAAATTCCAGCAGCGTATTTGCACGCTTCCCCAAGGCGGATTGGTGGCCACCACGTCAAAGTTAATTGAGGAAATATTTTGGGTTTTTCCGAAATTTGTTTCATTCTCCGATAAGAAATCAGCACAATATATTTGAGGCACAAAAACATGCTCTTTGTATCTAATCAGTAAGTTTACCTTGCAAATCATCACCGCGATTGGGTCGCGATCAATTCCGTAAAGCTGCAGCGGATTGTGACACTTCGCCTGCAACAAAAATGCACCGCTACCACAACAAGGATCCAACATTGTTTTTTCGTCCGACAAATCGATTTGAGACAGCATTTGGCGCACAATCTTCACCGGCGTATAGTATGCACCCGTCTGATTTTTGTGCCCTTCTATTTGAAGGCACTGATACATCAATCCCAGAAAATCATATTCGTTCGTTGGAATACAGTAATTTTCAAGCCATTCCACAGAATCAAAGGCATGTTCTTTTAAAGCTGCATCCACATGAGCACGCGGGACTCCATCCCGTGAAATGAGCCCGTTGCGCTTTAACAAGTTTCTCGCTAAAGCATATAGGCAAGAAAACTTATCCATGCCGCTATTTAGAATTCGATCGGCCAAGTCTATGCAAAGAGACAAATTGGCTTTATCGCTTATGTATTCGACCGGCACAATACGCCTGTCCGACATGGTCTTGTTTGCACGGCGCGTAAGTTTTTTGGATGGATCCACTTTGAGCTTTTCCCAATTGCGCAGCGTGGCCGCAGAAACCAAAGAGTTCACCACCATCCCTCCATCACATGCGTAAAGCTTGAATTTTATTTTAAAGCCATAGGGTTCTTTTTTGCCCGCGCGCGAATATATATCCTTGCCAGCGGAGCCACCATACCCACGCCCAAAGCGATGGCGCCTGCTACAAGTATGGTTTCAACCCCTAAACGAAGCCCCTCTTCCATTTGGCTTTGCATGAGCGCTAACATGGTTTTGTACAATCCGCCACCCGGTACCAAGGGAACTATGCCCACCGATATAAAGGTTGTGGCCGGCATGCGCAGCAGGCGCGCGAACACCTCGCCCAACAAAGCGATCACCGCAGCGCCCAAAAAATTGCCGCCTACCCAGGAGCCGGTGGTATTGCTCACCCACAAAACCACCAGATAGCCTACCAATCCGACTGCCGAAGCAGGGAGCACCGCCTTCTTGGGTGCATTCAACAAGAATGCAAAAAACATAGTAGAAAAAAAACAACCTAGCAATTGCAAAAAAAGTTGCATTATAT
>CAYFTL010000003.1:0-65628 GCA_964346145.1 uncultured Oscillospiraceae bacterium | reverse complement strand
TCCTCCCAACAACATCAGCAGCTTAATGGAGATACCCGCACCGGCGGCAAGCAGCACCGCGCGCAAAATAGCCTCACCAATGCGGGCTACGCCCGAAACCAAATCGCCGCTCATGGCATCGCGTATCCCGTTGGTCATAGCAAGCCCTGGCACCATGGGCATGAGCGCACTCACAACAATAACGGTTTCATTTCCAGCACCGCACCCCCTGGCCAATAGCGCCGTTACCGCCGAAGCGATCATTCCGCCCAACAAATTGGTGATGGGTACCCCGGATTCTGGAGGCAGAAAGCCAACCACTAATTGTACTACAAAGCTACAAAAAAAAGCCATTGTGAATTCAATAAAGCTACCTTTAAACAGTAGAGCAAAAAAAGCCGCCGATAAAGCGCCAAAAAGCGCGTGTAGCAATACTTTGGCCGGCGGTACCGGTGCCAAGTTTTTTAACTCCTGCAATAGAAAATCCGGGGTGATGAGCCCTCCAGCCAAACGGCGAGACAAATCGTTCACCTGGTGAATCCTATCCAAGTCTACTGCGCGGGACTCCACCCGGCTGACCACGGTTCGAGTGCCTTCGGTTTCTGATTCTAAAGTAATCATCAGTCCGGTTGGCAAGGCAAACACATTGGTTTTGTATCCGAACACTTGACACATTCTAAGCACCGTATCTTCGGCCCTATATGTCTCAGCACCATATTTCAGCAGCACATATGCAGCCAGCTGGGCGACTTCTATCATGGTATCCAGTTGAGTCTTTTCTTTCGCCAAGGACAAACACCCTCCGCATTTCTTCTATATTCTGATTTTATTATGCTAAATGGGCTTATCTTCGTCAAGCACAAAAAAGCGTTTCATTTCGATGGTTTGGGTGTATTGTCATCGAAACGTAAGGATTTGTTCAATTGCTTTTTGTTCTATTCTCGTTTATGATTTAATTATAAACGAATGATGGGTTGTTTCTTTAACTAGGGAAGGGAGATGTTTTTTATGAATTCTACTCAAAGGTGGCTGCACAAACTTGTAGTCGTTGCGGCATGTTTCTTGTGCCTGTCGGGGTTTGCTTCTGCTGAAAATTCGGCTTTGGCTGCCCCTAAAACACTCAGTATGCCTTCAAATCAAGCTGCGATCACCTTATCCCTAGGCAACAGTTCTAAAAAAGGGAAAATTGCCATAGCAAATGCTCTCGCTTTTTATAACTATACCGCACCACAAACTGGCACCTACGGCTTTACAGTTAAGTTCAGCAGTTCAAAAGTGCGCCCCAATCTGCTCATTAAGGATTTTGCCGGAAAGGTTTTGGGAGAAAACAGTTCGGGCAAAATCACATTGCGCCTCAACAAAAATCAATCCATTCGCATTCAGGTGGGTGCACAAGCTGGCAAAAAGGGTTCTTTTACGCTGAAAACCGTAGCACCGAGCAAAGGAACGGGAGCGGTTACCGCCGTTAAGGTAACTGGGAACAAGGCAGTCTTTCCCGGCAAAAAGCTAAAGCTCAAATCCAGCGTCGTTCCCAAAAATGCCTACAAACAATTGACCTGGAGCAGCAACAATCCCTCTGTCGTCTCGGTAAGCTCTAACGGCACGGTTACTGCCCATAAGCCGGGCACCGCCAACATAACAGCCACCGCCCACAATGGCAAAGCCCAAACGGTTAAGTTTACCGTAAAGTCCAAGCTCATTAAAAAAATCACTTTAAACAAGAGAAGCCAATCGGTCAGTCGTGGCTCCACCGTAAAACTCACCGCTAAAATTTCCCCCAGCAATGTAACCCAAAAAAACCTAACCTGGACTTCCAGCAATAACGCAGTGGCCAGCGTTTCCTCCAGCGGGGTGGTAACAGCCAAGCAAGCAGGCACGGCAACCATTAGGGCAACCGCACAAGACGGTAGCAAGAAAAGTGCCTCCTTTAAAATCACCGTTACTCCGCGCTACAACGCTCTGTTAATCGGAGAATGGACCCACCCCTCCCACCGGGACAATTATCTCCCCATGGCCAAAAATAATGTACAGGGCATGCGCGATATGTTAAGTAGGTCCAAGATTCAAGGCGTAAAATACTCAGTTTCTTCTTATACGGATAATCCAGGGAAAACCCGCATCAAGCAGTTGATTGCATCCAAATTCTCCGGCGCAAAATCCGGCGATATTTCGTTGCTCTATATTAACTGCCACGGCACAGAATACGGCGAGATAGCGCTGCCCGATGGTACCCTGATCACCCCCGCCGAGCTTGAAAGCTGGCTAAGGCCCTATCAGGGACAATTTGTGGTCATCTTTGACATGTGCTTTAGCGGTAAATTCATCGGCAAAGGTGCAAGTCCAAGCGATGCATTCTCCACCAACATGATTAACACCTTCCGCGCCGCCAATGCTGCAAGCGCCAAGGCCGGCAATAATCTGGCACAAAGCAAGTATCACGTGCTTTGCTCCAGCAGCCAAAATCAGTTTAGTTGGAATCTGAATTTTGCAGAGACCCGAAACGGACGCGTTTTGTATGATTCCTACGGCAATCCCAAATTTATCCCCAGCAAGTGCTACGGAATCTTTACCCGCTCTTTCCTGAAGGGCTCCGGATGGGATATGCTCAAGGACAAATCGCAAAGCATGGCTGCAGACAGCAACAAAAATAAGGTTTTAACCATAAGCGAATTGTACAACTACTCTGCCCGCCAAGTGCAAAGCGAGTTGAACGCTTATCGCAAAAAGAACCCGTACGATCCCAACGTTTACTATGGTATTTTCTATCAAAATGTACAGGTATATCCATCCAACAGCTCGTTGGCTGTTGTCGGTAGATAAATAGGAAATAGAAAACCACTTTGAATCGGAGGTCTTTACTCATGCTGAACAACATCCCCAAGCTCAAATTAGGTATTGTTGCTGTTAGCCGCGATTGTTTCCCGATCGATTTGTCCCATCGCAGGCGCAGGGCTCTGGTCGACACTTTTCGCGCGCAGGGCGGCGAAATAACCGAAATTGAGACCATCATCGAGAATGAAAAAGACGTACTCAAAGCGCTGGAAGAACTCAAGCAATTCGAATGCGACTCATTGGTTTTGTATCTGGGCAACTTTGGGCCCGAAGGACCGGAAACCATGTTGGTAGAAAAGCTCGGCATACCCACCATGGTTATCGCTGCCGCCGAAGAAGATACGGCGGTGTTGTCGTCCGACCGAGGCGATGCTTTCTGCGGAATGCTCAACGCCAGCTACAGCCTAAAACTGCGTGGTCTTACCCCCTATATCCCTGAATATCCGGTGGGTACTGCCGAGGAATGTGCAGCTATGATCTGGGAATTCCTGCCCATCGCTCGGGCACTGGTGGGACTGCGCAAACTTAAAGTCATCAGCTTTGGCCCCCGTCCCCATGACTTCTTTGCTTGCAACGCACCTATCGCCCCGCTATTTCAGCTGGGCATCAATATTCAGGAGAATTCCGAGCTCGATTTGTTTGAGGCTTTCAACGCCCACAAAGACGATCCTCGAATCCCTGAAGTAATAGCCGATATGGAGGCAGAGCTGGGCGAAGGCAACAAAATGCCGGGCATCTTGCCGCGCCTGGCGCAGTACGAAGTCACACTGCTCGATTGGATCGAAGCAAACCGCGGTGCCGCAGAATTTGTGGTACTGGCAAACAAATGCTGGCCTGCCTTTCAAACCCAGTTTGGATTTGTACCTTGCTACGTAAACTCTCGGCTGGCTTCGCGTGGAATTCCGGTCTCCTGCGAAGTGGACATCTACGGCGCAGTTTCCGAATTTGTCGGCACCTGCGTCACCCAGTCACCGGTAACTTTACTGGACATCAACAACACCGTGCCGGCTGACATGTATCAAAGCAAAATCAAGGGCAAATTTGATTACACCCATCGGGATGTATTCATGGGCTTCCACTGCGGAAATACCCCAATTTGTCATTTGACCAAGGGTACGATGAAATATCAGTTGATTATGCATCGCAGCCTGGAACCCGATCAGGAACCCGATATCACCCGGGGTACTTTGGAAGGCGACATCGCACCGGGAGATATTACCTTCTTCCGCCTGCAGGCCAATAGCGACAGCAAACTGGTTTCCTACGTTGCTCAGGGCGAAGTGCTGCCTGTGACCACCGAATCTTTCGGCGGCATCGGCGTATTTGGAATCCCCGAAATGGGCCGTTTCTATCGCCACGTGCTGATCGCCGATCATTATCCCCATCATGGTGCGGTAGCGTTCGGCAAGGCCGGCAAGGCCATCTACTCGATTATGCAGCTTTTGGGAGCTACCAAAGTTTCTTACAACCAGCCCAAAACCCTGCCCTATCCTAATGAAAACCCATTCGGATAAATAATAAAATAAAAAAAGAGATGGCTCAACATACTGTGAGCCATCTCTTTTTTATTTCAAATCAGCCGTTTAAACTTACCCTTCGCAATGACTTGCTGCATTGCCTTAAACAAAGGCAACATCAGGGCTACGTCTATCGGATATTGAATCAGATTTTTCAGGGCGCGTGCGGGCAACACAATCAGAAATGCCTTTCCCCCCATCATTTGAATCCAAAGGGTGTTTAAACCCAGATTAACCACCACATCTATCACGAGTTTTGCGATAAGGATATGCTTAAGCCCTACGTTGTGCCTGTAAAAGGCGATCCCGTATACCAACCCACCGAGTAAAGCGCTTAAGGTAAATCCGGGAAAAAACGGGCCTGTGGGCTTTAGAAGGGTAAGCAATATGTCGGCAAGAGCTGCATTGGCCATGGCCACCACAGGGCCCATAAAGTAAGCGGTTGCGACGGTGGCCAAGTAACCAAAGCTTATTTTTAAATATGGCGTTACTTGAATCCCCGTGAGTACGCCGAGTGCCACCTGTAGGGCGAGCATCATAGCCGCTATTGTAATCGTTTTGCTGGACCTAAAACTTTTTGCAGACGATCGAAACTGATTCATTAATTTGATTTTTTCCACAATAAAAGCACCCCCTATGTTTTTACATATTCGTAGAGGTGCCGCAATCGGCAGTGAGACCCAGCATAAACACCGCAAAGGTCGCCCTTTTTCGTTCCAAGCCAGCTCTCTGTGCTTGAACACTTAACGCGTTTATGCCTAACCTGCCTATACGAATCTTGTTTGTTTTATTATACTACCATGGGAGAAAAGAAGCAACAACACGCAAACTTTATTTGCGCATATTTCTTTTATGCCTACATTACACATTGCCGCTCGCTTATTTTTACGCTATAATGATTTTAACAATTCCACAACAAAAATACATAGTGGAGGTGTAATTGTGGTAAGAAAATCACCTGTTTCTTCTCGAAAAACGTCCAAAACTTATCGAATTATGGACATCGATCCTTACTTGGAACCTTACCATGCCGACATTGGTATGCGCATGGATCGATATATTCAAACGCGTCAAGCGCTGCTACACAAAGATGGCAATCTTGCCGATTTTGCCAATGGCTATATGTACTATGGCTTTCATAAGGTTAAGGGAGGCTGGATGTACCGCGAATGGGCACCAGCCGCCCAAGCGTTGCACTTGATTGGGGATTTTAACGGCTGGAATCGGGAATCTCATCCCTTAAGCAAAAAAGAAAGTGGGGTTTGGGAGATATTTATCCCCGGTTTGCGAACGATCAAACACAAAAGTTTGGTCAAAGTGCAGGTCACTGAAACTTCTGGGATCAAGCGCGACCGAATCCCGCTCTATATACGCAGAGCCGTACAGGATCCCAAAACCCATATGTTCAATGGCCAAATTTGGACTTCCCGGGCCTTCCCCTGGACCGATGAGCACTTCAATTGCGCCAAAAATAAACCATTATTCATCTATGAAGCTCATATTGGAATGGCACAGGAAAAGGCAGGTATCGGCAGCTACAAAGAATTTACCGAAAAAATTCTCCCCTGGGTGAAACAATCGGGTTACAACGCAATACAGCTGATGGCCATTCAGGAACACCCCTATTATGCCTCCTTCGGTTACCAGGTCACCAACTTCTTTGCGGCATCTTCCTGGTATGGCACTCCGGACGACTTAAAAAACCTTATCAACACAGCGCACGAAATGGGGATCGCCGTGCTGTTGGATTTGGTGCACTCCCATGCATCCAAAAACACGGCGGAAGGTATTCATGCTTTCGACGGCACTGCGGAACAGTTTTCCTTTAGCGATGCCCGCGGCGAGCATCCGGTCTGGGATTCTCGCTTGTTTAACTATGGCAAGCACGAGGTGCTACATTTCCTGCTATCCAACATAAAGTTTTGGCTGGAAGAATATCATTTTGACGGTTTTCGTTTTGATGGAGTAACCTCCATGCTATATTACGACCATGGATTGGGCACCGATTTCGACAGTTACGAAAAATACTTTAGCCCCAACACCAACATCGACGCGATCACTTACCTGCAGCTGGCAACCGAGCTAATCCATTCGGTAAAACCCCAGGGAATAGCTATTGCAGAAGATATGAGCGGCATGCCCGGTATGGCCTTGCCTGTGCGCTATGGCGGCATCGGTTTTAATTATCGTTTGGGCATGGGCGTCCCCGATTTTTGGGTGAATATGCTCACCAAACACAGCGATGATCAATGGGATATGCACCGCATGTGGCATGAGTTGACCACGAGGCGCCCTAAAGAAAAAAATATCGGTTATGCCGAAAGCCATGACCAGGCTCTGGTAGGGGACAAAACCATTATTTTTCGCCTGGCCGACTCGGAAATGTATACCGGCATGGATAAGGAATACCACAGCCTAACACTGGATCGCGCAATTGCGCTACACAAACTCATCCGCTTTAGCACCTTATGCTTGGCAGGCGAAGGATATCTCAACTTTATGGGTAACGAGTTCGGCCATCCAGAGTGGATTGATTTCCCCCGGGAAGGCAACAACTGGAGCTATCAATATGCGCGCCGCCAATGGTCGCTGGCCACAAACGGCTATTTAAAATACGAATGGCTCTACAACTTTGACCGTTCAATGCTTAAATTTGTGCGCAAGCACAGGCTGCTCAACAAAAAAGATCTTCAGAATCTTTGGATTGGTCAACAGCAAAAAACTCTCGCTTTTTTCAAGGGCAGCCTAATTTTTATATTTAATTTTCACGCCACACAATCTTACACCGATTTTTTTGTGCCTGCCCATATTGAAGGCCTAGGAAAGTATCAAGTGATTTTTGACAGCGACCAATCGGAATTCGGTGGACAAAGTCGGATCGATCATGCCACACAATATGTTGCACAGCAAGATCCCAAACGCGGCGTTGGTTTCCCGTGTTATATCCCCTGCCGCAGTGCACTGGTGCTTGTAAAAATCAAGGAGAAAACATAAGACGTGAGCTGATTGCAGCACATCAACAGTTGTTCTCATAAACATGTTCGGAAAATATTGTTTTCATATAGGGATTGCGCTATAATACAGCCGGATCCAAACATTTTTTAGGAGGGTTTCTAAAATGCTACGAATCGCAATGTTAAGCCAGTGGCACGTGCACGCAAAAGGTTATGCCCAAATCGTCCAGGGCATTGAAGGCGCTTGTATAAGCTGTGTGTGGGACGAAGACGCCGCCCGCGGCAAAGCTTGGGCCGATGAACTGGGTGTTCCCTTTGAAGGCGATCTAGATCAGTTGCTGGCGCGCAACGACGTGGATGCAGTGCTGATTGACACCCCAACCAATATGCACAAAGAAGTCATGATCAAAGCCGCAAACGCCAAAAAACACATTTTCACCGAAAAGGTTATGGCACTGACCGTGGCCGATTGCGACGAAATTATTGAAGCGATTGAGCGCAACGGCGTAAAGTTCACCATCTCTTTCCCGCAGCGCTGCGAAGGGCGCAATCTGTTCATCAAAGAAGCGATCGAAAGCGGCGTGCTGGGCACGATTACGTTGCTGCGCGTTCGCAACTGCCACGATGGTGCTTTGGCCGGCTGGTTGCCCGATTACTGGTATGACCCTGAAACCACAGGCGGCGGTGCCATGATGGACTTGGGAGCCCATCCGATGTATCTGTCCCGCTGGATGTTGGGCAAGCCCAAACGGATCCAATCCACCTTCAACAACTTTACCGACCGTCCCGTTGAAGACAATGCCATCTGCACCATCGAATTCGAAAACAAAGCAGTGGCGCTTTCTGAAACCAGCTTGGTTTCCCCCATGACTCCACGCATTTTCGAAGTATACGGCACCGAAGGCGTCATTTTGTGCGCCGACGACGAAATTAAAATCAAAACCAAGAAAACCGAACAATTTGTTGAGGGTGGTTGGATAACCCCCAAACTTCCTGCAGATTTGCCTAACCCCATTCAACAATGGGTAGACAGCATTCTGCACGATGCGCCGATTCGCTTTGGCACGCAAGAAGGGCGTGACCTAACCGAACTGATGGAAAATGCGTACATCGCGGACCGTGAAAAGCGTGAGATAACCTTCTAACCATATTGCCCCACCGCTTTGCACAGTGCCCTCCTCATAAATGCTTGTCATTTTTAGGAGGGCATTATACCCCGCAAATTTCAATTCATTGTAACGTCATTTAGCTTTAATGCAGCGGCGCAATTCAAATATTTCGCTTCCCAAAGGCTATATTGGCGTTTCAGTAAAATCAACTACGGGTAAATATTTAAAACGATCAATCGTACAATGATCTAACAACAGGAGGTTTTTTACTATGAAAAAAATCACTTCCCTAATGGTGGCACTATTGATGTTGGCATTCGCTCTTACTCCATCAGCTTTTGCCCAAGAAGCGACAACCGAGTACAAAATGGGCTTGGCCGTGATTACATCGGCTTCCGCTTCCGATGCATCGGCTGAAGCCGAAGGTCAGGCACAAGTCAACTCTGTAGTCGCTGCAGTGCTCGTTGATGGCGAAGGCAAAATTGCAGACGTTGCAATCGATGCCGCACAAAACACTGCCCAATTCTCGGCAGAAGGCAAACTAAACATTGCAAACCCAGCTCCTCAAACCAAAGATGAGTTGGGTACCGACTATGGCATGGCCAAAGCTTCCGGCATTGGCAAAGAATGGTTTGAGCAAATTGATGCCTTAGAACAGTATGTGGTCGGCAAAACCGCCGAAGATATCCAAGGCATCGCAATAAACGAAGAAGGCGCACCCGCCGATGCCGACCTTTCGGCCTCGGTCACCATCAAAATTGGCGATTACAAAGACCTGATCGTTAAAGCTATGGAAAATGCACAAGCCTCTACTCCCTTCGCAACCCAAGGCAAAGTCGGAATCGGCACCGTAAACGATCTGTCCGGTTCCACCGATGCAACAACTGAAGCCGAAGGTGCAGTTTCCTCCTATTCCACCTTTGTTGCTGTGGCTATAGATGAAAATGGCAGTGTGCTGGGCATGGCTCTGGATGCAACCCAGGCAAAAATCGCCTTTGATGCTTCCGGCAAGGTTACCACAAGCCTGGACGATTTTGCAGCTCCAAGCAAGAACGAGCTGGGTGCCGACTATGGCATGGCCAAAGCTTCCGGTATCGGCAAAGAATGGTTTGAGCAGGCGGCCGCTTTCGCTGAATACGCCATCGGCAAAACCGCTGAAGATATTGCGGGAATTGCAGTGAGCGAAGAAGGCGTACCCACCGACGCCGATCTGTCCGCCTCGGTCACCATCAAAATCGGCGACTTCCAAAGTGCCGTCGCAAAAGCTATTGCCAATGCAGCCTAAGTTTTACTAACAAAAAACAGGGATGGAGATTCATCCCTGTTTTTCTTTGGAGTAAGGTTTATGAGAAAAACTGTATCAACCGTGATTGCCCTGGTTGTGCTGTTATTGTGCTTAAGCGGTTGTACCCAGCCGCTTAAGCGTTTTAACGCCAGCTTTTTAAATGTATTCGACACCGTAACCACCATCACCGGTTACGCCAAGTCGGAAGAAGAATTCAAACAAAATGCGCAAAAAATTTATGATGAGCTTTATCAATATCATAAACTTTTTGATAAATACGAAAGTTATGATGGCATTGCAAATATCAAAACCATAAACGATTCAGCCGGCTTACACCCCGTTGAGGTAGAGCCCGAGCTGCTTGATTTGATTGAGCTGTCGATCGAACTATACCACAAAACCGATGGATATATGAATATCGCTCTAGGCAGTGTGCTGAACATATGGCATGATTACAGAGATTTCGGCATAGAAAATCCCGAAAAGGCAAGCTTGCCGCCGATGGACGAGCTCAAGGCGGCCGCATCGCACACCGACATCAGCCAAATCGAAATTGATCGAGTCAACAGCACCGTTTTTTTGCGCGATCCCGATATGCAACTAGATGTCGGTGCCATCGCCAAAGGATATGCCGCACAAAAGGTAGCTGAATTCGCGCTAGCCAATGGCTGTACATCTTATATATTGAACGTAGGCGGAAACGTATGCACGCTAAACCCAAAACCGGATGATACGCCATGGAATGTGGGCATACAAAATCCCGATCCGGATGCCGAGGAGGATCCGATCATGCAGCTTAAGCTGAGCAACGCTGCTTTAGTATCCAGCGGCTCCTACCAACGCTACTATACCGTGGAAGGTAAGCGTTATCATCACATTATTAATCCGGATACACTAATGCCTGCAGAGTTTTTTAGCTCGGTCAGCGTGGTTTCTGAAGATTCTGCCGTAGCTGATGCCCTGTCCACCGCACTGTTTAATATGAACTTGGAAGATGGACAAGCTTGTCTTGCCAAATTTAAGGATGCAGAAGCGGTTTGGATTGACCTCAATGGAAATATCACAAAATCCAGCGGCATAGCCGCCTTGCATCCCACCAAATAAAAGGAGCCTCGCTATGAAAAATCACATAAAAAACTACCCCTTAGCCGGCAAATACGACTCAAAGCTTGTGGAAGAAAACCTGATGGGACCGAATGCATTATACCTGTTGGAAGAGGTATGTTCCCACCTAAGCCTTCGCCCGGGCATGCGTGTGCTGGATATGGGGTGCGGCAAAGGACTCACATCCATTTTTTTGGCCCGCGAATTTAGAGTCACTGTGTTCGCAAACGATCTATGGATCCCGGCCAGCGAAAACTGGGAACGGTTTGGCGCGGCAAATCTACAAGATTTGATTGTGCCGATGCACGCTGAAGCCCACAATCTCCCCTACGCCCACAACTTTTTTGATGCCGCCATCTCGATAGACAGCTATCATTACTACGGGTGCGACGATACCTATTTCACCGAGCATTATGCGCCTTTGGTTAAACAAGGCGGACAATTTGGTTTCGCTATGCCCGGCATAACTCGGGAGATCGACACAAATATTCCAGAAAAGATGCAGGACATTTGGCAAGATAAGCAAGACGCTTTTGCCACTTTTAAAACATCCCTATGGTGGAGAACACATTTGGAAAAAGACGGATTGGCCACGGTAGAGACTTCGTATGATCTACAAAATGCGCGGGAAATTTGGCAAGAATGGGCTGTAATCGCTCGCAAGCTTTATGATTTTAACGACGACGAGATGTTGGCGGCCGATGATACCAACCTGCTCACCTTGTCGATCATTACAGCAACGAAAATTTAAACCGCAAAAAATGCTCCAGCTTGATCACAATCGCAAGCCGGAGCATCTTTCTCTATGCTACCCTAAATTATATTATACTACGCGAAGTACTGGCTCAACTCAAAGGGTTGCAGCCATTTTCCGTCTTTGTAAACGCGCATAATTCCCCAAGAGAACTCGTCAATCAGTGCAACTTTGCCATCAATCCGGCCAAATTCAAATTTGATATCATACAATGACAAGCCTTTATCGGCCAAATCATCGCGAATTATAGCGGTGATCTCTTTAGCGCGAACTACCAGATCATCGTATTCGGCAGAACTGAGGATGCCCAACATTTCCAAGGTTTCCCGCGTAATAAAAGGATCACCACGCTCGTTATCCTTTAGGCTGATCTCAACCAAAGAGTCCAAATCTTGCCCTTCCGTGCAATAGTCGCCATAACGCCGCAGAAAACTGCCCACAGCCTTGAGCCGGCAGATGACCTCCAAGCCTTTACCGATAACCGTCGCCGGGCGCACAGTCATAGTGGTTGCATCTAGATCGCAGCTAATGTAATGGGTGAATACGCCGGCAGCATTAATTTTCTCAAAATAATACTTAGATAGATGCAAGGCAGCCTTTCCAAGTCCTTCGATGGATGCTCCAACAGCATTTCCGCCGGGATCCAGGTTGCCTTCCGAGTCGACAGTCGCGTCATCCTTAAACTTTAGAAGATAGGTTCCGTTTTCCAGATCGTAAACATCTTTTGTCTTTCCCTTACATATAAGATTCATTTACCTTTCTTCCTTTCTTCTTTTTCTCATTTGCTCATTAAAATTATTATGCGACAGAAAAACTTACTTTATACTACTTTTCATGTTACGCTTTGGTTGCTTTTTTTGCAAGTATCAGTTGCCGAAAGTACAGACTATTAAAGCAGATCAACGATTGTTCGTAAATCGAACGATCTTAAGGCCATTTTAGCGCCGATCCGTTGTAGCTTGCTGAATTATTTTATACTGTTCCGGCTAAAGTTCTATATAGCAGTGATCGTTACCGGAAAAATGAACTCGTTTGCCGGGCCCAACTCTACAATCTGCTCTTTATTGGTGAGTTCCGGTTTAGCGTTCCAGCGATCATCGATCCCGTACCAAGGCTCGATGCAAACATAATTTACACCACCCGGCTTTGCCCAAATGCCCAGGCAAGGCGCTCCGCCAAAATCCACGTGAACGCTCTTTCCATTTTGCCTGAGCAGTGTTGCGCCAGGCGATTTCAGGCCTTCGAAGATCAAAGCATCCCGATCAAACAATGAAGACGTCAAGACTATTTCTTTTGAATGATCTAGCACCGGATAAAGCTTTTGGGCGCGCAAAGCGTTTTCGTCTAGTTGAAAGGCCGAAACGGTCTCTACTCGGTCAAAAACAATCTTATCGCCCATTTCGCAAAAAAATCCCGGATGGGCACCTATTGAAAAAAAAATGGGCACATTGTTTGTGTTCGTAACGCGATACTCTATCGAAAATCCGCTTTTTGCAATCTTGTAGGTCAATCGCAGCTCAAAAGAGAAGGGGTATGCTTGCCGAGTGTGGGCATCATCGCAAAGCAAAAAGGTCATGCTCTCTGCCGTTTGCTCTTCCAGAACAAATTCCCTGCGGCGCGCGAATCCATGCTTTTCCAAATGGTAGATTTGTCCATTGTAGACGTAGCAATCCTCTTTTAATCTTCCCACAATCGGAAAGAGCAAGGGCGATTGTCCTTGCCATACATCGGATTTTTGCCAAATATATTCGTGCGTTGTCTGTTTCTCGTAAAAGCTGGACAGTTCAGCCCCCAACGTATCTGCAGACAAACAATAACGCTCATTTTCGATCGTATATATCATCTATTTTATACTCTCCATGCCACACTAATTCGGAAAAAAAGCTGCTTCTACCCGGGCACACAGCGTATGGTAGTATTGAATATGATCTTCTTGTACTTTATAGGTTTCGGTTTCGGGCGATGCAATTAGAATATCGCATATTTCGGCCAATCGCCCACCGCCGGCCCCGGTCATCCCGAAACATAAGGCGCCTTTTGCCTTGGCTGCTTTCATGGCCAGCTCAACATTTTTTGCGTTTCCAGAAGTCGACAGGCCGAGCACAATGTCCCCAGCGTTGGCATAGGCCAATACCTGCTGAGCATACATATATTCGCCGCCCAGATCATTTACAATGGCAGATATAACCGCGCCTTGAGCGGTTAAGTCTATCGCCGGCAAGCCCATTTGTAGCGGAGTATCTCCCAGTTCTCCTTGCCACTCTTGGGGTAATGGCCTTCTCTTTAGAAATCCTTTCACCAGTTCGCCCACAATGTGTGCGCTGTCCGCAGCGCTGCCGCCGTTGCCACAGACTAATAGCTTGCCGCCATTTTTGTAGCAGTCAATCAATCGTTCTATAGCCAAATTCAATTCCTTGTGATCTGATATCATCGCTTGTTTATCCTCCAATAATACGTTTTCCCCAAAGTGCCTGTAATTCTGCACGGGAAGCGGTGCCTGTAGTGCCGATTTTCTTAATTGTAACCGCCGAACACATCGTAGCAATCTGGGCGGCCTGAACCGCATCCGCCTTGCCGGTGGCCAATGCGGTAGCAAATCCGGACAAAAAAGAATCCCCCGCGCCACAAAAATCAATGGGCGGTTCTACTTCGTAGGCCGGGCACCGTTGTGCATCTCTCCCTTGAACAACCAAACACCCCTGAGCCCCAAGGGTGGTTACAACCGCTTGATTATTGCACAGAGACACCTTTTTAGCAAGTTCTGTCAACTGCTCAATGCTCATTTCTCCGTCGATTTCCGCAGCAAAGGATTTGACCATTTCCACCTCATTGGGCTTAATAATCACATTCGAATATTCGTGAATATGGTCGCGGCTGTCTACGATAACGATTTTTCCCGCCTCGCCCAACTGGCAAAGCTTCTGGCGCACTGCCGGAGTAATGCAACCAAATTTCATTTGATCGCTTACACATATGCAGTCCACTTGTTCGGCCATCTCTTCAAGCGCTAAAAGCACCCGCTTTTCATTTTCTGAAGACAAAGCCTTTCTGTTTTCAAAATCCAAACGCGGATCTTCATAAACCACGTCTGAAATTCCATGACGAAGCGGTTTGATGTAGGTATTGGTCACCAAATCCGGACTGCGCAACACGTAACTACAGTTAATGTTCCTTTTATTCATTTCCCGTATCAATAGGTCTGCGCGCCAATCATCGCCCACCGTTCCAACGGCCCAAACCTCACTAGGGTTAAGCGCCGCAAGATTGGCCGCAACATTGCCCGCACCACCGAGCGAATAGCGTTCTTCTATGATAGGCAAAGGATAGTGAGGCGTTTCTCTAGACAATTCGCTCAAGCGCATATCGGCCGCCCAGTACACGTCCAGGCATAGATCGCCTATCAAACCCATTTTTACATTATCTATGGATTTTAACAACGAAGCAAATTCCCCATGGCTTAGCGGCTCTTGAATGGCAGTATACATTGTTTATCCCTCCATCAACCGGTTGTACAAACTCGGAATGGTTTCTTGATGATCTCCTACGAAATGCCACCCTTTTCCGCCACGGCTTACAGGCCGGTTAACGATATTTTTGCGCGGCCGATAGTAGTATTGCGGATTTTCATATCCAATTTTGCTTCTGTAGTCCCCTAGATCGATCAAATCAAAGTTTGCGGTCGTGATCTGGAAGGTTGGGTAGCCCAAGTTGCGGGCTATGGATAACGCCTTTAAAAACACTTCGGGGCCGATTACGCCCGAGCCAAAGTTCATAAATACGCCATGATCCATATGAGCGACCGAATAACACATTTTGTGAAAGTCGATTCCGCTGCATTTACCGATGGCTGCAAAATCCACAATCGGATGTTGGTGAATGATATCGGTACCCAGGGCAATATGGTAGCTGGTCGGAATATCCAACAAATATGCTTGGTACAAAACACAGTCATCTTTATAAGGGAAGCAATCCTGGTGGGCATCAATGTAACGGGCCAAGGATTCTCCATAGCCGTACCCTTGGGCCGCACCCTGCTGTAGCGCTTCGTTCATCCATCGGCCGGTTTGCTCCCACATGCCAAAGGATCCATCTTCGATGGCGGTGGGCACATCTTCCGAAGTTCCTCCCAAATAAGCCAATTCAAAATCATGTATGCTGCAGGCTCCGTTGCCCGATAAGTGGGTGATATAACCGTTGCGCATCAATTCGATCAAATAAGGGGATAAACCACATTTAATCACATGAGCCCCCATGGAAAAGACAATTTCTTTTCCGGCGTGTTTGGCAGACCTTATGCGCTCTACCAGTTCATCAAAATCTTCACTGCCCCACTGTGCCGGCGTGTATTGGCCTGGACGCTTTAGATTGTCGATGCGCACCAAGTTAATGCGTTTTTGAGCAGAATATGTTTTTATGTTCGAAAAATCCAGCTGTTTATCCCTGCGGCTCATGCACTATCCCCTCCTATTCGCTTCCTTCACAGTCCCAAAAATCGGAGCAGCTCATCTCTGTTTGAAAAATCTCCAACAATTACGTCCGCGCCTGCCTTTTCCAACCGTTCATATTTTGTGCGGTTGAGGCCAGATCGTGCAACCTCATCGCTGGCAATTCCTATTGTGCGTGCATTGACCTGCTTGCCCAAAGCAATTTCCACCTTTCCATCGCCTATAACCGCAAAGTCAGACCCGCTCAAATTTTCGTCTGAAATCAACTGCTCAATTACTTTTTCCTTCGAACAGCTTTCAGCATTGACCGGGGCACCAGCTACATACGCAAAATAATCCTTCAGACCCAGCGCTGCAATTTCATTCACCACATCCGGGTGATCCGTTCCGCTGGCGACGTACATTTTGACGTTACGTTCTTTAAGGTCATTCAAAAAATCTACGCTACCGGCAACGATATAGTCGTGCGGTGAATCGACACCAGACCTCAAGCTTTTCAAACGGTTGTTTACATTTTCCATTAAGCGGCGGTTGTATTCCGCTTTATACCACCAAGGATCACTGGGAGCATGTGGATTTAAGCCCCTTTCTTGAGCGGTCGTGGCTAACCATTTCATCTGATGTATGGTCTGTATTCCGGTTGACTCGTCGATATATTGGTCTACTTCCCGCTCAAGGGCTTGGCTGTATCCCATAGGCCCGCCAATCATTTCCAGCATCAACGGTTTCATGATCGCTTCCCAGCCACAACGCAGAGTGGAAATTGTGCCGTCAAAGTCAAACAGAATTGCTCGAACCGGCGTACTGCGCCTAGATTTCAAATCCGGATTTTCCATAACCTACCCCTTCCAAGTAACCAAGGTTTATTGTCCATCATATAATTTGTTAATCTAATTAATTTTATATCTTTGTGAAAACGGTGTCAAGAGAATCGCTCAATTTTCTGTAGAAATATGTATTTTTTTTGAAAATTTATGTTATGATATTAACTACAACATGTCGTTACGGAAGGTGAAATGATGAAGTCTGCAACAAACGCGTCGGTCATGCGTGAATCCAACCGCAAGCTTATATTGAATTTAATTCGACTCAACCCAATTTCCCGCGTAGAATTATCCCAACAGACGGGATTGACCAGAGCCTCCATAACCCAAATCGTGGACGAGCTCATCCAGGCAAAGCTGGTTATGGAGACCGATACCCTAGAACATAAAGGTTCCGGGCGCCGCCGAATCCAGTTGGCCATCAGAAGCGACTCTTACTTTGTGTTCTCCGTAAATTTGCGGCGGCGGTATTATGAAATTGGCACCATAAATTTGGACGGCGAAGTTTTGCTGGAACAAAGAATTCCCTTGGAACGTGGATATAATCCGGTTGCCATTTTAAATTCGATTGCAAAAACAATCTTGGAGCAACAGCAAAAACTTAATATAGATGAAGATAAAGTTTTGGGTATAGGCATCAGCACGCCCGGTCCTGTCGATCATATCAGTGGAACCGTGCTCAATCCACCAAATTTTATGCAGTGGCATAAAGTCAAAATATGCAGCAAAATCACCAAGCTAACCGGCTACAAAACCTTGCTGGAAAAAGACACCAATGCGCGCGTTTTGGAAGAAAAATATTTTGGTGTTGGAAAGAACGTTTCCAACTTTTTGTTGTTGCAAATAGACGACGGAGTCGGTGCGGGCGTAATGGTTCAAGACAAGCTGTATAGAGGCGTTCACGGTATGGCGACCGAGGTCGGCCATATGTCCATTAGCTACGACGGACCTTTGTGCAGCTGCGGCAACCGTGGTTGCTTGGAAAATTATGCCAGCATTCCCGCGTTGCTAAAGGGTAGCCCTTTTGACTCTTGGATGGAGGTTACCGAGGCATGCGCCTCTAAAACACCCGATCTAGCCATAGACATTATCAATCGCGCGGCGACTTACCTGTCGACAGCGTTGGTCAACACAATCAATCTTTACGATCTAGAACAGATTATTTTAACCGGTGACATAGCCCATGGGCGTTCTCCCCTCCTAGAAAAACTGAACGCCAAAATACTGGGCAGCGTGTTGGGCGCGGCCGCAATCAAGCAGATCGTGATCAATAGCGCCGCACGATCGTCGGTACGAACAGCTGCGATGGCTGTGCTGCACGATATGTTCCAAGACAGAACTTAACAAATTTAACTTTAAATCTTGACATTGATTTTATAAAGCCGTAGAATAAGTTAACGAATTTAATTATGTATTCGAGTCTCGTTTCTCTTGGCCAATATGTTTATTCAAGGGAGGAAATCTAGATGCAGTATACCAGCCGAATCATTCTTGATAACAAACTCAAAATGATTGAATCTTACGTTTATCAAGATATCGACACAATCGAAAACTGGGAAACCAAAGAACTGCTTTTTGTTGAACCGATGAAATTCGAAGAGTTGAGCGACTGGGAACCTATTTCCTTGGGTTCAAATTGGAAAAGCACATACGACCACACACGCTTATTCCGCACACAAATTACCCTGCCCCAATCTTTTTCCGGCAAACAAGTCATGTTGGTACTGAACCTGGGCGGCGAAGGTCAGGTTCGGATCAACGGCGAAATTATCTCTTCGGTTACCTCCTACGTAAACGATGACTACACAACCCCCCATCTGCGATCCCGCGTATATATCCCATCCAAATATGCCGCGGGCGATACTTTAACCATTGAAGTAGAAGCCTGCTTAAATTTTTTAGAGTTTTCTTACGCGATCACACTAAAAGAACAGGATCAATTTGCCGAATACAAAATGAAAACCGCCTTCATTGCTTTGGTTGACCAGGATGTGGAACAGTATTATTTTGATCTGCGCTGTGCTGTAGAAGCCATGGACACCTTTGCAAACCCGATGGACACCTTGGCAAATTCTAACGCGCGCATTCTGGATGACACCGTTCGAAAAATCATGGGATCGTTAAACAGCCAGAGTTTCTACCACAAAACCATTTATAACGTAATCAACGAATCCATTAGCCAGTTGGATTTAGAGTTTGATTTTGCGCGTTTCCGTGCGTCCATCCCCGCCGCGCGCCAAACCCTCAAGGAAGGATTAGAATCCATTCCTCATCAGGCAACTGCCATGGTGAAATTTGTGGGGCAAGCCCACATCGATACCGCATGGCTATGGCCCATCAAAGAAACCATACGCAAATGCGGCCGCACTTTTTCCAACGTGCTTTCGTTAATGGAAAAGTACCCAGAATTTATATTCGCTTTCAG
Organism: uncultured Oscillospiraceae bacterium; assembly: GCA_964346145.1. Lineage (GTDB taxonomy): Bacteria > Bacillota > Clostridia > Christensenellales > Aristaeellaceae > CAYFTL01. The sequence goes on along the minus strand of CAYFTL010000003.1, from coordinate 46,400 downwards.
TCAGCCTCAGCTTTTTGCTTACACCGAAGAGTTTTATCCCGAGCTGTTCGAAGAAGTAAAAAAGAAAATCGAAGACGGCAAAATTGAACTCGTAGGCAACGCATGGGTGGAAATGGATACCAATGTGCCCTCCGGCGAAGCTTTGGTGCGCCAGCTGTTGTATGGCCGGCAATATTATTTGGACAAGTTCGGCAAGGCATCCTCGGTATTCTGGATGCCTGATGTTTTCGGATACTCCTGGGCACTCCCTCAAATCATGAAGCGCTCCGGGGTGGATTATTTCTTCACCTCAAAGCTGGTCAACAACGATACCAACAACTTCCCCCACTCCCTGTTCATGTGGCAGGGAGTAGATGGTACGCAGATTCTATCCTACCTGCAACGAATCAACTACAACGGGCGCTTAAACGCTGAAACCTTGTCCGAAATTTATAGTTTGTTCGACCAGAAGGATGTGTGCGATTCGGTACTCATGACCGTCGGCTACGGCGATGGTGGCGGTGGCCCCAGCTATCAAATGTTGGAAAATGCCGAGCGCTTAAAGAATTTCCCCGGTTTGCCTCAGTCCGAATTTGCCACTTCGGAATCCTTTTTCCAGGAAGCAGAGAAGGTAGAAGACAAATTGCCCGTTTGGAACGACGAAATGTACTATGAATTTCACCGCGGCACCTACTCTTCCCAGGCCGACACCAAGAAAAACAACCGCAAGGGCGAGCTGCTGCTGCGCCAAACCGAAATCGCCTGCTCTATGGCACATCTCTACCTAGGCAAGCCCTACCCCACACAAAAGTTGGGGGATATTTGGAAGATTATTCTGACCAACCAGTTCCACGATATACTGCCCGGTTCTTCCATCCATCAGGTTTATCTGGATTGTGATGAAAGTTATAGACAAGCTTTTGATGCGGCAACCGAGTTATATAACCAGGCTATCGAAGCGTTAACTGCCGCGCTCAGCTTGAGCGACAACCAAATCGCCGTTTGGAACTTCTTATCCTGGACCAACACAGCCGTCGTAGAGGCGCGTTTAAAAGGCCAATTTAGTGGAATTATAGCCGATGACGGCAATACTGTGGCGGCAACCGTCAAGCAAGCCGGCGACGAAACCGTGTTTGCTTTTGAAGCCTGTATTCCCCCAATGAGCGTGCGCGTATATACGGCTACAGCGCAGCAGTCCAAGCAGGATAGCACGACAACCAACAACGCCACCACCCAGCTGCTGGAAAACGATTATTTGCGTGTTTCGCTGGATAAGAACGGTAACATTATCTCCATGCTGGACAAGCAATCGGAGCGCGAAGTGCTGGATACTACAAAGCTTTCCAATCTGTTGACCATCTTTGAAGATATTCCCCACCGCGAGGCCGCATGGAATATCGATATTGAGTACCTGAATCATTTCTGGACGCTGCAGGAGGCCGAGTCGGTCGAATTGGTGGAAAATAGCGCGGTACGTTCGGTCGTGCGCGTGGTGCGCAAGTTTAATTTGTCCACCATAACCCAAGATATCGTGCTGGAACACAACGCCAAGCGCCTGGATTTTGTTACCCATGTGGATTGGCAAGAAACGCAGCGCATGCTAAAGACCGCCTTCTATGCCGATGTGCTTGCCACCAAGGCAACCTACGAAATTCAGTTTGGAGCAATTGAACGCCCTACCCATTGGAACACCAGCTACGACCGCGCCCGCTTTGAAGTCTGCGGCCACAAATGGGCAGACCTGTCCGAAGGACTGTATGGCGTCAGCCTGCTAAACGATTGCAAATACGGCTATGATATTAAAGACAATTGCATGCGCTTAACCCTGCTGCGCTCCCCCAACTATCCCGATCCGGTTTGCGATAAGGGCACGCACGATTTTGTGTATTCCCTCTATCCGCACCAAGGGGATTGGCGCATGGGTAACACGGTTCAAGAAGCTTACAGCTTAAACGTGCCCCTATACACCGCTACAGCCGCTCCCAAGGCCGAAACCCAAAAACTTGATCCCTTTGAGTTTGTTCAGGTAAACCGCGGCAACGTGATTCTCGACAGCATCAAGGGTGCAGAGGACGGAAACGGTTTGATTGTACGCGTATATGAGTCCCAGGGCGCTAGATGCAACGCCCATTTGCAGCTCGGTTTTACAGTAAAAGAAGCCTTTGAGTGCAACCTCATGGAAGATATCGAAACCGACATCACCCTGCCCAACGAAAAGCGATTGGACTTTTATATCAAGCCCTATGAAATCAAGACTTTCCGATTGGTTTTCTAATATATATAAACGTTAAAATAATAAAGTAGGCCGAAAAATCGGCCTACTTTATTATTTTGCTTCTGAATCGATCGAAAATTTTAATATTACGATTGAACTTCCTCTTCGCCTTCTTGTAATAATGCATCTATATGGGCTTGAAGTTCCAGCCTGGGCATGCCTTCCTTGTATAGTTGTACCATCTCGCCTACAATATCCAAACCGGTCTCACCCCATATAAATACGCCGTCATCAGGATAGCCCAAGAAAACGATGGGCAAAATACCATACAAATCTTCACGGACTTTGTATTCTTCATAGTAGCGCGCGTACATGTCGGCACTGCCTAAATAACGATAATTGATCATCGAATAGCGAAGGCCACCGTCGTAGAGCGCATCCCCCAGCTGCTTTTTTAAAATTCCATGGTAGCGTACCATTTCCTCACAATTCCCGCAACCCGGCGAATCTACCCCACAACCGCCGCAAGCGTCATAAAGAAACAAACTCAACTCCGGCGCTTCTGCGCTTTCTGCGGTTGCAGTAGGAGCGCCGGCCGACGTTGCTTTTTCTGCTTGCCGGCTTAGCGCCGCTGCAAAACCTGGTTGGATTAAGAAAAGTGTAAACATCATTATTGCAACTATCCTGCGCAATGGGCAACACACACCTTTCTTAAACAGCTAAGTTTGCGAAATTAGTTTTCTATAAGCGGATGATAACAAAGCACTTTGCGTTCCCCGGATAAGTTGCGCATCTCCGGTCTGCTATTTAAGCATTCATCCGTCGCATACGCACAGCGCGGCGCAAACTTGCAGCAGGTTAAAGAATATTCTTTTTCCTCCATGTCGGGCAGAGCGATATCCTGCTCCCATTTGTCTCCCACCCTGGGCACGGAATCCATGAGCAATTTTGTATAAGGATGTGCCGGATTATCCATAATGTCTTTGGATGTACCGTATTCAATCAACGAGCCACGGTACAGAGTGGCAATATAGTCGCTTACGTAGTATGCGGTCGAAAGGTCATGCGTGATGTAGATAAAACTGATCCCGTATTCATCCTTCAATTGCTTGAAGAGGTTTACGATGTTCATCTTCATGGAAGCATCGATCATGGCCACCGGTTCATCTGCAATGATAACTTTAGGCTTTGTAATGAGCGCACGCGCAATTGAAACGCGTTGCAATTCACCACCGGAAAACTGAGACGAATATTTGCCTTTTACAACCGCAAGGGACAAGCCTACCGACTTCAGTGCTTCATCGACTCGCTTGGTTGCTTCTGTTTTATTCTTGGCTATACCCAAGCGCAACGCTGTATTAAACAAGTAAGAGTCCACCGTTTTGCGCATGGAAAAAGCTTCAAAAGGGTTTTGAAATATAGGCTGCACATCGTTGCGAAACTCCATCGGTTTATACGCCTTTTTGTTGCTATACGCATGGTTATCCAGGAAGATATCTCCGCCATCCGCGTCGTGCAGGCGCAAAATCATCTTAGCCAGCGTGGACTTCCCGCAACCGGACTCGCCGACGATAGATAAAATGATGGGCTTGTCCTTGGGAATGTCGAGGGATACATCGTCCACCGCGACAAGCTTTTTTCTGGACAGCATACTTCCTATTTTAAAAACTTTGCTAACATTCCTTATTTCTAGCAAGCTTCCACTCATCGCGCATTCCCTCCTATGTTCAGCAAATGGCATGCCGCAAAATGCTCAGGAGCTATTTGTTCAAACTTCGGCACTTCCTTATAGCAAATATCCATGGATTTGGGGCAGCGCGCAGCAAACCTACAGCCTTTCGGCGGATTTTTGAGCGACGGAGGCGCTCCCGGTATACCTTCCCGCTGGCTCTTGTCGCCTACCCGCGGCAGCGCATCAATGAGCATTTGTGTGTAAGGATGCCTAGGATTCTCAAACAGTTCAGTGGTTCTGCCAATTTCCATCATCTTTCCGGAATACATAATGCCAATCCGGTCCGTAATCTGATAATGTACGCCTAAATCGTGGCTAACCAGCACCATCGTATTTTTAAGTTGTTTTTGAAGCCTCATCAACAGCATCAAAATACCGCGTTGTACCACCACATCCAATGCAGTAGTCGGCTCGTCGGCCAACATAATATTAGGGCTCATAAACGTAGCCAGAGCGATAATTACCCGCTGGCGCATTCCCCCCGAAAGCTGAAAAGGATATGCTTCCAGCACATCGGGCGACAGATTCAACTCCGTCAAATACTGTTCAACCCGCTTCAGTGCGGCAGTCGCTTGGGCCCCTTTTTGATCTGCCTTGGGCAGCGAATCCAAAAACTGTTTTTTCAGTTTGGAAATCGGGTTAAGCACCGACATGGCAGCCTGAGGAACGTATGAAATATTGTTCCACCAGCTCTTTCGAATCTCACCAGTTTTGTAAGAAAACTCTACTCCGTCCTTTTCGCCGCTAATGATTACGGCGCCGCTATCTACTTGCAAGGGAAACTCTATGATATCGTACAAGGCTTTGAGCAGTGTGGATTTTCCACAACCGGACTCACCTGCAATGCCAAATATCTCGTTGTCGTAAATTTCAAAATTCACATCTTCAACTGCAACAACATTCCCATCCAAGGTTTTGTAAGAGGCGGTAAGATGATCAATTTTTAACATATTATCTACCTCTCTTCATTGCAATATAGTCGTTGTAGCCAGTAATCAGCATAAATAACGAAATGAACAAAACCATCGTAGTCACAATGGGAGCACCTATCCACAGCCACTGGCCGGCGAGTATCGCATTTCGGTTGCGCGCCCATTGAATCATGTTGCCCAGCGTAGGTAAGTTAGAAGACGACAACCCTAAAACCGCCAGGCTAGATTCTTGACCGATCGCGACCAGCACAGCATTCATAAAGTTAGAAAGCGACCAAGTCAGCATATAGGGTAGAATTTCCGTTACCACGATTTGCAGCATGCTTTCGCCGGAAAATTTAGCTGTCGCAATAAAATCACGTTCTTTCATCGTTAGCGTCATAGAACGAACATGGCGCGCCGGATGAGCCCATGCAAATAATGCCAGAATCATGGAAATAGGCAATACCGTAAGCGTACCACTGGTCAGCGCGGTCATCAATATGAGTACCGGCAAAGATGGAATAACGATAAACGTATCGGCAACCGTCATCATAACCCGGTCTACGGCTCCGCCTACAAAACCAGCGATCAGTCCATAGAGCACCCCTACCACCGTTCCGAAGGTTGCAACGATAAGTCCGATGATGATTGAATTCCTCAACGAGAAAAGCAACATCCAAAATGTATCCTGCCCTAGGGCCGTCGTGCCTAGCAGATGCTCTTGGCTTGCCGGCAAGTTCTTTCTAAACGTATTATAGAGGGTTATGTCTACTCCCTGATAGAACAAAGTAACGATGTATGCCAAAATAATCAATAAGGCAACAACAATAAAGCCAACCTTGAATCGCACGGGAGCATTTTTCCAAAATTTTGCCATATTATAATTCCTCCCTTACGAAAAGCGTATACGTGGGTCAATGAGGGGATAGATTAAGTCGGCCACCAAAGTCGCGGTAGCTATCGCTACGATTGAAATGGAAACCGTAGCCATAATCATATTGTAGTCGGCTTGCTGGATTGCCTTTTGAATAAGGCTACCAACTCCTGGATACTGAAAAATGATTTCCGTCATCAAAGAGCCGCCGAAAACACCGCCCAGGCTGATGGCAAAACCCGAAACCTGGGGAATAATGCTGTTGCGCAGCACATAGCTTTTAGCAATCTTCCCTTCCGACAGACCGCGGAACCGGGCGTAGCGCACAAACTCTTCTTCCGAAGTGTTGGCCGAGACTGCTTTCATGCTGATTACCCACCAGCCAAACCCTACAAGCAGCATCGTAATGGCTGGCAATATAGAACTCTGTATCAATGAAGAAATAAATCTTCCAAATCCTTGCCCCGTTAATATCGTTGCCGTCAGCGGGAAAAGTTTCCACACATAGCAAAAAAGTATTTGAATGACGAGCGCTAGAATAAAGTACGGTATCGGATATAAAAATATTGCTATATATTCAAGAATTACAGAAGATGTCTTGTTCTTCCGAAATCCCGCGAGAATTCCGATTGCGTTTCCAAACATCCATGCGAGAATCGTGGTAAATAAGGACAGACCCACCGTGTAAGGTAAGTACCTAGCTACGATTGAAGATGCCGATGTCGGGAAGTTCATGAGGGAAGGCCCAAAGTCAAAGCGCACAGCATTTTTTAAAAATGCGACATACTGATCCCATAACGAGCCATCCAGACCGTATAATGTGCGTAGCTGTATACGCATAGAATCAATTACTTCGGCTTGGAGACTGGTCTTTGAAAGCATATTGGAGATCATACTTTCGATTGGATCCGTAGGAAAAAATCTGGGTATAAAAAACATAAGGGTGATTCCGATAAAAATCACAAAGAACCACGCCAATAACCTACCAGTCAAATATTTTAGAAATTTCACTCCATACACCCCTTAAGGCAGCCGCCTGCCATTAAAGGCAGGCGGCAAAATAATTAAATTGCTTTTTCCTTGGTTAGATTATTAAGCTGCGGCTTTCAGTTGTGCAACAGTGAACTTCATGGAAGACCACCACCACCAAGGACCTTCGTAGGGGTTCTCAGCCGTCGGGAAGTTGTCCCAATAGGTCGTGTTGATGGGCACGATCTTGGTTCCGGCCTGTACGGTAATGGAGATGTGGGCCTCGGTTGCGAGCTTCAAGAATTCGGTCATCAATTCTTTGCATTCTTCGCTGGCAGGATCCACTGTCGCCGCCTTCGTTACAATTTCGCTAATCTTTGCCGACAATTCGGGGTTGGATTTCTCCAAGCGGTAGGAAGAAACGCCGGTGGCCTTTTCGCCTATTTCAAAACTGTAAACGTTGCTGTTCCAACCGGAAATATTGTTGTAGAAGTCCTGCACATAACCGGAACAAGAATCCCAAGTGTCAGCGACTTGGAAATCGCCCAGGTTTACCCGCGTGCTTACATCCGGGCCATTCAGCGTAGTAATCTCGGTGGCAATACCAAACTTTGCCCATTGGTCGGCAATCGCTTTGGCCGAACGGGAAGCCTGGGTGGATTCCTCTTCGGGGTGAACCAACACTTCAATGGTCCAGGGTTGGCCATTGTAATACCACTTGCCATCCTTCAGTTCAAAACCTTCAATGGAGGACAGCACTTCGGTTGCTTTTTCCTTGTCTGTCTTCCAGTAACCGGTACCGAACATGTCTTTAACTTCTTCCTCGGTCATATCGGCCAAATCATAACCAAAGTTGGCCACCAAAGAATCGCGCAATTCCAATGCGAAATCCGGGTTCCAGGGATTGTAATCGCCAAAGATTTTAAATTCGTTGCTCAGCCAATCGTTCATCGGCTTGTAGTAGTTTTCTACCTGTGCTGCAACGGAAGGAATCGGCAAAGCAGCCATGCGTCCAATGCCTTCGAATATATTTTCAGACACTTCTACCCAGTCGCAGGCCAACGTCAATGCCCAGCGGACGTCAGGGTTGTCAAAAGGCGCTACAGCACAGTTGAAGAAAGCGCCCTTAGAGCAAGCATCGTCGGTGTTGGCGTACGGATAATCCGCATACCAAGCGCGAACTTTGGGATTGCTTTGCATCAATAGCTGCAAATCCTCATAAGATACTTCATTCATTACGTCAATCTGGTTGTTAACCATGGCCATAACGCGGGCTTCAGCGCTGCCAAATACGCGGTACAGCACATACTGGGGCGCAGGTTCGCCATAGAGCATTCCGGTGGCCGTAGCATCCCAGTCTTCGCGCTTTTCATAAAGAATCCATGTGCCCAGCTCGTCGTAATCCTTAAGTTTGTATTGTCCGGAGGTTACAGGTTCAGAGTCGGTGAAAGACATAATGTCTTCGACTTTGCTGTAAACATGTTCAGGAACCACGCGGAAGCTGCATCCCCAAGTGTTGACACCCAAGGTGGTCATGATTCGGGTAAAGGGTTCCTTGCACTTAATTTTGAGTGTGTAATCGTCTACCAGTTCGCAGCCAATGAACAGATCGTTATAATAAGCATGGTCTGTTATCGCGCTCGTCGTCATGATCATGTTAAATGTAAACGCAACATCGTTAGCGTCCAATGTTTCGCCGTCAGACCATTTTAAGCCTTCACGAATCTTGATCGTCCACTCGGTAAAATCCTCGTTGGGTGTAGCCAGTTCGGCAGCAATAGTGGGAATCGTTTCACCGGTCATGGTATTTACTTCCCAAAGCCCATCGTCCCACATAACCTGGTGCATACCCCACGATGCGTTTGTACCGGTCATATACGGATTGAATTGACCCGGAGAATCATAAACGCTGGCATCCGGTTCACAGATAAGGGTCTGTGAGCGAGGAGTGCCAACGTCGGTCATTTCTTCAGCGAACGAGGTGGCGGGCACCATCATCGACAAAAGAAATACCAAGACAAGAACCATAGATAACCTTTTCACGTGCATATCCTCCTTTTGTTTGACGAAATATCCCAAATATTTCATTGCCGTCTTGGGTATTTTTTTGGTGTGCTTTCACTTTTTTGTTAAGGTTACGTCAAACGGCTGTACATAACCACACCATAATGGTATATTAACAATACCTTGATGTAAAGTCAAGCATTAATTTATTTGAAAAACTAATGCCTGTATTGCGTTGATACTTTGTAATTTTTAACCATATGTCTGGAGGTTAACTCTATTGAAAGTAAAGGTGGCTTTTTTTCTATGTTTTGTGGTATGCTTAACTCCTATAGCCTATGCTGCCGCAACAGAAAGCGATGCACAAATATTTAAACAAGAATATGAAATTTTAAATAACAATGTCAGTTGGGATGGAGTAACCGAATTTCAGCCCCTGACCATTCCCGAAGATAACGATATTAAATATGCAACATCAGAAGATATAAAATTATTATTGGAAAGCGGAACCGGGGTGCTCTATTTGGGCTTCCCAGAATGCCCATGGTGTCGCACTTTGATCCCTCCGTTGTTGCAAGCAAAAACCGACAGCACATATAACGGTGAACTCTACTACTATAACGCTTTATATGACCGCAATGTGCTTTCTTTAGCCGATGATGGCACCATTACCGTAGAGGTCGAAGGCAGCGATATCTATAACCACCTTCTATCAAAGCTTGAATCATACCTTCTCCCGTATGAGGGTTTAAACGACGACACAATCAAACGCATCTATTTTCCGACTACGGTCTTTGTAAAAAACGGTAACATTATAAATGTACATTTAAACACCATAGAAGAACAAAAGGAGGGAAATAGCCTATTAACCCAGGAACAACATAATAAACTTTACAATATTTTGCTAACAAATTTTAACTACATCACCCAGGATTAGGGTGTACCCTTTTAAAGATACAAATAAAGAATGTATTTTATCGGTTATTTGTTAATTAAATTAATTTAGGAAGAGGAGTTGTCACAATGATTCACATGATCGGAAATGCCCATATTGACCCCGTATGGTTTTGGAACTGGCGTGAGGGTTACCATGAGGTGAAAGCCAGTTTCCAATCGGCATTGGACCGCATTTCAGAAAGCGATGATTTTGTATTTACCGCCGCTTGCGCAGATTACTACCGTTGGGTAGAAGAAAATGCGCCGGACATGTTTGAACAAATCAAAACGCGTATCCAACAGGGGCGCTGGCGCATTGTAGGTGGCATGTGGGTGCAGCCCGATTGCAACATGCCTTCCGGCGAAGCTTTTGCCCGGCACTTTCTCTATAGCCAACGGTACTTTAAAGAAAAATTCGGCATCATTGCGACCACCGGGTACAACGTAGACTCTTTTGGACACACCCACATGTTACCTGCGCTGCTGAGCAATGCCGGCATAAAAAACTATGTGTTTCTTCGCCCTGACGTCAAAGAGAACCCCTCTATCCCCTATCCGCTGTTTAAGTGGATATCGCCCGATGGCTCCTCGGTTAACGCATTTCGCATTATTGATGGCTACGGCAGCCGCTTCGGCTCTGTTGAGGAAGACATCAACCGCGCCCTCGAAATGCAGGAAAAAATGAATTACCCGGTTATGTGTTTTTACGGCGTAGGCAATCACGGCGGCGGCCCTACCATAAAAAATATCGCTTCTATCCACGATTATCAACAAAACGGCGCCCAAGGCGATCAGGTAATTTTTTCAGATCCCGACAGCTATTTCGATCAAATTAAAGAGCTGGGAATTGAACCGCCCGAATGGAATAACGAGCTCCAACACCACGCCAGCGGTTGTTATTCGGCTACCTCCATGATCAAGCGCCTCAACCGCGAAGTGGAAAACTCGCTCGTACGCTCCGAAAAATTCATGAGCTTGTCCAACAAGTTGACTGGACACACACCCAAACAGCTCAACCAAGGCTGGTATAACCTGATTTTTAATCAATTCCATGATGTGCTGTGCGGCTGCTCGGTACAAAGCGCCTACAAAGATGCAGAATTTCAGCTCCATGAATCGGTTTCCATCGCTGAGCGCGAAGAAAACGCTGCCCTGCAAAAAATCTCATGGCGCGTTGATACGGTTAACGGTATTCCGGAGCGCTTGCGCAGCAAGGAAAGTCACTTTGCCCTGTGGGAGCTGGATGGCTTGGGAACCCCCGTTGTGGTGTTCAACCCGCATGCCTTTGAGGTCGAAACCGCAATCCAGGTTTATGGCGGCATTGCTCGCGCTACAGACGATCAGGATAATCCCATCCCTGTTCAAGTTGTTCGCGCCGGGCGCACCAATGGATCGGATAAATGGGATAGCGTTTTCATGGCCAAAGTCCCGGCATTCGGCTACAGACTTTATTGGATGTATTTGGCAGAAGAAGGCCAAAGTACCGAAGCCGGCAGCTACAAGTCCAGAACTCAAGAGGACAACGGCCGCCAGTTGATCGAAGCTTCGGGCTTGCACATTACCGAACATAGTCTGGAAAACAAGAACATTTCCGTAAGGTTTGATCCTCAAACCGGAGCTGTCGTTAGCCTAATCAATAAAAAGAGCAGCAGGGAAACGCTATCCAAACCCGCTTTCCCGACTTTGGTTGACATTGAACATGTAGATACCTGGGCTCACGGTGTGTTTACTTTTGATAAACTCGTTGAAAAATTCGAAAATGCCCATTTCCAAATATTGGAAGAAGGCCCGGTCCGCGCCAAGCTGCGCGTCACAACCAGCGCCAAGGCCTCTACCCTTGTACAAGACTATATTCTGTATGCCGACGGCGATCAGCTGGAAGTCGATGCTCGTTTGGATATGCAAGAAAACTTCCGTATGCTTAAGCTGTGCTTCCCCACCGTGTTCGAACAACCCATGGCCCATGCCGAAATTTCTTATGGCGCCATCGAACGCGAACCGGACGGCTGCGAAGAAACCGGACACCGCTGGATGCAAGTCGGCAATGCTATCGGCGGACTAGCCCTGTTGAACGACAGCAAGTACAGCTTCTCCGTCGTCGATAGCGAAATTCGATTGACGGTGGCCAATACCTCTATCTATGCGGATCACTACGGGCAAGAAAACCGCGATAATCAAGTCATGCATGCCGACATTGGCTGGCAGAGCTTTAGGTATGCATTGGTTCCCCACGAAGGTTCGTGGAAAACTGCGTCTTTAAATCGCCGCGGTGAAGTTTTCAATATGGCATTGCCTCACGTTATAGAAACCTACCACAAAGGCGATTTGCCCGGAAAGTTGGAGGGCCTAAGCGTAGATGCTAGCAACATTTCCATAGGCGCTATCAAACGTGCAGAAGATGAAAACGGATATGTGCTGCGCATTCTGGAAACAACCGGGCAAGCGACTCAAGCATTGATAAAAGCGCCGCTGTTTTACCGGGAATTCCAGCTCCAGTTTACCCCAATGGAAATTAAGACGCTGCTCCTCCCCGATAACCCAGAAAAATCCATTCAAGAAATGTTGTTTACCGAATGGGAAAAATAACATAACTTAATACAACAATGGTCAGCCTTTTATATGTGGCTGACCATTGTTTTGTGTACAAATATCCATTCGCGCTATTGATCGGCACCGCATGACTATGGTATCATAAACCAAATATACGAGAGTTGGCGGTGAGAATTTTATGAAAAAAACCAAATTTCAACACATTCGCGCTATTATCACAGACCTATTGTTGATGATCATATCCGTTTTGTATCTGTTTGAGCTTGATTACAATCAGTTAAGCATGTGGAACTGGATCGGAATTGCGATCGTGGCGCTGGCAATCATTCCGACCCTGGTACGTTTTATCGTGCGCATCATCAAAAATATAGGTAAATTTCGAAACTGGAGAAAGCAACGCGCTGAAAGCAAAATCAAAAATAGCTAACTAATTCGCTAGAAAATTCCAATTTCCTGATTGCTTTTTGTGCTGGAGGTATGTTAATGAACTATATTATTAGAGAAATGAATCCAACGGAATATCCGTTGTTGACCGATTTTTTATATGAAGCAATTTTTCAAAAGGACCAGAATAATCTCCTGCCCAAATCTGTGGTCAACCGCCCAGAGCTGCAGGTATATATCCAAAGCTTCGGTTCTATGCCAGATGACTATTGCATGTGCGCCGAAGTAGACGGTAAAATCGTTGGCGCTGTTTGGGTAAGAAATATTCCCGGTTATGGCAGCATAGACAACCACACTCCGGAATTTGCAATTTCGCTCTACAAAGAATACCGAGGCCATGGCATTGGCACAGCGCTCATGGAAGCTATTTTAAGCAAATTGAACGAGAAAAAATATAAGAAAGTCTCTTTGGCTGTTCAAAAAGAAAATTATGCGTTGCGCATGTATCAAAATATCGGTTTTCAAATTGTCGACGAAAACAAAGAAGAATTCATCATGGTATACAACTTATAACTGCACAGCAATAAAGATTGATCAAAAAAGACCGCTACATCAATGTGGCGGCCTTAAATTTTGAAACTCTCTCTCCTGTTGCTAGCCAAACAAAACGTAGTCCTGTGCGTTTCGGGAAAGCTGTATTTTATTGAGGTTAATATTGCTCAATCTTCTAAAGCTTTCAACAGTAGAGATTGTTTTTATAATCTCTGCAATTTCTACCGTTTGTGTCCTTTAAAACTCATTCGCTTCCTGTTTAACTTTTTAAACTTTCACAAAAGACCGATATGACAAGCAGTTTAGTAGCCAATTTTGCGTAGCTTATCAAGGCAAAGCGCACAAGCTTCCAGTGGACTATATTTTTCAGCTTCATATTCTACAATAGCCCACTGAGTGGAATTCTGCCTTTTTAGTTCAGCTAAAAAATCCGCCCAGGGAACATCATCTTCGCCTACCATGGTCTCGAATCCATCCTGCAACGAATACGGTTTTAGGTGACAAGTTTGGGCCCTGCCTGGATAGGCTTTTAGCACCGCCAGCGAATCGGCACCACCCGACATCGCGTTGCCGTTATCCAGCTGTGCGATCACTTTATCGTTGGTCTCGCCGATGATCACATCCCAGGGCATTTCCCCGTCCAATGCTTTAAATTCGGTATCATGATTATGGTAACCCGTATAAATTCCGTAAGGTGCTAAGCGCTTGCTCAAATCGTTAAAGTAACCAGCCGTTTCGCGCCACGCATCGACCGAACTGGTCATATGCTCAGGCAAACCAGGCACAACCAAACGTGTATTCCCTAACCTGTTGTGAAAATCTACGGTCTGCTGAAATACTGCCTCTTCAAATACTTCGACGCCTACGTGCCAACCACAAATCTCAAGTCCCACATTTTTTAACATTTCAGAAAGCTCATCAGCACCATAGCTTGGCTTGCCAAAAAATTCGACGCCTTCGTACCCCATATCCGCCACTTTTTTGAGAGTACCCGGCAAATCGGCCGCACATTCGTTGCGCAACGAAAACAGTTGCAATGCTAGTTTCATGTGTTTTAATCTCCCTTTTTCCTTGAAGTCTAAGATGCTAGAGTGTGTGCAATTCATTTAAAAGAGTGGATTTCATCGTTTCCGGCGTACATTCAACTTTGTGTAAAACAGGCTTTTGCTGCAACATGCGAATGCTTTTAGGCACAATAACACCGGTATATTGTTCCAGTCGGTCGCAGCATTCAAAATCGTTTAAACTCTGTATTTGTTCTCGCCCCAGCAGCGCCTTGCCCACATCACGCCCAAATTTATAAGGGTTAGCTGTAGATACCACAACCGATGGGGTTTTGTCTCCAGTTTTGGCCGTATATTGATCCAGCACGTTCATCGCCACCGCAGTATGCGGATCAATTAACATTCTTTCATTCCTCCAAGTTTCTCGAATGGCATCCTCCACATCCGTATCATCCGCCCAGCTTCCCCACAACAGGCCGCGCATACGCTCCATTTCTTTTGGCCCGAGCGTATAATGCCCTTGAGTGTTCAACTCACCCATCCACTCAGAAACTTTTTCACCATCCCGGTCGCACAGTTCAAACAGCAAGCGCTCTAAGTTGGAAGAAATCAATATATCCATCGAAGGAGAGCTCGTCTTAAAAAATTCACGGCGCGCATCGTATACTCCGGTGCGTAAAAAATCGCTGAGCACATTGTTGCGGTTGGAAGCACAAACCAGATGCCCTATCGGCAACCCCATATGTTTCGCATAAATCCCGGCCAAAATATTGCCAAAGTTTCCTGTGGGGACGACAAAGTTCAGAGCATCGCCCAACGCAATCGTCCCATTGTTGATACAATCTGCATAAGCCGAAAAATAATAGACAATCTGTGGAACCAAGCGCCCCCAATTGATAGAGTTTGCAGAGCTTAATGCTATGCCCTTCTCGGCCAGGGTTTGCGCCAGATCTACATCAGTAAAAATTTTCTTGACGCCAGTTTGCGCATCGTCAAAATTTCCTTGCACCGCAATAACCGACACATTGTTGCCCTGCTGGGTAAGCATTTGCAGGCGCTGTGCTTCCGATACGCCCTCTTTAGGGTAAAATACTGTGCAACGCGTTCCCTTCACATCGGCGAACCCTTCCAGCGCCGCTTTACCCGTGTCCCCGGATGTCGCCACCAAAATGACGATTTCGCGATTTTCGCCCATACTCTTTGCCGACTCCATCATCAAATGGGGCAGCAGCTGCAGCGCCATATCCTTAAAAGCCAAGGTGGGGCCGTGCCACAGTTCCAGCACGTTCTGTCCCCCGGCTCCTTTAACCACCGGGGCTATACCTTGACTTGTGAATTTGCTCATGCCATAAGCATTCTCTACCATTTTCGTTAATTTTTCGGCAGCAAATTCGGTTAAATAGAGGCTCAGAACAGCTTGAGCACGCTTCTTGTAATCTATATCGCACAAGCTTTTGATAAAATCCAAGTCAATCTGTGGAAAAAAGGTGGGCACAAACAGCCCACCTTTTTTAGAGATCCCTTGGACAATGGCTTGTGATGCGCTTACTTGCTGCTCTCCAGCTCGCGTATCCACATAATGCATTTTGCCACTCTCCGAACATATTATTGTTTTAAGCGCTCCATTTTAAATGGCGTAGCGCGTAATAAATTCAGGCATTTCGGCAGGATCACCGCTAACGCTGATTACAAAATTAATGTTCCTAGATTCAGACAATTTTTCCAACCGGTTAAAGAACTCCTCGGTCTCTTGAAGATCGGTTTTGATGAGCCTGGTGAACGCATCTACAAATATCGCCGTAATATCAAAGTTCATAGAAAGCATTCCGCAGATGAATCCAAAGAACATGTCTGCCGAATTGATTTTGTATTCGCTTGCATCAACAAAGCGGATTTGGTGGCGCAAATCATACATATACCGAGTGTCATCATCGACGAAAATTACGTTTCCGTGTTCCACTTTAAGCGAATCGTTTGTCATGTCGATTAGACGCTTGGTTTTCCCGCTACCTTTTTTACCCAAGATTACCTGTATCATACGGGTCGCCTCCTTCATTGTTTGTTAAATTTATTATACACCAAATTTACAATTCTAACCACCCTAAAAATAACAATTCACAGTTTCGTTGTTTTTGAATACGCAGAGAAAAAAAGAATTCTCCACATTTTTAGGGGATACAGCCGTTTGTTAAGAGTCATATGCTCCGAAAATGTTCAAAGATTGTTCACAAATTGCCAAAATAACTTTGTGTGTAAAGTGCCTTCTAAAACTACTCGCTTCTATTGCGCATAATAATTGATCAGACAACCGGCCAGCAGTATATCCCGCTCATCCTTGGTAAGGTTGGGCAATGCGAGCAGCAAATTTGTACGTTGGCCTTCTCGAATCAAAACCGCTTGAATATGGTCCTTGCCTTCGACCAATGCACTGCGGACCCCCGAAATCAACAATCGGTCGCCCGTACGCAGCGGATTCGTCCGTGCAGCTTCCATCACAAAGGGCAACATGCCCCAATTGATAACGTTGGAGCGGTAACGCTTGGTTGCGTATTCTTCCACCAGATTAGCTACACCGCCGAGCACGCGCTGTGAACTCGCTGCCTGTTCCCGCGCCGAACCATCCCCCGGTTTGAATGCAAAAATCGCAGAACCTAGGCCTGTATCCTTTGCCGCTTGATCAGCAGGCCTTCCGGTTAAGGACAGCTCTTGCAATAGCTCTTCGCTCAGCTCTTCGCCAGACAGGAAGGCCAAGCGCATATCTTCCAATTCTTTGCTTGCTTTGGCTCTTTTCACATAATCGGGATCTTTGCGCGAGAGGGTAAACTCGGCAAGGCGCAACGGATTCGAGCGGTAGGACGAGGTTTCCCCCGAGGGAATCAGCTCGTCGGTCGTGGTCACATCATCGTATATCGCTGAAGCTACGGTAAGTAGCAAGTTTTCGGGCAACGCAATCATTGTGGGCCACTCTGCAATATTCGGGCCAAACTGTAGCTCTACCTCCGGCTTAGATCTTCCCCAGCCGTTGTACACCCGCGCATCGTACACAGACTGATCAAAAACATAACGATGCTCTCTTTCCTGCCAATCGATTTCGGTGGCCGGGGTCAATACGCCCACATTTTTTGCCGTTGCCGCGATCGAACGCGCATCCATCAGCGCCACATAGGAAATCTGACCTTCAGAAGGTTTCGAACCTTCCCGGTTTGGGAAATTCCGGGTAGTATGGCGAACCGATAAACTGCCGTTGGAGGGTACGTCGCCCGCACCAAAACAGGGGCCACAGAAGGCTGAGCGCCACGTGATACCTACTTTCATCAGCGCCGCAGCAGCGCCATCTTCGATCAGCGCCAAGTTCTGCGGCTGACTTGATGGATAAGCGCTTAGCGCAAACCGGCCGTCGCCTACCGGCGTGTCCCCCAATATGTCGGCCGCCGCTGTCAGGTTTTCAAACATACCTCCCGAACAGCCGGCGATCACTCCTTGGTCCAGATACACTTTACCGTCGCGCATCTTGTCGCGCAAATTAAGCTCAACACCGTCGCCCACGATTTCCGTGGCCCTCTGTTCTACTTGGGCCAGCAGCTCGTCCGCATTGTCTATAAATTCGCGGATGGAGTAAGCGTTGCTCGGATGGAAGGGCAAAGCGATCATAGGCTCAACCGCAGACAAATCCACCCAAATAACGCCGTCATAAAGTGCACCATCCTCCGGGCCAAGCTGTGCATAATCTTGAGGACGCCCGTGAAGCTTTAGGTACGCTTGTACCTTGTCGTCGGTCGACCAAATCGAACTTAAACAGGTGGTTTCGGTGGTCATTACATCAATGCCGTGTCGATATTCTACGCTCAAATCCTCTATCCCCGGTCCCACAAACTCCATGATTTTGTTTTTTACAAAGCCGGATTGAAATACTTCTCGGATGATGACCAGCGCCACATCCTGAGGACCCACCCCTTTTCGAGGCGCACCCGACAAATATACCGCAACCACTTCAGGCATAGCGATGTCATACGTCTTCTTAAGCAACTGCTTCACCAACTCAGGGCCACCTTCTCCCACACCCATGCAGCCCAGTGCACCGTAGCGCGTGTGGCTATCCGAGCCCAAGATCATGCCGCCGCACTTGGCCATACACTCGCGCATATACTGATGGATCACCGCTTGGTGCGCCGGCACAAAAATGCCCCCGTATTTTTGGGCTGCCGAAAGCCCGAAAGCGTGGTCGTCCTCGTTGATGGTACCGCCCACTGCGCACAGGCTGTTGTGGCAGTTGGTCAGAACGTATGGCAAAGGGAATTCTTTCATACCGCTGGCTCGCGCCGTTTGAATGATGCCTACATAGGTGATGTCATGGGAAGCCATGGAATCAAACTTAATTTTGAAGTTTTGATTTGATTCACTTGTATTGTGCGCATTCAAAATCCTATACGCCATCGTATTGTTCCTAGTTGCATCTGCCGGCATATCACCTGTAAGCAAAGCGCCCCCACGCCATACTGCGGGCTGACTTTGTATTTTTACCATATGGAATCAACCTCCGTAATTTATTTAGTAAGCCAACTGCTTCATTGGTTATTTTATCTATATAGTATAGTGGATGAACTCCAAAAATGAAAGTGTGCGCCTTCACTTCTTGCATATTTTGCATTTTCGCAACACCTGTTAAATGACTGGTTCCATTTTATAACTCGATATGTGCATTTTTTCGTTAAAAAATGCACATACTGTGCGCAATTTCGCAAGCTATGATATAATAGTCAAAGGTATTGGCGCCTTGCGCCCCTTTTTATGGGGTAAAATAGCAAAAGGGCTAAAATATCATGTATAAAGGGAGGACAAACGATGCAGTATTCACACGAAATCGAACAAATGGTGTGCGTGGCAAAAGGCTGTAACCATGGCCCCGCTCCCATACCGGAAGAAGGGAAATGGGTACAAGCCAAAGAGATTAGCGATATTTCCGGCCTGACCCACGGAGTCGGCTGGTGCGCACCTCAGCAAGGTGCTTGCAAGCTGACCCTGAACGTCAAAAACGGAATCATTGAAGAAGCGCTCATCGAAACCTTGGGCTGCTCAGGTATGACCCACTCGGCCGCTATGGCTTCTGAAATAATGCCCGGCAAAACCATTCTGGAAGCCCTGAACACCGACTTGGTGTGCGATGCCATCAACACCGCTATGCGCGAACTGTTCTTGCAAATTGTATATGGCCGTACGCAATCGGCATTCTCCGAAGGCGGCTTGGTCATTGGTGCCGGACTTGAGGACCTGGGTAAAGGCCTGCGCTCCCAGGTGGGCACCATGTATGGTACCAAAGCCAAAGGCCCCCGTTACCTGGAAATCGCCGAAGGTTATGTGCTGAAAATTGCCCTTGACGAAGACGATGAAATCTGCGGCTACCAGTTTGTACACTTGGGCAAAATGATGGAAGCCATAAAAAAAGGTGTAGATCCCAAGGAAGCATACGATTCCAACGTCGGCACCTACGGCCGCTTTGATGGCGCCGCCAAATACATTGATCCCCGTCAAGAATAATCCACATAAACAGAGGTGAATAATATGATTCGTTTTGAAGGATACGAAAGGCGTATCGGTAAAATCCAGCCCGTACTCGAGCAGTACGGTTTTAAAGATTTCGAAGCTGTCCGCGACTACTGCCTGGAAAAAGGCGTAGATGTGGATTCCATTGTGCGTTCGGTTCAACCCATAGCGTTTGAAAATGCAGTATGGGCCTATACCCTCGGCTGCGCGATCGCTCTGAAAAAGGGCCTGACCAACGCTGCAGACGCCGCCGAAGCCATCGGCGAGGGCTTACAAACCTTCTGTGTGCCCGGTTCGGTTGCCGATCAGCGCCAGGTGGGCCTGGGCCACGGAAATTTGGCCGCCATGCTGCTACGGGAAGAAACCACCTGCTTCTGCTTCCTGGCCGGCCACGAATCCTTTGCCGCTGCTGAAGGTGCCATCGGAATTGCCCGCACAGCCAACCAGGTTCGCCAAGAGCCCTTGCACGTAATTTTAAACGGCTTGGGCAAGGATGCCGCGCTGATCATCAGCCGCATCAATGGGTTTACCTACGTGGAGACCAAATACGATTACGCCACCGGAGAACTTAAAATCGTTCGCGAAAAAGCTTATTCCGATGGCGATAACGCCAAGGTGCGTTGCTATGGTTGCGATGACGTCAGCGAAGGCGTTGCCGTTATGCGCCATGAAAGCGTAGACGTTTCGATCACTGGCAACTCCACCAACCCCACCCGGTTCCAACACCCGGTTGCCGGCACATACAAAAAATGGTCGGTAGACAACGGCAAAAAGTATTTCTCCGTTGCTTCGGGCGGTGGCACCGGCCGTACACTCCACCCGGACAACATGGCTGCCGGTCCCGCCTCCTACGGCATGACCGACACCATGGGCCGCATGCACTCGGACGCTCAATTTGCCGGATCTTCTTCCGTCCCCGCCCACGTGGAAATGATGGGGTTGATCGGCATGGGCAACAACCCGATGGTTGGCGCTACGGTTGCCATCGCTGTTGCCATTCAACAGGCCGCTGCAAAATAAACAATCACTGTAATACACAAAAAGGGCAGGTTCTATAGAGCCTGCCCTTTTTGTGTATTACATATGTAGCCAATCGATGATATTTGAGTTTTGTTAATTTTTTGCATCATTTTACATTTAAGCGCCAAATTTTCTTTGATCGACCTATAATAAATATAGGGTTGCACTTAATTTATTGTTTACAACCAAATCAACTTTTTTCGCAACCAAAAATGTCAAATTTGCGTCATATTTATAGTTTAGTTGATTCATTGTAGAGTTAGGCAATAGGTTGTGTGTAAGAAACAGCCGTAGCCATTTTTTTATGTCAATTCCATAGTTTTTATACCATCACAAGACCTAGAAAGGGATATGTTTTTATGAAAAGGATGAATCGCTATGCCCGCAGGAAAAGACAACGGCGCATGAAAATGCTTACCGTGGCCTTTGCAATCGCCATAGTAGCTTTATTGCCGTTTGGCATATTTCAATTGGGCTTAGGTGCCTTTTCTCCTTCGTCTAGCGTATCCACCGCCGGAATAATGCCGGAGGAGCCTGTAGCGCAAGTGCTTTCCTTAAGCGCAACCCCGGAACAGTCATCGGCCGAAAGTGAAACTCCGCCCACAGAGGAACCGGTTCGTGCGACAAAATCACCCACTCCCACCCCCGAAACCAAGGAGGCGACAGAATCGGCACCCAATGTCGTTGCGGAAGATCAAAAGAGTCCTACAGATATCCCATCTCCCAAGATTGATCCCAACCAAAAAATGATCGCCCTCACCTTTGATGATGGCCCCCATCCCAAAGTGACAGAGCGTATACTAAACGTTCTCGAAGAAAACAACGCCCGTGCAACATTTTTCATACTAGGCAATCGGGTGAAAGGAAACGAGTCTACATTAAAGCGCGCCCATAAGATGGGTTGTCAAATTGCATCCCACACCTATTCTCACAAAAACTTGACTGAAATTTCTGTTGAAAAAATAAAAACTCAAGAAAACAAAACGAGTGCGTTGATTAAAAAAACGATTGGAGTACCGGCTCGTCTTCTTCGCCCCCCTTACGGCGCTTATAATAAAACAGTCCGCAAAAATGTTTCGGTTCCACTGGTTTTATGGTCCATAGACACTTTAGATTGGAAAAGTAAAAACGCAAGCAAAGTTACCAAAAAAGTGTTGGGAAAGGTTCAAGATGGCGACATCATTTTGATGCATGATATTTATGAGACTACTGCGGATGCCGTAGAGACCATCGTTCCCAAATTGATTAAAGAAGGCTATCAATTGGTTACCGTTGAGGAACTCTATGCCCTGCGCGGCAAGGAAATGAAGCCAGGAAAAGCCTACGCTAACAATAGACCCAGCAAATAAATAACAAGCGTTCACAGCTTATTAACTTATTAATATTAAGATGAACGCTTTATTTATTTGCTTATTTAGTAGATTGTTTAGCTGGGTCAAAGCTTAAATATACGCTGCCCACGCCGCTATCAACCTCAATCTTTTTCTCGGTAGCACCCTGCTGTTTGACCCCTTTTGAGCGAATACCTGAAATATCCACTTTACCCCAACCTGCATTGCAATCCAAGCCATAGTCTTGGATCTGCCCCTGCACACTCAGTGCGATATTGCCCAACGCAGAAGATATATGGGTCTGTCCATTCAGCACTCCCGATAGTTCCACTCCTCCGCTGCCGGCAGCAATATTTGCATCCTGGCTGACCAAATCATTGAAAAAAACAGAACCAACGCGATTGCTTATTTTTAGCATATTTACGCTGCTCTGTGTGGCTGTGACGCCGCCCACATCCAGCCGAAAGTTTAGTTCTTCCCCCTCCACTTGCTCCAACCAGCTGCCGCCGGCCATCTTTTGTATGTTCGCCTTGCCAACCATTGATTGAGCTAAAGCAAATCGCCCAACCCCTTGTTCCACCCTTAACTCTTGTGTAGAGATTCGCTTGAGAAAAATATGGCCCGCGTGGCCGATTAGATGCACATTTTCGGCTAGCAAGTCGTCAATTTGAATATTGCCCCACCCGGTCTCGATTGTCACGTTTTCTATGGAATTGGATTGATCAAAATAGATATCAATTGAATTCTCATAACCGTCCCAGGGGGCAAAGAAGCTCATCAGCACCCCTTCCGGCTCATCGGCCACATCGGGCGAATCTTCTACTTCAAGGACTCCGTCCTTAATTCTAAAACGGGGGCTGTATCGCTCTCCGTAATAATGCATATCTATTCCATAAAAATCGGCTGGAATTAGCCTAACCGTAGCTTCTTCGGTAAGCAAGTTGATGGATGAAAACTCTTCCAAACCATGTTTGACCAGGCTTGTAATTTGATTGTTCTCTAACACCACACCGTTGCTGGTAATATAGCCACCCGTTTTGGCTCCGGACATCCAACCTATCAGGGCCATCAGCAGCCCAACGACGCAAATGACGCTTAAAAATTTTGTGGTTCGTCTGGCTTTTTTCATGTCGTGCCCTCCTTCTTGCTGCGCACAAATCGGTTGCGCAACCAAAAGGATAATTTATATCCCACAGAAAGCGTAAGCATACACAAAAGAATGCCGCCGCACAAAAGTGACAAACCGCCCCCCAGCATAAATAAGGCACTGGTCCAATCGTACCACACAAAAAAACTAACCGCGAAAGCAAAGATACCTAGCACCGTAATTGCCACCGATATCAGCAAAAATATGACCAGCACTATCGTCAACAACAATGTAAGTAATACAAACAAAATCACCAGACAAATCGCTATCAAGCCAAAAACAATCACCAAAGGCAGCACTGCCAATCCAAAGAAAAAAAGCACCAGCTTGGTAAAATCCCATTTTTCGGGCTCTTTTTCGTCCATCGGTACGTCCTTCGCAACGGCTTTTGCCAATTGAACCGGTTTAATCTCTCTTTCTGCCGCTCGCATTTCAGAAATTTTATCCAAATATGATCGAATCGCCTGTTCGCGCTGCACATAGGATGCTCCACGGATTTTGTATTTTAACAGCCACAAACCGTGCCGTACACGCAAATTCACGTGCTTCCCCCTCACCGGCATCATCAAACGCCGAAACAACATTCTGTGAGTATCTTAACATATTCGGACTCAAAACTAAAGTCTAGAGTAGATTCTATCGAAAATTCAAATTCTATCGATTGTTTACAAAAAAACGTACTTAGTTTTCATAAATTATGTTATACTATATTTTATATAGTTTTGCATTTAAATCATTTAAAACAATCCCAATGCGGATGGAGGAATCTTATGCGCAAAACCAAAATCATATGCACCATAGGTCCTGCCAGCGAAAGTGAGGAAATTTTGTCCGAACTGATTCGTTGTGGCATGAATGTGGCGCGATTAAACATGTCCCACGGTGATCATAAAGAACACGAGGCGCGTATACGCAATATCATACGCTTGCGCAAGGAGATGAACGTCCCCGTATCCATTATGATGGACACCAAAGGCCCTGAGGTTCGAACCGGGGTGTATAAAGAAGGTTCTATTCACTTAAACCCCGGCGATAGCTTTACGCTAACTACCCGCGACATTCCGGGCGATAACACCATCGTTAGTGTAACCTATAAGCATTTGCCCAACGAGTTGCTGCCGGGCAAAAATATATTGATTGACGATGGGCTGATTGAATTGGTGGTCGAGCACATTGAGGGAACGGAAATACACACCAAAGTGCTCAACGGTGGCGTGCTTACGGGCAAAAAAGGGATTAACTTCCCGGGAACCAAGCTCGGGTTGCCCGCGCTGACCGAAAGAGACATCGAAGATATTTGTTTCGGCATCGACGCCGGCGTCGACACCATCGCTGCATCCTTTGTGCAACGAGGCGAGGATATCATGGAAATTCGCCAGGTGCTGGCAAACAACGGCGGCGAGCACATCAAAATCTTCGCAAAAATCGAAAACGACTTGGGCGTTATCAATATGGACGACATCATCAAGGTCGCAGATGGTATTATGGTGGCCCGCGGCGACTTGGGTGTCGAAATCCCCATCGAAAAACTGCCCATTGTGCAAAAAGAATTAATCCACAAGTGCAACGAAGCTGGAAAGACGGTCATTACCGCCACGCAAATGCTAGATTCTATGATCCGCAATCCGCGCCCCACCCGGGCCGAAATCAACGACGTTGCCAACTCGGTCTTGGATGGAACCGACGCCATCATGTTGTCCGGCGAAACCGCATCGGGCGCCTATCCGCTGGAAGCCTTCCGCACCATGTGCAAATTGGCCGAATATGTGGAAAGCGTGCACAATACCCAGCCCAACATCGTGCCCGACCACGGGGTAAGCCACGAACCGTTGAACATTACGGCTGCCGTTAGCCACGCCTGCTGCACCATTGCAGAAGATTTGGACGCTGCTGCGATCGTCACCCCCACCGATATGGGAAACACCGCGCGCCGCGTTTCCCGCTACCGCCCCAAATGCCCACTAATCGCGACGACCAGCCGTGAAATCGTGTATAATCAATTGGCTGCTGTGTGGGGAGTAAAACCACTCTTGGTTCCCATTGCCACCTCCGGCGATGAAATGATCGAAACTTCGGTGAAAGCAGCCGAAGCTTCTCACTTGGTAAAAGATGGAGATGTGTTGGTTATTTCGGCCGGCGTTCCGGTAGGCATGAGCGGCACCACCAACTTGATCCGTGTCCATGTGGTGGGCGATGTATTGATGCGCGGCAAGGGTATCGGTAACGGCCGGGCCTTTGGCAGCGTGTGCGTCGTAAACAACGTACAAGATGCCCAGGCAAAATTCCACGACGGGGATATCTTAGTCACCCGACAGACCAGTAACGAACTGCTCCCCTATATGCGCCGTGCAGCAGGTGTTGTCGTGGAAGACAGTGACTTTTTGGGTCACGCCGCCGTCGTAGGGTTGGCGCTAGAACTTACAGTCATCATCGATGCAGAAAATGCACTGCATACCCTACGCGATGGCATGCCCGTTACGCTGGACCCCGTAAGTGGATACGTATACAACGGAGAGTCTGCTTCGATTTAAAAAACAAGAGAACCGGCAAAAGTTTTGTCGGTTTTTCTTGTTTAAGTATTTCTACAAAACACATGTACAATTGATCTTTTCAGCCTGACAAAAATCATGTATACTGTGTCTTAATGAATTATAATGCTTTGAAATATTTAATTTGTTTGTTTAATAGACTATCGCAGCTTTATTGGCGTTTCATCGCATCACTGCTGTAGGAAGTGAGCATAGAATCATGCCTATTTACCAATATCTAGCCATCCAGATGCAAAAAGGAGCAACCGGCATATACAAATGCCTCATTGCTCCACTCGCTACAGCTCAAAAAATTAAAATAACACCAAGCAGCTTTCTAGCAGCCGAAGAACGGGTTGTTGGAAAGCTGTTTTGCATAAAATTTATCTAAGGGGGAACAGGTCTTGAAAGAAAAACAGCGTTTGGTCATCATTTCTATGGATGCATTGGTCTATGAGGATTTAGAACTGCTCAGCACCTTGCCACATTTTAGCAAGTTTCTCAAGCGGGCGTCGGGCGTTAAACGGATGCGCAGCATTTACCCGTCGGTCACTTATCCCGCGCACGCCAGCATCGTAACCGGGCGACTGCCAGGTAGCCATGGCATCGTAAACAACGAAATACTTCGCCCCGGCGAGAGAAATGTGCCGTGGCAATGGTTTCGAAAAGCCATGCGCGGAACCGATTTGTTTGACGCCGCCAAAGCTGCAGGTAAGACAACCGCCGGCATTTTCTGGCCGGTGACGGGCAATCACCCTTCCATAGATTATTTGGTCGCCGAATACTGGCCGCAATCCGAGAGCGAAACCATATGCGAAGCCTTCAAGCATGCGGGAAGCAGCGAAGAAGTCATTAAGGCTGCGGTTCAGCCTTTCGTAAACGGTGTGCGTTTGCGAAAGCACCCCTCCACCGATTACTTTATTGCCTACTCGGCCTGCGAAATCATCCGAAAGTTTAAGCCCGATTTGCTGGCCATACATCCGGCCAATATTGACGCCTATCGCCATGAAGCAGGGCTCTTTAACGATAGAGTAAACCAGTCCTTGTACGAATCGGATGCCTGGCTAGGCCAATTGATGGATGCGGCAATGCATGCAGGCATATATGATGAAACCAACTTCGTTGTGCTCAGCGACCACGGACAGTTGGACATCAAACGGGTAATCCACATCAATACAATTTTCCAGAAGGCCGGCCTGATCAAAACCGATGAGCAAGGAAAAGCGCTGCATTGGGATGCCTATTGCCACTCCGCTGGTATGTCCGCACAGGTTTATTTGTCCAAACCTGATGATAAAGAACTGGAACAAAAAGTTTATAACCTGCTCCTCTCCTTGGCAGGAGAAGGCATTTATGGAATTAGCGAAGTGCTGACCGCCCAAGATGCGCGCGAGCGCGAAGGTTTGTACGGCGATTTTAGTTTTGTCATCGAAACCGATGGATACACCTCTTTTGGCGGAAATTTAACCGGATCACTGGTTTCGGCCGCCGACAATTCAGACTACAAGCTGGGCCGTGCGACCCACGGCTATCTGCCCGAAAAAGGTCCTCAACCCGTGCTGCTTGCCGCCGGGCCTGCCTTTAAGGAAGGCGTTATGCTTGAAACAGGAAGTATTATGGACAATGCCCCCACACTGGCTCGCGCCATGGGCATTGATTTCCCCGAATGCGATGGTCAAGTGCTCGACGCCATTCTCAAATAGCAATGTCATCATAACGAGCTGCGCAAATATCCGGCGTAGCTCGTTATGTTTTTATTTTCACAGCGTTCTCCACTGCATTTCGCGGCAACTATTCCTATGTTTTAGCAAAGCTGTACTGAATTGATATCGGGCATAACCGCTGTCCTTTCGCCTTGCTTACCCTCTCCTCCCTTGCTTAGATTGTCGACCTAAAACTTTTATTTTCTGATTGCATAGGGCTAACGGCTATTCTTCTAGCCAAATTTCGCCCGCATGTTATCGCTTTTATTTTTAGCAAGCACTTCAAACTATGTTATAATAAGTTTAGAATATATCTGGCATGCTGTTTTATTGCTGATCTACATGAAGGAGATCATCGCTTATGCGTATTTCACACTTTTACACCTCACAAATGGGGCCTCTGGCGGGCAAAAACCACGGCCTATTTTCCCTTGAATTTTTAGAAGATGACCAAACCGTGCCCGTGTTGGTCTCGGGCCCTATCGGCAGCGGAAAATCGACTCTGCTGCGTGCTCTGGCCCACATATGGCAAGGGCTTGGCCTATTGTACAACAACAACCACCCCGATTACCCCAGCTGGCTCAACTGTGCGGCACGTTTCGAAGGTATATGGGACGAGCCAGTGCTAATCGTGTTGGCCAGTAGTGACGTGTTTCTAAATTCTTTCGGAGACCAACCCATCATTGGATGGCAAAATAATGGCGAAGAGTGTGTTCCTGTTTACCGAAACACTTCCGAAGCTTGGCTGAGCAAAGGCGACTATTCCAATATGATCTTTTTAGACACCGAAACCGACTATAAACTTCGTCCGGATCTGGTTCCCCCGCATTGGTTGGTTACCGATGAGCTCATCATCAATCAGTTTTTAAGACAGCCGGACGATTTGATCGCTCAGCTTAAAACCTCCAACCCTACCGCCTTCGAAGAACTATCCTTTCATTATCGAGATTTGTTGCCCGGAAAGTGCCTGGAATTCGACGAAAAAAAGCCCTATATCCGTTTGGAAAACGGTGTGAAGCACTCTTTGCAGCAACTGTCCCGTGGAGAGCGCACCCAACTATTTTTGCTTTACACTTCCATTGCCTTGCTAAATTCCAAAGGAGTGCTGATGCTGGATCATCCCGATGTCCACTTGCACCCCGAGCAGGTGGAAGCTACACTGAGCGCGATCGAATACATCGTGGAGCAAAAGCAAGCACAGTTTATTTTAACCTCCCATCAGCAGGGCGCTTGGCGGCGTTACGACGAACTGGGAATTAGAATACGCATGGAGAACTGCATATGAGCAACACAGATCATTTTCAGGATCTTCTGGACCGGCAGGCCGCCGCACCGCGAAAAAATGTGCTGGTCGTCGAAGGCAGTACCGATGTGCAGTTTTTAAATATTGTCTTAGATCATCCGGAATTCAAAAAGGAAAATCCATTGGCGCGCTGGATCATCGGCCCCGCCGGCGGTAAGGACAATGTGCTGCGCTTTATCGAACGCCGCGGGGAATGGCACGGGCTGGTAGACCGCGATGCGTTGGATGAAATCGAGCTACGCAAGCTACGCGATAAATACGATCATCTGCATATTCTGCCCCGGTTTTGCCTTGAAAATTATTTGATTGAACCCGACTCCTTGTATACCGCCCTGCTTCGCCAAGGCACTCTGCCCAACCACGTAACAAAAAAAGAGCTCAGTGACCGCTTGCTGGCCCAATTGCCCCACGCAGTGGAGCACGGAGCACTGTGGCGGGTCGTTCACCCTCTGTACGATGGTCTACGCGCTCGGGGCTTCAACGGGGTATTGCTAGACTTTAATAAAAACCATACGCATCAGGAAATATACGATACGCTGGTTGAATGGAACTGCTATTTGGAGCCGAAATCTCTGTTCGATGAGTTTGAGCGACAAATAGCCATTGGGCAAAACATGACCCAACGGAAACAGTTGACCCAGTGGGTGCATGGAAAGTCTTATTGGAACTATGTGGTCTCTCCCCTTTTGGAATCCTTGGGTGATAGCCGCAGCCGCACCAAACGCATGCGCAGCATTTTAAAGAATCTCCCGTTTCCCGACGATTTGAGGGATTTGCTCACCTTTGTGCGCCGCCCAAAACGTTAAATCCCCCTGCCATTGTATAAAAAGAGGTGAAAGTCAGAAAATGCCGATAGAATTTAATAAGCTCGTTCGGGATAATATCCCCAACATCATCGAAAAATCGGGCGAAACGCCCTTATACATTACCCTTGACGATAAAGAGTTTGCCTTGGAGCTTCGCAAAAAACTAAGTGAAGAAGTTCAAGAATTTCTAGAAAACAATGCGGCCGAAGAGCTTGCAGATATTTTAGAAGTAGTTTACGCACTGGCTGATCTGCAAGGCCACCGCCCCGAACAGTTGGAAGCGCTCCGCCAACAAAAGCGACAAATGCGTGGCGGGTTTGAAAATCGATACTTTTTGTTGTCCAAGTCCGATCCCGAAGATCAACTATAAAATTTTGAATACATATAGCGCATACAACTTTTGTATATGCGCTATCGCTTTATTCGCAACAGCACAATTTCAAAAGTGCTACAATACTCATTCTGCCTCGACAAACTGCCATTGCAGACCGCCGGACTTGCTCATATTTAACACACCGTATGTGGGCTTCAAAATCGCGCCTTCTCTGCGCCCTATACTCCCAGGGTTCATTATCTACCCTATTTTCTCCGGCGTTATCCAGGTACGATTTATATACGGCTCATGAGTGTGCCCATGCAAAAGAATATCCGCATTATTTTCTTTCATACACGCGAGCATATCCATCCGGCTTTTTATTCGATTTTCGTCTGTCTGTTTATAATCTTTAAACTCGTTTATAAACGTGTGGCCATGCGTCATAATAAAACGTTTTCCGCATATCTCTGCAAGTTTTATCCATTCCTCATCTGCGTTTGAATCAACATTCCCTAAATTATGAATCATCTGAACATCAGGATACCTCTCGCTTAATGCTTTCACATCCGCTATGCCATCCCCCAAGTGTATGATCATATCCGGTTTTTCACTTTCAATAGCACCACACATCGTTTTTACATCGCCGTGTGAATCAGAAAATATTAGTATTTTCATTTGCTGCCCCCCTGCTCAAAACATGTTTTTTAATGCCTATTTTGTGACAATTCCCCAATAAAAAAGCTGTCGAATAACGTACTATCGACAGCGTTGCCTGTTGGTTGCGCACCAGGCTTTTCTTTATTATGAATATAGTTTCGGATACTCCTCAAATTGCCCGGAATAGGACTCAATCCGATCCAATACCCGGAAGGCTTCCGATCCTTCAAGAGGAGTCGGCTGATAGTTGTTTGTGCCCTTTTTAGAAGAAATTGAACACGGTATAATCATCAGCCCGCCATCCTCCACCGAATCCGGTGTTACCAAAAAGGTCTGTTGCAAAATAAAAGTATCTTTATCTGCCGGATTCCGGTTGCCACCAAAGCAAAAATTGGCCAGGCTGTAAGCAATGTATTTGCCTTTGTAGGTTTCGATTCCCTGCACTACATGAGGATGGTGGCCCAAAACCAAGTCTGCTCCCGCATCCACAGCGGCGTGCCCATATTTAATCTGGGTGCCGTTGGCTTTGTTTTTGCTTTCCTTCCCCCAGTGAAACGAAGCAATCACCAAATCGCAGCGCGATTTCAGCTCAGCAATCTGTTGTTTTACGGTGCTCAGTTCCACATCCCATGCGCTAAACCCGCAAAACCCTATGCGGACGCCTTTGACCACGCGGATCGCCGTGGTTCCCCGGCCGCTATAACCGATCCCGGCCGCTGTCAGGTTGTTTTGTGTATCCAAATAACCGCGCTCTTTAAAATCCATTACGTGATTGTTATCCAAATTTACCATTTCCACACTGCCACGCTTGAGTATGTTGGCGTACGACGGATCTCCCCGGAAACAAAATTGTTTGTTTTTCACATAATCCGAACTAGTGGTGAGCGTCCCCTCAAAGTTTATAATCGTCAAATCATCGGCCGCAAAGATAGGTCTGACATTTTTAAGAAAGTACCCGTAATCCTTCCCTTGTTTCTTAAAAGTGGATACGAAAGCCGATTCGCTCTCCGAGCGTGGATCCCCGCCCAGCGTGACGTCTCCCGCTGCGCTAATCGTGATGGCAACGGCAGCAGATTTAATATCCTGGGATGGCTGCGTTTCTGCCGGCTGGGTTGGCACTTCGGTAGCCAGAGGCGGCGCCGCAACATCGGCTTGTGGCTTATTGCCTATGATTTGGTTTTCCGGATTCAAACTCCAAAAGTTTGGATATAAACACACTACCAACAACACCAAAATGGCTGAATAATATCTGAATTTTTTTTGACGACGGCGACGACGTATGGCGGCGCGCGCAGTTGATTTCGACATGATTTATATAATACCTCTCGAATTTGTTAATGTTTAAACTATTTATATAGTCTAAGCCATAATGCTCCCATTTCTCAACAAAACATCAAGATATGTACAACTTTTTTAATTTTTTTGTAATATTTATACTCGTAAAAGTTGTATCCGATAGAATATGCCAGAATCATGATAATACTCAAAGCAACCTTTGAAATATAAAAAAACGCAGCGGAAACAGCTGCGTTTTTTTATTGATTTCTATTCTTCCTCATCCGGATCGTTTTCTACAAGTTGGGCTATGGGAATGTCTTCGGCTTCAACAGTTTCGACGTGCACGTGTTCGCCGCACATCGGGCAAATATGGAGCGCATCTTCATCCACCTCATCCGCCTGTACATAGAAATTGCCTTTGCAAGAAGGGCAGGCGCACTCTAGGTAGATGGTCTCATCGTCGAAGTCATCTTCATCTTCGTCAAAGTCGTACTCATCTTCGTCATCATCGAGGTCATACTCGTTTTCTTCGTCAAAGCGCTGCTCCAAATCTTCCAAGTCGCCATCTACACTTTCAATGTACTCGTTTAAGTCATTTTGTCCCTCGGACAAATCGTTCAATTCCGACGCGATGTCGTCCAACACCTCGATCATTTTCGAAATCAGTTCGCCTTCGGCAGATTTGGTGTCCAATTGTTTCCCCTGTGCCAATCCCTGTAAAAAAGCAACCTTTTCTGAAATGCTGCGCATTTTAAATCCCCCTTGCAAAATTTTGCAGTATATTATTTGCGAGACATGTATTCGCCGCTTCGGGTATCAATATTCAGCACATCGCCCACCTCAATAAAGAGGGGCACCTGCAAAGTATATCCAGTTTCCACCGTAGCGGGCTTGGTCGTGTTGGATGCGGTATCACCCTTGAATCCTGGTTCGGTATGGGTTACTTCCAGCTCCACAAAGTTTGGGGCCTCCACCGAGAAAGGATTCTCTTTAAAGAAACGTATGGTCACGTTAGAATTTTCTTTCGCGAAAGGAATAGCATCTTCCACCGCCTCAGAAGACAAAGCAATCTGCTCATATGTTTCTACATCCATGAAATAGTACAGTTCGCCATCATTGTACAAATATTGCATTTCTTTGTTATCAATGTGGGCTTTGGGCATCTTGTCGGTGGGGCTAAAAGTGCGCTCCAGCGTTGCTCCCGTCACAATATTCTTAATTTTTGTGCGCACAAAAGCAGCGCCTTTTCCGGGCTTCACATGCTGGAAATCTACGATCGTCCACACGCCTCCATCCAGCTCAACCGTTATCCCTTTTTTAAAGTCACCTGCATTAATCATCCGGACTCCTCCTAAAATATAAGTCTGAAAAAAGAATTCTAGCGCCGCTCACTCTAAGCACTGTTCATCATAAAACAATAAGCCGATGCGTAACAAAAGATTTATGCTAAAATTCATATAATATATTATCACATATAAGCCGTCAAATCTACTTAAAATACTGTAAATATGTTCAAAACCCTATTACACTGGGTCGTTTATGTTCCTCCCCTTTCATTCGCCACACAAATTTAGTATAATAATAAAATCTATTCTTACCAAAATCTTTAATTGTCTTAAATACTTTCTCTACTAGTTTCATTATAAAGGATGTGCTTAAACAATGCCAATGGATGGCGTGATGATCGGCGCAATCGTCGATGAGTTAAAAGACCTATTGATCGGCGGACGAGTGGACAAAATAACCCAACCGGAGCAAGATGAGGCACATATCCTGATCCGCAATGCCGGAAGCAATTTGACGCTCTTGGTTTCGGCCAGTGCAAACAATTCCAGGGTACACTTAACCTCTATCAAGAAAAACAATCCCTTGGAACCGCCCATGTTTTGTATGCTCATGCGCAAACATTTGGGAGGCGCCCGAGTGAAAGATGTTCGCCAAATCAATGGTGACCGGATCGTTGAAATCGAATTTGAAGTGTTGGACGATTTTAAAGAGGTTACCAGCAAAATCTTAATTTGCGAAATTATGGGGCGCCACTCCAACGTCATTCTAACCGATGCTTCAAAAAAAATCATCGACTCCATCCGCCACGTAACCCACGATATCAGCCGGGTGCGCGCGGTGTTGCCTGGGCTCACCTATGAGCGACCGCCCCAACAAAACAAACTCCCCTACGATAACCTGGACCAAGCTTTGTTGGCTTCCGCATTGTCGGGCCAAACCGGCCCATTATACAAAATAATTATAGAAAACATCGGCGGCATATCCTCCGCCACCGCCCGGGAGCTCGCGCTAAGGATTACAGGATCTGAGCTTACAGAAATGGATTTCGTGGAACCCGCTTATGCCGCTAGGCAACTGATGCAGTTTTTTACGACCATCGGCGAAATAAAATTCCCCCAGATTGTGTTGCGAAACGATGGCGCTCCGCTGGATGTTACTGCTTTTGCCTTCACGATCTATCAATCCTCTCCCAAGCAAAATTTTGTGCTGCTTGGCGATGCCCTAGATAAGTTTTATGTGGATCGGGATAACTTTGAGCGCGCAAAGCAAAGATCAGCCGCTATATACCGCGTGCTGCGCAACAACATTGAGCGATGCGAGAAAAAACTCGGACTACAAACCCTAGCGCTTCAAAATAGCGACCGCATGGAAGAGTACCGCATAAAGGGCGAACTGTTAACCACATATTTTCAGCCGGTACCCAAAGGCCAGCCCCGCATCAGCATTCCAAATTATTATGACCCCGAATGCAAAGAAATTAGCATTGATTTGGATATTTCCATGAGCCTAGCCCAAAACGCCCAGCGCTACTTTAAGCTATACAAAAAAGCGAAATCCGCCCAAACTCTAGCGGCCAGCCAAATAAAGGCTACCAAAGAAGAGCTGGATTATTTGGAAGGCCAGCTGAACAATCTGGAAAAATGCACCGAGGAGTCCGAGCTGAACGAGCTACGCCACGAGTTGGAGCAGCAGGGTTATATTCGCGCGAGCCACAACCGAAAACAGGCCAAAAAGCTGCCTCCTTCTTCACCG
This sequence comes from uncultured Oscillospiraceae bacterium, assembly GCA_964346145.1. Classification (GTDB taxonomy): domain Bacteria; phylum Bacillota; class Clostridia; order Christensenellales; family Aristaeellaceae; genus CAYFTL01. The sequence goes on along the minus strand of CAYFTL010000003.1, from coordinate 11,618 downwards.
CTGCACTATCTGTCCTCGGCGGGCATCAGCATTTTTGTGGGCAAAAATAATCGCCAGAATGAAGAACTTACCCAATCAGCCAACAGCACCGACCTGTGGCTGCACGCAAAGGACATGCCAGGCTCCCACGTCATTGTGCGCCACAACAATCCCGACGATACCACCTTGCGCGAAGCCGCGCTGCTTGCTGCTTTTTACAGCAAGGGCAAACAATCCTCCCAGGTTCTTGTGGACTATACATTGCGCAAATACGTCAAAAAGCCTTCGGGTTCCAAACCCGGGTTTGTCAACTATACCCATCAAAAAACCATTTATGTCACCCCTACAACCGATGCCGTCCAAGTGTTACAGCAGGTGAGATAAATTCTAATGCCATTCGTTGGCTTTGCAGATGCTCTTTAAATCAATCCAAATAAAACAGGCCATCAGCGATGATTTCAATCTGCTGATGGCCTGTTTTTACAATCTATTCTGCCAGATTTCCAACCAGCTCATTCACATTTTCAATCGAATGAACCCGCATATACTCTTCCATTTCTTTGATGATTTGTGGGCAAGCATAAGGGTTGGCAAAGTTTGCCGTGCCCACCATCACAGCGCGAGCTCCCGCCAGCATAAACGCAATCGCATCTTTCCCTGTCGAAATCCCGCCCATACCGATAACTGGTATGCTCACCTTTTTGCACACCTCGTAAACCATTTTGATAGCCACAGGCATTATTGCAGGACCGGACAATCCGCCAGTTTTATTGGCCAGCAAAATCTTGCGCTTGTCGACATCAATTTGCATTCCGGTTAACGTATTGATCATGGATAGCGCATCGGCTCCCGCCTGCTGCGCCGCCAATGCGGTCTGGGTGATATCGGTCACGTTGGGGGAAAGCTTTACGATCAAAGGCTGCTGCGCCACCGCTTTCACTTGGCGTACGATGCTGTCCACCTGTTTCGGATCGGTTCCAAAGGCCACCCCGCCCTCCTTTACATTCGGACAAGAAATGTTCAGCTCCAACATATCCACCGGCGCGTCCTGCAGGCGCTGGGCCACCGCTACGTAATCTTCCACCGACGCACCGGCGATGTTTGCAATCACGCAGGTTCCGGTAGCTTTCAGCCAAGCCGCATCGTTTTTTAGATACGCTTCTACGCCCGGATTTTGAAGGCCTATAGCATTGAGCATACCCGAAGGCGTCTCAGCGATCCGCGGCATCGGATTGCCCGGCCGCGGCCGTATCGTCAGCGCCTTGGTGGACACACCGCCCAGCAGCCCAACATCATAAAACTCGGCGTACTCGCGCCCAAACCCGAAGGTTCCAGAGGCTGCTATAACCGGATTTTTAAGCTTCACCCCGCAAATTTCTACCGATAAATCCATCTTATTCATCAAACAGCACCTCCGCCCCCTTAAATACAGGGCCGTCTACGCACACACGTTTGTATGCCCAGTCCTGTTCGGTGCCTATCTTGGCGGTGCATCCGTTGCAGGCCCCTACCCCGCAGCCCATGCGCTCCTCCAGCGACAGCTGGCTGGGTACACCGTATTGCGCGCACAAATTGCGTACTGCCCGCATCATCGGCGTCGGGCCGCAACAGATCACCAAATCCGGCTTTTCTTCCCGAATGCGCCGCTCCAAGGGCACCAGCACGGTTCCTTTGTCCCCTGCGCTGCCATCATCGGTGGCAATGTGAATCGGCGCTTTGGTAAAATCGTTTCCGTAGATCAGTGCCTTGCTGCGGTAACCGAAAAAACCCTCCATTTCGATTGCATCGGCATATACATCGAGGGCAAAGCGCACGGGCGCAACCCCTACGCCGCCGCCGACCGCATACACCTTTTTGCAGGCGCTTAAGTCAAAGCTATTGCCTACGGGCCCGATTACGTCCATATCGCTGCCCTCCGGCCATTCAGCCATCTGCCTCGTACCTTCTCCCACCACCTGCACCGCCAATCCAATGATTTTCTTTTGGGGATCAGCGGTGTAAATGCTGATGGGCCTGCGCAACAACCTGGATTGATCCTTGAGCGCAACGTGCACAAAGTTGCCCGGTTCGATGGAGTGCCTCTCAAACAGGTCAGGTGCATGCAATTCGATTTCTACAATATTTTCCGCGATTGTCTTGTTTGCAATCACTTTTGCCAGAACTTGTTTCAATTTCAGCCTCCGTTTAGCCTTTGAGCGCTTGGGTGATGTCCTCGCGCATTGCAATAATTTCCCGGTGTGCCGCCGTCTGGAAATCAGTATCTTTATGCTTTTTCCATGCGCAAAGTATCGATCGGGATGCGTTTACAACAGCTCCTTCGCCTTTCGCATCAAAGCAGCCCGCAAGGTCTTTGCCGGTCGCACCCTGGGCACCATAGCCGGGTACCAGGAAAAATGTGTGGGGCATGCGTTTGCGCAGCGCAGTGCCCTGCTCCGGATAGGTGGCTCCTACCACAGCGCCCACACAGCTATAGCCGTTTTCTCCGATCGAGGCGGCGCCCCATTCCTCAACCAAATCGCCCACTCGCTCATACAGCGTGCTACCGTCTATCTGAATATCTTGCAGCTGCCCGGAAGAAGGATTGGAGGTCTTGACCAACACAAAGATGCCCGTTTGATGCTTTTGAATGTCCTCTAAAAACGGCTGGATGCCATCCACACCCAAATAAGGGTTCACCGTGGCAAAATCGCTCTCGAATGGGCGAACACCGCCCTCCGAAAGCTCAGTCTTCCCCAAATAGGCAGCAGAATAAGCTTGAGCCGTCGCACCGATATCGTTGCGCTTCACATCGGCAATCACCGTAAGTCCACGGCGCTTGGCTTCGTTGATGGTGTTGTAAAAAGCTTTCATACCTGCAACGCCCAGCATCTCGTAATAGGCAACCTGCACCTTCACCGAAGGGATCAAATCGCCCACCGCGTCCAAAATCTTGTAGTTGTACTGTTCTACCGCATACGCAGCTTGTTCCAGCGTGTTCACTCCATCCGGGCACAGCTCCTTAAGATACGCTTCGGGGATGTATTCATAGCGGGTATCCAGCCCCACACACACAGGGTTATTGGTTTCACGGATTTGTTCGAGTAACCTGTCCACACAATGCATTAGGCGTTATCCTCCTTATAAACCAGCGATCCGGCGACATACGTACTAACGACCCGGGACTTAAGTTTTTGCCCGGCAAACGGCGTGTTCTTGCCTTTGGACACAAATTTCTCGGGTTCCACCACCCATTCATCCTTCAGGTTGAGCAACACAAAATCGGCCGCAGCCCCCTTCTGTATCGTTCCGCACTCCATATTGAAAATCGAAGCCGGAACACAGGTCATCTTTCCGATCAGTTGACTCAAACTCATTCGTCCGGTTTCAACCAGATAGGTGTAACAAACCGAAAAGGCCGTTTCAAACCCGGAAATGCCCGAAGCCGCCAAGTCATATTCTACCATCTTTTCATCCCGGTGATGGGGTGCATGGTCGGTGGCGATACAATCAATGCTGCCATCCAGCAATCCTTCTATGATGGCTTCCACATCGCTCTGCTCTCGCAGCGGCGGGTTGACCTTCGAGCTGGGATCATAGCTTTGAACGATCGAATCGGTCAACGAAAGATAATGAGGTGTGGTCTCTGCGGTTACCTTTACCCCTCGTGCTTTGGCATCGCGGAGCAAATGCACACAGCCCTTAGTCGATACATGGCAGATGTGCACCGGGATATCTAAAGTTTCGGCAAGCAATATGTCCCGCGCAGTCATTACCTCTTCCGCTGAGCGCGGTGCGCCGCGAAGGCCCAAGGCGGTGGATTGATAGCCTTCGTTCATAACCCCGCCGGCCACCAAATCCAAATCCTCACAATGGGAAGTTACAACCAACCCAAACCCGTGAGCGTACTTCATTGCGTTGTACATCATGCGAGCGTTGCCCACCGGCTTGCCGTCATCGGATATGGCTACGATGCCTTCCCGCTTCATTTGGCCTATTTCGGCCAGTTCTTCGCCCTTTAAGCCTTTGCTGACCGCACCAATCGGTTTTACGTTGACCACGCCTTTTTGCTTGGCCTGTTTCACAATAAAATTGGTTACCGATGCGTTATCGTTTACCGGATTGGTGTTTGCCATGCAGCAAATGGTGGTAAAGCCACCTTTGGCGGCGGCGCGAGTTCCGGAGGCGATATCCTCCTTGTATTCAAAGCCAGGTTCGCGCAAATGGCAGTGCAAATCTACAAAACCGGGAGTCATCACCAATCCCCGGCAGTCGACAACCTCGGCGCCCTCTATTTGAATGTCCTTTCCGATTTCCGCGATTTTCCCTGCCTGCACCAGCACGTCGGTGATTTCATCCAGGTTTGCGCTATAATCGATCACGCGCGCATTTATAAATAGTTTGGCTTTGCTGCTCATTGTTTCCCTCCAGAAGTGCGCGTCAGCAGATACAGGATAGCCATACGCACCGCTACGCCGTTGGTCACTTGTTCTTGAATCACCGATTGATCCCCGTCCGCTATATCGCTGTTGATTTCAACTCCCCTGTTCATGGGGCCCGGGTGCATCAACAATGCCTCCGGCCGGGCCGCCTGCAAACGGGCAGCGCTCACGCCATAGAACTCATTATATTCGCTCACCGATGGGAAGAGTCCACTCTTCTGGCGCTCCTTTTGGATTCTGAGTGCCATAACCACATCGGCGTTTGCTATCGCTTCGTCTACGCTCGGCGCGACCCGCACACCCAATTGTGCCAGCTCGGTTGGAATCAAGGTCTCCGGAGCCGCCAGCGTTACGTTTGAGCCCATGGTGTTTAACGCCCAAATATTGGAACGCGCTACCCTGCTATGTAGAATATCCCCTACGATGGCCACGTTCAAACCCGATAGGGTGCCCAACTTCTCCTGTATGGTAAACATATCCAGCAACGACTGGGTTGGATGCTCATTCATGCCGTCCCCCGCATTGATCACACAGCTACTTACGTGCCGGGCCAGAAGATGCGGTGCGCCAGCCATAGGGTGGCGAATGATGATCACATCGGTGCCCATGGCATCCAGCGTCCGACCGGTATCCAGCAGCGTTTCCCCCTTAGCCACCGAAGAAGTCGCCACCGAAATGTTTGCAGCTGCCGCCGACATATATTTTGAGGCCAACTCAAAACTCATGCGCGTGCGGGTGCTGTTCTCATAAAACAAAGTTACGATGGATTTCCCCGCCAAGTGTGGAGTCTTTTTGTTGTTGCTTTTCAACAACGGTTTGAGTTGCGCCGCCGTTTCCAGGATTTCCAATATATCTTCCTTTGCCAGGCCGCGCATCCCTAGCAAATCTTTTTGTTTTAACGCCATGCTAGACCTCCCAAGCGCTCGGTAAAATAATACAATTCATTACCACCCTATCTCTATTTGCAAGACTGGTTAGATCAGTCTTGCTGCGCACGCTCCGGCATAACCTTGTTGAGCACGATCCCGACCACCGCAGCCAACGCAGCGCCAGAAAAGCTAATGTTTGCCACCGAATCGCCCACAGGCACGTCGAAGGAGAAGGCAGCGCCGCCCAGTCCAAGAACCAGCATCACGCCCACAATCATCAAGTTGCGGCTCTTTTTAAAGTCCACATGATTCTCAACCAAGGTGCGCAAGCCCACCGAAGCGATCATGCCAAAGAGGATAATCGAAATCCCACCCATAACCGCCGGAGGAAGCGTGTTTAAAAATCCAGAAAACTTTCCGACAAACGCCATTAATATGGCGAACAGCGCCGCAATTTCCAGCGTTAACGGGTTATAGTTTTGAGTCGCCGCCAGCACGCCGGTGTTCTCAGAATACGTGGTGTTGGCAGGGCCGCCAATAAAGCCGGCAAACATGGTGGCTACGCCATCGCCGATCAGCGTACGATGAAGACCCGGGTCTTTAAAGAAGTCCTTGCCCACCACCGATCCGTTGGCCTGTACATCCCCAATGTGTTCCACAAAGGTTACAATCGCCAGAGGTGCTATCGTCATAATCGCTCTAAAGTCAAACAGCGGCAAAGCGAATTTAGGCGCTTGAAACCAGGCTGCCTGCTGAACTGCCGTCAAATCTACCATGGGGTGCCCTAAAGCGCTTATGATCAGGCTTGCGATGTAACCCACCCCAATCCCGAACAAAATCGGCACCATTTTGAAAAATCCCTTTGCGTAAATGGATACGATAAACATGGTTGCGATGGTAATAAGCGCTACCAACCAGTTAAACCACAGGTTTGCACCTGCAAGCGCCTGATCATTGAGGGTGGTTATGTTCTGGATTGCAGTGGGCGCCAACATCAACCCGATGATGATGATCATGGGGCCGGTTACCACAGGCGGGAAAAAGGAACGAATCCTGTCCGCGCCAAACAGCTTTACCAACAGTGCCAACACCAAATACAATGCACCCGCCACAATAATTCCGCCGCAAGCATATTGAAGCCCTACCTGATACTCCGGCGTTCCGATTTCGGCTCCGCCAGACATGCTCTGGGCTACAGTGGTAACCGCAGCTATAAACGCGAAAGAAGATCCTAAAAAAGCCGGTACTTTACGTCCGGTTATCAAATGAAATATAAGGGTTCCAATGCCTGCGCAAAACAGCGCCAGCGATACGTCCATGCCCGTGAGTATGGGCACCAACACCGTTGCGCCAAACATGGCAAATACGTGCTGTATGCCCAGTATAATCAACTTGCCGGCCGAATTCTTTTGTGCACCTTGTGTCATAACTACTCTCTCGCTTTCTGTTTGTTTATTCACTTATGCTATAAAGCTTTACGCTTTCTTCCCCATCGTAGTCAGTTACGTTTACAACCACCTGCTCATCCCTCGACGTGGGCACATTCTTGCCCACAAAGTCGGCCCGTATCGGTAGCTCCCTATGGCCCCGGTCTATGAGTACAGCCAGTTGTATTTTTTTGGCCCGCCCCATGTCCATCAGCGCATCGATCGCTGCGCGAACCGTTCGTCCGGTATAAAGCACATCGTCCACCAGCACCACGATTTTGTCCTCAATAACGAACGGCACGTCGGTACCGTTAATCTTGGGATGCGCACTCAACAACGACAAATCATCCCGGTAGTAGGTAATATCCAGCACGCCGACCGGTATCTTCTTTCCTTCAATGGCCTCCATCGTCTTAGCCAGGCGCCTCGCCAAGGGCACGCCGCGGCGTTGTATTCCTACCAGCACCACATCTTCAGCGCCCTTATTGCGTTCAACAATTTCGTGGGCTATCCTCGTGTTGGCGCGTTGCATGGCTTGCTCGTCCAAGAGTTGGGTTTTTTCTTTCATACAGCCTCTTCACCCCTTTCTCCTGCGCGCTTCCATAAAAATAGCCTTGCTCCGCGTGAGCAGAGCAAGGCTAGCACAATCAAAAAAACGCGCACCTTTCAGCCTCACGGGACTGACTTAAAGGAAACCGCAGAATTGCTTTCATAAAATTATAGCACACGCACTTAGCGTTGTAAAGATACAGCCTCTATAATAATAAGAATAGTTTTTCTAATCCCTATTGACAGAACGATATAATTTAGTAAAGTATGATTGAAAAGCTTATTAGTAAGGAGTTGACTTTCCATGTTTGACCGAGAGGCTTACCAGAAAAAAGTTGAGTGGTTCGTGAACGACCGATTTGGAATGTTCATTCATTGGGGACTATATGCTATACCCGCCCGCGGCGAATGGATCCGCAGTGTAGAGCGCATCTCCACCGAAGATTATCAGCAGTTTTTTGAAGAGTTTGACCCGGTTGATTTCAAACCCAAAGAGTGGGCTAAGCTGGCTAAGGAAGCAGGCATGAAATATGCGGTGCTCACCGCCAAGCATCACGATGGATTCTGCCTGTTCGACAGTGCGTTAACCGACTACAAATCCACCAACACTCCTTGCAAGCGCGATCTGGTGCGCGAATATCTGGATGCCTTCCGGGCCGAAGGACTGAAAGTCGGCCTGTACTATTCACTGATTGACTGGCACCATCCCGACTATCCCCATTACGGCGATCGCCAGCATCCCATGCGCGAAAACGAAGCATTCAAAGGAGCTAAACACGATTTTGACAACTACCTGAAATACATGCACGCCCAAGTAGAAGAGCTGTGCGTTAACTACGGAAAAATCGACTTGTTCTGGTTTGATTTTTCCTACGATAATCTGCGCGGCGAAGCCTGGAAAGCCACCGAGTTGGTGCGCATGATCCGCAAACATCAGCCCCACGTGTTGATGGACAACCGTTTGGAAGTAAGCGGCGAAGGCTTTGGCTCCCTGGCAACCGATAGCCCCACCGAATATTCCGGCGACTTCGTAAGCCCTGAACAGATCATTCCGCCCCGGGGCATTCTGGACGAAAAGGGACGCCCGGTCGTCTGGGAAGCTTGCATCACCATGAACAACAACTGGGGCTACGCCTCCCAAGACAAGTTCTTCAAATCCTCTGAAATGATGATCAAAAAGCTGGTCGAGTGCGTCAGCAAGGGCGGAAATCTACTGCTTAACGTGGGTCCGGATGCCAAGGGCAATATCCCCGATGAGTCCATTCAAATCCTTAAAGGAATAGGCAAATGGATGAAGTCCAACTTTAAGAGCATCCACGGCTGCGGAGTGTCCGATATTGCCAAACCCGAATACGGGCGCGTTACCCAGCGCGAAAACTTTGTATATTTCCACGTTACCGAGCCCCAAATTGGCTTTGTTCCATTAGTGGGCATATCTGCAGACAACGTAAAGAAAATCAGGCTGCTAAAAGATGGCAGCGAAATGAAGATTGAGCGAAACTGGATCACTAATAACTATGACGACGTGGTGTTCGTTTCCTTCGGTCCGGACCCGGCCCTGCCGGATCCTGTCGATACCGTCATCGAAGTCGAGCTCAAAGACTGATAAAGCAACAAACTTTATTTATACGCTCCCCCAAAGAACGGGCGCAGCCATCAAACCGTGGCCGCGCCCGTTCTATTGCAAAAAATATTTCTTTAATCTACCATGATTTCGGTCTTGTTTGGGCTCGACCTGCCCTCCAGGTCAGGCTGCCTGCGCTCTATCGCCGCAAGGCCAATCTCAATATCTTCCCGCGCCTCATCCGGGTTGAAACACCCCACCGTCACCATATCACACGGGCGCAGCGTTGCATAATTAAAGGTAATCCCTACGTAAGGGGTGACCCTGCCGGCGGCCATGGGTTTTATGGTCATTACCGGTTTTTTTGCATTCCAAATCACCTTGTTTATATATTCGATTTCCACCTGCATCAAAAAGCCCATACAATTGTATAGCTGGATGTAGGTTTCCACATCGTATTCGTTTTCATCCGAATACAACACCAACTCGGGCATATGGGCCGACAGACCTGGCAACATTCCCGCCGATCGAATCATGTCCAGATAATCCGGTAACCTTGGAAGCTGCTTCAAGTTTTTATTGACCAGCTGCTCGGCGCTGCTGTGATGAATTAAACAAAAATCCGCACCTAATTTAGCCGAATTTTTGATCTTTGCTTCCGCCTCCTTGCGGCTTTGTTCGTTGTCATCGACATTGATGATGGGCGTATCAATACGAATCAATTTTTTTCCGGTTTTTTGCTCGGCGTCGTTCATTCCATCCAAAAGAGGTTGATTGCCATCCATTAGGCCCATGATCGCATCAATGCCGTGCTCTAAAAACACTTCGATAATTTCACATATCGCTTTTCGGTTGCCATTTTGTTGCACGATTCGCTTATCCGCCGAAACGCTGGTGTGGCTGTACCCTAAAATCCAGTTGGTTCCAATCAGCATTCGCGGTAAAGATAGGCCCCCTACCGTAGTGCGCGGAAATAGTTGTTTGCTGCTCATCTCTAAACCTCCTTGAATTTGACTTTTTTATCCTTTACCCTACCCTTGACGTTCTCAGCGAGCGACAAGCGCAGAAAGCATCCCAATACTTTTACGTTTTGCTTGTTTAAAAGACTCGAACCTATATAAAATGTTTGTTTTCTAACATACAAACAAAACCGATGTGCGTCAGTCTTAATCCTTGTCACATATTATGCGCCGCCATATTGCACGGCTAACTTAGTTGCCCTAGGCGGATAGCCTTATCCACGTTAGACCCTACATCATTCACTGCAAAACCAAATGCATTTGTTTCTGCTGTCCATTTGGCTTTTCCAACCAAATCACCGGCACATGCGGGATACCCGTTTCTACAAACAAAATCGTCAAAGCGTTATCCATTTTCAATGTAAGGGAACCGAAAGGCAATCATTGTTTTTCAGTTCATAAGATCATATAGAAATTCAGGACGTACTCAGCGTTTGCACAGCTAAACACGAGACGGTCGACGGTTAGTTCGCTGCCTACGCTAACCCTCATTGACTTCGGCTTCTCAAAGGAATCATAACATCAAGTAGCCGCAGTTACAAGCCAATGTTGTTCGTTTTTTTACATTTCTTTAACTTATTTTCGAAATTACTAAATGATCTATTTAGAAAAAGCAAAAAATACCACACTTTAGTGAATAAACATAAGGATTTATAATTCTTGAAAATTCGGCATAGTCGTTTTTATAGCGGCTATGCCGTTTTTTCAGTTGTGGCTGCGTTCGGCAAGGCAAACTCACCGATGCAGTTGCAGATGATTTTGATGTGCTAAACGTAGAAAGCCATCAGTTCATCGTAGGTCTTGAAGGTGATCCTGCCGCAGACCCGGATACCGATTCCGTCATAGCCCGTTGCGGATGCCGCAATACGAACTGCACTGCGTGTACCTCCTTTCGATTTTGTGCATTTCCCCTACTTGCCACTTAGCCAGCGAGGAGCTGTTTTGACGAAGGTTGCGGAAAATTTCTATCCTCTGCCTATGAGCAAAATAGTTTTTCTATTTGATAGCTATGGCAGGGGGTAAAACTTGCGGGTAAAGGACAAAAAATAACCCTTCCCACAGAAGAATTCCGGGAGAAGGCTGCTCAACATTGAACAATTCACTCTTGCGTGATATGATGGTTTTATATGTGAGTAAAAGTGTACATGGAGGTGTGATATGGCTGTTAGTTATAAAAGACTGTTCCATCTGCTGATTGAGAGGGATATGACCACGTCCCAGCTTCAGCAGCAAGCCGGATTCTCCGCAAATATCATCACACGGATGAAGCGGAACGGGTATTTATCCTTGGACACAATTGAAAGCATCTGCCGTACATTGGGTTGCGGCGTGGATGATATTCTGGAATTTGCGCCGAATAGCGGCGAGGAGGAAAAAGTATGATGTGCCTGTGTCATTTTTACATGGTTGAAATGAGGAGACTTAAACCCCTCTCCGCAGCAGACACCTCTTCGATTTATATGACGGAGGTATACTGCAATGGCTAACCTTTCACAAGCAAAACGGCAGCGGATGTTGGAATTTCTTCATAAAATAAAGGAAGAACACAAGGATGACGACGACATCCTCATCGTCTTGGGCGAAATCGAGAGCGAACTCACCGCAAAGAAGTACGGCCTCGTCTGGGAACAGCACGAAGAAGCCGTGGATGTGATGATGCGTGATAACATTCCCGTATTCACCGAGGACATGGATAGAGAAATTACCTGTGCCGCAGGTGGGGTCTATAATTTTATCCTTGAGGGCGATAATCTGCATTCCCTCCAGCTGTTGGAAAAGACCCATAAAGGTTG
>CAYFTL010000002.1:64877-117844 GCA_964346145.1 uncultured Oscillospiraceae bacterium | reverse complement strand
TTGCCTCGGAAGCAAGCTGTCCAGCGACAACACTTCCAGCGTTTTTCCTGCATATCTATATGTAATCAATCCGATGAGCTGATTGTCCTGATAAGCGATCGTCCCGTCCACCTTGGTCATGTCAACCAATTCACCGCGCACCACCATCTTGGTTGAAAGCCACTGCGTTTGAATAAAATCGTTGATTTGAGGACGATTGTAAGCGGAAATTGCAACAAGTTCCATGTACTACGCCTCCTTGCATACGACACCGATCACACAAGTGAAAAACTCATTGGAATATACAAAATTTCATGCTATAAGTATAACATATTTGCATTCTACACAAAAGCCTCTTACCCTACAAAATAAACCACCAGCTTAGATGCCGGCGGCTTGAGTAAGTTTCTATTTATTGGATACTGCCGAGTTTTTAAAGCGCCACGCATCCCGGCACATATCCTCCAGAGTCTTTTCTGCTTTCCAGCCCAACAAGCGTTGTGCTTTTTCTGGATTGGCAAAATAGCTAGGCACATCCCCCGGCCGGCGCTCGGAAATAACGTAAGGAATCTCCACACCGGTGGCGCGCTCAAACGTATTTACGATGTTTAAAACGCTATAGCCCACACCCGTTCCCAGGTTAAAGGCATGGGCACCTGTATGTTCATTTATAAAATTGAGAGCCAAGCTATGCCCCTGCGCCAAATCCATCACGTGAATATAATCCCTTATACACGTTCCATCTACCGTCGGATAATCTCCTCCATTGATTTTAAGCACCGGAGGATTCCCTGCCGCCACGTTCAGCACATTCGGCATCAAGTTGTTGGGAATGCCGTTGGGATCTTCACCGATCAGCCCGCTCTCGTGGGCACCCACCGGATTAAAATATCGCAGCAAGGCGATAGACCATCGGGGATCGGAAGCTGCCAGATCGCTTAAAATCTGCTCGATCATGTATTTCGTCCAGCCGTAGGGATTACTACAGCCTAAAGGTGCATCTTCGGTGATGGGGGATTTTTCAACACGCCCATATACCGTTGCCGACGAACTGAACACCAGTTTAAACACATTGTGACGCTCCATAGTTTCCAGCAACGTCAGCGTAGAATCCAAATTCGTGCGATAATACAGCAAGGGTTTTTGAACCGACTCACCAACCGCCTTTAGGCCAGCAAAATGGATCACCGAAGCAATCTCTTCCCGGGCAAAAACATCTTCCATCGCCACCGGATCGCATACATCAGCCTCGTAAAACGTAGGCCGCTTATGGGTAATTCGCTCTATCTTTTCCAAGACATCGGGTTTGCTATTGACAAAATTGTCTACAATTACCACTTCATCCCCGGACTTCAGCAGGTTTACACAGGTGTGCGACCCAATATAACCGGTGCCCCCAGTTAAAAGAATGCTCATTTCCAGTTCCCTCCATCGCCAATCATCTATTTAAATATTATACAGGCGAAAAGCATAAAAATCCAGCCGTGTGACGGCAATATCGAAGAGAAAATTCTTACAAAAACAATTGATTTTCGCAGCGCACTTCTGTTAACGGAGCCAGCCTTTGGGAAATACTGTGCTGGGCCAGTTCGGGCAATGTGCGGGCGCCTTGTGGGCATATATGTACGCAGCGCATACATATCATACATAAGCCGAGCGCCGTCTTTGTCGGATCGCCTGCCGCAATGGCTTTGGCTGGGCACAACTTGGAACACAACCCACACCCAACGCATCGATCAGGGTTGCCTAGCGGTGTGTAGCCGGGCTGCCATTCTCTATATGGCCGATTTCCGGGCACTTGCGCAGCTTTGCATCCTTGCCCGCTGCTCAGCTTAGCCAAAATCTGTTGTCCAAAGTTTTGCATCTCCTGCGCGTCGCGCTCGTCCGGCCTGCCCGCGGCTACAGCGCGCACCATAGAGTGCTTTGCCAGAAGCGCCGCCGAAGCCACGGGCAAAAATCCCCGCCCACCAACACAATCGTTCAATTCCAGCAGCGCATCGTCAAAAGCCCGGTTTCCGTATACTACTGCCGTAACGGCCAATGTGCCGCGCCCAGCACAACGGGCAAGTTTTTGTGCCATCAACGTCGGGATTCGGCCTCCAAAAACCGGCGCAGCAAACAACACCCGGTCGCCTTGCTCAAATGAAAAATCTGGCGTATCGGGCTGGGATAAGTCTATTTCTTCCACCGCGCAAGCCATGGTTTGCGCCAAATTCAGCGCCGCCTTGCGCGTTCCGCCGGTGGGGCTGAAATAAATGCAATACATATGCTTAAGCATAGCAACCTCCATACCGCAAACCAAATCTGCGACACACTTGCCCAGGCTTTGGCCGTCCTCTATTTCATTTTCTCTAAAACTTAATCAATTTGCTCGTAGATATGAGCGTGCAAATACGTGGGGGGCAATCACACATCTTTATGTTCATTCGTCCGCTCTTCAATTTCCAAATATTCGTACACCAGGTCCAAAAACGGGCGCTGTCGCAACTCAATCGCGAAAATTTTTCGGCATTAATCTTCGCTTCGCATTGAGTTGCTGCACAAACTTGCACATATGCTCGGCAGATACGCTGTTTTTGTTGCGTTTACCAGTCACAGCAGCCCCTCGTACCCACACAACACAAAATAGATGTTCAAGACCCAGCGTGTTGCCGTGATCGCACAAAATCATTTCGGAAAGTTTCAATACACTTAAATTCTTTCTATACTATTGCAGGTGGGTAAACTGCATTTAGGCTTCCCCATCTGCGAAAAGCTCCGCACGTAGCTATTCTTTTCTCCCTTGTCTAGAAGCCATCATATTTTTTGCAAATATTCGTCGATCCCCTTGGCCGCGGTGCGCCCTGCGCCCATAGCCAAAATGACCGTAGCCGCTCCGGTGACCGCGTCGCCGCCAGCAAATACGCCTGGCAAATTGGTGGCACCGGTTTTCTCGTCGATCACAATGCCATTCCACCTATTGATTTTGATTCCCTCGGTCGTAGAAGCGATGAGCGGGTTGGGCGCAGTGCCCAGCGCCATCAGCACAGTGTCTACTTCCATGATAAATTCGCTGTCCAGAACTTCTATCGGCCGCCTTCTGCCGCTGGCGTCCGGTTCACCCAGCTCCATCTTGACGCACTTCATCCCTTTCACCCAACCGTTTTCGTCGGCCAATATTTCTACAGGGTTGGTCAAAATGTCGAACATGACACCCTCCTCTTGGGCGTGGTGCACTTCTTCCAGCCGCGCCGGAAGTTCCTCCATGCTACGGCGGTACACGATATGGACCCGGGCGCCCAATCGCAATGCTGTGCGCGCGGCGTCCATCGCGACATTGCCTCCGCCCACAACCGCCACATTTTTGCCCACAGCAATCGGTGTTTGATATTCATCCGAATACGCCTTCATCAGGTTGGAGCGAGTCAGGTACTCGTTCGCCGAAAAAACCCCGTTGGAGTTTTCGCCCGGGATACCCATAAACCGGGGCAGCCCAGCACCCGAACCGATGAACACCGCATCAAAGCCTTCCTTGTGTATCAATTCTTCAATTTGCACCGCGCGCCCAACCAATACATTGGTTTCAAACTCGACGCCCAGCTTGCGAACGTTGGCAATTTCTTGGGCAACCACTTTTTCTTTGGGCAAACGAAATTCGGGGATGCCGTATACCAACACGCCGCCCGGCTGATGCAGCGCTTCAAACACCTTCACCTGATGTCCCATTTTGGCCAGATCGCCGGCGCAGGCGAGCCCAGCAGGTCCCGAACCAATGACCGCCACTTTTTTGCCAGTCTTGGGCGCGGTATGGGCAAAAAATTTATCGTTTTCTATAGCGTAGTCGCCTACAAAGCGCTCCAACCGGCCGATGGCTATCGGCTCGCCCTTGATGCCACGAATGCATGCGCCCTCACACTGGTCTTCCTGAGGACACACCCGGCCGCATACCGAGGGCAGGCTAGAGGCTTCAGAAATAACGCTCACTGCACCGTCCAAGTCATCGGCCAAAATCTTTTGAATAAAACCGGGAATGTCGATCGCCACGGGGCAGGCGGCCACGCACTTGGCGTTTTTGCAATTGATGCAACGGGACGCTTCTTGCTTGGCTTCCTCCAGCGTATAACCGTAACCAACCTCTTCAAAGTTGGTTGCGCGCACTTCGGGCTCTTGTTCGGCCATAGGCACACGCTTCCACTGATTAAATTCGTATGTATTGTGGGGGAAAGAGCAATCTTCTCCATGCCTGGGTTCGGGAGTGGTAGCCGCCAGGTATTCACGGCCCGCTTGGGTTTTGTACAGCGCTTGGCGTTTCATCGCCTCGTCAAAATCCAGCAAATGGGCATCAAACTCGGGGCCATCCACGCAGGCAAACTTCACCTCATCCCCCACGGTAATCCGGCAAGCGCCACACATGCCGGTGCCATCCACCATAATCGGATTCATGCTGGCCACGGTTTTAATGCCCAGCTCTTTGGTGGCGAGGGCCGCAAACTTCATCATAATCATGGGCCCAATAACGATGACTTCGTCGTACTGCTTGCCTCGGTTTTTCACCAGCTCATGAATCAGCTGCGCCGCGTTTCCATGAAAGCCGTAGCTTCCATCGTCGGTGCTGATGTAAAGGTTGGTGCACACCGCGCGCATTTCCTCTTCCAAAATAAGCAGGTTTCTGCTGCGCGAACCGATGATTACATCACACCGGCCTCCGTGCTCGTGTACCCATTTCGCTTGAGGGTATACGGGCGCCGCGC
This sequence comes from uncultured Oscillospiraceae bacterium, assembly GCA_964346145.1. Taxonomy (GTDB): domain Bacteria; phylum Bacillota; class Clostridia; order Christensenellales; family Aristaeellaceae; genus CAYFTL01. The sequence continues at coordinate 113,135 of CAYFTL010000002.1, read as the reverse complement.
CCAGTCCGCCGGCCACAAACAGGCGGCGGGTTTGCCGAAGGGTTGCATCGTCCTCATGAACCATTTCGGAAGGGTTGCCCAAAGGCCCCGCAAAATCTTCCAACGATCCGCCTTCCTGGTATTTGGCTAATTTTCTCGTGGATTCACCGATAGACTGGACGACGATGGACACCGTTCCTGCCGTTCTATCGTAATCACAAATGGTGAGCGGGATGCGTTCACCGTATTTATCGTCCCGAACGATGACAAACTGCCCGGGCAAAGCAGCAGAAGCCACGCGGGGCGCCAGCACATCCAGCTGAAAAATCTCCTCGCTAAGCTGTTTGCGTTTCATTATCTTAAACATTAGACGCTCTCCTCACATAATCAATCGACGAATATAAAAAAGCAACTCTTACAACCTATATTTACAACAAAAATCCTGCCTGCAAACGCTTGCATCTGCGAAGCATCACCGCGCCTATTCCTCCACCGGCGGCTACATCAACCGCATACAGGTTCCCTAACCGCTCAAATTCGCGTCTTCGATTTCGCGCATGCTTGCCGCAAGTTTTGCCCATTGACCCATCGGTCCCAGAAAAATATCGCCCTAACACAACCCTGATCCGGCCTGTTTGGACCACAAAATTTCGCTGATCACCCAAGGGCGTTGCTCTCAATCAATCTATGGATAGTAAACCACGCTTTCTGTCATTCGTCAATTCGCCAAACACTTTCTGCCAGCGACCTTGAGCACCGTTGATGCCCTAGACTACACTCCGACAAACAATGCTAAGATACACTATACTTTTATCCAGTCCCCTGCTGTCACTTAAAGCGCCGCCGCGTCAAAGCAAGACACGTCGCTCATAAAACAATGCAAAAAAGTCAGATTTGACGTATAATAAACTTGAGTCGGTTCCCTTTGAATTATAAAAGCGGAGGTGCACATTATGAATACCATCGACACCATTCTAAGCCGTGCCAGTTACCGCGGCGAATACGAAAACACACACGTACCCAAAGAACATTTGGAAACCATATTGCAAGCAGGCTTGGCCGCACCCTCCGGCTGCAACAAGCAAACCACGAACCTAATCGCTATCGACGATCCCCAATTGCTCAAAAAGCTGTACGGTATCATTGAACCTTCCGTCGGAACGACCGCCCCCGCCATGATCGCAGTGCTTACAGAAAAAATCATCGCTTACCGCGATCGTTGCTTCCATGTGCAAGACTATGCCGCAGCCATCCAAAACATGCTGCTGGCCATCGTCGAACTGGGATACGAAAGCTGTTGGGTCGAGGGCCATATCACCGATCTCGATCAAACCGGCCGCAAAATGGCCGACGTGCTGGGCGTACCGAAGCACATCGATTTGGTATGCTACTTGCCGGTAGGCCGCTCAAAAAAACCGGTTACCCGGGCCAAAAAGAAGCCTTTCCACCAGCGCGCCTGGTTCAACGGCTATAAACCCGAGTAACACATTTTATGACTTTGTTTTGAATCAAAAAATCGCCTTCATAGCCACAGAACATGAGCAGCCTTGCGGCTGCTCATGTTTGCGTTATCATTCTTCTTCGCTGGAGAATTGACTGTGGTACAGCTCAGCATATAAGCCGTTCTTTTTCAGCAGCTGGCTGTGGGTTCCCCGTTCCACCACACTACCCTTATCCATCACCAAAATAATGTCGGCATTTTGCACTGTAGACAGGCGGTGGGCGATCACAAAGCTGGTGTGCCCTTGCATCATCTTTAAGAATGCTTGTTGAATCTTTTGTTCGGTCAAGGTGTCTACGCTGGATGTCGCCTCATCCAATATCAGCATAGGCGAGTTGACCAGCATGGCCCGGGCGATGGTCAACAGCTGCCGCTGACCTTGGGATAGATTTTCGCCGCTTTCCTCCACCACGGTATCGTAGCCTTTGGGCAGCGTGCGGATAAAGCCGTGTGCGCCCGCTTGACGTGCCGCTTGTTCAATCTCTTCCCGGCTGGCATCGGGTTTTCCATAGGCGATGTTTTGAGCCACCGTTCCAGAAAACAGCCAGGCATCCTGAAGCACCATACCGAAGCAGCGGCGCAGCTGATCCCGCGGCATATCTGCCGTCACCAAATCATCCACCAAAATCCAGCCGCTGTCCACATCGTAAAACCGCATCAACAAATTGATCATCGTAGTCTTGCCCGCACCCGTCGGTCCGACGATGCCCACCTTTTGGCCGGGCTCCACACCCAAATTAAACCCTTTGATCAGTTGCTTGCCTTCGGTGTATCCAAAACTCACCCGCTCAAAGTCCACCTTGCCCAGCACCTTATCCACCTTTAGCGGCGCGGGATCTTTGGATTCTATGGGCTCGTCCACCAGCGCGTATATGCGCTCCGCCGAAGCCAGTGCCGCCATAATCTGGCTGGTGATTGCGGTGATTTCGTTAAACGGCTTAGAGAACAGGTTTGCATACGTCAAAAAGCTGGCAATAATGCCCACCGTCACCCCGCCTTCGGTGTGGATCGCCATAAACCCGCCCACAAGTCCCACCAAAATATACCCTACATAGTTGACAAACCGGGTGCTGGGGTTGGTTAGGGATGAATAAAACTGCGCTTTTTGCCCCGCCGTATACAACTTTCCATTGATTTCCTCAAAATGCTTCTGTGCTGATTGCTCCGCATGGAATGCACGCACAATGCGCTGCCCCTTGAATTGTTCATCGGCATATCCGTTCAATTCCCCCACCAGTTCTTGTTGGCTTCTAAACTGTGCCGCTGAGTTGGTGCTCACCGCGCGAGATACCACAAATACTAACGGCGTGGTCACCACCACCGCCAGCGTCATTACAACATTCATGCGCAGCATAAAAAAGAGCGCTGCCGCCACGGTGACTACGGCCGATACCAGTTGCACCAACAGTTGGTTTAACCCGTCGCTGAGCAAATCCGCATCGTTGGATATTCGGCTAATCAAATCGCCGTGGCTCATCCGATCCAAGGTTTTGAGCGGCAAACGGCTTATTCTGCCAAAAACCGTGTTCCGCAGCTGAGCGATCGTACGGGTGGAAAGTTGGGTGCACAGCGCAGTGCACAAATACACCGCAACGCTCCCAAGCAAATAGGTAATGCCTAATCCCAAAAGGTTGGGCAGCACCCGCTCCCTGCCAAAAGCAATATACTCAATAATTTGACCGATCAGCGTGGGCGCATACAACAAAAGTATGTTGCCTACAACGGCGCACACAGCTATTGCCGCCAGCAGCCTACGGCCAGGCCGGTCGACCACTAGGAGCCTGCCCACGCGCCGCGCAGCCGATGAACGCATCAATTTACCCTTCGAACTTTTCATGCGCTCACCTCCTGAGCTTGGGTCTGGGATTTAACGATCTGCTGATACAGCACACAACGGCCTACCAATGCGTCATGTGTCCCACTGTCTACCAGTTGACCATCCTCCAGCACCAAAATAACGTCCGCAAAGCGCACGCTGGATATCCGTTGGGATATGATTACCGTCGTCATATCCTCGGTGTTTTCGCGCAAAGCGTTCCTCAGCCGTGCCTCGGTGGCCAAATCCAGTGCGCTGGACGCATCGTCCAAGATCAAAATGGAAGGTTTCCTAGCCAGCGCCCGGGCAATCGCCAACCGTTGGCGCTGACCGCCCGAGAAATTTACGCCAGACCGTTCCACCGGCGCCAACAACCCGCCCGGCTTTTGGCGCACAAAATCGGCCGCCTGGGCGATCTCCAACGCTTGCCATGCGTCCTCTTCCCCTATGGATTCGTCACCCATCCGTATATTGCTCAATATGGTCCCGGTAAACAACATGGTTTTTTGGGGCACCACGCTCACCGCGCTGCGCAGCGCCTGCTGGCTGTACTTACGCAGATCCCGTCCGGCTATCTTTACGCTGCCCGATACCGGATCATAAAAGTGCGCCAACATCTGCCCCAAAGTCGATTTCCCCGATCCGGTAAGCCCGATTACGCCCACTGTTTGCCCCGGCTCGGCCAAAAAAGAAACGTCTTTGAGCATCGGCTCCTCGGCCCCTGGGTAGGCAAAGGTAACCCTGTCAAACTCCACTCGGGCTTTCTTGGGTATCGAGCCTGCCGAATCGGTTCCATCCACAAACTCAGGTTCCAACTCCATCACTTCCCGCACCCGTCCCATCGATGCAATTGCACGGGTAAACAACACCACAAGGTTGGCCAGCACAATCATCGCCAGCAAAATTTGCGACATATAGTTGATCATCGCGATCAGGGTACCTTGGGTGGTGTGCCCCGTGGGCACGCGAAAGCTGCCCATATACAAAAGCGCAACGATCGCCAGGTTCATCACCAGTGTGGTGGCCGGATTGGACAACCCGGAAAGCTTGCCCACTTTGGCCGCCACACTTTTGTGCTGTGCGTTCGCGCTCTCAAAACGCCCTTCTTCGGTGTGGGTGCGTGCGAAAGCTCGAATAACGCGCACGCCCGAAAGATATTCACCCACGATCAAAGCCATTCCATCCAACTTGCTTTGCAACAGCGTGTACAATTTGCTGGATTTTACGATGATCAGCGGCAATATTATGCAAAATATGGCGATTGCTCCAACCAGCACCATCGCCAAGCGCGCATCCAGCAAAAAGGCGGCGACCAGCCCGCCAATGCACAAAAAAGGAGCCCGGATCGCCAAACGAATCAGCATCGCCACAGCGGTTTGCAGCTGGGTAACGTCGTTGGTAATGCGCACCGTCAAGGTAGACGAGCCAAACTGCTCCAGCTGGCTGTAAGAAAAGCTGTTCACCTTTTCAAACATTGCGTTTCGAAGAGCTGTTCCAAAACCTTGGGAGGTAACCGAGGCGTAATACTGGCACACCGCCGCACATCCAAGTCCGCTGGCCGCAAGCAAAAACATAAGGCCCGCCATCTTCAGAGCGTAGCCGGTATCGCCATTTGCGATGCCCACGTCCACCAACCTGGCCATGAGCACCGGAATAATCAGTTCAAATATGGCTTCCATCAGCTTAAACGCCGCTCCGACGATCGCCTGTCTTCGGTAAGGTTTAATAAAAGGGAAAAAACATCGCATAATTTTTCAGCCTCACAATTTGGCGGATTCCGCCGCCGGGTCAAAGTTTGGATTCAATCGGGACATCCGTGGATGCCCCGATTGAACATGCTTTATTGATGTGTTCACAATCAAACAACCGTTTCTTTCAAGAGGGTGTTGCTCAAAGGTCACTCAATAGTAATCGTCAAATTTGCCGTATAGGCCCCCGGCTGCACCACATGCTGAGGATTCAGCACGGTAGACCATGCCATATCACCACCGATGCCCGCATGGGCGGCGTCCACATTCAAATAAATGTTCTTACCGCGCACCAGCTCGTGATCATGATTTGCCGCACGCAACTGCTCAGTGCTGTAATCCCGCACATCAAAGTGGAAGGGCACGCTTCGGCTTTCCACGCGCAGCGCATGTCCATCGCCATCGCTCAGCACCACATACCTGGTTTGCTCGTGTCCGCCATTCTCTGCCGGTGGCACAAACCGAGTGTGCTGATCGGCAAGCAAACCTTCGTACAGCCCGACCGGGGTTGACTGGCAGCGGTCGCTATAGTTTTCATACGGGCCACTGCCAAGGTAGGCCAGCTGCACAAAGGAAGGCGGCAGCACAAATCCCAAACCCAACCGAGGCAAATGCATAATTTCATCGTCCACCACAAACCGGACATCCAGCTCTAGGGTGCCATCTCCCCATACCTTCATGCGATTTTCCAGCTCGACCGTTCCCGCACCCGCTTTAGAACCGATAAACTGGCGGCTCTCCACCAGCACACTGCCATCGGCCAGCGCATTAGCGGTAATCTCCTGGCAGTCTACCTGGGCGTTGCCGTCGGCAAACCAAGCCCATTGTTCAAAATATCCCCAACCGGCGCGGCAATCGGCACCGCTTTTGCCCCGGCTGGCGAGCGGAGCAAGCCCGCCTTGTAGATACTCCACATTCCCCTTTGTCAGCGACAAAATCCGTCCGTCGGCGCTGTTCACCTTCAAAATCACTTCGCCTCCCGCAATAACAAACATATCGCTTTCCATTTCCAAGCGGGCAGCTGGCCGTTCTATTTTGTCCTTGGGACTACGCCCCACGCCACGAAGCGTAAATTGGGCCGTATACAGCGCGCGCCCGTCGCGAACCGGGGTTACGTTCAAGAAATATTCGCTGTTGGGCTCGGCCACATAGCTGATGGGCAATTCCACTCCGCCATCGCACATCGGTGCGATGACAGGAATCTCTTGAACGCCCTGTTGAATCGGAATTCCATCCTCCAGCACGCTCCACGCTAGTTCCATGCCCGCGGTATCTAGGCTCATATACCGATTTTGAATGGTATAGCGGCCCTGCACCGGAAACGAGTTCCATTCCCGCCGCTCCTTGGACAGGGCGACGCGTACCGGCGACTGCACCGCTGCAATTTCGTAAGCCGAAGGTTTGGGCGTCAAATCGGGCAATACCAAACCATTGCAGCACATAAAAGGCGGGCAATCCCAATCCACGACAGGTTCGCCAAAATCTCCGCCATAGCCAAAGAAAGGCTTGCCCTCTTCATCCTTGGCCACGAGCGCTTTATCCTGCCAGTCCCAAACAAATCCACCTTGGAAGCGTTCATAGGTCTCCAGCAATTGTCCAAACCGTTCAAACCCGCCGCCCGCATTCAAAATATGGTATGCGTACTCACACAGCACGACCGGGCGGATGTCTTTTGCATCGGTCAGTAAATGGATAATGTGATCTACCGTCGGATACATAGGGCAACGAATGTCCGTGGTGTCCGGGCCAGGCGCCCCGCTTTCATATTGCACCGGGCGCGTCCTTTCGTAATTTCGTATCCAGCCTGCCATAGCCGCATGGTTGGGACCGCAACCCGATTCGTTGCCCAGCGACCAAATCAAAATGCTCGGGTGGTTTTTGTGAATCATCACCATGCGCACGGCGCGCTGCAAATAAGCCTCGGCCCATTCGGAGCGGTTGGACAAATAGCCTTGAACCCCGTGGCTCTCCAAATTGGTTTCGCACACCACCATAATGCCCAGCTCGTCGCACAAATCGTACCACTTGGGATCGTCCGGATAATGGGAGGTGCGCACAGCGTTAAAGTTTAAGCTCTTCATAAGCTCAATCTCTTTGCGCATGTGCTCCTCAGTCACATAACGTCCGCTTTCGGTGGCAAATTCGTGGCGGTTCACACCCCGGAAAATGGCGCGCACCCCATTCAATCGGATGATGCCGTCCACAATTTCAATCGTCCGAAAGCCTACCCGGGTAGATTCAACATCCAACGTCTTGCCTTGCTCGTCTTTTAGCACCATCACCAGAGTATATAGGTTAGGCGTTTCCGGCGTCCACAGGGCAGGGTTATCTACAACCGTTTCAAGTAGCACTTGGGCTTTGCCGGGTTCGTCGTGGGCAAGGTATGTGGGGATCACCCTGGGGTTTTTGCTGGCAAACCACAGCTGTCCGCCTTGGGCGTCAAACAGCGCAACTTCCACCTGGCAATCGCCAAAACCGTCCACCCGCGCCGTCTGCACCCGCACTTTGAGTCGGCCGTCGGCCGCCGCCTCCACTTTAAAGTCTTCTATATGGCGGCTGGGCTTTGCATACAGCCGCACCGGGCGAAAGATGCCCGACAAATGCCAATAGTCCTGATCTTCTATCCAGGTGGCATCGGTAAAGCGCATCACCTGTAGCGCGATATGGTTTTCCCCTGAGCGCAGCGCTCGGGTAATGTCAAAATCGCTCGCCAACTTGCTGTCCTGGGAGTAACCCACCGGCTGACCGTTCACCCACACATAATAACCGGACTCCACCCCTTCCAGCAGCAGGTGCACCTGCAGACCTTCAAAGGATTCGGGCAACACAAAACTGCGCTGATACAAACCGGTGGGGTTGTCCTTGCCGGGCACATAGGGCGGATTATACCGCCCAAAGTCGTGGGCAACCTCATCTGCATAAGGCTTGATTAGATGCTCGCCTTCTCCGTAGCGTTCAAAAGGATATACCACATTGGTGTAGATCGGTTTGCCAAAACCCTGTACTTCCCAGTTGCCCGGCACCAAAATATCGCTCCAGCCGGATGTATCAAAATCATCCTGGCCAAAGCCTTCGGGTACTGCATCAGGGTTTTCCACCAAACAAAATTTCCATGTTCCGCACAGGTCCAAGTACCTGCCGGAAGATTCCCTGTCGCAAGTGCGCGCCTGTTCCACGGACTCGTAGGCGCCCCAAGGAGCGTGTGCCGGCATGCGGTTGATGCTGAGCACTTCCGGATTTTGCCAATCCGGCTTTCGGTGAAAATTGTTTTTCATGCTACAGTACCCCCTTCAAACGTTTGTATTTGAATTTTAAAATTATACGATAGCTCTACACTCCAAATAATATCTTTTTTCTTCCGCATGGCCCATCGAAAAGGTTTTGCGGGGCAACACTCCGCCGCCTCGTATTGCAGGAAACAGCCCATGTTTGTCCATCGGTTGCAGCAGCAAACCGCAGTTGCCGGGCTGTGCGCCCAGCTTTATCGTCGCGCTATCCCCGTGGATATAATCAATCGAGCAATCCTCGTGATGCATCAGCCAGTCGTCCAAAAACGGCTGGATAATCGCGACCGCCAGCTGGTCTTTCGGGCAGCTGATGCCTATGGGCAGCTTCCCGTCGTTGTCCACATAATCAAAACGCTGGGCTCCCTCCGGCACGCTACCAAAATGCAGCTTTGTGCCCCTATCTTCGCACCACTGGTTCAACTTGTACAGCATTCCCTTGCCATCCACGCCAAACAGCACCCGGTGAATCGGCTCAAAGTCCAGCGCAGCATCGTACAGGTTTACAATCTCTACCAGCGCGTAACGCGCCGGGTGTATAAGTTGCTGCTCCTTGGTCAGCTTGTCCTTAATGTTCAGCCAGCACTGGCGCGCAGTGGCCAAGGAATGGTTGCCATCGCCCACCGCAAACAAAAGTTCCGGATTCTTTTGCAGTAGCTGTTTGAGTGCAGAATGCACCGCATCCAAATGGATTGGATCGGCAACGGCCCAGCCTCGTATCCTGCCTCCTTCCATCATCAATTCAAAGTCATACAATTCCTCGAGCCTGGCCCTGTCTTCATATAACGGGCGTATCAAGCAATCCCGGTCATCGTCGGCCAGCAGCATCACATGGGGCGATTCCAGCGGCGCGCCTTCACGAATGCGCACCCTCGGCGGTATGCGATCCACAACCGTTCCTTCGGTGGGGCGAATTTGAGAGCGGGCGCCTTGAGAAAAGTCGTATTTTTCCAGGTCCACTGCTGCAACCAGGCCCAGCCTTTTGCCGATGGATACGCTGCGCTCCACCAACACAAACCCGTCCACCGCCCGGGTCAACACGCTTTGTGCATACTCCGCCATTTGGCGGTTGATCATTTCAATACGCGCATCGCCCTGATCCAGCCAGGCTTCGGGATAGATAATATTCAGCGTAGAGGGAGCATCGCCCACAATTTTTGTAACCGCCTGCCAATATTCGGGTTCGGCCGTATATTGGTCACAAGCCACCACTGCCCATTTGTGCAAATCTGTGTTGACGTTTGGCAGCAAAATTCTTGGGATCTGAACACCAAATTCTGAAAAATCTGGGTGCATACTTTATCCTCCAAAATACAGTATTTTCTTTATTTTACCATAGTGCATCCAAAACACAGCCCGCCCCATGTTAATATAATGTAAACCCGCTATCCGATCCCACTTCGTGCGCACTTGGACTTGTTTTCAAAATACCACTGTTGTGCTATACTTTAATGAAAATAAAGAGTTGTGGCGTTTCTACCTCCTTTGTGTACTGAGCTGGGAGGCTTGTCTATGAAACCAACCTACTTGAAAATGATTGAGCACGTCCGCAGTGAACTTTGTGCGCCCGCAGAGCAACCCGCCCAGCGCAAACAATTTCCCTTCCGCGATCGATTTGAACACACGCTTCGGGTCGTGGCCTGGGCACGCCGCTTGCTGAGAGTAGAAGCCGCCGACGAATCGATCACCCTGATCGCCGCCATCTTTCACGATGCCGGTTACGGCCGTTGTCCCAACGACGACCACGCCATTGTCAGCGCCGAAATATGCCACGCGTACCTGAAAACACAAGGCTTTGACGCACGCACCATCAGCCGGATCACCTACTTGGTTGCTATGCATTCGGAAAAACGGCAGCCCAAAGCCGAAGCCAGCCCTGAACTCAACGTGTTGATTGATGCCGATCTGCTGGACGAAACCGGCAGCTTGTGCGCATTGTGGGATTCTATGGACGAAGGCGCCCAGCTCCAACCATCTTATAACAAAACCTATTACCGCATAGAAGAAGCCTACACCCGGCTGCACGCAAAGCAAGACCGCATGCGCACCGCAGAAGGCCTTCGGCAATACAAACAAAACCTGGCCCACTTACGCAGCTTTCTGGATAGCTTGCGCTACGAACTGTGCCTAGACGATGATCCTTCATCCTACACCTTTATATAAATTTCTGTTTAAGGAGAGACTTTTTTTGGATAATCAACAAACCGGCGGTGTACGCTTAAACAAATTCATCGCCGATAGTGGCTACTGCTCCCGCCGCGAAGCCGATAAGCTCATCACTCAAGGCGTTGTAGCAATCAACGGGAAGGTGGGGCAGCTAGGCGACAGGGTAAACGAAAGCGACTACGTTACAATAAATGGAAAACCCATAAAGCCGCAGACCCCCAAACAAAAAGTGTACATCGCGCTGAACAAGCCGGTGGGCATTGTTAGCACCACCGACAGGCGCGAACCTTCCAATGTAATCGATTTTATCGGCCACCCCCAGCGCATTTTTCCCATAGGCCGGTTGGATAAAGACAGCCAAGGGCTGCTTTTGTTGACCAGTGACGGCGAAATCGTCAACAAGGTACTGCGCGCCGCCGGGCGACACGAAAAAGAATATATCGTCACAGTCAATCAGCCCATCACACCTGAATTTCTGCAGCAAATGGCGAGCGGCGTCCGTATTTTGGATAGAGTTACTCTGCCTGCAAAAATTTGGCAGGAGGGCAAAACCACCTTTCGCATCGTGTTGGTGCAGGGCCTCAATCGCCAAATTCGGCGCATGTGCGAGGCGCTGGGCTATAAGGTGCTCACTTTGAAACGAGTGCGCATTATGAATATTCATTTGGGTCATCTAAAGGAAGGCGACTGGCGCAACTTAAGCCATGCTGAACTCAGCGAACTCGTCAAACAAACTCAGAACCACCAAGATTAGGAGGCTTTATCCATGAAATTCCCCAAGCCGGATACTGCACAGTTGCTCAAAAGGCTTCAACTCCCAAAAGAAGGCATCGTGGACATGGTGCTGGACACCGACACGTACAACGAAGTGGACGATCAGTTTGCGCTGTGCTACGCCCTATTGTCGCCAAATCGGCTGAATGTACAGGCCGTTTACGCCGCTCCCTTCCATAACGACCGCAGTTCAGGTCCAGAGGACGGCATGGAAAAGAGCTACGACGAAATTCTGCGCCTGTTAGGCAAAATGCAGGTCCGCCGTGAAAACTTTGTGTTTAAAGGCTCGCCCGGCTATCTCCCTACCGGTGACACGCCGGTGGACAGTCCCGCTGCCAGGGACCTGATCCAAAAAGCGATGGCGCGCCCCGACGGCGCTTCACCCCTGTATGTGGTAGCCATCGGCGCCATCACCAACGTGGCTTCGGCGCTGCTAATGGAACCCAAACTGGTGGACAAAATCTGCATCGTTTGGCTGGGCGGACACACCCTCTCCTGGCCCCATACCCAGGAGTTCAACCTGGCACAAGACCCGCTGGCTGCGCGTGTAGTGTTTGACAGCGGAGCGCCGGTGGTGCTGGTGCCCTGCATGGGCGTCGCGTCCCATATGTTGGCCAGCATCCCCGAACTCCAGGCCTGCATTGGCAGCAAAAATCCAATCTGCGATGCGCTGGTCGAATTGTTCTCGGAATATACCGACCAGCCCTTTGGCTGGGCCAAGGAAATTTGGGACGTGGCCCCCATCGGCTATATGATCAATCCCGATTGGGCGCCCACCGTGGCGGAACCCAGCCCGCTGGTTTGCAATGCTCCCCGCTGGGCGTACGGTCAGCCGGCTAAATATCCTGATGATATTTGCCGCTGGAGTCGTGATTCTGCCCGCCATCCCATCTTGGTGGTGCAATCTCTCAACCGCAACGCCATCTTCCGCCATATGTATAAGACTTTGTCCCAAGGTTAAAACAAATAATATATAGCCGCATTTCAACTACAGAAAGGAACGAACGCTCCCATGAAACTCGACAAACTGGTTGGCGAACGATTTAAAGAAAAACCGGCCGACGCCTCAATCGACAGCCACGCATTGATGCTGCGCGGAGGTTATATGAAATATGTAGCCAACGGCATTTTCTCCTCGTTTTTGCCGCTGCGCCGCATCACCCATAAAATAGAAAACATTATCCGCCAAGAGATGGACGCCATCGACGGCCAAGAGGTGCAGTTCCCGGTGGTGCTGCCCGCTTCCCTGTGGGAAGAATCGGGTCGCTACGAATCGGTGGGTCAGGAGCTTTTGCGCTTTACCGACCGCAACGACGTGCCGATGGTGCTAGGCATGACCCACGAAGAGGCCGCCGTGCAATTGGTGCGCGAATACGGACAAAGCTATAACAAATACCCCTTTATGATCTACCAGCTGCAAACCAAATTCCGCGATGAGGCGCGTCCGCGCGGAGGGCTTATCCGCGTGCGCGAGTTCACCATGAAGGATGCCTACTCCTTCCACACCTCTCAGCAAGATCTGGAAGCCTATTACGAAAGGTGTTACGAAGCCTACAACCGGATTTATGCCCGTGCCGGCATACCCGAAGTCATCACCGTGGCTTCCGATTCCGGCATGATGGGCGGCTCCCTTTCCCACGAATACATGCTGTTGACTCCGGTCGGCGAGGACTCCATCGCCATCTGCACCGAGTGCGATTACCGCGCCAATTTGGAGGTAGCCGAAAATATTTTGCCGCCCACCGATCCGGCCGACGAATCCCAATCGCTTACGCTGGTTCACACTCCGGGCATGCAAACCATAGAGGACGTATCCGGCTTTTTGAATTTGCCCAAAGAACAAGCCTGCAAGGCCGTGGTGTATCAGCGTGAATCGGACGACAAATACGTAATCCTTTTCCTGCGCGGCGATTTGGAAGCCAACGAATCTAAAATCACAAAATTCATCGGTGACGATATTTACCCCGCCAGCGATTCCGAAGGCTCGGGACTGTGCTTTGGCTACATCGGCCCCAACGCTCTGAGCGGCGATCATATCCTGCTGTATGACCGCTCCTTGGAAAACATGGCCAATTTGTTCTGCGGCGCCAACCAGCCTGAGCATCACTACACCGGGCTGGACTTCAGCCGGGATGTGGGCAGCGTCCAATTCCACGACTTCGCCAAAATTCTGGATGGCGGCATTTGTCCGCAGTGCGGTAAAGCCACCATATCCATCAGCCGCGGCATAGAAGTGGGCAACATCTTCCAACTGGGAGACAAATACTCGGCCTCCATGGACATGAAGTATTTGGACGAAAACGGCCAGTCCCACCACCCCATCATGGGTTGCTATGGCATCGGCGTCGGCCGCCTGGCCGCTTCGGTCTGCGAAGCCCACCACGACGAATACGGCCCCATATGGCCCATCTCCATCGCTCCCTGGCAAGTGCATCTATGCTGCATCCGCAGCGATAACCCAGAAGCCAAACAATTTGCAGACGGTCTATACAACAGCCTGCAGCGCCAGGGCATTGAGGTCATTTATGACGACCGCCAGGTCAGCGCCGGGTTCATGTTCTCGGATGCCGATCTGCTGGGCGTGCCCATCCGCGTTGTCGTCAGCCCCCGCAACCTAAAGGAAGATTGCTGCGAAATCTCCCTTCGCGACAAGTCCTTTAGCAACAAAGTGCCCACCGCCGAAATCGAGACGGCCATCAAGGAACTGATCACTAAACTTGAGGCACAGCTGCAGCCCTAATCATTCCTTTGCGCACCGGCTCGACCTTTTTGCACAAACAGAATCAATCGGGTAGTGCCAGTCAAGCCGATGTGCTTGCTTATACGAATTCGAAATTAACTAACCCATATAAAAACAGCACCGAAATATCTTTCGGTGCTGTTTTTATTTATACGTTTTTCCTCTTACGATTCCAGCTTCAAATAGCCTTCTTTAATCCAACCCTTTTTGCGCATAAACTCGGAGCAGAGCAAGGATATGGCCGCCGGCAAAATCACATGCAACAACAATATTTTGATCAATAGCGTAGCCGTCGCTCCCGGTCCCATGACCACCCAATCGCCCAGGTGAAGCAGCACATTTTGGTTCATTGCAATCGCTTCAGCTCCATTGGTCATCATTTCCCAAGTGCCGATCTGTCCAACCAGGCCCGAAGTACCCATGCCTGCCGCAGTGCCAAAGTTTTGCATTTTAAAAAGCGTAGCCGCCACGGGGCCTAAAATTGCCGATGCCAACACCGGCGGAATCAAAATTTGAGGATGTTTCAACGAGTTGGCCATCTGCAATTTGGATGTTCCTATCCCCTGAGCAATCAGACCGCCTACTTTGTTCTCTCGGTAACTGATTACCGCAAAGCCTATCATGTGGCAGCAGCACCCTATCGTCGCCGCGCCGGCCGCCAGCATAAGCCCGGGAAACTCTAGGGATTCGGCTACCGACAGCGGAAATATCATCCCTGCCAGCGCCGCGCTCGAAATCGGTCCGGTCAAGGCTAAGCCAAAGATTACCGAAACTACGATGCCCATGGGGATAGGCTGCAACAGCATGCTCCATTCCAGAAAGTCGCGCAGCGCGCCGATCAATCCGTTGACGCCCGGAGCCGTCCACACAGCCACCAGTCCACCCACGATCAATGTGACCGAGGGCACCAGAATAATATCCACCTTTGTGCGTCCCGCCACGATATTACCGATCTCGGCCCCCACGATGGCCGCCAGATATGCACCCACCGGGCCTGCCAACTTATAGCCGTAGGCACCCACGGCTGCCGCCGTAAATATGGCTAGGGGCTTTACCTTAATTCCATAGGCGACCGCCACGCCGATGGCTGCACCCACCACCAGCGGATCCCCGGCCATATCCCCAAACTCTTTGAGTATGCCAAGCCCTGGTATCTTGGAAAGTTGAGTCAGTATCAATCCGATCAACAGCGACGAGAACAGTCCGAACGCAAACGCCGACATCGCATCCAACAAATAGCGCTTGTACATTTTTTTGAGCAATTCTTTAACCTTCATCAAAGCCCCCACCCTTCAAAATATATGGTTACCTGCACCGCAGGCCACTCTTCGCACACAGCCCGTTCTATTTATTGTTGGGTAACATACGCGCTTAACAGTTTTAAGGTATTTTTCAGCCCTTCTATGTGAGTGCGCTCGTAGGCGTGAGATGCAAATACGCCGGGCCCTATTAGTCCGTGTTGCACCTCATGCCCTGCACAGGCCGACATGCTGCTGTCCGATTCATAATACGGATATACATCTACCGCATAATCCAACTTGTGCTGTTGGGCAAGCCGGATAAGGTTGGTCGTGACCGTATAGTCATACGGACCTGAGCTGTCCGCTGCACTGATCGATACTTTGGTTTCCTCGCCATTCAGATCGCCGCCCACGCAGCCCATATCGATGGCCAAAATCTCTTGAGTGTCAGCACAAGCACCGCCGCAGCCCGCGTGCCCCACCTCTTCGTAGGTCGGAAACACCGCCACCAACTTGCGCCGGGGATTGATCTTGCCGTCGGCGATCATGCGCGCCAACCCAAGCAACACGGCCACCCCCGCCTTGTTGTCCAGAAACCGGCTTTTGATAAAGCCGCTGGGCGTCACGACCAGCCTGGGCTCAAAGCTTACAAAGTCCCCTGAACTTATGCCCAGCGCCTGCGTCTGCTCCGCGCTGTTAACCATCTCATCCAGCACAACTTCCATCTTGGATTTGCTGCGCTTCATCGACAAATTGTCTTTGTAAACGTGGGAAGACGGGTGCAGCACTTGGAACGTGCCTGTGTAGGTGCGCCCATCCCGGGTGTGCACCGTGCAGTTTTCACTCTCCAAGCTGTTCATGTTTAAATCGCCAATCTTTTCAATGCGCAACCGACCGCTTTTTTTGATCGACCGAACCATGCCGCCCAGCGTATCTACATGGGCCGCCAAGGCTAGAGGGTCACCCTGCCCACCCAAGCATGCGCTTACCGTTCCTTTAACCGACCGGCACGTCGAAAAACTCATGGCCTCCAGTTCTGCCGCCACCGCAACAGAGATTTGATCGGTAAAGCCCGACGGGCTGGGAATAGACAGCAACCACGCCAGTTTGTCCAACATATAATCTATATACTGCTTTTCCAATTGCACTATTCTCCTGCCAATTCAACGATCGCGTGCGCCATAATACGCGCACTGAACAACAACTTGTCAATTTCCATATATTCATCCGGCATGTGTGCACACATTTCGTCTCCGGGGAATACACAGCCGAAGGCCACCGTGTCGGGCATCATACGCGAATATGTGCCGCCGCCGATCGCTATGGTGTAGGCCGGCAATCCAGTCACCTCGCCATATACCTTCAGCAGCCCCTGAACCAGCGGATGATCTTCCGCCACGTGGTGAGGCTTTCCCGAATCGGTCATTTTGACTTCCACCCCGCCACCAGCTACCTTCGCTTGGGCCTGCGCACAAATGGTGTCGGGCACCGCGCAAATCGGGCAGCGAATGTCCAGCTTGGCTTCCAGCTTATTTCCGTCAAAGCGGAACACGCCCAGATTGCAGGTGAGCGCACCGGATATCTCATCGGCAATCGCTATACCAAGGGAAGCGCCATCCCCTTCCACACCCAACGCCTCCGCCAAAGTGTGTATGGCGCTTCGAATTCCGCCGCCCGCTTTTAGCCTGTCTAGGGCAATCAACAACATGCCCATGACATTCAAGCCTTGCTCTGGCGTCGATGCGTGGGCGGATATCCCCTCGGCCTCTATCCTAGCCCGGCCATTTTCCAAAGACTCCACCCGAAACTTCCATCCGCGCTCCGCCTGCAGCATTTCAAGCTCGCATCGCATTTGCTCGGCCGTCGTGTGCATCGTGCCCACTTCGGCCCAGGCTTTGCCCGGCACCACGTTGCGGCGCTCCCCCGCACATATTTGAAAAATCGGAATATGTGCGCCTTGTTCGCCTTGGCTTTCAGCCAGCAGGCTCAAGCCCACCGATCCCTTTTCTATATTGATCAGTGGATATTCCGCATCAGGAGAAAATCCGTAGTCGGGCAACGCTTTGCACACCGATTTGTAATGACGCATATCGGTCATGCCGGTTTCCTCATCGCAGCCTAAAATAAGCCTAACCGAATCTTTAAGGGGGATACCGGCTTCCTTAACCGCCCGCATCGCATAAAGCGCGGCCAAAGCCGGTCCTTTATCGTCGGATGTGCCTCGCCCAAAAATTTTCCCGTCTTCTACTTGCCCTCCAAAAGGATCTCTGATCCAGCCTTCGCCCGCAGGCACCACGTCCAGATGAGCCAACATGCCCATCGTCCGCCCGCCACCGGCGCTTAGCTGCACGTGCCCGGCAAAACCGTCAAAGTTTTCGGTTTCAAAACCCATTTCGGCGGCATCACCGAGGGCTTTTTCCAACATTCGACGCACCTCACAGCCAAAGGGTTTCCCCTCGCCTTCGCTGGGCGCGTTCACACTGGGAATCTGTATCCATTCGGCCAGCTTTTGTACCATTTCGTTTTTCCAGCCGTATAGTAAATCATCAATCTTTGTTTGCATTTTTCTGCTCCTCCTCTACAGATATCGTTACTCCGCCCGTAATTTTCCCCTTAGTTTTGTGCATAAAATAAAATGGTAGACAAACCAAAATAGGAATATAGTAGGTCACTACACGGTAAAGCACAATGCCCACCAATAGGCTTGTCTTGTCCTGCGTAAATATCCCGAAAAATAAATAGGAAACGCCCTCAACTCCGCCCGAAGCGCCCGGCGCGGGAAAAAAAGAAGAGAAAGAGTATACCGCTGCCGATGCAAAAAACACATCGGAAAAATCAGCCACAACCCCCAAGGCGCGAAACACCGCATATACAACCGAAAAATAAACCGACAGTTGTACCCCCGTAATAAGAATCGGCGCCCACAACGAATGCCATCGCCCCTTGAGCACCGAAAAGTTCTCGTAGAACATCCCCACCTGTTTGTGGGCCCACGCCTTGTACCTTTCGGGTTTCCTGATCAACTTTAGCTTTGTCAGCAGCCAAATCAATCCATCCACCAGTTTTGCAACAGGCCGGGGGAAAAAACCTATCGAAAAAAACATCAGCGTGCTCGCTATATTGATCAATAGCCCAATGGCCGCCACCCAACCAAAACCCGGAACCTTTGTCGCAAACAAATCGTATTTGACAATTACCGTCGCCACCGCGAATAATGTCGAAACCAATTTGTATACAATAAACTTCACAAACAAAATGCTTCCGGCTTCGCCCACAGGCACGCCATACTGCTGCATAATGTAAGCCTGCACCGGCTGGCCGCCGCTGGCCGATGGCGTCAAATCATTGAAAAGCTCGCCGATCATGCTGATCCGGGTCGCCGGCCACCAGGCGAGTTTGCGCCCCATCCTGCTGCTGGTGCTTTTGAGTAGCACCACCTCCGTCACCCAAAAACACACCATGCACAAAAGGCCGATTGCCAACCATTCCCACCGGGCTGACGTGAGCGCATTCCAGATTTCGCCAGGATCGTCCATGGTCAAAGCTGCGAACAATAGCCCCATAGTAATCAGCAGCAAAACTACTATATTCAGCTTGTTTTTCATGCATTCACCGCCACTAAAAAAACCTTAATTATGCCTATTATAAAGATAGCGAATCATAAAGTAAACCGATCCGGCAATAGTCAACATAAGTTTCACACAAGCGTTTCCAAAATCAACCCCGATCCGCTCATGCGCACGTTTTCCTCTCCCATATTCATTTCATTCGTCTTTTCGACTTTTGCAAACCCAATCGCCACAATTTCTTTTCCTGTTCCTAAAGCGATCCTATCTTTGCTTGCCTTGCGGAAACAGGCCGCGCATGGTATTATTCTAACGAATATTTTACTTATCAGGAGGCCGTGCCATGCATCACACTGTCACCGGACGCGAGATGATTATAGATTATCAGGGACGACAACTCCGCTTTCTAAACCAGCGAAGCCGCGATTGGAGTTATCCTTACGCCTACGCTGCCGATCCCAACTCACACGAAAACTTGCACGATGCCGGTTGCGGTATTTTTTCCATCGCCCACTGCGTAGAATGGATGAACGGCCGGCGCATAAATGTAGAAAGCCTAGCCGATTTCGCCTGCGCCACCGGCGGCCGCGGCAACGATGGAACCGACCGCCCCGCGCTGCTCGCCAGCATGATGGAACACGGTTTGGCTGCTCAAATGGGCTTTGCTTACGCAGGCGACGGATTGCTGAACGACAACGAACTATTGTGGCGGCATATGCTTGCCGGCAACACTGCCCTTTGCAACTTACGCGTGGGCCACATCGTCTCTTTGGTAGACGTCCGAGAGTTTCAAGGACAGCGCCGGTTGCTGGTAATCGATTCCTACTCCGAAAGCGCCCACGAAAAAGTGCGCGATTCGGTTTATGAGTGCATTCCCGGCACCAAGGTGCTCAGCGATACCCTCAACAGCAGCGGCCTGATCGTAGGGCGCAGCATCCAATACGCAATGTTTTGGGTGGACTACGCCTTGCCCAAAGATTTCAATCTGCTACACAAACTGTAATAAGGAGAATCCCTGCATGCAAGAATTCATCGTCAAAATGATGGACCAGTTTGGCTACCTGGGCATTTCACTGCTCATCGCCATCGAAAACCTTTTCCCCCCCATTCCCTCAGAAATCATCCTAACCTTCGGCGGGTTCATGACCACCCAAACCAATATGACCATCCCCGGCGTCGTGTTGTGGGCAACGGTCGGCGCAGTCGTTGGGGCTCTGATTCTGTATGCGGTCGGGCGTATACTAGCACCCGAAAGGCTGGAAAAGCTGCTCAGCGGCAAGCTAGGAAAGGCACTGGGGTTTAAACAAGGCGATTTGCTTAAAGCGGCCGATTGGTTTAACCGGAAAGGCTCCATCACCGTATTCTTTTGCCGCTGTATCCCCATCGTGCGTAGCTTAATCTCCATTCCGGCGGGCATGGCCAACATGAAAATGCTGCCCTTTTTGCTTATGACCACCATCGGCACCTTGATTTGGAATATTGTGCTCGTGGTGCTGGGGGCGGCCGCCGGAGACGCCTGGGAACACATTGCCGGTTATGTGGACGCGTACTCCCACGTTATTTTGATTGCGCTCATCGTAATTGCGGTCGGTGTGTTAATCTACTACTTCGGCTGGTGGCGCAGGCGCCGCCTCCGCGAACAGGACAAATAAATATAAAATCTAAAACACACAATTCAAAAATATTCGCAATACTCATCAAATTTCATAACATTAAAAATACAAAACGGCGCGCTTAAAGCGCGCCGTTTTGTATTGCTTTTTTGGCCTTTGTGCTATACATTGGTGTTGTAATCCCCACACAACCTCTAAGGAGGGATCTTCATGTACGACTCAATTCGCCCCGGCCAGGTTTGGCTAGACACGAAGGGCGAGCGCATCCACGCCCACGGTGGCTCAATTTTCTTTGAAAACGATATTTTCTATTGGTACGGCGAAAACAAAGAACATACCCGCCCCGACAACGGAATTTGGCAGTGGGGCATGCGCGCTTATTCCTCCAAAGATTTGTACAACTGGACCGACGAAGGGCTCATCATTCCCCCCGACCAGCGAGACGAAACCTCGCCCTTCCATCCGTCGTCCCAGGTCGACCGCCCCACATCCTCTACAATGCCCAAAATCGAAAATACCTCTGCTGGGTAAAAATCATGACCGACACCGTGACCCAATCCACCACTGTTTTAACCGCCGACCGCTTCCTGGGGCCTTATGAAATCGTTCAAACCGGGCTGCGTCCCCTCAACATGAACGCTGGCGATTTTGACCTCGTGAAGGCTTACGACGGCAAAGCTTACTATTATTTTGAACGGGTACATAGCGAGCTGATCTGTGCCGATTTGACCGACGACTACATCGGCGTAACTCCCTATTACTCCACCCACTTCCCGCTAGTGCAGCCGCCCTATGTGCGGGAGGCTCCCGCCTACTTTTACCGCAAAGGCAAGCACTACCTGTTCACTTCGGGCACCACCGGCTATCTGCCCAACCCATCGGAAATCGCGCTAGCCAATACCTTCCACGGCCCTTGGTCTAGTTTAGGCAACCCCCACCTCAACGACGCTTCCAACACCTCGTTCAATTCTCAAATCTCCTCGGTGTTTAAATATCCTTATGCCGATGATCTGTATATCGCCCTGGCCGACCGTTGGGTATCCAACCTGCCCGAGCTTCATGGGCAAGATTTTTACAACGGCAAAGCCTACGAGCGCACCGCCGAAATGTTCCGCCGGAGTTTCTGCGGAGAATCGGCCGACAAAAAAATAAACAGCCAGGACGTATCTTCAAAAATCAATACATCCCTGGCCGATTATGTGTGGCTGCCCATCAGCTTTGAGGGCGACAAACCGGTGCTGCGCTGGCGCAATGAATGGAGAATCGAAGAATTTGTATAACCCTCCACCTATCCTTTCTTTTTGGCAAACAGTTCATCGTAGAGTTCTATCGCCTTACGAATAATCTCTACAGCTTCCCGTTGCCCTTTCACCTCGTTTACTGCAGTCTGCTTGTGCTCAAGCTCCTTGTACACCCCAAAGAAATGCTGCATCTCGTTAAAAATGTGATTGGGCAGCGCTTCTATGCTCCTGTAACCGTTGTACATGGGATCGTCAAACGGAATCGCGATAATCTTTTCGTCGTTCCGCCCGTTGTCAATCATGGTGATTACGCCGATGGGGTAAGTTCTCACCAGCACCAGCGGATCAATGGGCTCGGAGCACAAAACCAAAACGTCCAGCGGATCACCGTCATCGGCAAATGTGCGCGGAATAAATCCGTAGTTAGCCGGGTAGTGGGTGGACGTATACAAAATCCGGTCCAAAATAATCATCCCGGTTTCCTTATCCAGCTCGTACTTCTTTTTGCTCCCCTTTTCAATCTCAATCACCGAAAGAAAGTCTTCCGGGTTAATACGCTCCGGGTTAATGTCATGCCAAATATTCAAAAAAAGATTCTCCCTTCAGCTGTCCTTTGTTCCAATTATAATAATCTTTTGCCGACTGCCTGTCAAAAA
Organism: uncultured Oscillospiraceae bacterium; assembly: GCA_964346145.1. Lineage (GTDB taxonomy): Bacteria > Bacillota > Clostridia > Christensenellales > Aristaeellaceae > CAYFTL01. Next base: position 90,810 of record CAYFTL010000002.1, on the reverse strand, counting down.
CGCTGCCGCGCTGAGGCAGCACCTCAGCCATAAGCAAACGCTTTATTTTGCCACCTTGTCTATAATCCGCAACAGGACGACCGCTCCCAAAATAGCAACCAATATGCTCCACAGGTTGAGCCCAGTTACCCCAACTCCACCGATAATTCCAACCAGCGCACCGCCGATACCTGCACCGATAACTCCCACTACAATATTAGCCAGCGCACCCATCTTACCGTCTTTGCCCATAATTACACTGGCAATCCAGCCGGCCAGTGCGCCCAAAATAATCCAAGAAACGATGCCCATACGCTCTACCTCTTTTCATTTTGTCTTTATTCTACCACATTTCGTTGGCATTCCAGTAATTTTATGCAAAAATCTCTTCGGCTTTTATCCCGGTTTTACAATTCTCACCCCATGTTGGATTCTCCTGCTTTTCGAATTTTATCTCCACCTGCTCCCCAGAATCTTTCGCGCCTTTCCGGCCTTGTCCTATCGGTTTTTTAGCATATGTTAAAAGCTCCGTTTCTGCCCCTTGTTAACCTTAGGCAAATTGCGTTTGTTTTTGGTTTATTGTATAATTAGTCATATCAACAAAATATTAATGTATAAAGGAGGTAAATTTATGAACACGCAGCCATTCACCATCGTATCTCCAAAAAATGACGAGATTACAATCGATGTAACACCAGGCCATTTCACCACGAGCAGCGCCCACACCAGCCATTATCTGGATGTGAGCAAGTTGAAGTACGATGCCAGAGTCGCGCGCCAAGTCGCCCACGAGTTTGCAATTCCGCATTTGGCCAAAACCATTGTGGACACCATCGTGTGCATCGAAGACACCCAAGTGCTAGGTGCTTATCTTGCCGAAGAACTTCTGGAAGAAGGGTTCTATGTCATCAATACCGACCGGGACATCAGCGTGGTTTCCCCCGACAGCAACGTCAACGGTCAGCTGATCTTCCACAAAGGCGTAAAAGAGCTGATCGACGGCAAAAAAGTCATGCTGCTCTTGGCCACGGTTTCCACCGGCAAAACCCTATGGCGCGCTCTTGAGTGCCTGAATTATTATGGCGGTGAACTCGTCGGCGTCTCGGCGCTGTTCTCCACCGAGCCCGAAATCTACGGGCAAGAAATTTTCACCATCTTTTCATCCAAAGACATTCCAGAATACAGCCACGCCAGTCCAGCAAACTGCCCCCTGTGCAAAACGGGCAAACCATTGGATGCCATCGTGAGCGCAGGAGGTTATACCAAATTATGAGTTTTTTGCAAAATCTGTTTAACTATGCCGGACCGATGGGAATTACCCTCTCCCACCTTATCATGATCGGACTGTCCCTACTGCTTGTCTATCTGGCCATCGTAAAAAAGTATGAACCCTTGCTGCTTTTGCCCCTGGCCATAGGCATGCTGATTGCCAACATTCCCATGGCCGAGTTGTCGGCCTATATATCCCCGGAAGCATCTGAATCCGGAAAAGGCGGGTTAGTCTACTACTTGTACCAGGGCATTAACCTTGGAATTTATCCGCCGATGATCTTTTTGTGCATCGGCGCCATGACCGATTTTGGCCCGCTGATCGCCAACCCCAAAAGCGCGCTGATCGGCTTAGGTGGACAACTGGGCATCTTTGTGGCCATGGGCGGCGCGCTGCTCTTAGGCAACGCATTGGCCGGCATCATTCCCGGGTTTGGCGGATTCACCCTAAACGAAGCCGCAGCCATCGGCATTATCGGTAGCTCGGACGGGCCTACCGCCATTTATACGGCGGAGCGCTTGGCCTCTCACCTGCTACCCACCATTGCTATTGCTGCTTACAGCTATATGGCTCTGGTACCAATCATACAGCCGCCTATCATGCGCGCCATGACCACGGACGCCGAGCGCAAAATTGTTATGCCTGAGGCTCATAGGGTAACGCGCAAACAAAAAATCCTGTTCCCTATCATCGTCACCTTGGCAACCTTGATATTGGTGCCCACGGCCGGTCCGCTGATCGCCATGCTCATGCTGGGCAATTTGATCAAGGAATGCGGCGTCACCAAGCGACTCACCCGTTCTTTGCAGGGGGATCTGCTAAACATTTTGACCATGCTCATCGGCCTATCCATCGGCGCTACCGCCACCGCAGACCGTATGCTCAATTTTGAAACGCTATTTGTAATTGTACTCGGGCTTATCGCCTTCTGCTTTGGCACCGTAGGCGGAGTACTCGTAGCCAAGCTGCTCAACAAAATCACCGGCGGCAAGGTCAACCCCCTCATCGGCAACTCAGGCGTATCGGCCATGCCTATGGCTGCCCGCGTTTCCCAGAAAATGGGCCAAGAATATAACGTCAGCAACCATCTGTTGATGCACGCTATGGGGCCTATCGTGTCCAGCACCATCGGCTCTGCCGTTGTCGCTGGTATTTTGATCTCGTTTCTCGCTTAACAAAAAACCTTTGGCTGCATATTGCGTCAATTTAAGAGGGCTGCGCTTCACCGCGTAGCCCTCTTTTTATTCAATTGTTCAAAACTTCGCTCGTACAACGCACCCACAAAAAGCTCACATTTTCTTTAGCTAGAGCAACAAGTCATCCGAATTTGCGGTACCATTCTCCCGCTCGACATCATCCGCGCCTTCGCCGCCATCTCCCGCACCAAACAGCTCATCCACCAAGTGCCGAGCCGATTCCAAGTCGGAATAGCACACATAATATTCGTACCACTCAAGCCCCGGGCTGTACATAGCCAAGCCAGCGCCGATTCCCGAACGGACTTCGTAAGCGATGCCGTTGTTGCGCAAAACCTCTTCCAGCATTTCGCCCCAAATGGGTTGCTTCTTCGCCAGCAAACACAAATCATTGTCCGTTACCTCTCGCAGCGCCTTGTTCTTGCACTCTGGACAGCGGACTTCATCGGTCAATATCCTACACTTTGGGCAATACAACATATTAATCCCTCCTCCCCCATCATCATAACACATAAGTCCTAAGGGATACATCAAACCAAAACAAAAAATTGCTCGCAGAACAATTTGTCCGTCGGGCAATTTTGCTTGGCTATTTCTTCTTGAAAATCCATAGCTTGCTGGCAAAATAGTTCAGTATAATTACCAACACATTGCTCAGCAGCTTGGCAATTTTGTCGTTCATTCCGAAAATAGAAACCGATACGTTCATGAACGCATAATCAAACCCTAAGGATAAAAGCCGCGCTGTCAAGAAAGAAATCCCTTCCCGCAAAAGCGCCTGCCCCGTCCAGTCCGGTGTACGAAAGACCCACTTTTTGTTGGCCACAAATGCAAACAGCACCGACAGCAACCAGGATATCGTCAGCGCCAGGTTCATTCCTGCACCCAACCAGTCGGTCAACACAATGTAGCTTAAATAATTGATCACCGTGGTGAGCACCCCCACCACGCCGTACACCACCATCTCCCGGAATTCCGGTCCCTTTACCCAGGTTTTGATTTTGTCGATCATACTGCCCTCTTTAGCAAAGCTTTGCGCCTAACTTTCCGGCGCATGCTGGTCTGCCTGATTATCATCTGACTCTGACGCATGCCCCGAGGCGTCAACAAGCGCGAATAAATTTCCGGTATTCTTTTTGTAATGCGCGCGCGCACCGCCTCAAAGGAATCCTTTAAAGGCAATATCATCATCAGCATTTTTACGCCGTACAGCGAATAAAATACGTCTTCCACCAGCACAAAGCCGGCCCGTTCGTAAAAATCGATTCTGCGCTCGCGCAATCTTCTTTGTGCCTCGTCGTCAGCGAAGTCCGGGTGTTCAACTTCCAAAATGATGGAAGCGTGTCCCTCAGAAAACTTTTCTTTTAATTGGCGCAGCATCTCGCTGCCCACGCCCTTGCCCCGCCTGTCGGCATACGTAGCCAAATAAGCCACAAATACGTCATCGGTCTTGTCGTTGTACACGGTGTATGCGCAAGGACCGTCCTCGTCAAGCAATTCTACCGCCTGATATTCGCCGTTGTCCAGCAACTTGGCCAACCTGGCTTTGCTCGCCATTTCGTCCGGCGGAAAATCGGTCTCCATCCTTCTGTAAAGTGCTTCAAAATTGTTTAAACTGTAGTTTCGTAAGTGGTATTCCCCACTGTTGGTAGACATAACGAAAAAACCTCCCGCCCAATATCGGGCACATCGGTGATCAGGGCATCTACACCCAACTTGATCATCCTTTGCATGTCATGTTTTCTATCTACCGTCCACGGATGCACCAAAAGCCCTGCTTTGTGCATCTGCTGCACATCCTGCTCATCGCGCAGCAACCCAAAATACGGGTGCAGCGCCTGCGCGCCCATCTGTTTGGCCACTTCTATGACCGTTTCGTCTTCATCTTTAGAATACAACAGTGCCACGGGCAGCGCCGGGTTGTGTTGCTTAACGCGTTTCAAGCTTTCAAAGTTAAACGATGAGTACAGCACCCGTTCGGTCATGCCCATTCGCTCGGCGAGCTGAATGCATTTTTGCTCGATACCCGGATACTCATTTTGATTGGTCTTCAGTTCCACGTTCACCGTCAGACTCGTTTCTTTTAAAAGCTCGTACACCTCTTCGAGTGTGGGAATTTTGACGTCGTGAAAGGTTTCGAACAGCACGCCAAAATCCAGCTGTTTGAGTTCTTGCAAACCCATATTGCCCACCACGCCGCTGCCGTTTGACGTGCGGTCTATCGTTTCATCGTGGAGCACTACAATTTCGCCGTTTGCATTCAAATGGACATCCAGCTCAACGCCATCAGAATGCATTTCTGCTGCCAACTTAAAAGCTTCCAGCGTGTTTTCCGGCGCATATGCAGAAGCACCGCGGTGGGCCCAAATTTTCATAAAAATATCCTCCCCCGTGCATTTGTATTGGGCAGCCGCTTTCGCATTAGCAAAAACATTGCTACCTTTTTATACTTTTGCCATTATTTATTTCGACATCCTCTTCTTTTTTTCCTTCTTCAGCTTTATATTCGTCCAAAGTCAATTTGTAAATATTGAAAAACACCATCCAAAATAATGCGTCAAGCGCGCCCGTACATTACTCAATCCAACTTTTAGCCGCCTTTAAACGCCAAATCCCTCCGGCATTTATAACCGGAGGGATTTGGCGTTTGCCTATAATACCTATAATATAAGTTTGCTTAAAGAGCGAAAGCGTTGCTACCCTTTTACGGCACCCACCAGTACGCCCTGTACAAAGTAGCGCTGTAAGAACGGATAAATACTCAATATCGGCACGGTCGCCACTACGATCACCGCATATTTGATGGTCTCCGCAATCTGCTCTTCATCGGTGCTCTGCTGTATCATATCGCTCACGTCGTTTTGGATCAGTATCTGGCGAAGCACCAACTGCAATGGCTGCAGCTTTCTGTTTTGCAAGTACAGCATGGCGTTGAACCATGAGTTCCAGTGGCCCACGCCGTAATACAAAACCAGTACGGCCAGCACGGCGCCCGATAAGGGCACATAAATCCGAAACAATATGGTCAAATCTCCTGCGCCGTCTATCGTTGCCGACTCCTCCAGGCTATCGGGGACACCCATGAAAGCCGTTCGCAAAATTATGGTGTTAAAAACGCTCACCGCGGTGGGCAGCATCAGCGCCCACAATGTATCGTATATGCCCAAATCCTTTATGTTCAAGAATCCGGGGATCATCCCGCCCGAGAAGAACATGGTGATCATCACAAATATCATGGCCGCCTTGGTAACCGTTTGATTTTTTCGAGACAGAAAGTATGCGCTGAGCATCGTCATCAGCAAATTGATAGCCGTGCCAACCACCACTATGATCAGCGTGTTTCTGTAGCCGATGGGAATCATTGGGTTGGTCACCACGTATTCGTAGGCCGACCAGCTAAACCCTGCCGGCTTTAGCAAAAGTCTGGTGTTTTTCATGAGCATGCCCGAATTGCTAAAGGAAGCCATCAGCACGTGCCAAACCGGATAAAACATAACCAGCATGGTTGCGCACATAAAGATGATATTGAATACGTTAAAGATGCGCCAGCTCATCGGCTCGCGAATCGCATTGTTTTTTTTGTTAGCCACTGTACGCACCTCCTACCACAAATTGGTCTCGGTCAGCCGTCGGCTGAGCCAATTGACAAGCACCAACAGCGTGCAGTTGATCACCGAATTAAACAGCCCCACCGCGGTGGAAAAGCTGTATTGAGCGCTTTGAATACCCTTGCGGTAAACATAGCTGGAAATAACGTCGGATGTGGAATAGATGGCCGAATTGTACAACAGTATGATCTTTTCCGAACCGACATTCATCACCGAGCCCATGCGCAAAATTAGCATCGTGATGATTGTGGGTAATATGCCCGGCAGCGTGATGTATAGCGTCTGTTTCCAGCGCCCGGCACCATCGATCTTGGCTGCCTCGTACAGCTCGGCACTCACGTTGGTAAGCGCAGCCAGATAAATAATCGAACCGTAGCCCACCTCTTGCCATATGCCGGAAATGACATATACGGGCACGAAATAATTAGCTTTGCTCAACAGCGCAACCGGCTTTTCCAGTAACCCCAGTCTATACATCAGCTGGGTAATCACCCCGGAGGAACTGGTAAAGCTAATAATCATCCCGCACACAACCACCAGCGAAATAAAGTGAGGCATGTAGCTTATGGTTTGCACCGTGCGGGTAAACTTGCGGTTGCGCAGCTCATTCATCAGCAGCGCCAGAATGATGGGTGCAGGGAATCCCCAAAGGATGGAGTTCAAGCTGATGGTAATGGTATTTCGAATCAATCTAGAAAAGTCGCGGGCATTGAAAAAATCTATAAAGTTCTGAAGTCCCACCCAGTTGCTGAGCAGCGGCTGACCGGGCTTATAGTTGGTAAAGGCAATCAGCGCACCGTACATGGGCTTGTAGCAGAACAGAATATAGTAAATCAAAACAGGCACAAACAACAAGTACAAAATAGGGCGCTTGCGTATGTCGTTGCCCACCCTGCGGAAGTACCCCGGTTGCCTCGCCGGGGGCTGCCGGTTTTGTTGGGGGTCATATGAGTCCCTCCCTTACGGCTGGATACCGCCGCCACAGGGCATGAAAACCCTGTGGCGGCAGCGTATAGCACAGTAATGCAATAAGTTGTTTTAGCGCTGCATATACCTGTCGTAGGCAGCCTGTTGAATCTCAATCGCGCGCTCGATGCCGATATCCTTCAAAACATCCAGATATTCGGCTTCGTAGTTGCTCAAATCGTTTGTGCCATTGATGGCCAGCGACACATACTCGCCGACGAAGGCATCCACTTCGGTGATAATTTTGTTAAACTCTTCGCTCTCGGCTTCCGATATGGAAATCGGAGGCATCACGTGGGCAGCCGCATTGGTCTGTCCCCATGTGGTTACCGCCTGGCGCTGATTATCCAGCTGGAAGTACTGTTCCTGATACTCCTTGGTCAGCACAAAGGGGCCGCCGTAAGACGAACGGGCTACACGGGCCATCGCGTTGCCGATGGACAGGCCTTCCTCCGGATTGATAATGGAATCGGCCAATGTGGGATAGTTGTCCACCATGGTAAAGCTTTCGCCTTCCTTGCCAAAGTTGAACAGTTTTTGTCCTTCTTCGCTATATCCATAGTCCAGCAGACGAATAGCCGCTTCAATGTTTTCACTCTTGGGATTGATGGTGCAAATCAGGCCGGGCGTCGCGTTGTCGTATTGCCCAAATTCGGGTGTGTCGCCCTTGTTGATCACCGGATACGGCGCGCCCACAATCTTAAACTCCTCATCGCCAGCCGTGCGGGCCGAATTGGTGTATGTGCCTATGCCCGATCCGGCAAGGCCGTAGAAAGCGCCGCTGTCGCCGTTTAAAATATGAGCATTAATTTCGTTGGTTTGGTCGGTGATGAAATCTGGGTTCAACAAACCATCCTTGTACCATTGGGCCATCAGCTCAAGGGTTTGTTTCCATCCTTCTTCAATGCGGCCATATTTAACCGTGCCATTGTCTACATAGAATCCGTTGGTCACGCCAAATGCACCGCAAAAAGCACCTTGCTCTAGTATATTGGGCACGCCACCGGATAGGGAGGCAGCAAGGGGTGCGCTGGCGCCCAGTTCATCCCTAAAAGCGGTGAGCATGGCGGTCCACTCGTCTATCGTGGTGGGCACTTCCATGTTCAGCTTGTCCAGCCAATCCTGGCGAACGATCATTCCGCCATACACCTGCACATACACATCGCCGCGGATAAATGTAAATCCGGGAATGTGGCCTTCATCGGTGGTGGACATGCGTTTCCAATCGGCGTTGGAATCCAATGTGGCCATGTAGTTAGGCATTTTGTCGGTATAGTCTTCAAGCGCCAAGACCAAACCGTTGGTGATGGCCGCGTCCAAACCGGCCGGATACATGTTGGATGCGCTCCAGTTCATCTCGATAATGTCGGTCAGATCGCCGCCGGCCAACATAATGTTGAAGCCCTCGGCTTCCGAGCCTACGGTCGGGTGAATATACTCCACCTTAATGCCGGTTGCTTCTTCCAGATATTTGGCGAATGGAGTCTCATTCAGAGTGGCTTCGCTTGCCGCCACATTAGAGTTCAAACCGAGGTAATAGGTCAACGTTTTGTCGTATTCCATCGGGTAGGAAAAATCCGTATTTGCCTCCGCTTGGGCGACAACGCCCGTCAAACCCAACAGCATAGCAAACACCAGTGCAGTTGCCAATAGTTTCCTCTTAACCATCATAGATGCCTCCTAACGTTCGTGTGTTTACAAAAGTTTATGCATTTTCATTATAACTTTACGTTAACTTTTAGTCGATATTTTTTATATATTTTGTCAAATTTTGCAACCATCTTTTGTGTGCAGACCCAACAGAATCATTAAATCCAAGTGTCCGACTTGCTACATTGTTTTGCGTTTTTTGCCAGGTATGCCTCTCTGCATACGTTCCAAATATCATTTTTTTGCCAAAACAAAAAAACCGGCTTCGTATGAAGCCGGTTTTGCAATCCATATGCTTAGTTTACAGAAACGCCTTCCACCAACCAGTTGATCTGCAGGATTTCTGCGGGGGTCAGCGTAGTACCTTCAGCAATCTGCTCATTGCCTTCGTTGTCCTTGATCGGGCCTTCGAAAACGCCGAACTCGCCGGACAAGATTTTAGCGCGGGCTTCTTCCACTTTTTCAGCGGTGCCCTCTGCGCAATTCTTGGTCAATTCGGAAATGTCTACCAGACCTTCGTTCATGCCCATCAGCACGTTCTCAGGAGTCCAGCTACCATCAATGGCTTTTTGTACGGCATCCTTGTAGTAAATTCCCCAGTTCCAAATGGGTGCAACCAGGTGAGCATCGGGAGCATCTTCGGTCATGTCGGCGTTGTAGCCGGTAGCCCAAACGCCCTTTTCACCGGCAGCGATAACCGGCATGGAGGTGTCCTGGTGCTGGCCGATTACGTCACAGCCCAAATCTAACAACGCGTCGGCGGCTTGGCGCTCCAAAGTGGGGTCATACCAGGTGTTGGTGTACTTAACCGTCATTTTTACATCCGGATTCACAGACTTTGCGCCCAAATAATAAGCGTTCAGCGAGTAGTTCACTTCGGGCAAAGACATGGCAGCCACATAGCCCAAGTGGTTGTTCTCGGTCTTCAATCCGGCAGCGATGCCTGCCAGGTAGCGGGCTTCGTAGATGCGGCCGAAATAATTGTTGAAGTTGGTCTCGTTGCTCTTATAGCCCGAGCAGTGGGAGAAGATAATTTCGGGATATTCTGCAGCCATTTCTTCCATGTAGTCCATGTAGCCAAAGCTGATCCCAAAGATGATGTTGCAGCCCTGTTCCACCAACTCGCGCAGCGCGGCTTCGCAGGATGCATCTTCGCTGATGTTCTTTTTCAGGATGATCTGATCGTCGGTCAGGCCCAGTTCCTGCTGCATATACAACATGCCCTGGTGGTGTGCGTAGGTATAGCCTTTGTCACTTACGTCGCCGATGTACACTGCACCCACTTTGATGTCCTCTTTGGCAATCGGGGCGCGAGCTTGCTCAGCCAAGGCCATAGAGCCTGTCGAAAGCAGCAGCGCCAAGGTCAGTACAGCAATCAGAATCTTCTTCATTAAAAATTCCCTCCGCTATCTTTTGTTGTAGGGCGTCGCCCTAAAATTACGAACATTTTGTTCGTTGTGTTTATTATTGTACACCTTTATCGGTGGCGCCGCAACCGGAATCGCACAAATTTACTTGCCCTTAATCTAATGCGCACCCGACTGCTGCCAATGCATCGTCCCGGAACAACCACCGTTTGCCCCGACCGAGCTGCAACAAGCACGCCGCGCCCTCGTTTCACAGCCTCATTATTGTGGTATATTATGTCGTCACCGCTGTACAGGCGCCGTCGAAGCGGCTCTGGCTTTTGCTTTGGCAGAAATTGTGCTAAAATAAAGCAAATTGTGCAGCTACGCTGAAGAGAACCGGTTGTCCAACCTTAAATATAAAGATATAGAAAGATTGGCTTCTCAAACCGATCGCCAACAACACAAAAGGAACGACAGCTATGAGCCCATACTTTCGTCGCCCAAATAAATATGGATTACACACTTGGCAACAACCCGTTGCCCAAAAATGCAAATGTTATTTCTGCCAGTCGCTTGCATTGTACCTTAACCATCATGTCTGTAACCACCGTAACGCAAACACCATTTTACTAAGGAGGGGGCATTGCCCTTGCAGGACTGTTATATTTCATTTAAGGGGCTGGTGCTCCACTACCAAATCGCCAAACCCAAAGGGGCGGTATTGCACCGGGCGCTGCTCATCCCCGCCCCCGGCCAGTCCTGTTACAACTGGCGGCTCATTCTGCCCCAGCTGCAGCAAATGGGTTGCCTGTGCGTGCTGGTGGATTTGCCCGGATTTGGGCAGAGTATGTGTGGTTCCGGCGTTCCCCACCGCCAGGATACCCGGGCAAAACTGCTCTGGGGCATCCTCGATCAGGTCGACCGAGATATGAGCGGGCGCATCAACCGCTGGAACATAATCGGCCAGGGGTCTTCGGCTGGCACCGCCCTGACCATGGCCTACCAACAACCCGATAGCTGCGGCTCCCTTACGCTGCTCAGCCCCATATTGCGTTGCTATATTCCCCGGTTCTTAAAACCGCTGGTGCGCAGCAACTTGGGCAATGCGCTGCTCAAGCGGTGGTATAAAAACAATATCCTCAACCGCTCGAAATTCAGAAAGCACATGCGCTGGCTATACGGCCGGCCTCAGCACGCCGCAGTGGCAGAAACCATACAAGCGCCCTTCCGGCGACCGGGCAGCGACGAATCGCTACAACGGCTCTTGCTCAACGGTTCCATCATCCCCCACGGCGCGCTCAACGATTGGTTCCCCACCATGGTGCTCTGGGGAGAGCACGACAAGCTGCTGGGCTGCCGCCCCCCCGCCTACATGCGCAAGCTGCTTAGCCACGCCGAGTTTCACATCCTGCGCTACGGCGGCCACTACTGCGCTGAAACCAACCACTTGGAAGTATGCGATTACCTGCGCGGTTGGGTGCGGGATGTGTGGGCCTGACCATTTGCAACCCTATATTAAAGAAGGAAGCACCCGCGCAATCTGCGTCGTCGGTACTTCCTTTTGTTTATTACCCTATATACTTTGCCGCTTCATCCACCAGACAGCGCAATGCGCGAATCGAATCCACCGGATACTTGCCCACCGCGGTTTCCGCGGTCAAAATTACCGAAGCCGCGCCGTCAAATACCGCCTGGGCCGCGTCGGTGGCCTCCGCACGGGTGGGCACAGGCTCCTCAATCATCGAGTTTAAGATTTGCGTCGCCACCATAAACCGTTTGTCTTTGGCACGCAACCGTCGGGCCAATTGTTTTTGGATCACGGGCAGTTGCCACAGCGAAACGCTGGCGCCCAAATCTCCCCGGGCAATCACCACTTCGTCCGCCCAATCGGCAATCTCTTCCGCCGCGTCAATCCCTGCCCAATTCTCTATCTTCGCAAAGATTTCCATGGGTTTTGCGCTGTATTGTTGAATTTGCTCGCGCAGCTCCCGAACGTCCTGGGCACCGCGCACGAAAGGTTGCATCACTCCGGTAACCCCCATCTGCGCTGCCGCCTGCAAGTTTTTTTTGTCCACATCGCTCAATGCGGGCAAATTCACCTGCTTGCCTTGCAGCGTCAAACTTTTTCGCGATTGCAAAACCCCGGACTGAGTTACCACAGCTTGCGCCCAGCCTTCGCCGGTGCACTCTACCTTCAGGCTTATTTTGCCATCGTCCATCAGCAGCTCCAGCCCTGTTTCCATGGCGTCAATGGCTGCCTCGGGCACCGTAATCCCTTCCCCTGCGCCGGCGCACAGCCGCACCCGGTCTCCTATCGCAAGCTCCACGGGCGTTTCAAGCTCTCCGATGCGCAGCTCAGGACCTACAATGTCTACAATCAGTTCGGCCGGCCCACTGAAACGCCCAAAAACCTTGTCGACCAAATCGATCCATGGCCTGTTTTGTTCCATATCTCCATGGGATAGGTTCAGCCGAATTCCGTCCATGCCGGCTTCGAGCATCTCACGCAATCTCTGCTCATCCGCACACGCCGGCCCCAGCGTTCCGTACACTTTAATATGTCGCATATTACTCCTCAAGCGTCATCAATCGGTGAAAACCAAGGCCATTTCCACTACAGCGGATGGGCGATGGTGCTCATCAGCGATTCATTAACCTGGGTGGTGTCCAGCCTGCTGTACTGCACAACGATCGGCACATTGCTTTCCACCATGGCCGCATAGGGAACGCCCATCGGCACCGATTGCCCCGCACGATCCTTCAACTTATCCAGGCGAATGTGGTGGGTTCGGCGCGCGCCGCATTCGGCATAAAAGTCGGTCATCGGCTCCCGGTCCTCAAAATACAGAACAATCTTAATCTGCGCGTCCTCATCGCCGGTATTCAGCACGCAAATGGCCTCATGGCTGACATAATGTCCCTCGGTGGTGATTTCCGGCCAGTAACAATCGGGGATAAACCAACTGGTAGTTCCGTGTGCCTTGTTCATGATTCAAAACTCCTTTATGTTTAATAAAAATATTATCAGTAAAATTAAAACGCCTTCCCTTGCATTCCAAGTCGCTTTATTGGTTGTCCAGCTGCATGAGAAATGTGTAACTGCCGTGCATCGGCACCCGCTGCCCAACCAACACCAGCCTGAAAGCCGTGTGCTGCAGCCTTTCTCCAAAGCGCACAGGTTCAATCCTGGAAACCAGAGAGGATTCCCAGTCCAGCCGCACCCCCTGTACCTGGGCGCTGCTGTCCTCCAGCATCCGAGGCTCATCGGCAAACACGAACTGAAACTCCACCCGGTTTTCCGCCTGTTCAAAGTCGAACACTTCAATAATGCGAATAGAATCTTCCCCGCGGGATAGCATTACCGTGCGCTGCCAGGTGTGAACCCTTGCCTGCTTAGGGTAAGTGGGCGCCAGGTTCATCGTGATCATATCCATCGTCGGAGAAAGATCGCACTCCACATCTTCGGCGCTGAAGAAGGCCGCCGCCCGCTGATCCTGTCCGTTTATCAGCGGCAAGTTGTATGCACCGCGCTCCGCCTCCTGCACTGCGCTTAAGATAATGCGCCCGTTGCGGCTCAAGCAAATATCCCCGGCCTTGGAGCCGCCCTCAAATCCGGCACTGCACCACAGCGCGAACCCCCGTTCGCTGTCTGCTTCACTGCGCGACATCATCGCCCGCGCATCGGGCAAATAGAGCGCGCCCAGCTGCGGCGGTTTGCCCATATGCCGGCGAATCTCTTCCTCGTAAAACAAATGGAATACCCGGTTCATCAGGTTGGCCTTGGTTGCTCGGCTCTGCCGATCCACGCCCTGCATCCGGGCAATATAGGCGCCCAGATCACACAATCGCGCATCTCTGGTTTTGATCCCGTAGCGGTACAACCGCTCGCCCGAGGGGATGGAATCCACAGACTGCATGGTGAAAAACTCCTGGTTTTGCATATGGCAAAACACGGCAAAACGGCCCATGTTGATCACCTGGGGTTCGTCGTACAAAACGACGTGACCATCGCTCGCGGCAAACAGCAACGAAAACACATCCATTAGCTCTCCGGCAGTGTCTTCCCATTCGCCGATTCCGCCAGGTAGGGAACCGTCCTGGGGCAAGCGCGCCACCAACCGATCGCCCAGCAGCATACAGCGGCGGATGAGCTGCCAACGCTTGTCTTCGGCATCCACCATCAGCAAAACAGCGCTCAAGCATCCGGCCACACAGCCGGCCGTCTGACGCTCGGGATGCCTCTGCCACCCAAATTGATCGCCGTTGACCAGCGGAATGAAAATGCGCCGGTTAACCTCGTACTCTATCCGGTTGCCGATTTGGGGCGAAAGATCATCCAGCTTTTTGCCCAGCAGCCACCACACCCACGCCAAATCCGAAGCGGTGTGGGCCGCCGCCCTATCGATGGTGGGCAGCTCGGGAATTGGCAGCGCCAAAACCCCATCTCCACCCGGCTTTAAATTGCTTTCGGGCAGTGCCCAGCTGGACTCCTCCAACACCGCCCACAACAGGTTTACAATATCCTCCATGTACCGACCATCGTAAGCAATACATTCGGCAAGCACCAATGTGCCGAGCCTCTCGCGCCTGTCCTCATAAGCCGCCCGGTATCGACATCCATCGCCACCGCGCGCATACTCCATGTGCTCTACTGCACTCAGCGCAGAAAACGGCTTGCCGCGCAAACCGTCTGCCGCAAACAAAATTTGATTGCGCACCTGCCCGTCCAGTTGCTCCCATGCCTGCCGTTCAGCCGCGGTTGGGGCGATGCGAAAGTGCTGGTGCGGTTGTAACGTTATCAGCATGGCATCCAGATTTTTATCCAAATACCCTCGCATGGCCATCCTTCCTTTCCCTATTCCCTTTCTAATGCATATCATAGCACAAACCAAATTTGTGCACAATTGAAACTCGCCTTCTTCTTAAAGCCTTATGCACATCCCGCGCTCAAAAATCTGCTTGTTCCCATTCTTCATCCATTTTTATGTTTCGTTCACCGGTTTAAATGGTATGAATATAACAGCGTCTAAACGCAATCTGCACGAAATAATTATTATAAAACATTGTGTTGGAGGTAGAATTATGTCTATTACGTTTAACGGATCCCCAATTGATTTGCAAGGCACCCACCTGAATGTGGGAGACAAAATGCCTGAATTCACTTTGGTCGCCAACGATTTGAGTCCGATCGCCAGCGCCGACTTAAAAGGCAACAGCGTTTTTCTGACCGTGCCTTCGCTGGATACCCCGGTGTGTGATTTGGAAGTGCGCACCTTCAACGCCAAAGCCGCCGAACTCAGCGGTGTCAACGTCTATGCCGTCAGCATGGACCTGCCCTTTGCCCAAGCGCGCTGGTGCGGGGCCAACGGCATCGAATCGGTACAAACCCTGTCCGACTATAAGGATCGTTCCTTCGCCCAGGCAACCGGCACCTACATCGGCGCACTGGGACTTTTGACCCGCGCAGTATTTGTCGTGAACAGCGAAGGCACCATCGTCTACGCCGAATACGTACCCGAAGTTACCAACCAACCCGACTACGATAAGGCCTACGAAGCCCTTAAAAATCTGGCTTAAACCATCTACTTTTTTCCAAAGTCTGTCTTTCTTACCGGCTTGCCCAAAGCGAGCCGGTATTTTTTTATGTTTGGTTACCCTTCCTCCAGTTGAATGATATGAAAACATAATAATTTTCATCTTCATCATAATAGGCTTTTTCGTGGCAATTTATGGCAAACACTTTTTGCCCCGCTTCCCTTTTTGTTTTTTTATAAATGCAAACTCCAGATTAACGCTTGATGAGATTTCACCCTCCATCATTAGAATCCGATTAACCCGGCAGGACAAAACAACCTTGTGGTGAAATTTAAGTTTAAAGGGTTGAACCAAAGGCCATGGTTTCCAGTCTAAACCTCGCTTGCCAATTTAGTCGTTCCCTTAATATTTATTGAAAAGGATACATGCTTGATGAACATAAAACAATACCTCCAGGGGATTCCGCCCCAGAAAAAAAAGAAAGCCGCGCTCATCGCCCTGACCGTTTTGCTGCTGAGCGGCGTGGCCATCGCCTTGCTCTGCACAGTGGGTCGGCCTATCGTCGACTTGTTTTTAAAGCCCCAGGTGCTTCGCCACTGGGTGGAAAGCCATGGCCCCTGGGGACGCGTGGTTTTTGTGTTGATGATGACTTTTCAGGTGGTCTTTGCCATCATCCCCGGAGAACCCCTTGAGATTGCAGCCGGCTATGCCTTCGGAACCTGGTGGGGGTTGCTTTGGTGCACCGCGGGCATCGTGCTGGGTTCTACCCTGGTCTTTTGGTTGACGCGCCGTTTTGGCATCAAACTGGTCGAAAGATTTGTGCCCATCGAAAAAATCAACTCGCTGGGCTTTGTCAAAAACAGCAAAAAGCTTAACTTCCTCGTGTTCCTGCTTTTCTTCCTGCCCGGCGTTCCCAAGGATGTAGTCACCTACTTTGTAGGCCTCACCCCTATGAAAGCCAGCGTGTTCTTGCTGCTGACCAGTGTGGCGCGCATTCCCTCCATCATCACCTCCACCCTGGGCGGCGATGCGCTGGGCACCTCCAACTACCTCATGGCGCTTTGGGTGTTCATCGGAACGGGCGTACTTAGCCTGATCGGCCTTGCCATTTACAACTTCGCCATCAAAAAGCAGGAAAATTCCTAAACGATTTTCCGGATTAAATAAAACCATGTCCAAAATGAGCCTGTGCACACAAGGCTCATTTTTTGTTTCCTTTCTTGAAAATCAGTCCCTCCGCATACGGTCCATCCCTACCCAGCCATACGCGGTTGTGGTATAATTATCGGTATGGAAAAATGCCGAATAAGGGAGCGATTTTAATGGCTTTAGGGCTTGGAATAGATACCGGTGGAACCTTTACCGACGGAGCAATATACAATTTTGCCACCGGCCAGGTGGTAGACTGGGCCAAGCGACAAACCACGCCCGCGGATCTAATCCAGGGAATCGGTGCGCTGCTGGATGGGTTGGATCAGAACCTGCTGACCCAGGTCCGGCTGGTTTCCCTTTCCACCACGCTGGCTACCAACGCCTGCGTCGAAAACCGGGGTGGCCGCGCCGCGCTGTTCTTGATGGGCTACAACGAAAAAATCGTAGCCCAATTGGCCGAAGAGTACGGCCTCGGTTTCGCCGGCGAACTGTTCGTAGTCGGCGGCCGCCACACCCAACGTGGAGAAACGGGCGAAACTCCCGATTACGACGTCATGGTGGAGTTGGCGCGCTCGGTCGCCAGCCGGGTAGATGCCATCGGCGTGGTGGAATATTGGGGCGTTCGCAATCCCGAATATGAGCAAAAGGCCAAACAGCTTCTGCATGATGCCACCGGCCTTCCGGTGGTCGCCGCCCACGAACTCACGGGGGAGATCAATTCCTTAAAGCGCGCCGCCACCACCTTGCTCAACGCCCGGCTCCTGCCCTTAATCGACCGGCTGATGCATGCCGTGCGCAGCGCACTCCTTCAGCGCAACGTCCAAGCGCCGCTGATGATCGTTCGGGGCGATGGATCGCTGATGACCGACAACTTTGCCGCCCAGTATCCGGTGGAAACGCTGCTTTCCGGTCCGGCCAGCAGCGTCATGGGCGCGCTGAGCTTATCGGGCCACGAAAACTTGGTGGCGGTAGATATCGGCGGCACTACCACCGATTTGGCCATGGTGCGCAGCGGCCTTACCCAAATGAGCCATAGCGGCGTGCAGGTGGGCCGCTGGCGCACCGGAACCCGGGCCATCCATATTCGTACCACCGCGCTGGGCGGTGATAGCGCCGTCGACATCAACGCCAAAGGCGATCTTCAGCTGGGTCCGCAGCGCGCGGTTCCCCTATGCGCCCTGGCCGCGCGTTTCCCTCAAATCAAGCGGCGCTTGGCGGAAATCGCCCAACAAACCGATTATCAAACCTATGCCCGGGGCGTCTTTTATCTGCTGGAGCGCAAAGAAACCGGCCACATGGAATATACCGATTTGGAACGGCAAATCCTTCGCGCACTGCAAAGCGGCCCCCTGTGCGCCGAAGATTTGGCTCGAGCCGTTCAAACCCGGCCTTATTTTCTGCGCACCGACCGCCTGGAGTCCATGGGCATCGTGATAAAATCCATGCTGACCCCCACCGATATCATGACAGCGCAGGGCATCTTTACCGATTTTGACAAGCAAGCCGCCCAGGACGGCCTGCAGGCGCTGGCCAACCAATTGTCCTTGGAGCCCAGCGCCTTGTCGGCCCAAATTATGGACATAGTAACCGCAAAATTGTACGATACGATCGCAAACTTTATGCTGGAGCGTAGCGCGGGCAAAGCGATCGACGAACCCCAAACCTTAAAACTGGGCTGCACACCCCGGGGCGACGAACTGGACGTACAACTGCGGCTTAAAATGCCATTGGTGGGCATCGGCGCGCCTACGCGGGCCATGCTTCCTCGTGTGGCCGAAAGGTTCTTTACCGACTGTGTTCTGCCCAAACACCACCAAGTAGCCAATGCGGTGGGCGCCATCACTGGCAGCGTGCTGGTAGAGGAAAAGGTAATCGTCAAACCCAAATACGACGTCAGCGGAGTCGTGGGCTACACCGCCCATTCATCGGGCGCACGCCTGGAAAGCCAATCCTTGGAAGAAGCCATGGATTGGGCTCGGCTGCAAGCCGGAAAAATCGCCCGCAACCGCGCCTTGGAAATGGGCGCCGATCAACTGGAAATCGAAACCGACGAGGGCAGCCAAACGGGCTGGGCCACCGGTTCCACCCGCCAGGCCATGCTGCTGGAAAGTTGGGTGACTGCCCGCGCGGTAGGCAGAATTTCCATCGTTTAAAGCGCCAAGGAGGCATGCATACATGGCAAAATTTCCATTCCCACCCGAATTTTTGGAGGCTATGCGCGCCATGTTGGGCCCCGAATATGACGAGTTTGAGCGCGCGCTCCAATCCCCCAATCAAAGCGCGTTGCGCATCAACCCTTTAAAAGCCGACGCCTACGAAGCCGCACAAAATTTCATCGGTGAACCGGTGCCCTGGGAACCATCGGGCTATTATTTCGATCCGGCGCTTAAGCCTGGGACTTCGCCCTTGCACGATGCCGGCGCATACTATATTCAGGACGCCAGCGCCATGGCTCCTGCCCGGGTGCTCAACGCACAGCCCGGGGAGTTTGTGCTGGACTTGTGTGCAGCACCCGGCGGAAAGTCGGGCCAGATCGCCCAACAACTCAAAAACACCGGTTTTTTGGTGAGCAACGAACCCGATGCCAACCGGGCCAAAGTGCTCTCGAGCAACTTGGAGCGCTTGGGTGTAGCAAACGCCATGGTCACCTGCGCCTACCCCGATGCCTTGGCCGACCGCTGGGGCAGCCTTTTCGACGCCCTGCTGGTGGATGCCCCTTGTTCCGGGGAAGGAATGTTTCGAAAGGACGAGCAAGCCCGGCAGGAGTGGAGCCCGCACGCGCCTGTGGGCTGCGCACTGCGCCAGGCCGAAATTTTAGACCAGGCGGCGCGCCTGCTCAAGCCGGGCGGCCGGCTGGTCTACTCCACCTGCACCTTCAACCTCACCGAAAACGAACACACCGTGCAGGCATTTTTGCAGCGCCATCCCGAATTTTTGCCTCAGGATTTTGCGCTGCCGGGCGTGGGCCAATCTGCCCAGGGAATGCTCCGGCTGTGGCCCCATAAACTCAAAGGCGAAGGACACTTTGTCGCTAAGCTCGTCAAATCAAGCTCCGCCGCCAAACCCGCTTCGCCCAAAAAATCCAAACCGCTCAAAAAAACGCGCCACAAATCCCAGACGCCAGGGACGCGCCAGGCGGTGGATTTGTTTGAACATCAGGTGGTCTGCAAATGGCCCGAATACTTTTCCACCTACCGTTTTGAAATGCGCGGAGATCTGCTATGGGCGCAGCCCAATGCGCTTCCATCCCCCGATGGCTTGCGCGTGCTGCGAGCCGGCTTGTGCGTGGGCAAGCTGGGCAAAAACTATGTACAACCCGATCACGCATTGGCCATGGCTTTATGTCCGGAAAATGTCCATGTGGCCCAAGCGCTGAGCCAGGAACAAACCATCATGGCGCTACACGGGCATCCCATCGAAGCAGACGGCCCCAACGGCTGGGTGCTGTTGTGCCACCAGGGCATCGGCATCGGTTGGGGCAAACGCTCCAACGGAATCATCAAAAACCACATTCCCAAAGGCCTCCGCTGGAAGTAGCAACCGCTTACTCTATAAAGGAGCGTAACCCATGAGCAACAACCTAACACCCCTTAAAACCAAAACCTTAGCTCGCGCTTCATGGCCGCGGCTGCTAGACCGCACGTTCGCTCACGGCAGTTTTGCCGAGCAATCCATCTCCGGTGAAATGTCTTTGATCCACATGCACCGCGTTGTCGCTCCGCTCAACGCCAACATGGGCGGACAACCGTTAACCTTGGCAGATGCCGGCTACGCCTGGCTACAAATCGCCCCGACGGGCAAAAACTGGTGGCTTACCGCCATGTTTGACCCCGTCCAGCACATCGTGCAATATTATTTCGATGTAACCGCACACAACGTTTTACTGGGCAATGGCGATTCCTACTTTGCAGACATGTTCCTCGATGTGGTCCTCCTGCCCGATGGGCAAACCTTTCTACTGGATCAAGACGAACTGGACGATGCGCTACATGCAGGCATCATCAGCGTAGACGCCCACCGGCAAGCACAAAACACCGCCAATCAACTGATGCGCAGCGCAGCGGCCCGCTTGCCCGCCCTTAAATCCTTTTGCACAAAGTGTTTTAAAGCCTTAACGCCTCGACATTGCCCTCCATCCCCCGACGACAGATAAAAAAACAGCCTCCTTCGGCATTCTTCCTCCCAATTTTTAGGTGATTATATGAAAATTATCGTCTTGACCGTAACGTTGCACGCGCCTTGGGTGCAATCTCTCAAACAAAAACGATCGGAAACCAAAGGTCTGATCGCCAGGCTCAAGGCCAAGTTTAATTTGTCTGTGGCCGAAGTGGCCACCCAAGATGCCCACAAAACCATTACCCTGGGGCTTGCCGGAATCGCGGCCGATTCGGCCCAAGCCGACAGCATCGCCCAAAACACAATCCATTATCTGCAGTCCATAACCGATGCTCAAATCGTACAACTGGATCAGGAAGTTTTGTGATCGCCTGCTGTCGACATGCACATCGGCGATAACCTGGCGCCCATTGCGCAACCGATCGGCTCCGCAAGCTTTTTGCAAACGAAATAGGCGGATGCAACATGCCACTTTGCATCCACCTCAAATTGCTACGCGGACTTGCCCTGCCTTTTTCGCAATACCCCACGCGCCAAAACACACACCAACACATACATTATGCCAAAAAGAACCATGTGCCCGATATCTACCGGATATGGCGCAACCCAACCTTGCTTAAAAAGCGCCATCGATGTCAACCCAGAAACCATGGAAACCGGAATAAACAAAACCAAAATGATGTTTAGAAAGTTGATGTAGGATATCGGCTTCTCCTTCGATATGGTTCGCCCAATAAAATATGCAACGATGCCAACCACCTGAATAATCATCGCTCCCCAAATATCTTCTACTCTTTGGTTTTCGTACCAATCCGCAAAAGCAATAAGCAGTCCAATCAAAATAAGCGCGGTTGAAGCAATGTAGAGTATTTGGCTTGCAAGCACCTCACCACTCTTTTGGACGGTCTCTATCGGCTTTGTCCCTTTCAGCAAATAATCCGTCGTCACTTCAAAATAATCGCTCAGGAGAATAATCTTATCCATATCGGGAATGCTTTGCCCA
This sequence comes from uncultured Oscillospiraceae bacterium, assembly GCA_964346145.1. Lineage (GTDB taxonomy): Bacteria > Bacillota > Clostridia > Christensenellales > Aristaeellaceae > CAYFTL01. The sequence goes on along the minus strand of CAYFTL010000002.1, from coordinate 68,986 downwards.
CTCTCCCATTTTGAAACGGCTTGTCTGGACACCCCCACTTTGTCGGCAAGCTCTTCTTGGGAAATGCCTTGGATTTTTCTTAGATGCTGTATTCTTTCTGAAATATTCATTACAACAACTCCTTTCTGAGATGACCTCATCATAACCAAAATAGCGGTTGCACAGCCACCATTTGCCTTTGGCTTTTTGTCAACCGGCGGTTGCAATGGCCCATTTTTACTACGGTTATAACAAATTTACCACAATACTATAAATAGCAGCAACAAAAATCGGGCGCAAAACTTTGTTCCGCGCCCGACCTGTTTTAAGTTTCTTTTTTTCCTTTTTTATAGAAACTTTATTCCCCAACCGTTATTCCATTTGCTCCTTTGAGTATCGGCATAGATCCCTCTCAGCAATCCGCCGTGTTGGCAACATCGCCAATCGGCTCAAAGTTCTTTAGCCCTACAACTCGGCAAAGGATTGTACCCCTGCTCGCTAAAACTTCAAATCCTCAAAGGCACCGGGGCGCAGAGCCATGCGCGCCGTGATCAATGGATCTACCACCTGGCTGATTTCCAAATCACACATCAAGCTCATCAACATAATCAGCTCATTTACGTCCATCGAAATGCGTTTGAGCAAAAAGTCCAGCATGGCATCGGCGGCAATCCGGGCTGCTTCGTCCAGGGTTTGACCCGAGCACAGCGTGCGATATATGCCGTCATACAAAAGCACGGGCCATTCTTCCTGCCTTCCCTTGATCACTTTAACCCGCACGCCTATGGTGGCCGGACATTCGATGCCGCAAATGGCCACCTCGCCGTCCCCCATCTGTGCGTGCACGTCGCCCATGGAAAGCAGCGCTCCCGAATGCTGCACCGGCAAATACAGCGTGCTGCCTTGGCGAATATAACGGGTATCCATGTTGCCGCCGTGGGCGCCCGGGGTATGGGTGGGCACAGCGCCATATTTTGGCGCCACACCAATCACTCCGATCATCGGCTCCAGGGCAATCTTGGCGCCCGACAAGCTGGTTTGGCCGCCGCGCAGGTCGTATGCCCGGGTGATCCGTTCACTGACCCGGTGCCCCATAAAGCCCATGCCCGGGGCAACGCGCATCGTTCCGTAATCGTCGGTATCAATGGATAATATCTCCACTGCCAGCGTATCGCCGGGCTGTGCATCTTCTATATAAATCGCACCGCTCGCCGGGTTACAGCTGTTCAGCGGCACGGTTGCCTCCCCCCGCGGATCGTTTTCGGCGCGCAATCCGTTGCTGTAACAGTCTATTGTTCGAATTTGTATCTGCGCGCCGTCGGGTACGCGCAGCGCCACCGGGTTCTCTGCGCCTATCTCGGTCACGAATTGACGGTCGCTCAGGGTGTATAACATAAATTCCAGCTCTCCTTTCACTAGCCCTTCCCTTGATAAAACGGGCCCAATACGGTAAAATACAGTATACCACGATTTCCGGATGAGTGTATTCCGGCACCAAATTTTTGTGGCGGGAGGATCCATGCAACAAACACTGTTAACTTCTGTTTTAAAAAATGAAACCATCGATGGATATCTACTGGTCAAAAGCGCCGAACAGCGCAGCTCTAAAACCGGCACCAAATATCTGGATATGAATCTGGCCGATGTTTCGGGCGAAATCAACGCCAAAATGTGGGATCCTAACGCCCAGCCGCCCAAGGCGGGGCAGGTCATTCGGGTGCGCGCCACCATGCTGGAATACAACGACAAACCCCAGCTGCGCGTGGACAAATTCCGTGAAATTAACGAAATGGATCCGGTAGATATGACCCTGCTGATCCCCTGCGCGCCCTACGATCCCAACGATATGCTGGATTTCATCTTGAACCGGATGGATGCCATCGCCGATAAAGAATTAAAAGCGCTAGTTCTTTTTCTGCTCGAAGACGCGGGGGACAAGCTTATTTACTATCCCGCCGGCCGCAGGCTGCACCACGCCGAACGGTCAGGCCTTTTGCACCACACCAGCACTATGCTGCGCGCTGCCGAAGCGTTGTGCCAGGTATATCCCTCTTTGGATGCCGATCTGCTGGCCGCCGGGGTGGTGCTGCACGATTTGTGCAAATTAAGCGAAATGGATTCGGACGATATGGGCGTAGTTAGCTCCTACACCCTGGAGGGCGAACTGCTGGGCCACTTAGTGCAGGGCGTGAGCGCCATCGGCGCGGCAGGCAAAACGCTGGGCACTCGCAAAGAATTGGTGTTGCTTTTGCAGCACATGATCCTGGCCCATCACGATCTGCCCGAGTATGGTAGCCCCAAACACCCCATGTTTCCCGAGGCCGAAGTGTTGCACATTTTGGACCGGCTGGACGCCCGCCTATACGAAATGAATTATGCCCTTGAAAACCTTGAGCCTGGCACCCTTACCGATCGTATTTGGTCGCTGGAACGCAAACTCTACAAGCGGGAAGCCCCACCCAAGAACGATACCCAAAATTAGGCCGCGCATTGCCGGCCTCTTTTTTTATCTTTTTCAGCTCATGCACAACCGTACACATCGGGTTCAGCGTCGCTGCCTCTACAAAACATTTTCCGAAGCACTCTCTACGACTCACATTGTAAATTTTTCGTAAATATTTATTTATATTTTAATCGTTTTTTTGTATTGCAAATAGCAAACAACGCTGGTAAAGTATTTATAATATAAAGAATATAATTATTGAGAGGGAAACCGTATTTTAGCGCGTCTTGGGACGCAGCAACCAATATGTGCTAAACAAGCCAAAATACCAACTGGATTTGAAAGGAATGATCATCGTGAGAAGTCATAGCAAAAAACATGTCGTTTCCGCTTTGCTGAGCGTACTTTTAGTGTTTACATGTCTATTCGGGTCGGCTTTTGTATACGCTGAATCCATCGAAAGCCAAAACGATCCCGTCGTAGATGATGCGCAGCTCTCTGCTGACGATCCGGTTCAGGATCTCATTGAAGCTACCCAAGAGCCCACGGTTCAGCCTCTACCGTCGGATGAACCTGCGTTGGAAGCGTCCGCGACCGAAGAACCCTTGGAAACTTCCGAAGCTGAAGAGCCCCAGGAAGCAACTGAGGCCGACGAAATCCAAGAGCCGGTCGACGTAGTTGATGCTACTGAAAGCGCGACTCTGGAACCTGCGAAAGAAACCCCATTGCCCGAAGTCGCCACCGAAACCGAAACTGCGCCCCAGGAATCTGCCGAAGTCACCGAAAATGAAGAAGAGCTTCCAGCAAACGACACGGCGCAGGTCGGACCCGCAGCCAACGAAACCGATAACATCACCGGAGACGGCGATTGGGTAACCGAAGATGGCGTCAAAGGCGTTCGGATTGTAACCGGAAACGTTCCCGACGATTATTCGGTCGAGGTGGTTTTCTACCTAAATGGTCTTGATAACGAAGTACAAAGAACCCCGGTCGAAAAAAATACATCGGTCTTTGTACCCAACCAAAACGGCGGCACCTCCTGCACCATCTACATCCTGGACGCTACCGGAACAACAGTCAAAGGATTCTCTTTCACTCCCGGCATCATCATCGGCGATTACGGTATCAATCTAAAAGTTGTCAATTGCAAAACCGTCGAATTTGCCATGTGGGGATATGCTGTGCGGGCTGACACCGGGCGTCTCATGGTTCGACCCGCCGGCACCGAAGAACCCTTTGTACTGCACCAAGAGTTTGCCATCGGCCAGCGGGTGGTAGACGGGTATCCCGAAAACTACTATCAGGGAGAATTGTCCGTTCCCGAAAACTCCGAAGTGTACGTGATGACGGTCACTTCCGATGACGGAAAAGATTTCGTAAAAACCGATAGCGTTATTACCGGCGTTTGCCCGGCAACCCTCTATACCGTCACCTATACCGACGGCGTGGAAGGTGAAGAGATTTTCGCCGACCAGGTACATAGTGTAAAAGTAGGCTCCTCTACTCCCGCCTTTGGCGAAGACCCGGTTCGGGAAGGCTATATCTTTAAAGGTTGGGATCCCGTCGTGGCCGACGCCGTGACCGCCGACGCCGTCTACACTGCCCAATGGGAAAAAGTAACAGACCCCACTGCAACCCCCACTCCGGAAGCTACTGCGAAGCCCACTGTGGAACCCACTCCGGAACC
>CAYFTL010000002.1:46775-64777 GCA_964346145.1 uncultured Oscillospiraceae bacterium | reverse complement strand
CAACCCCCACTCCGGAAGCTACTGCGAAGCCCACTGTGGAACCCACTCCGGAACCCACTCCGGAACCTACTACGAAGCCCACTGTAGAACCCACCCCGGAGCCTACCGCAGAACCCACTTCGGAACCCACTGCAAAGCCCACTGAGAAACCCGAGGACGAAGATGACGACGTACCTCAAACTGGCGATCACTTCAGCGCCACCTTCTACTCTGTGTTGTTGGCCGCTGTAGCCGTATCGGCTATCCTCTTAGTCGCCAGAAAAAAAGCAAACACTGACAACTAAACAATCCAGTCGAAAATCAACCTATAATGTTGCAATCGGGCGCACAACGGTTTGTGCGCCCGATTTTTTGTGTTATATTATGGCCATCCCCAAACCTTATGCAAGACGTATTACAGCCAAAACCCAACAAACCGAAAGGATAGCCCATCATGAAATTTTTGCACAGCGGGTTTCGAAGCCAATCCTTCTTAACCGAAGATGAAAATATACTGCTCGTAGGGCAGAACGCAGCATCCTACGATTCTTATAAAGCCATGGCTTGGATTCTTCGCAAGCTGGAAGGGCAGCTTTCCACCGTCCGGGTACCCCAACAACTTCGCCTCATTCCGCCGAACAACACCTACTCCTTCGGCGCCCTGCAGTATACATACATTCCAGGCAGCGTGCTCACCGAATCGGCGCTTAGACATGCAAACATGAAAAACATCGCAGCCCGGCTCGGAATGTTCCTGCGTGAACTCCACACCATCCCCCTGACCGATATCGCTCCAAAATTCGATCCTAGCCGTTATCTGGCCGAACAGCGTGCAATCCTCGCGCGCAACATACAAGCGCTCAAAAACCATATTTCCGCCCATCAACTCGAAGCGCTGACGCGTTGGCAACAAGCCTTTGAAACCTATCTTCAACAAAACCACACCTTTTGTCTGGTTCACGGTGATCTGTGGTACGAAAATTATATCCTAACTTCCGATTACAAAAACCTTATCGGCATCGTAGACTGGGAAAACGCCCACATCTCCGATCCGGCCGAGGATTTTTGTGCGCTCACCTACCTGGGCAACGATTTTGTGAAAGACGTTTTGACTAGCTATGGCACGCCCAACGCTCCGCAAGCACAGCACATCACCCTCTGGCGCCAGTACCGGGAACTGACCGGCTTTTCATTTGTGCTGGAGCACTGCAATGCCAGCGAAGTACAGGCACAAATTCAAAAGATCCATAGCGCAGACGTATTTTAAACCCAATAGCGCTCATATGCGAGTTATCGGTTAATTTCTACACACAACAAAACGCCTATTCCGGCTGTATGGGTACCCGCGCATACGCACCCTATTTTAGCACCACCGGTCTTCTCCTCCTTTTTATTTTATCTTTGCAAAAATATATAGCGCTTCACTTCTTTTGTGCACCACTGCCCCTGCGCTCATAGCAACACAAATATATCCGCCCATCACAACGACGAAGGCACCGCCTATTTCGCGGTGCCTTCCTGTTCGTCAAAACACAAAAAATAATTTTTATTCTTCGCCGTTTCGCAGCAGTGCAGGCAGCCCTACCACGTCGTCCACCGGCAAACTCATGGAAAGTCCTCTTCCCGGCGAATCCAATCCTACGTGCTTGCATATCTCCTGCATCACCGCCACCTTCTGGTCGGCGCGCACCAAGATCAGAGCGATATCCTTTTCGGGATGTATCGTAATGCCAAAAAACTCCTGGGCTTCCTTAATGCCCGAACCCCGTGCGTGGAGCAGCGTGCCCCCTTGAGCACCTGCGGCTCGCGCGGAATCCATTACATCGCTGGCGAATCCCCGGTTGACGATGGTCAAAATCAGTTCGTATTTGCTCTGGTTTGTCATATTACAAATCCTCCTCGGCGTCGTCACTGGCCAGTATCTTCAAGGTGCTCAGCCCGCCTACGCTGTTGATGGGCACGGTAAAGGCAATCCCGTGTCCCGGCTGATCTATGTGCATCTGCTCGCGCAACAGGTCAAGAGCCTCGGCTATCTTGTCCTTGCGGATGGCGCTGATGAGCACATCTTTTCTAGTCTCGCGCAATCCAAACAGCTCCAAAATATCACTCTTGGCCGTTCCCATGCCGCTAAGCACGATGTGGTAATGGTTGCCAACCTGGCGAAGCAAGCGTTGCACCGCCTCGCCTTGCCCCTGATCCACGATGGTGATCAGCAATTTTATCGGTTTTACCTCAATATTGGGGGATTGGGAAGTCATTATTCTCCCTCCTTGGCCTGAGCCTCTTCGGTCAGGTCGATAATCTCGTCGTCCGCCTGCTGATCCAGCGCAACCTCCGGCGGATTTTTGCGCAGCTTAATCTGGTAAATCAAACCCATAATCTGTACAGTAATCAGCGGGGTCATGGCCACCATAGCCACAATGCCAAAAGCATCGGTCATCAGGTTGCCGCCCACGGCTTCGCAGGCGCCCATGGCAAAGGGTAAAAGGAAGGTCGCCGTCATAGGTCCGGAGGCCACACCGCCCGAATCAAAGGCGACCGCAGTAAAGACCTGGGGCACAAACAGCGAAAGTATCAAAGCAATCACGTATCCGGGCACCAAAAAATACCATATGCTAACGCCGGTCAGCACCCGCGTCATCGCCAGCGCCAAGGAAACCGACATGCCGATGGACAGCGCGCCGAGCATGGCTTTTTTGGTGATCGCGCCATTGGTCAAATCCTCCACCTGATCGTTGAGCACGTGCACCGCCGGCTCGGCAGCAACGATAAAGAAGCCTATTACCATCCCTATGGGGATCAGAATCCAGTTGTAGCTCACTTTAGCGATCGTCTCACCCAGCAGCTTGCCAGCAGGCAGAAAGGCCACGTTAACCCCCGTTAAAAACAGCACCAAGCCCAACACCGTGTATCCAAACCCTATGCCGATTTTACCCAACTGGCGTTTGGGAAGCTTGAGCATAAAAACCTGAAACAATATAAAGAAAAACCCTATGGGCAAAAGCGCCAACAGCACTTCTTTAAAATACAGCGGAAAACCTTTTCCAAACAGGCCGAATAGCTGTCCCCAGCTTTCGGCGATCACCGCTTCGGGTGGTGGAAAGTCGGCCGCGTTGGGGTCAAAGAACAGCCCCAATATAAGCACCGCCAAGATGGGCCCCGCAGAGCACAGCCCCACCAAGCCAAAACTGTCCTCCTCGGTGCTCTTGCCGCCGCGAACGGCCGCGATGCCGATGCCCAGCGCAATGATAAACGGCGTGGTAATCGGCCCTGTGGTCACGCCACCCGAGTCGAACGCCACCGGCAAAAATGCAGGCTTGGCAAATGCAGCGATGGCAAAAATCAGCGCATAAACGCCGATCAACAGGTACGACATCTTGACTTGAAACACGATGCGTAGCATCGCAACCACCAAAAATATGCCCACCCCAATCGCCACAGTTCCGATCAAGATCTCCCGAGGAAATGCGGGCACCTGGTCGCCCAGCACCTGCAAATCCGGTTCCGCGATCGTGACCAGCGCCCCCATGATAAAGCAGGCAATCACCATCAGCCAAAGCTTGCGGGTCTTGGTCAAACCACCACCCACTTGCTCGCCCATCGGCATCATGGACAGGTCTACCCCCAGCGAAAACACGCCCATGCCCAGCACCAGCATCACAGCACCAGCAATAAACATGACAATCGCAAACCCGGACATGGGTGCGATGGTGAAGTGCAAAATCAGCACGATGATGGTTATCGGCAGCACCGAGGTCAACGCTTCTTTGAGCTTTAAAAGTAAATTCTTGCTCAAAATATAATCCTCCCTTCGTAAGCTTATTGTAATGAATTCATGAATTTCATTATAGAAAAACCCATAAAAAATGTCAAAACTATTTTTCCACATATCACACCCAAAATAGTCATCGGCGAAATATTGAATAAGGTCTGTCAACGCTGGAAAAAACTGCACTTTTATGGTATACTTATATAGTAGATATTTTGTAAAAGATTCGCGCAATCCGCGCGTTTTTCTTCTCTTGCACCACGCAACTTTTTTAGAGGTGAACTATGGAAAATATTAATCCAACCGTAACCAACAACGACTACGACGAAAGTCAAATACAGGTACTCGAAGGGCTGGAAGCCGTGCGCAAACGCCCGGGCATGTATATCGGCTCCACCGACGAACGTGGCCTGCACCACTTGGTGTACGAAATCGTGGACAACGCCATCGATGAAGCCCTGGCCGGCTTCTGCGATACCATCAAGGTCACGCTGCACGCCGACCGCTCGGTCAGCGTAGTAGACAACGGCCGCGGCTTTCCTGTGGGCATCCATCCCAAAATGAACCGCCCCGCGGTGGAAGTGTGTCTAACCGTTCTGCACGCAGGCGGAAAATTCGGCGGTTCGGGCTACAAGGTGTCGGGCGGCCTTCACGGCGTTGGCGCCTCGGTGGTAAATGCCCTGTCCAGCCATATGCAGGTAAACGTCTACCAAGACGGGCAAATCTACCAGCAAGAATACGAGCGCGGCAAAATACTTTATGATTTAAAGGTGGTCGGCCAAACCGAGCGCACCGGCACCACCATACGGTTCTGGCCCGACGTGAAAACCCACGAAGATCCCGAACCCGGTATATTTGAAACCGACCTTTTTGAATACGAAACGCTGAGCACCCGCTTTCGCGAAATGGCCTTCTTAAACAAGGGCGTGCGCATTGAGCTACGCGACGAGCGAAGCGAAGAACCCAAAGAAATCGTTCACCACTACGAGGGCGGAATCATCTCCTTCGTGGAATATTTAAACCGCCACAAGGGCAAACTCTTTAAGCCGCCCATCTACATCGAAGGCGTTAAAGCCGACGTAATGGTGGAAGTGTCCATGCAGTGGAACGACGGCTTCAACGAAAGCGTATTTTGTTTTGCCAACAACATCCACACCCCCGAAGGCGGTACCCACCTGGAAGGCTTCCGGCGCGCGCTAACCCGCGTCATCAACGACTACGGCCGCAAGTCGGGCGCCATCAAGCCTGCCGATTCCAACCTTACCGGGGAAGATGTGCGCGAGGGCCTAACCGCCATCGTATCAGTCAAACTGCACGAGCCCCAATTCGAAGGCCAAACCAAATCCAAGTTGGGCAACAGCGAAATCCGCCAAATCGTCGAGAGCATGGTGGCCGAGCAGCTGACCATCCACCTGGAAGAAAATCCCCAGGTGGGCCGCACTTTGCTGGATAAGTGCTTAACCGCAGCCCGCGCCCGGGAAGCCGCGCGCAAGGCCCGCGATCTGACCCGGCGCAAAACCGTTCTGGAGTCGGGTGCGCTGCCCGGCAAGCTGGCCGACTGCTCCGAGCGCGATCCCAGCAAGTCGGAAATCTTCATCGTAGAGGGCGACTCTGCGGGCGGCTCGGCCAAGACCGGACGCGACCGCCATTTTCAGGCCATATTGCCCTTGCGCGGCAAAATTCTAAACGTAGAAAAAACCCGCATGGACCGCATATTGGCCAACGCCGAAATCAAGGCCATGATCACCGCCTTTGGCGGCGGATTCGGCAACGAATTCGATCCCGAAAAGCTGCGCTACCACCGAATCGTTTGCATGACCGACGCCGACGTGGACGGCAGCCACATTCGTATTTTGCTGCTCACCTTCTTCTACCGCTTCATGCCCGGCCTCATCGAAGGCGGCTATGTGTACATCGCCCGGCCGCCGCTTTACAAAGTCAGCAAGGGCAAGAAAGAGTACTACGTGTACTCCGACGATGAGCTTCAGCAACTTCTGGATCAAATCGGGCGCGAATCCAAGCCCGAAATTCAGCGTTACAAAGGCCTGGGTGAAATGAGCGCCGAACAGCTGTGGGACACCACCATGAATCCGGCGACCCGTTCCATGTACCAGGTCACGGTGGAAGACGCCATCGCCTCCGACCAAACCATGACCCTGCTCATGGGCGATGAAGTGGAACCCCGGCGTGAATTTATCGAAGAAAACTGCAAGATGGTCGTAGATCTGGATATTTAAAAAACTGCCGCCATCTTTCCTTCAAATAGCAATTTGCTGGGCGCGCACGGCGCGTCCGGATCGTGAGGTGTTTTTTCGTTGGAACAAGACAACAATATCGGCCAGCTAATGCCCATCGACATGGAGCACGAGTTCAAAAAATCTTTTATCTCGTACGCCATGGCGGTTATCGTTAGCCGGGCACTGCCCGATGTGCGCGACGGCCTGAAGCCGGTGCACCGGCGCATACTGTATTCCATGGTGGAACTGGGCATGACGCCCGATAAACCCTTCCGAAAATCGGCCCGTATCGTGGGCGATGTGTTGGGTAAATTCCACCCCCACGGTGACATCGCCGTATACGACGCCATGGTTCGCCTGGCTCAGGATTTCTCCACTCGCTACATGCTGGTGGAAGGCCAGGGCAACTTCGGTTCGGTGGACGGCGACGGCGCCGCCGCCATGCGCTACACCGAAGCGCGCCTGTCCAAGTTGGCCATGGAAATGGTAACCGACCTGGAAAAGGAAACCGTGGATTTCTACCCCAACTTTGACGAAACTTTGCAGCAACCCGCCGTGTTGCCCGCCCGCTTTCCAAACCTTCTGGTCAACGGCTCCAGCGGTATCGCCGTGGGCATGACCACCAACATTCCGCCCCACAACCTGGGCGAAGTGATCGACGGCGTAGTGCACATGATCGACCACCCGGACTGCACGCCCGAAGATCTTATGCAAATCATCAAAGGGCCCGACTTCCCCACCGGCGGCATCATCATGGGCAAAAGCGGTATCCGTTCGGCCTATACCACCGGTCGCGGCCGCATCGTAACCCGGGCGCGTACCGCCATCGAAGAGATGGACAACGGCCGTCAGCGCATCGTGGTAACCGAAATTCCCTACATGGTGAATAAAGCCAAACTGGTGGAAAAGATTGCCGAACTGGTGCACGAAAAGCGGCTGGAAGGCATATCCGACATCCGGGACGAATCCGACCGGGAAGGCATGCGCATCGTGGTCGAGCTCAAGCGGGATGTAAACGCCTACGTGGTGCTCAACTATCTTTTTAAACACACCCAAATGCAGGAAACCTTCGGCGCCATCATGATCGCACTTGTGGACGGCGAGCCCAAATTGTTGCCGCTGCAGCAAATTCTGCGCTACTACCTGGATCACCAGGTGGATGTGGTCACCCGGCGCACCCGCTACGACTTAAACAAGGCCGAAGCCCGCGCCCATATTCTGGAGGGGCTGCTGATTGCCCTCGACCGGATTGATGCGGTCATCGCCTTGATCCGCGCTTCCCGCACCACCCAGGACGCCCGCCAAGGACTCATGGAAAACTTCTCCCTTTCGGAGCGCCAGGCTCAAGCCATTTTGGACATGCGCATGCAGCGCCTGACCGGGCTGGAGCGCGAAAAGCTGGAACTGGAATTCGACGAACTCAACAAGCAGATCGCCCACTTCCGCCAGATACTGGCCGACGAAAGCATGGTGCTGGCCATCGTGCGGGAAGAAATCTTGGAAATACGCCGCCGCTATGCCGACGAGCGCCGCAGCGAAATCGCTCCGGCCGAAGACGATATCGATATCATGGACTTGATCCAGCAAGAAGATATGGTGGTCACTATGACCCGCTTCGGCTATGTGAAGCGCTTGCCCAAGTCCACCTACCGCGCTCAACACCGCGGCGGCAGAGGAATTACCGGCACAACCACCCGGGAAGAGGATTTTGTGGATAAAATGTTTGTCACATCCACCCACGATTCCATCATGTTCTTCACCGATCGCGGCCGCTGTTATCAGCTGTACTGTTATCAGATTCCCGAGGCCGGGCGCACAGCCCGCGGAACCGCCATCGTGAATCTTTTGCAACTGGAGCCCGGGGAAAAGGTTACCGCCATGTTGCCCGTGCCCGACGATAAGGATCAGGGCCACTTCCTGCTCATGGCTACCCGAAGCGGCACCATCAAGCGTACCGCGCTCAACGAGTTTATCAACCTGCGCCGCAGCGGCCTAATCGCCATCGTGCTGCGCGACGACGATGAACTGATCGGCGTCGCCATCACCCAAGGAGACGACCAAATCCTCATCGGCACCCACAAGGGCATGGCCATCCGCTTTGCCGAATCGGACGTACGCGCCACCGGGCGCGCTTCCATGGGCGTGCGCGCCATCCAACTGGATCCGGGCGACCAAGTTGTGGATATGTCCATCGTCGCACCCGATACCCAGGTGCTTTCCATCACCAGCTTAGGGTATGGCAAGCGCACCGAAATCGAGGAATACCGCATGCAGAGCCGTGGCGGCAAGGGCGTTCGCGCCATCAACCTGACCGAAAAAACCGGTGACCTGGTAGGGCAAATGCTGGTCTACGAAGATGAAGACGTGTTGCTCATCACCGACGACGGCATCATCATCCGCACCCCGGTGGAATCCATTTCCTCCCAGGGGCGCAACACCCAGGGCGTGCGCCTGATGCGGGTGCAAGAGGATGCCCAGGTGGTCAGCGTTGCCCGCGCCGAAGCCGAAGATGAGGATGACGAAATCGAGTCCACCGAAGAAACAGCAACAGCCGATGACTTCCAAGCAACCGATGCCGTCGACACCGACTTGCAATCGATTGCAACCACAGCCTCGGATGAACCCGACGCGCTGGACAGGCTAGTACAAGACCTCGAAGAAAACCCCGAACCGCAAGACGAATAATAAAAGAACAGGGCATCCGCTTCAAACGGATGCCCTGTTCTTTTATCAAATCCTTTGGATCTTCTGCAAACTGCTCGTCCAGCCTTTTACAAATCCGGCATGATGCAAAACGCAACACAGCCTTATTCCACGCTGCCCCAGCGGTCGAAAGGCCACACCGTAAAGCGCGCCTTTCCTATGAACAGGCTGCGGGAAATCGGACCCACATCGGCCGATCGGCTGTCGTGGCTGTTGTTTCGGTTGTCGCCCATCACAAAATAGCTGTCCTCGCCCAGCTTAACAGGCCCGAAATCGCGCATCGTCATCCCTTCATCCAAATAGGGCTCTTCCAGCGCTTCACCGTTTATGTAAGTCTGCCCATCGCGAATCTCGATCGTCTCGCCAGGCATGCCGATGACGCGCTTCACATAGCGTTTGCGAATTCCGTTTTCTACATCTTCCGGAAATTTGGTGATGACCACGTCAAACCGCTGTGGCCCGTTGATCTTCATATCAAGGATCGTAACCACCAGCCGGTCCTTTTCAAGCAGAGTGTCCTCCATCGAAGGCCCCTCCACCCGAATCATCGTAAACAAAAAGCTGCGAATCAGAATCACAATCAACAGCGCCGCTCCAATAGAAAGTATCCACTCCAAAATATTGCGGCCCAGCGATTTCTTGGGTGCGGCCTGCTCCGCCTGGTTTTCTGCCCCTTGCCCAACCGGCTCCTCAATAAGAGCGTCGTGGCCATCTTCCGCAGCCTGCCCGGCTGCGCGCTCGTCCTGCTGTTCCTCCACCGATTCTTGGGCCTCGGTTTTTATAATTTCCAAATCGCGTTCGTCTTCGTGTTTCATGGAAAAAAATTCCTTTCTGTGCTCAAGCTTGTATTCTGCTACTTCCCAGCTACTTTACCGCTTGCATCCGGTTCAACGGCCACCATATCGCGCGCACCTTGCCCACAATGGCATCGCGGCCAATCGGCCCCACCTTGGGGTTGCGGCTGTCGTTGCTGTCCTTTCGGTTGTCGCCGATCACGTAGTATTCATCCTCTTTAAGCTCTATCGGGGCCAGCTGTTCGCCCTTGCTGGGCTCCACCGCCCCCTCGGGCAACTCCATTGCTTCGCCGTTTATAAAAACCGTACCGCTCTTGATCCAAAGCGTGTCGCCGGGCATGCCGATGACGCGCTTGACAAAAGTTGGCTTTCTATTGGGATAGTGGCAAATGACCACATCCCCCCGCTCAATATCGCCCAGTCCCCATTTTCCGTCGTACACCGTCACAAAAAGCCGGTCCTTGTGGTGCAGCGTACCATACATGGAATCGCCCTCCACCCGAATCACGGTGAACACCAAATACCTCAGCAAAAAAAACACCGCTACCGCCAGAAAAAATGCAATCACCCAGCCGCGAATTTCACTTTTGATCCGGTCCTTAGCCAACGCTGCACACAGCCCAGCGGCCTTCTGCCCCTTATCCGCTTCGCCCGGCTCGGCTTCAGAATCACATCTCTCCTCAAAACAATCCTGTTCTCTCGGTTTCATTCACACGGTTGCTCCTTTTTTGCTTTACCGGCAATTTTCAAATCCCGCGCGAGTGGTTGGGCGGCCACACGATGCTGCGCACCTTGCCGTGTATGCGGTCCCGGGACAAAACCCCCACCTCGCTGGATCGGCTGTCGTTGCTGCGCGCCCGGTTGTCGCCCATCACAAAATACTGGTCTTCGCCCAGCACCACCGGCCCGTAATCGCTTTGGGCTGGATAATCGACATACGGTTCTGAAACCTCTTGCCCGTTCACCAGCGTTTTGCCATCCTGTATCGCCAGCGTATCGCCAGGTTTGGCCACAATGCGCTTTACGAAAGAGCCCGCCTGGTTGGGGAAACTGCAATAAACTACCTCAAAGGGCTGTGGCTCCCGCAGCTTGTAGTCAAACTTGGTAATAAGCACAAAATCTCCGCCGGCCAGGGTATCATTCATCGACGGGCCTTGTATGCGTACAATCTCGAACACGTAACCGCGTATCAAAAGGGCGATCACCAGCGCCGCCACCACGGCCAGCAACCACCGGTAGACCAGCTGGCGCTTGCGCCTGCGTTCCCGCCGTCGCTTGAGCTCAGCGCGCCTGCGCCTCGCACCAGGCGATAAGTCGCCTTTTTGAACCTGTGCTTTTTTGCTCGTAGCCGCGGTATTTGCCTTCCCAGGTCGGACAGCAGTGCTTTTGCCGCGCCCGCCCGCCGCAGCGCGCTCACGGTTTTGCCTGTGCTCAGCCATCGTACTGCACGCCCTCCCCCTGTTCCTGTTCGGGTTCGGCTGCAGATTGGAGAATCTTTTTGAGCCGTTTTTCAAACACGGGCCGGTCCAGCATCACCACGCGGCCACAGCCCTCGCACTTGATTTTCACGTCGGCGCCCACCCGGGTCACCACCCAGCGGTCGCTGCCGCACGGGTGGGGTTTGCGCATCTGAACCAAATCGCCTATATGAAGCAGCATCTTCTCACCCCGGCCTCCAAATTATATTCACTTTATTATACGCTTTTTTGGCTGCCGGCACAAGGGCACAGACCCGAAAGGCCTCCGCATTAAACCAAAACGTCGGGCTTAAAAATCAAACAGAATCATGTACGCAAGCAGACTTACGCCATCGGCACTGCGTTCCCCCTTGTGCCGCGCCGGAAAAGCCCAAGCAAGATTGGCAACCGTGCACCAACCAACCGCCACCCTCATTCCGCCGCTATCCATTCCACCAAGCGCATCAAAATCAGGCTGGCGGCACCCATCACGCACATCTGTCCTGTGTTTTTGTTAATATTTGGCTGCCACCAATCTCATCCGTCACCATTTTCCGGGTTTATATTTCTTTTGTGTCCAAAGCTTGTGCGTTTATCCCTCGACGTGGCCGTCCAAATCGTATATAATTATAAAGATAAAGAGCTAGGGAGGTCTGGTCGTGCGGCTAGAACAAGTAAATTTGTGCCACGAGGTACAACGGGGAGAAACGCCGGGAGGGCTTTTTTATCTTTGCGATGCGCGGGATTTGCTGCAAAAATTGCTACAAACCCACCGCGGAAAGATTCAGCTGATCTACATGGATCCGCCCTTTGCCACCGGGCAAATGTTTTCCATGAAGGTGCGCGTCGGGGAAAAGGAATGGAAAACCGGCAGCGGCACCCTCAACCAGACCGCCTATGACGACACCATGGAGCGCGAAAAATATCTCGACATGATGCGGGATGTGCTCACCATGTGCCGAGAACTGCTTTCCAAAACCGGGCTCATTTTTGTGCATTTGGATTTTCGCATGCACGCCCATGTGCGCTTGCTCATGGACAAAATCTTTGGCGAAAAGCACTTGCTCAACGAAATCATCTGGACCTACCAAACCGGTGGGCGGGCCCGCCGCTACTTCAGCCGAAAGCACGATGTGATTTTGTTCTATCGGCGTAGCGCCAAATATTATTTTGATATTGAAGCCGTGTCGGTGCCCCGTACCGATGCACGGCGCAACCACATGAAACGCCATGTGGACTCCGACGGGCGCGTGTACCGCTCCATCCGTTCAGGCGGAAAAATCTACACCTATTACGACGACGAACCGGTCTTTCTCGGCGATGTGTGGGATGACGTGAGCCACCTTCAACAGAAAGATCCCCAGCGCACCGGATACGACACCCAAAAACCCCTGAAACTGTTGGAGCGCATCGTGCTATGCGGTTCACGCCCCGGCGATCTGGTGCTGGATCCCTTCGCCGGTTCGGGCACAACCTTGGAAGCCGCCCACATGCACGGCCGGGAATTTATCGGCGGCGACAGCGGATCGTTCTCGCTGCAAACGGTACGCCGGCGGTTAAAAAACGCCAAGCTGGAGTGCTTTGCACCCCCCTGCCCCGGCCAGCCGTCGGTAAGCGCCAGCATTTGTTCGGGCATCGCCTTTTACCAAATCACCCTTAACGACTATACGCTGGAACCCGGCGTCTGCGGGCGCAGCTTTTCGGGGCTGGATGCGGTAGATGGCTGGTCGGCAGGCTACCTTCGAGACGGAAAATTCCTCTCCTTCGCCCAGGATGTACGGCTAAAGCAAAAGCCCAACTTAAACACCGAGCTAGAAATCCCTGTGCTTGAGGGCATACCTTGCATCCGAATTTCCGACGTGATGGGCCGTTATTTCTATTACACCTTAAACCGGGCAAAGGAGTGATACATTTGCCTAACAACCATCAAACGGCGCTGAATGCCTACAGGCTCAAGCAGCTAAAAGAACGCAATGTGGTGGTTTCCCTTTTCATCGATCCCGATAACACCGAAAGCTTTATGGCTTGCTATATTCGGGCGGTAAACGATCGCCAGGTGCTGGTGGAACAAATCGACCCCTGGGGACGGTACGATGGCTGGATGACCATGAAGCTGGATCAAATCTTAATGATTTTAAGCGATGATGAATACGAGATCCGGCTGCAGGAGCTGCTGCAAATACGCCGCTGCCAACCGCAGCCCTCCCTTCAAATCACAAACCCACTCAACCTTTTTGCGCCGCTGCTGGAGTCTGCTGCCCGGCATCGCTCAGCGCTAACCTTGTGGAGTGCCCAAGAAGCGCTGACCGGCTACGTGCTCCGCTACGACGACTTATATGTAGAAATGCTGCCGCTGAGCTTTATGGGCGAATGCCTTTCGGCCAAGACGCTCAAAATGAATGAACTGCAAATGGCTTCCTTGGATTCAGACGAAGAAAAAATGTACGATCTGCTCAATAAGAACACACATCGTCCGTCTTCTTTTCGGAACGCCTCAACAAAGTTAACAAACCTATAGTACGATTGTGAGAAATAATTTACAGCCTTTAAAGGGGAAAGGAGTGGTGTTTGTGGCAAAGGTTACTTTTTCGACGGATAAATGCAAGGGCTGCGGCCTGTGCATATCGGTTTGCCCCAAGCATATTTTGGCGTTTTCCGACCAAATCAACGCGAAGGGGTACCATCCGGCCGAGTGTGTTAAGCTCGAAGATTGCATCGGCTGCGCGTTTTGCGCCCGCATGTGTCCGGATTGCGTCATTCAGGTTGAAAAATAAGGAGGACGGTGAAACAATATGCAAAGGCAAATGATGAAAGGCAACGAAGCCATTGCGGAAGCCGCAGTGCAAGCCGGTTGCCGTTACTTTTTCGGATACCCGATAACCCCGCAAAGCGAGATCCCCGAGTATCTGTCCGCGCGCATGCCCGAGGTGGGCGGCACGTTTTTGCAGGCTGAAAGCGAAGTTTCAGCCATCAATATGGTGTATGGCGCCGCTGGCGCCGGTGCCCGCGTCATGACCAGCTCTTCGAGCCCGGGCATCAGCCTGAAGCAAGAGGGCATTTCCTATATCGTGGGCGCCGAACTGCCCTGCGTCATCGTAAACATCGTGCGCGGCGGCCCCGGCCTGGGCTCCATCCAGCCCGCCCAATCCGACTACTTTCAAGCCACCCGGGGCGGCGGCCACGGCGATTACTCCATGGTGGTCTACGCGCCCGCTTCGGTGCAGGAGTCGGTGGAACTGACCCAGCGCGCCTTCGATGTGGCCGATAAATACCGCAACCCGGTAATGATCCTGGGCGACGGCGTCATCGGTCAAATGATGGAACCGGTTACCATGCCCGACTACACCATGCCCCAGCTGCCCAAAAAAAATTGGGCCACCTTTGGCGGCAAACGCGAAAACGGAGACCGGGGCATCATCAACTCGTTGTACATCCAATCCCAGGATTTGGAAAAGCTCAACATCCATTTGGCCGAAAAGTTCAAAAAAATGGAGCAGGAAGAGCTGATGGTCGAAACCGAAATGATGGACGATGCCGAAATCGCGCTGGTTGCCTATGGCAGCACGGCCCGCATCGCGCTGACCGCTGTGCGCCTGGCCAGGGAAGAAGGTGTAAAAGCCGGGCTCATCCGCCCGATCACCGTGTGGCCCTTCCCCTACGATACGGTGCACGAAGCCGCCCAGCGCGTTAAGCATATCCTGACCGTAGAAATGTCCATGGGCCAAATGGTTCAAGACGTAAAACTGGGCGCAAATGGCGCTTGCCCCGTGTCCTTTTACGGACGCACCGGCGGCATCATTCCCGGTGTGCGCGAAATATATGATCAAATCATGAGTATAAAGGAGGCACTGTAAGCATGGCTATCGTTTTTGAAAAACCCAAAATGCTCACTGAGGTGCCTATGCACTACTGCCCGGGCTGCACCCACGGCATCATCCACCGCTTGGTGGCAGAGTCCTTGGAAGAGCTGGGCGTTGCAGACCGCGCCATCGGCGTGGCTCCGGTAGGCTGTTCGGTGTTTGCCTACGATTATTTTAACTGCGATATGTTTGAAGCTGCTCACGGCCGTGCGCCTGCGGTGGCCACCGGTGCAAAGCGGGTTCGCCCCGACAGCATCGTTTTCACCTATCAGGGCGATGGCGATCTGGCCTCCATCGGTACGGCCGAAATCGTGCACGCCGCCACCCGCGGTGAAAACATCACCACCATCTTCGTCAACAACGCGATCTACGGCATGACCGGCGGACAAATGGCGCCCACCACCCTGTTGGGCCAAAAGGCTACCACCTCCCCCGCCGGCCGCGATCCAAAGGCAAACGGATATCCAATCCGCATGAGCGAAATGTTGGCCACCCTAGACGGTCCGGCCTACATCGCCCGCGTATCGGTGCACGACGTCAAACACATCATGCAGGCCAAAAAGGCCATCAAACAGGCCTTCCAGTGCCAGGTTGAGGGCAAAGGCTTTGCCATGGTCGAAGTGTTGTCCACCTGCCCCACCAACTGGGGCTTAACGCCCGTCGAGGCACTCAAATGGCTGGAAGACAACATGATCCCCCAGTATCCACTGGGCGTTAAAAAGGAGGCCGAATAAACATGGAGCAACAAATTATTGTAGCCGGTTTTGGCGGCCAAGGCGTACTGCTCATGGGGCAGCTGTTGGCCCAATCGGGCATGATGGAGGGCCACCAGGTGTCCTGGATGCCCTCCTACGGCCCGGAAATGCGCGGTGGCTCGGCCAACTGTTCGGTGGTCATTTCCGACCGGCCGGTGGGCTCCCCCAAGGTGGAGGATGCCACGGCGGTGTTGGCCATGAACCTGCCCTCCATGGTAAGTTTTGAAAAGAACGTAATCCCCGGCGGCGGGTTGCTCTACAACTCATCGCTGATTAACATCAAACCCTCCCGTGAGGACATCCGCGCCATCGCGGTTCCCTGCAACGACATTGCGGCGGAGCTTGGCAACGACCGGGTGGCCAACATGGTCATGCTGGGCGCTTACATCGAACTGACCAAGCTGTTCCCGTTGGATACCCTGGTGGAAGCGCTGCGCTTAAAGCTGGGCCCCGCCAAGGAAAAGCTCATTCCCCTCAATCGTAGCGCCATGGAAAAAGGTGCCGCTTGCGTGAAATAGAGCAAATCAGCAACAACAAAACAAAAATCCGGTGTGTAATACGCACCGGATTTTTTGTAATTCCAAGAAGCATGCCAAAATTCTCAACACCATGGTTTTGTCGACACACCGTTTGTGGTATAATAATAAAAAAATAAATGAAAGCCACCTAATCCGGTAGATTTTCTGTCGGTGCAGCCGGCCAAGCGTGATGATATTGATTCTTCTGTCTTCAAAGCCTTGCTAAGAAACCAGAACAAAGGCACTTTCTTTGAAGAAGGTGTCTTTTTCTTTACAAAATCAACAAACTATGAAACGGAGGCATATATACAATGCAATCAGAAAAACGCATAGCGCTCGTGGGCATCATCGTGGACGATCTGGACGCTTCCACCGCCATGAACGCCATCTTACATGAATACGCGGCCTACGTCGTCGGGCGAATGGGGGTACCCATGCAGTCGCGGGGCATCAGCGTGCTTTCGGTGGTGCTGGACGCCCCGTCGGATGTAATCAATTCCCTGGGCGGCCGTTTGGGTAGAGTACCGGGCATCAGCGTAAAAACCCAAATGGCGCGCCCCCCCAAAGGAGAAAACGGTGAAAAATAATCAATATTGGCTGGATAAGCTCGAAAATCGGGAAATATTATCCCCAGACGAATACATGGAAATTTTGCCTGCCTATCAGGACACCGCCTTTAGCCGGGCGCTGTTTGAAAGGGCCCGCAGCGTAAGCCTCAAAAGCTTTGGCAACAAAGTGTATACCCGAGGCCTCATCGAAGTCAGCAGCTTTTGCAAAAACGACTGTTTCTATTGCGGCATACGGCGCAGCAACCGCAATGCGCAGCGCTACCGCCTGTCGGACGAACAGATTTTGGCCTCCTGCGCGTCGGGCCATGCGCTGGGCTTTAGAACCTTCGTGCTGCAAGGCGGGGAGGACAGGCAGCTATCGGATGAGCGGCTAATTCCCCTCATCAAACAAATTAAGCTACGTTATCCCGACTGCGCCGTCACCCTATCCCTAGGGGAGCGAAGCCGGGAATCCTATCGGGCGCTGTTCGATGCGGGCGCCGACCGCTACCTGCTCCGCCACGAAGCCGCCGATCCCAAGCTATATTCCGAGCTGCACCCCGAGTCTATGCGTCTTAAAACGCGCATGCGCGCCCTACAGGATCTAAAGGAAATCGGTTACCAGGTGGGCTGCGGATTCATGGTAGGCCCACCCGGCCAAACCGACCGGCACTTGGTGCAAGATCTTCTGTTTCTGCGCGAGTTTCAACCTCATATGGTGGGCATTGGCCCTTTCGTACCCCACCACGACACCATTTTTGCCAACCAGCCTGCGGGCAGCGTGCCCAAAACCTTGTTCCTGTTGGCGCTGGTCCGCCTGCTGTTGCCCCGGGTGCTTTTGCCCGCGACCACCGCACTAGGCACCATTGCGAACGACGGGCGCGAACGGGGCGTGTTGGCCGGCGCCAATGTGGTTATGCCCAACTTATCCCCGCCGGATGTTCGCGAAAAATATGCGCTATACGACAACAAATTGGCCACCGGTGCTGAGTCAGCTGAACAGCTAAACAAACTGGCGCTTAAAATGCAGTCCATCGGTTATGCGCTAGCCCTTGAGCGCGGCGACCACCCCGACATGCAAAGCGCATAATGCACAAAAGTGTCTGAAACAATCCCTGTTCAGACACTTTTGTTTTTGTTCGCCGATAGCCATAAGTTTGCAAAACTCAGCACTCTTTGTGCAAAATTGTGCTGTTTTTTATGAGAATAAGCCTATGTGTTCCTCGATCCAGAGGCTAGCCCTTCTTCGCCGTTGAATCCGATAACGTGGGTGGCCGCCTCTCGCACTTGTTGCGCCGCATTAAAAACGACGCAGCAAACATCGGATACCCAAAACACCCGACCTTTTATCAGATCGGGTGTTTAAAAATTCAATCCGGCAT
>CAYFTL010000002.1:0-46675 GCA_964346145.1 uncultured Oscillospiraceae bacterium | reverse complement strand
CATACCCAACCACCCCAAATGCGGCCAAGCCGTGTTCGCCAAGACGTTTGGAAATAAACAGGTTGCACAAGAAAGTCATCGCGCCCAGCGCAAATTCAATGGAGAAGGAAGGCAAGCCGCCCACCAAAATTTCCCGTATCCGTTTCCATCTAAATTTGAATTTTTGAATGTACAAATCGCCTTTTTTGCCCCAAAAATGGGGCAAGACAATGATGATGCCCACCACAGGCCCCAGCCCCGTTGCGATTGCAGCGCCGGCAATGCCCATTTTTAGCGGACCCATGAATACATAGTCCAACACAATATTCAGCACTGCGCCTATCACTTGCCCCACCATGGCCAAGTTGGGCTTGCCGTCATTTCGAATCCAAGTGCCCAGCGCATAGTTCAACATGAAGAATGGAACAAACGCAATAAACCAGGTAAAATAGGAGACCGCCTCTTCCATAATAAGCTCGGTCGCTCCCAGCGCAGCAACGATGGGCCTATGAAATATTAGCGACACCACCAAAATCAAAAGCGATACCCCGACCGTAAACACCAATCCATGGTTATAATATTCCCGGGATTTTTCTAAATCCCCGATGCCCTTGAACATAGAGATATAAATGCCACACCCCATGGAAATCATAAGGCTGAGGGCAATCAAAACCTCCACCACCGGCACGACCGTGGTCACCGCTGCCAATGCATTTTCTCCCAACATGTTGGCCACAAAAATACCATCTACCACAATATAGACAGAGTTGGCTACCAGTCCCAGGATACCAGGGCCAGCGTAGCGAAGCACTTCTTTTCTAATTGCAGCTTTGTTCCGAGTCATATTTTTTCCTTCCCTTCCTTCATCCATTTTGTTGGTTGATCATCTACTGTATCAAATCGCCAAAAAAATAAGACCTGTGTTGTGAACACAGGCCTACTCACAAATCCAAATCCCCGGCGGGAGTCCATATATATAAAGGATTATAGCACCCTTTTAAAAAACAATCAAGGCTTCAGTCGCTGAAAACATGTTGTTCGTGTCAATCCCGCGCTCATAGGTCACTCCCTCTTGTCTATGGGTAGAAAACAGGGTAAAATATATTCAATGAAAACTTGGTGTTTTCCTAAAACTCCGGTTTTATCCAGAAAATGAAAGTGTATCCACTACAATAGAACTTTGAAGGAGGTACTTACAAATGTATCCGTTTTCGATTGGTGCCATTCTGGAATCGTTTCACAAGGGACTGGATGAGTCGCTACAATTGGCTCAAAGCCTCGGTGTACAGGGATTGCAGGTTTACGCCGCACCCGATAAAATTTTCAATCAACCGATGAATAAAGCCGAACGCGCCGAATTCTTAAAAAAAGCAAAGGATCGGGGCATGGTTCTCTCGGCGTTGTGCGGCGATCTGGGCCACGGTTTCGGCAAAGCCGACGCCAATCCTGAACTGGTGGAAGCGTCCAAGCGCATACTGGATATGGCGCTGGAAATGGAGTGCGACGTGGTAACCACCCACATCGGCGTCGTGCCCTCCGACCCTGCCCACCCCCGTTATAAGATTATGCAGGATGCCTGCCGCGAACTGGCCGAATACGCCGACAGCGTAAAGGCCCACTTTGCCGTGGAAACCGGCCCCGAAACCGCACTTACCCTAAAAAGCTTTTTAGATTCGCTGGATTCCCGCGGCGTCGCGGTCAACATGGATCCTGCCAACCTGATCATGGTTACCGGAGATGACCCGGTTCAGGCCGTGTACACCTTGAAGGATTACATCGTTCATACCCACGCCAAGGATGGCCGCAAGCTGTTTGATGCCGACCCCGAGGTGATTTATGGCCTCAAGCCCGGCGATCCCCTCGTTACCTCATCCAGCTTCATTGAATTGCCCCTGGGCGAAGGCGATGTGGATTTTGAAAACTATTTGAAGGCACTCAACGACATCGGTTACAAGGGCTTTTTGACCATCGAGCGCGAAGTGGGCGACGATCCGGCCGCAGATGTGAAGACCGCAGTAGAATTCTTGCGCGCGCGCATCTAATTTAGACTTTTGCTTCCGCCCGGCAATTTTCCGGGTAGACGGTATTTTTCTTATTTTCAATTGATATGCAAAGGAATGATGGTGGATGAGTACCGCAGTAATGTGGGCTGCTTTGGGAACCGGATTTACCTTCCTCATGACTGCGCTGGGCGCAGCACTGGTTTTCTTTTTTCGCAAGGAAATTAAACCCAACGTACAACGGGTCTTCTTAGGATTTGCCGCAGGGGTCATGATCGCAGCGTCCATATGGTCGCTGTTAATCCCGGCGATAGATTCCGCTGGGAAAGCTGGAATGGTAGGATGGATTCCGGCAGCGGGTGGCTTCATACTGGGCATCGGCTTTTTGATGCTGTTAGACAACGCCATGCCCCACTTGCACTTGGGTGCCAAAACGCCTGAAGGGCCTTCCTCTTCCATGCAGCGCACCACCTTGCTGATGTCGGCAGTCACCCTGCACAACATTCCCGAAGGCATGGCAGTAGGCCTGTCCTTCGCCTTGGCCGCCCAGCACAACGGAGATTTAGCTGCTTACGCCGGCGCGCTGACCCTGGCGCTGGGCATGGGCATTCAAAATTTCCCTGAAGGCGCAGCCATATCGTTGCCGCTACGCAACGAAGGCTTTTCATCCTTTCGATCGTTTGTATACGGAGCGCTTTCCGGGATCGTCGAACCGATCTTCGGCATTTTGACGGTGCTCATCGCCGGCCAAATCCAGCCGCTGATGCCCTGGCTGCTATCCTTCGCCGCAGGGGCCATGATGTACGTAGTGGTGGAAGAGCTAATCCCTGAAGCGCATTTGGGCGAACACTCCCACGTGGGCACGCTAAGCGTGATGTTCGGTTTCGTGCTGATGATGGTGCTGGACGTTGCGCTGGGCTAAACACAACCAAATCCATACAATATCGCCGGCAACGTTGCCGGCGATATTTGCGTATCGCTCAACACCGCCAAACTAATAT
Source organism: uncultured Oscillospiraceae bacterium (assembly GCA_964346145.1). Taxonomy (GTDB): domain Bacteria; phylum Bacillota; class Clostridia; order Christensenellales; family Aristaeellaceae; genus CAYFTL01. The sequence continues at coordinate 43,695 of CAYFTL010000002.1, read as the reverse complement.
ACGCAGTCCAAGGACAAACTTCACGCAAAATGGAGGCAGCATAAGGAATGAACGTTGATTTGTACCAAGCCATACAGCAGTCGCTGGATCAATTTGGTTTGCAGGAGATCGTCCAAAACGCCGAGGAACTGAGCTTAGACTACCGCTCCAATCGCACCTATCGAGAACGGTTTGTGCAAACCCCCCAGCGCGCGCTCTCCTATGCGGCCACCCGCATGCCTGCCACCTACGGCGCGGCCAAGGCCGCGTTAAAACACACCTTGGACTGCCTGGGCCAGACGCCACCCTGCAGCTTTTTGGACGTGGGTGCGGGCACAGGCGCCATGGCTTGGGCGATCGCATCGCTGCTGGAATTCCCGCACGGCCTTTGCCTAGAGCGGGAAATGGCGATGAGCGAGCTGGGTCAACAGCTGATGGGCTTTGCTCCCCAGGCCTTTGCACGCGTAAATTGGCAGAGCTTTGACCTGCTCACCGATCCCTTGAGCGAGCAGGCGCAGCTGGTTACAGCGGCCTATATGCTCAATGAAATGGATGTCGATAGCCGCACAAAAGCGATTGCCAAGTTGTGGCAAGCTACCCGGCAGCTGCTGATTATCATAGAACCGGGCACGCCCGCCGGGTTCAATGTAATCAATCAAGTACGGCAACAGCTGCTCGGCGTGGGTGGGCATCTGGTGGCACCTTGCCCGGCGGGCTCTAATTGCGAAGAAAACTATCCCTGTCCCGCCATAAACCCCAACTGGTGCCACTTCACTTGCCGGATTCCACGCTCCCGCACCCATATGCAGCTGAAGAACGCTAGCGTCCCCTATGAGGACGAGAAATACAGCTTTGTGGCGGTATCTCGAGAACAGGCACAGCCGGCCGCAGCCCGGGTGCTGCGCCACCCGCAGATTCGCAAAGGCAATATCGGCCTGGAGCTGTGCAGTGGCGGGCAAATCGTGCTGCGCACGGTAAGCAAACGACAGATCGAAGCCTTTAGAGCTGCCCGCAAGGCCAACGCAGGAGACCGGTTTGACTGGGTCTAAGCAATCAGCATAGACAACCATATCGTTATTGCTGATACGTACAACAGATGCTTTCATATTTTTTCATTCAATAGAGAGCGTTCCTCCGGTGCATGCACCGGAGGAACGCTCCCTTTTGTTATACTCAATTTTTGTTTTTGGTCGTTAGTTTTTAGCTTCTTCGGATTGCTTTTGAACCCCTTCAGCCTCTTTTTTTCCATCTTGCCCAGTCGCACTTGCCGGCGCTTCTGGGGCACTCTCGATAACCTCGCCCTGGGGTGCGCTCTGCTCGCTCATGGCTTTGCCCAGCAGTCCGCCGGTGGTCACATCTTTCAGCATTTGCGGGATGTCGATACCCACCGAAGATTTCATGGCCTCGAAAGTTTGCATCATGGTGGCGGTTACGTCGCGGCCCATACCGGGCGCGGCGCCTTCGCCAAACAGGATAATCTTCTCGGTCTGTGCCAGCGGTTCAGACACCGCTCGGGCAATTTCAGGCATGCGCTCGATCACCATTTCCAGCATAGCAGCCCGACCATAGTGCTCCATGGCCTGCGCTTTGAGCAAGATGGCCTCGGCCTCAGCCTTGCCCTTGAGCAACAACGCCTCGGCTTCCTTTTGCGCCTCGTAAAACTCGGCATCGGCTTGGGCCTGTTTCTCGGCCTTTTCGGCTTCCGATCGAAAAATGCGCGCATCGCGTTCGGCTTGAGCTTGTTCGCGGATTTCCACGTTGAGCTTCTCGCGCTGCAGTTCTACCTGCTGGCGTTCCAGCTCGGTCTGCTTTTGCAGCTTGGTCATCTCGGCAGCGGCGCGTTCCTCTTCGTAGGTCTTGCGCACGATTTCCTTTTGCACATCGTAAGCGATGTCGGCATCGGCTTTGATGCGGTCTTCCTGCACCTTAAACTCGGCCTTTTTAATGGCCAAATCCTTGCTTTGCTCAGAAATCAGCGTTTGAGCAGCCATCTCCGCCTTGTGGCCTTGTTGGCGCGCTTCCGAGGCCCGAATTTGGGTATCGCGCTCGGTTTCTGCCCTGGCGATAGCGGCGTCGCGCTTTTTCTCTTCAATATTCTTGGTGGCCAGCGCTTCCACAACGCCGTCCTTGTCCGAGAAATTTTGAATCGTGATATTTACGATCTCAAGGCCCATGTTCTGCATGTCGTAGTCGGCCGCTTTTTGGGTCTCGACAGCGAACTTGTCGCGGTTCTGCACCAGGTCGGAAATGGTCATCCGGCCGATAATCTCGCGCATATTACCTTCCAGCACCTGGGTGGCAATTTCAGCGATACGCTCGGGCTTCCAGCCCAGGAATTGTTCGGCTGCGGTGGCTACCGACACCTCGTCCGAGCCTATTTTAATATTGGCTACGCCGTCCACCATCACGGGAATGTACTCCTGGTTGGGCACAGCCTGGGTGGTTTGAATATCCACCTGCATGATGCCCAGATTCAACCAGTCCACCCGCTCAAAAAAGGGAATCACAAAGGTTGCCCCACCGCGCACAATGCGGTAACCAAAGGTTTTGATCACCTCTTTGCCTTCGCTGTCCTTAACCTTATACTTGCGGCGGCGCCCCGACACGATGAGCGCCACGTTCGGCGGCACTTTCACGTAGTTTTTAAGCAAAATGATCAGCAGCAAAAGCACCATAAGTCCGATGACGATCGGCGTCTTATGTTCCAACGCCATTAGCAATAATTCCATATTTTTCTCCTTTCCCCTTCATAATTGTTCCCACGGCTATATCCTACCATCGGCAGTAACCTTAATCAATTGATTTTCTTTAAAAACATCGTTTTTGCTTTCCAGCTGTCGAAATTTTGTAATTTACACTTTAAAAGCGCGCCGGCAGGTGTAATTCTCGTAAATTGCTAGCAATTCACCCTTTCCCCCATTATAATATATACATTGATTTTAATTGATTGAAATGGAGGAACATGAATTGCAGCCAACGCCGCAGTCCAACGATTTTGCCATAGAGCTAAGGGGACTTACCAAGACCTTTGGCGATGTCGTTGCCAATGACAATATCGATCTAACCGTAAAAAACGGCGAAATACTGGCGCTGTTGGGCGAAAACGGATCCGGAAAGACTACGCTAATGAACATGTTGTCCGGCCTGTACCGCCCGGACAGCGGTCAGATTCTGGTGGATAGCCGACCGGTGGACATCCGTTCGCCCCACGACGCCATCGCCTTGGGCATCGGCATGATTCATCAACACTTTAAGCTGGTGGATGTGCTTTCGGTCCGGGAAAACATTGTGATGGGCACGCCTTCCCAGCACAAAAAACGCGCCCAGCTGAGCCAGGAGATCCTGGAAATCAGCCGCCGCTTCGGCTTAAAGGTTGATCCGGAGCGCAAAATTTATTCCCTTTCCGTGGGCGAAAAACAAACGGTAGAAATCCTAAAGGTGCTGTACCGCGGTGCACGCACGCTGATTTTAGACGAGCCCACCGCAGTGCTCACTCCGCAGGAAACCGACCATTTGTTTGAAATCTTGCGCAAGATGCGTGCGGATGGCTGTGCCATCATCATCATCACTCACAAGCTAAACGAAGTGCTGTCCATCAGCGACAGGGTCACCATTTTGCGCAAGGGCAAATCCATCGACACGGTAAATACTGCCGATGCAACCGCCCGTAGCTTGACCGAACTTATGGTTGGCCAATCGGTGGATCTGTCAATTCACCGCCCCGTGTCCAAAGCCAACGAAATGATGCTGGACGTGCACAGCTTGAGCGTGCTCAGCGACGAAAAGGTCAAAGTTCTGGACAAGGTTAGCTTTCAGCTGCGCGGAGGGGAAATTCTGGGTGTAGCCGGAGTCGCAGGCAGCGGCCAAAAGGAGCTATGCGAAGCCATCGCCGGATTGCAGAACGTATCGGGCGGGGCCATTTTGTACAACAACATAAACCTGGTGGGCTTAACCCCCCGGGAAATTATCGCCAAAGGCATCTCCATGAGCTTTATCCCTGAAGACCGGTTGGGCATGGGCCTTGTCGGTTCAATGAACATGGTAGACAATTTGCTACTCAAAGAATATATTAATCAGCCCGGCATCTTCATCGACCGCAAACCGCCGCGCAAGCTGGCCAAAGAGCTGATCGATCGGTTGGGCATCGTAACACCGGGCATTTACACGCCCATCAGCCGTTTGTCGGGCGGAAACGTGCAAAAAGTGCTGCTGGGGCGTGAAATCTCGTCGAACCCCAGAATTCTGATCACCGCATATCCGGTGCGGGGCTTGGACATCAACTCCTCCATGACCATCTACCGGCTGCTAAACGAGCAGAAAATGAAAGGCGTAGGCATCTTGTACATCGGCGAGGATCTGGACGTGCTTATTGAGTTGTGCGACCGGATTATGGTGCTTTGCGGCGGCAAAGTGACCGGCATCGTCAACGCCAAAGAAGCCAGCAAAGAAATGATCGGGCTGATGATGACCGGATCGACCAAAGAGGAGGCGATGGCCAATGCAGCTCACTAAAACCAAAAGACAACCCCTTGTACAAATCGTAAAACGCACCGACGTTTCCAAGCGCTTCGCCTTTACACTGCGCATCGCCGCCGTGTTGTTGGCGCTGGTAACCGGCGGCCTGTTCATGTGGGCGCTGGGCACCAATCCCTTCACCATGTATTCGGTGATGATTAACGGCGCCGTCGGCTCCACCATCGCCCTTCGCGAGACCATTAAGTTGGCCATCCCGCTGTGCATCACCGGCCTAGGCGTCACCTTGGCATTTAAAATGCGGTTCTGGAACATCGGCGCAGAAGGTCAAATCAGTGTGGGCGCCATCGCCGCCAGCTTCTTTGCACTGTTCTATAGCCACCTGCCTCAGCCCTTGTTGCTGACTTTGATGATTGTAGCAGGCGTTATCGCCGGCGGCCTGTGGGGCATGATCCCCGCCATATTCAAGGCCCGCTTCGGCACCAACGAAACCCTGCTCACTTTGATGCTCAACTATGTGGCGTTGTATCTGATCCAATTCTTGCGCGAAGGACCTTGGCGCGATCCCAACGCGATGGGCTTTCCCAAGATCGCCATGTTTGAAAAATCGGCGCGCATGCCATCGGTGCTGGGGGTACACGCAGGGTGGATCTTTGCGCTGGCGCTGGTGGTTTTGGTGTTCGTATATCTTCGCTTCACCAAACAGGGCTACGAGCTTACCGTGGTCGGCGAAAACCAAAATACCGCCCGCTACGCCGGCATGAAGGTGGGCAAGATTGTGGTGCGCACCATGTTCTTAAGCGCCGCTATCTGCGGGCTGGCCGGCGCGCTACAAGCGTCGGGTGCCGACAAAACCTTGACCGACACCGTGGCCGGCGGCGTGGGCTTCACCGCGATCACCATCGCATGGCTGTCCCAGCTCAACCCTTTCGCGGTGCTTCTGGTCAGTTCACTGTTTGCCGTTTTGGAAAAAGGCAGCGGCAGCATGCAATCGCTTTTAAACATTTCTCCATCGGCAGCCGACGTATTCCAGGGCATCATCTTATTCTTCGTGCTGGGCTGCGAATTTTTCATTAGCTATAAAGTGATATTCCGCAAGGGGGGTGCCTACAATGGATAGCAACACCATGGGCTATATCGCCAACTTTATCTACGCCGCAATCCTGGCAGGCACGCCGCTTTTGTTTGGCACGCTGGGCGAAATATTGACCCAAAAATCGGGCAACCTCAACTTGGGTGTCGAGGGCATGATGTACATGGGTGCGCTGATGGGCTTTTTGGGCGCCTATCTTACCGATAATTTAGCCTTGGCCCTGCTGGCCGCCTTCGGCGCAGGAGCCTTGGGCGCGCTGATTTACTCCTTCCTTACGGTCACCCTAAAAGCCAACCAGAACGTTACCGGACTTACCCTGACCATCTTTGGCACCGGCCTTGCCAACTTTGTGGGCGAAAACCTGGTCATGAATTCCCCCACACAAAGCGCGGTGGTCAGCGATGCCATGAAGGCCACCCTCAAGCCCATTAGCATCCCTTTCCTGTCGGATATCCCCTACGTGGGCAAAATGTTCTTCCAACACAATATTTTTGTGTATTTGGGCGTTGTATTGGCCATCATTGCCGGTATTTATCTGCATCATACCCGCAAGGGGCTGAACCTGCGGGCGGTGGGCGAAAATCCGGCGGCGGCCGACGCCGCAGGCATCGGTGTTTCGTTGTATAAATACGTGCACATTTTGCTGGGCGGCGGATTGTGCGGCCTGGGCGGTGCCTACATTATCCTGATCACCTGCGGGGGCACCTGGACCTACAACAGTGTAAACGGCCAGGGATGGATCGCCGTAGCGTTGGTCATCTTTGCCAGCTGGAGCCCCTACAAAGCCATTCTGGGATCGCTTGTGTTCGGTGCGCTGAGCGTGTTGCGCCTATACATCCCCACCAGCATCGTCAATATTCCGACCGCGCTGTTTGCCATGTTGCCCTTCTTGGTAACCGCCATCGTGCTGGTGGTCTCTTCCATCCGAATGAAGCCCGAAAAATCTCAGCCCAAGGGCACGGGCATCAACTATTTCCGGGAAGATCGGTGACAATGTTTTAATTACAAAACCCAGGAAGAGGGCGGCTTGCATTTGATGCAAGCCGCCCTCTTTTTTTCCTTATCTGTTTTCTAAAGTCAAATCCACATCGCCCAAGCGCTTTACCTCAAAACCGTTTCGCTTAAACTCTTCGTAGTCAAAGGCATCCAGCTCGTCGCAGGCCAGCTTGTGGAACTCATAAAAATTGGTCCACCACTCATAGCCGTCGCCCAAATTGTGGTTCAAAAACGCTTCTGCGATTTCGATGCCCATTTGGGGTGCCACGTAGAACGCGCCCATAGCCAACACGTTCACATTGTTGCCGGTGATCGCCCGCAGCGCCGCCGGCACGCTCTCCACTACGCCTGCATTGACCCCGGGACACTTGCTTGCCGCAATATGAATGCCCATGCCCGTACCGCAAAACAGCAACGCGCGCTCAAACTCCCCTTCACTGATCTTGGCTCCCGCCTTCAGGCCTAGTCGGTGAAACATTTCAGGGTTTTCTTCATCGGCCGATTTCACGCCGATATCGGTTACTTCCCAACCATTCTTGGTCAAGTATTCGGTCACCGCTTGCTTCAAGGGAAACCCGGCAAAATCTGCCGCCACCAGCACCTGTTTGTCTTTAACCCGTTTCATCTTTTAAATCCTCCCCTGTCGGTCTTGTTAAGTAACGCCAAACACCACAGCCTATGGCCGCAATGCTACCAGACTTTTTTTACCGCCAACAGCAAGGGCGGCTTGGCCGGTTTGTTCAAATATGTCTGCAACATACAATCGTACCGGCGGGGATCCAGATTTTTAGCCCAATCTACCAGCGCAGCGGCTTCGCGCTCGCCCTCCTCATGCCCGGGATAGGCGCATATGCTGAGCAGTCCCGAGGGCTTGAGCAACGCAAGACAACCATCTGCCGCCTGCAAAGTGGTAGAAACGAAGGTTGTAATTTGCTTATCGCCTCCCGGCAGCCAACCCAAATTGAACACCGCAACATCGATTGCTGTTTCCACATATTTGTCCACGTTTTGATGTCCATCGCAAACGAGGCGAACCCTGTCGAGCATTTGGCCATCCTCCAACCGCGCCCGGGTGCGTTCTAGCGCCTCCTGCTGCACGTCAAAGGCGATTACCTTCCCCTGAGAACCCACCAGCTCCGCCAACCACAAGGTATCTTTGCCGTTGCCCATCGTGGCATCCACCACGGTGCCTCCCGCGGGCAACGCCTCACAAATCAGCTGCCGCGACCAGACCCTGGCGTTCCTCAAATCAAAATCCAAAAAGGTCTCCTCCTTATTAAGAAGCTTAAAAGATGCCCGTTTTATATGCGTAGCCTTATTGAGCAAGTTTCGCGTCAAAGCGTTACTATGTTTATTTCAGCGGCTTGCGCGAAGCGTCTCCAGGCTTGCGCGGATAGGCCTTGGGCGTCGGCGCATTTTTGCGAAAGACGAGCAGCCTGTGGTCCCAATCCCGACCTGGAATAGACACCGAGTGCTGCGCCACCAACTCGCCGGAAAACGCTTTGAGCGCTCCTTTAGACTCGCCCAATTCCTGATCGGTCGCCGGACCCTTGTAACAAATCAACCATCCGCCCTTGTTGGCAAAGGGCATGCACAGCTCGATCAACACCGGCAAGGCTGCCACCGCCCGGGCCGTGACCAGGTCAAATCCATCGCGAAATTCACTCTTGCGCGCCAACTCCTCTGCGCGCCCGTGAACCGCCACCGCGTTCAGTTCAAGCTCCTCTATCGCCTGGTTTAAAAACTCTACCCGCTTGTTTAGCGAATCCACCAGCGTCACCCGAATCCGATCACCCAGAGCAATCGCCAGCGGAATTCCGGGAAAGCCGGCACCGCTACCCACATCGCACAGGCTAGTAGCCCCCTCAAGCAGCTCGTCAAAGCGAAGTAGCCCCAACGAATCTAGATAGTGCCCATCGACCGCTTCCGCATCGTCCACGATGCGGGTCAAATTCATCTTCTGGTTGGCCTCCATCAGCATCCGGTGAAAGCTTGCCATCTTGGCAACCGCATCCGGAGCGATGTTCAGTTCCATCCGCTCGGCTCCGGCGCTCAACAAATCTTCAATCATTGCGCTTCTCCCTCCGCCTTTTTTCCAGCCATACCATGAGCACCGAAATGTCTCCGGGGGAAACCCCGGGGATTCTGGCCGCCTGTCCCAAGGAAGCCGGCTTCTGGGCGTTGAGCTTTTGCTGCGCTTCGATGCGCAGCCCTCCCACTTGGCTATAATCCACATCCTGGGGCAAGGCCACCTTTTCCGCCCGGTGGAATTTCTCGGTCTGTTGTTGCTGGCGCTGCAAATATCCTTCGTACTTGGCGGTAATCTCCAACTGCTCCGCAACACCGCGGTCCACATCCTCCAACGAAGGCTCCACCGCCTGCAAATCCTGGTATATAACCTTGGGCCGGCGCAACAAATCCATCAGCGCAATCGATCCGCTGACTAGGGGCGGCTCTCCCCTGGTTTCAAGCACGCGATTAAGCTCCTCTCCTGCCCCCACCCGGGCGGAAGACAGTTTGTTCAGCATCCGTTTTGTAGCGTTTTGCTTGTCCACCATGCGCTGGTAGCGCTGTTCGCTCACCAGCCCGACCTCATATCCTTTGGGCGTTAAACGTAAATCGGCGTTATCCTGGCGCAGCAGCAAGCGGTATTCGGCCCGGGAGGTCATCATGCGATAGGGTTCATCGGTGCCCTTGGTGATCAAATCATCCACCAGCACGCCAATGTAGCCATCGGCACGACTGAGCACCAGCGGCTGTTTTTCCATAATATGCTGCGCGGCATTTACCCCAGCCAATAACCCCTGAGCTGCCGCCTCTTCGTAGCCCGAAGTGCCGTTGATCTGTCCGGCAAAATATAGCCCCGCAACTTCTTTGGCGCCCAACTGTGCGTTTAAGGTCGTCGGATCGATACAATCGTATTCGATGGCATAGGCCAACCGCAAAATTTCGACATGCTCCATGCCCGGTACGCTGCGGTATATCTGCCGCTGCACCTCTTCGGGTAAACTGGTAGACAACCCTTGGGCGTACCACTCCACCGTGTCCAGCCCTTCGGGCTCCAGGAAAATCGGGTGGCGCTCCTTGTCGGCAAAGCGCACCACCTTGTCTTCGATTGAAGGGCAATAGCGGGCGCCGGTGCCGTGAATAGCCCCGGTATACATAGGCGCCCGGTGCATATTCTCCATAATAATTTCGTGGGTGCGGGGCGTGGTGTAAGTCAGATAACACATCGCCTGGTTTTTAAGATCACTCTCGGTCATAAAGGAAAAAGGCACCACAGGCTCATCGCCCCCTTGGGGCTGCATCTTGGAGAAGTCCAGCGTGCGCCCATCCACCCGGGCTGGGGTGCCCGTCTTAAACCGGCGTAGCGCAAAACCTAAATCAGCCAACGAATCGGCCAACGGTCCGGCTCCCAGCAACCCTTGGGGGCCACCCTGCCAGCTGTGCTCGCCGATGATGATCCGGCTTTTTAAATATACCCCAGAAGCCACCACCACAGCCCGGCAATCAATTTGGGCGCCGGTAACCGTAATCACTCCGGTAATTGCGCCGTTTGCAGTCAATATACGGGCGACCTCCGCCTGGCGCAGCCACAAATTGGGCTGGCTTTCCACAGCCCTGCGCATGCGCAACTGGTAGCGCCGCTTGTCGGCCTGGGCGCGCAAGCTGTGCACCGCCGGCCCCTTGCCGGTGTTGAGCATACGGGATTGCACAAAGGTTTCGTCGATCGCCAGCCCCATCTCGCCGCCCAGCGCGTCCACTTCCCGCACCAAATGGCCCTTTGCCGTGCCTCCGATCGACGGGTTGCAGGGCATCAGCGCCACCGAATCCAGGTTTAAGGTCAACAGCAACGTGCGCTGTCCCAAGCGCGCGGCAGCCAGGGCCGCCTCTATTCCCGCGTGCCCCGCACCGATCACCACAATGTCAAAAGTCTCTGCCAAATTATACCCTCCAGAAATATCGGCCCGCTTAGGCCTGAAGCGCGTCGAGCCCCTGTCTTAAGTCTTCTATCAAGAGCTGGGTGTCTTCCAGCCCCACATAAATGCGCACCGCATCGGGGTGCCAACCGTGCTGCTCTAACTCGCCTGGAGCCTGGGTCCCAAAGTCGATGACCAAGCTCTCAAACCCACCCCAGCTGCAGCCATTTTGGAATACCTTCAGCCCTTTAATGAACTTGCGGCGCTGCTCGTTGCCGCCGGGCAGCGTAAAGGACATTAGGCTGGAATACCCGCTCATCTGGGCTTTGCCCAGCTCATAATCAGGATGACTCTTAAGTCCGGGAAAAAACACCTGCCCCACTTCGCTCCGGCTTTCCAAAAATTCAGCCACCGCCTGAGCGCTGCGCCCGTTTTGATTGATGCGCAGCCCCATCGTGCGCATGCCCCGCAGCATCAGCCATGCGGCGTGGGGATCCAAACAATTGCCCAGCAGCATGCGCTCATCAGCGCGGATTGCATCCATGTCTGCCTTGGCACCGGCGATCATCCCGGCGACGATGTCGCTATGCCCGCTCAAGTATTTGCTGGCCGAGTGCACCACCATATCCACACCCAAAGCCATCGGGTTTTGCAGCAGGGGCGTCGCCCAGGTGTTGTCGATCACCGTGCGTATGTTGTGGGCCTTAGCCAAAGCCGAAAGGGCGCGCAAGTCCTGCAGGCGGAACACTGCGGTCGAGGGGCTTTCCAGGTAAAACAGCTTGGTGTTCGGGCGAATCGCCTGTTCGTAATCGCTCACACTTCCGTCCACAAAAGTGACTTCGACGCCAAATTTTTTTATGTAACGGTTGAGCAAATCATAGGTACCGCCGTAGCAGGAGCGGATACACACCACGTGATCTCCCGCGCCCACACAGTGCATAATGGCCGCAGATATCGCCGCCATGCCCGAACCCATGCACACCGCATCTTCGGCCTCCTCAAGCTCGGCCAGCTTGCGCTCGCACAATTCCACCGTGGGATTGCCCGCACGGCTGTAACTGTAGCCGCCACCGCCCGCTTCATCCTCATCAAACAACACGAATAACGAATTTTGAAAAATCGGCGGCACCACGGCGCCCATGTGTTGCTTGGGATTTTCGCCGCCATGCATCAATACCTGGCTCTTTTTAACCTGTTTGTCCATTTCCTTTTCTCCCCCACATCGCCGGCCACTGGTCCCCGGCGATCATCTTTTTAGTATAAAGCCGTCATGTAAAATCCATACAATCAGCCACACCCTCGCTCGGCGTTAAAACTCCACTGAGATACTATGCCGTCCTGCCATAAGCTCCCTGTCTTCCCCCTGATAGCTAAAGGAGCCCGTAACACCGCCGGGCACTTCAATTTCAAACTCTGCCCGCGATTTACTCCGCTTGGCGCGCAGCGAAATCAGGCCATAAGGTGTGCACACGCTGCCCGATAGCTCGCTCACCCCTTCGGGGAAAAACGGCTCTATCCGCGCCTTGGAAAAGCCCGCCGACGCGCAGGATATGCCCAGCAAATATTGCTGGAACAGCCGCATGGGGTAGGCGTTCCATGCGTGGGTGTGAGATTCGATGTCTTCAAAACCCTCCCAAATCGTGCGCCAACCTTCGGCCATCATGCGTCCCCAGCGGACCTTTGGATCCACCAGCATTTGGTAGGCCTGTTGCTTGTAGCCTTCGCTAAACAGTATGTTCAAATAATCCCAAGACATGATCACCCTGGTTTCAAAGGGCGCCTGCACCAACCATCCGAGCACCCATTGCTTTTGCGCCGAATCGAACAAATTGAGTTTGTAGGCCATCACCTGCACCGCCGCGTTGCGCTTCTCAGAATCCCGGGTATCTTTGAATAAGCCGGTTTGCTCGTCATAAAAGCCGTCTATGATGGCCGCGCGAAGCCGCGTCGCTTCCTGATCCCAATGCCGCGCATCCTGCTCATAGCCTAGCAGGCGGGCTAGCACCTCGGTGTCCTTGAGCATTTGCAAAAGGTAGGCGTTGAACATGAACCAGTAATCGCCCGCATCATCAATTTCGCTGTAGGGCCAATCCTGAATGTGCATGGTTTCTTCTTTTTGCCGGGGCATCAGGCCGTTGGGGTGGCGCAGCGATAAGTAATACGCCAAGGCTTTTGTGGCAACCGGATAATATTTTTCCACGCTGGCCTTGTCGCCGGAATACAAGTGTAGATCTCGCAGCAATGTCGCGTACATTAAATCGTACTCGGGCATGCGCAGCCGCAACATGCCGGGCGCCCAGTCCAGCGGCGAATTAAACGGGAAATAGCCCTCGGCCAGCTGTGCATCGGCAAAATCGCACAACACCTTGCGCACCAGCGCCGGCGCATCCGGGAAATTGTAAAAAAGCAAGTGGGTTTGGCGCAGGCTATCGGCAATGTACTGGGCCTGCTCCCGGTGCGGACAGTCCACCAGCGTACCGATGATCGCATTCTTCTGGGTACGCACGCAGGCTTCGGCCAGCCAGGTGGGTATGTCGGCATCGCAGGCGAAAGCTCCGGCGCAATGCGCGTCGGTGCCCGCCTTGCAAACCTCTACCGATGTAAGCTCAATCCCTTCCCCGCTCAACTCAAAAAACTGGAACGCCCGGTAGGAGAAGTCTTCGGCCCATGTTTCTTCTCCCTCACCTTGCGCTACGTATTCGTCCATATAATATTCGCTCACATCGTTTACTGCGCTGCGCTCGACCTGCATTTTGATTTCAAGATTTTTTGCATCTTTGGTTTGCCAGGTCTTTCGGGCGCCATCCAGCAATTCCCCATAGCGCAGCCGAATCAGCGTACCCTTAGGCGCCCTAAAGCGCAGCCGCACAAAGCCGGTGAGCACCTCCCCCGCATCAAACAACCAAAACCCTTCCCGCCTGTGTATGCACTGCGGTTGCCAAATTCGACTGACGGCGCCTTCGGGAATTCCCTGCAAATCCAGCTGCGGCACCAAATACTGGGCGGGGGAAATCACCGCATGATCCCAAGCGGAGTCGTCAAATCCAGGTAGCGCCCAGTCCGGTTCAATCCGGGACAAATCCACGAGGGTACTTCCTGTAAGCCCACGCCGTTCGCGCATGGGCAAGTCGGGCACGTATTCGCTAATATCGGAAGTTCGGCAATCTTCACCCGAGGAAACGATGATCCTTTCGCCCCCCGGCATGGTCATTTTTAGCTCAAAAATCAAACCCGCACAGCCACCGGTGCGGTTCTGGCCGTCCCCGCCCAAATATAGCACGGTGAACGCCAGCGCATTTGCGCCCGGGCGAAGCAAGTTTCCAATCTCGTGACGCACAAACAGCTTGCGCTTTTGAAATATGCTCGGCGCCGGAGACACCAATCCGCCGACGGGCACGCCGTTAACCAGCATCTTAAAATTGTGGTGTGCCGATACCGACAGCAGCGCAGACATCGGCGCCTCGTTCAGCACAAAAGCCTTGCGAAAGCGCGCAGTGCTGTTCTTGGTCGCAAATTTTTGTCCCCAAATCCACTTGGCCTGTTCCATAAGTCTCCCCTTCCCAAAGTTCAGCTGCAATGTAATCCTGCCACAATGTCTTATTGTGATCGGTAAAATATTCAACGTTTCAATTGTAGCATTTCTATAGCACAAACAAAACCACTATTTCAGCTTTGCAGGCTGAAAAAAATCCATATCTTGTTTATCCGGCTTGTATTTATGGTATAATCTATAAAAGGTACAAATAAATTGCATAGGAGGAATCATGTTGGAAAAGATCAAAAAAGAAAAAAATTCCCTATGGGGAGAATTTAAAAAGTTCGCATTTCAAGGCAATGTGATCGACTTGGCCGTAGGTATGATGATCGGTGCTGCCTTTGGCAAAATTGTTACGTCCCTGGTCAACGATTTGTTTATGCCGCTAATCTCTTTGCTAACCGGCAAAGCCCAGGTGAGCCAATGGTCTATCGCTTTGGGCGCCGAACCCGATGCAATTACGCTGAACTACGGCATGTTTCTGCAATCGGTCATCGATTTCTTCTTGGTGGCTATCTGTATCTTTATGTTCGTAAAGATGGTTAACAAGCTGCGCAAACCGGCGCAAGAGGCACCCCAGCCCACATTATGCCCCTACTGCTTTGATCCGGTAAACGAGAAGGCAACCCGGTGCCCTCACTGTACATCTGAATTGATCCCCAAGGCTTAATAGCACAGGAGGTCCGGAGGAAAAAATGGCTGACACCAATACCATGATCCGCTTCACCTTAGATGGTGAAGCTCTTTGCGTTGCCCAGGGAACCACTTTTGAAGAAGTAACGCAAAACGAAGTCAAACCGGGGCGCACGTTGGCTGTGCGCATAGGCGGGCGCACATTCGCGCTCACCGAGCCTATACCCGACGGCTGCAACGCGTCCACCGTCAATTATGCCCACACAGAAGGCCGCAGGCTATACGAGCGCTCTTTGCGCTTTATATTGCTGCTTGCGCTGCACGAACTCCATCCTGATGCCGACCTGCGCATCGAAAATTCGATCGGTAACGGCATCTACATGACGCTGGAAAACATCGATAAACTAAACAACACCACGGTTCGCAAAATCGAGGCACGCATGCGCGAAATCGTTGCGCGGAACTTACCCTTTGTGCGCCATACCCTGAGCAAGGAGCGCGCCATAGAGTACTTTAAAGAGCACCACATGATCGACAAGGTCCGGCTGCTCTCCCACCGCTCGCTGGACTATTTTCACCTGTACAGCTGTGGCGATATGCAGGAGTACTTTTACGGGATCATGGCGCCCTCCACCGACTATATTCCAGTTTTTCAGCTGAAGTTTTATATGCCGGGCATGGTGCTCATGCTGCCCGAATCCGACCAGCCCGATAAGGTATCTCCCTTTCGGGATCAACCCAAGTTGATGCGTTGCTACGCCGAATCTGCCCGCTGGTCCGACATCCTGGGTTGCGCAAACGTGGCCGATTTAAACCACATGATTGCCGGCGGCCAGCTACGCGAATTCATCCGCGTCAATGAAGCCCTGCACCAGCGCTCCATCTTTGAAATGGCCGAACAGTTTCAAAAAAGTGATGCGCGCCTTATCCTGATCGCAGGCCCTTCCTCCTCGGGCAAAACCACCTTTTCCAACCGCTTAAGCATTGCACTGCGGGTGCTGGGCTTAAAGCCGGTTTCCATATCCCTAGATGACTACTATATCGACCGGGACAAGGTTCCCTTGGAGCCCGACGGAAGCCGGGACCTGGAGCGGCTGGAAACCCTGAATATAGATTTGTTCAACGAACACATGGTGCAACTGCTCCAAGGGGAACGGGTTCAGCTGCCCTGGTTCGATTTTAAGCAAGGCCGAAGCATGCCCGACGGCAAACTGCTCCAGCTGGATGTACAACATCCTTTGATTATTGAAGGAATTCACGGCTTAAACGACGAACTCACCAGCTCCATTCCCAGCGAATTGAAGTTTAAAATCTATATCAGCTCGCTGACCACCTTGAATTTGGACAACCACAACCGCATCCGTACCACCGACGCCAGGCTGATCCGCCGCATGGTGCGCGACCACCACTTCCGCGGCACTACGATTGCCCAAACCCTAGAAATGTGGTCCTCCGTGCGCCGCGGAGAAGAAAAATACATCTTCCCCTACCAAGAAAATGCCGATGTGTTGTTTAACTCCTCGCTGGTGTATGAGCTTTCTATTTTAAAGCGCCATGTTTACCCACTGCTGCTAGAAATCAGCAAAGATCACCGCCAATATACCGCCGCCCAGCGCATCGTCAAGTTCTTGAATTATTTCAAAACCGCCGACGCGGAAGACGAGGTTCCAACCAATTCCATCCTGCGCGAATTTATCGGCGGCAGCTGTTTCGAGCATTAAACACCAACCATCCCATGCATTGCCCGCAGGGATGGTTATGTTTTTATATCCGTGATGCACTTTATATGAACTATTAATGTCAAATACGGTATTTATATAGTGCAATTTGCCAAAAAAGTATGTAAAGAGTAGATTAATTTATGTTTTTTGGTTACAATAATGTAACAAGCCTTACTTGCAGATTTAACTGTAAATCAAGCGAAGTATGGCAAGTCTAAACTTTTAACCGAGCGCTGGTTGTTAGAAAGAAATATGCTTTTTGCACACGGCGAGCATAGTTTTTCAATTTTTAGCGCCGGCAAATTTGCTCCAAATATCATAAGCGGAGGGCAGTGATTCAAATTGAAAAAGAAACGATGTATTGCCATGTTGTTGGCAGGGGGACAGGGAAGCCGATTGGGAGCGCTGACCAAAAAAATGGCAAAGCCCGCGGTTCCGTTTGGCGGAAAATACCGGATTATCGATTTTCCGTTGTCGAATTGTGCGAATTCGGGCATTGACGTGGTCGGCGTGCTGACCCAATATCAACCGTTAGAATTAAATAGCTATATCGGTTCCGGACAGCCTTGGGATTTGGACTTGGCAAACGGCGGAGTGTTTGTGTTACCTCCGTATGTGCGCGGAAACATCGGCGAATGGTACCGCGGCACGGCCAATGCCATTTACCAAAACGTTCCTTTCATTCAGCAGTACAATCCCGACTATGTGCTGGTACTCTCGGGCGACCACATCTACAAAATGAATTACAACTCCATGCTCAACACCCATGTGCGCAACGGTGCCGATGTGACCATCGCGGTGCGTTCAGTACCCTGGAGCGAAGCCAGCCGATTTGGCATCATGGAAACCGACGAAGATAACGTAATCGTCGACTTCGAAGAGAAACCCAAAAACCCCAAGAGCAACAAAGCCTCCATGGGCGTCTATGTATTCTCCTGGTCGGCCATGAAAGAGTACTTGGAAAATGACGAAGCCAACAAGGAATCCCAAAACGATTTCGGCAAAAACATTATCCCCAAAATGTTGGCCGATGGACGCAAAATGATCGCCTTTGAGTTTGGCGATTATTGGAAAGACGTGGGCACCATTGAAAGCTTGTGGGAAGCCAACATGGATTTGTTAAAAACGCCACCCGCCTTCGACTTGTACGACCCGAGCTGGCGCATATACGCGCGCAACCCGATCATGCCTCCCCACTACGTGGGCGATGGAGCTTCCGTGGCCGGCAGCATGATCACCGAAGGCTGCGAGGTAAACGGCGAAGTGTTGCACAGTGTTTTGTTTGCCGGGGTGCAAATTGAACACGGTGCCAGAGTGGAGGATTCTGTAATCATGCCCGGCGCTGTAATACAGGCCGGTGCCGTGGTCGTGCGCGCGATCGTCGGCGAGAATTCGGTTGTTTCGGCCGATTGCATGATCGGCGCTACAGAAGGAGAAATTGCCTTAGTTGGACAAGATACAATTCTGCCCAAGGGCTACGTGCTCCAGCCCGGAGCGCAGGTGGATGCAGACGACTTCATCCAGAATGAAGAGGGGGCGATACTGTGAACGAACGGGATTTGATGGGAATCATTTATACCAGCAGGAACGATCTGACGCTGCGCGAGCTTACGGTATCGCGCGCAGTTGCGGCGCTGCCGGTTGCCGGACGTTACCGCATCATCGACTTTGTGTTGTCCAGCTTGGTCAACAGCGGCGTGCGCAACGTGGGCGTCATCATGCAAAAAAACTATCACTCTTTGATGGACCATCTAGGTTCGGGCAAGGAATGGGATCTGCATACGCGCAACAATGGCTTGCGCATTCTGCCTCCCTTTTTAACCCGTGAGAATTTGGGCACCTACGGCGGCATCATGGATGCACTCCGCTCTAATATGAGTTACTTGCGCCGTTCAAAACAGGAATACGTGATTTTAACCGGGGCCCACAGCGTGTTCAATATCCGCTTCGAAGAAATGTTCCGCCAACACGTAGAAAACAACGCCGACATTACGTTGATGTACGAGAAAACTACGCCCAAACCCATGACCTCCAGCGAAGTCTTTTCCAGGCGCGGCGTGTTTCTGGATGTGGATGCCGACAACCGGATCACCGATCTGGAGTCCATGGCCGTCAGCCCCAGCTACAACAACCGCTATATGGATGTTTTAATGATCAAGCGTACCCTGCTCATCCACCTGGTGGATCAAGCCTTCTCTCGCGGGCTGCACGATTTCAACCGAGATCTGTTGCAGCAATATGTGCACAACGGCGTTTTGAACATTCAAGGGTACGAGCACAAGGGCTACTGCACCAAGATTGATTCAGTGCTCAGCTTTTACCGCTTCAACATGGATCTGCTGGATTACGGAATCCGGCGGGAATTGTTGGCTTCAAACCCGATTTATACCAAAGTGCGCGACGAGGTTCCGGCCACCTACACCGCCAGCGGCAAGGCCGTCAATTCGCTGTTGGCAGACGGCTGCGTAATCGAAGGCACGGTGGAAAACAGCATACTTTTCCGCGGCGTCCGGGTGGGCAATGGCGCTGTCGTGAAAAACAGCATACTGATGCAGGATTCCGATGTGCGCGATGGCGCCCACCTGGAAAATGTCATCTTTGATAAATCGGTCAGCATCAAGCCCAACGGCCGCCTGATCGGCCAACCGGATTATCCGATTGTCATCACCAAAAATACCAGTCTATAGAATCGGGCGCGCACGTGTGCGCGCTCGCTTTGATTTTTGTTTAGGAGTGAGTAAACATATGAAAGTTTTGTTTGCGGCATCGGAATGTGTGCCTTTTGTAAAAACAGGCGGGCTGGCCGATGTGGTCGGCGCATTGCCCAAGGAATTGAATAAAGAAAAGGATGCGGAGGTCCGGGTGATTCTGCCGCTGTACCGGGAAATCTCCAGCGAGTGGCGGGAAAAGATGGAGCATTTGCTCTACTTCTACGTAAACCTCGGATGGCGCAGGCAGTACTGCGGAATCGAAAAGCTGGAACACAACGGTGTAGTCTACTATTTTGTGGACAATGAATATTATTTCGGTCGGCCGTATGTGTACGGCCTGGGCGGCGATGAAGGAGAGCGCTTTGCCTTCTTCTGCCGTGCGGTGTTGGAAGCGCTGCCCCAAATCGATTACCTGCCCGACGTACTCCATTGCCACGACTGGCAAACCGGCTTGATTCCCATTTTGTTGGAGTCCCAATACCGCCATCTGCCGCTGTACGAAAAGCTGCACACCGTGTTTACCATCCACAACCTGCAATACCAGGGTGTGTTCGGCATAGATTACGTTGAAGATCTTGTCTCTTTGGGCGAATGGGCCTATGCCGCCGACGGAATGGAATTTTACGGCCAAGCAAACTATATGAAGGCCGGAATCACTTACGCCCAGCGCATCACCACGGTTAGCCCCACCTACGCCCAGGAAATCCAAACGGCCTATTACGGCGAGCGGTTGGACGGCCTGTTGCGCAAACGTTCTGCCCAATTGGCCGGGATATTAAACGGAATCGACATCGAAGAATATGATCCGCAAACCGATCCGCTGATCGATCAACACTATTCAGCCGATGCTTTGGAAAACAAAAAGCTCAACAAGCTGGCGCTTCAGCGAAAGCTGGGCTTGGTGGAAGACGAAAGCATCCCGCTAATCGGCATGGTCGGGCGCCTGTCCAGCCAAAAAGGGTTGGATCTGGTCAACGTTGTCCTAAAAGACATTATGTCCACCGGCGCCCAGCTGGTGGTACTGGGCAAGGGCGAACGCCGGTTTGAAGATTTGTTCAACTGGGCCCAATGGAAATATCCGGGCCAGTTGGCTGCGCGCATCGAAATGAACCACGAGTTGGCCCACCAAATTTACGCCGGTGCCGACATGTTCTTGATGCCTTCCCAGTTTGAGCCCTGCGGATTGAGCCAAATGATTTCCTTGCGCTACGGCACCTTGCCCATCGTGCGGGAAACCGGCGGCCTGCGGGATACCGTACTGTCCTACAACAAATATACCGATGAAGGCAACGGCTTCACCTTCCTCAATTACAACGCCCACGATATGCTACACGTAATCGAGCGGGCTGTGCGTTACTACCGCGACCGTCCGGAGCTGTGGAAAAAATTGGTGGTGCGGGCGATGAACGAGCAACATGGCTGGGATCAATCGGCCCATGAGTATATAGCGCTTTACAATGGGCTCACTGCAGAAGGCAAGCCTGCGCCCAAGCCCCGCAAACCTCGCATTCCCCGTAAGAGAAAGGAAGAGGCAGAAGCTGGCAAGGTAACCGAAACCAAATCGGCTACAAGCAAGCCGGCTGCCAGAAAACCACGCGCAACCAGCCCCAAGAAAAAAACAGAAAAATCAGAAGAAACCGAATAAATAACAAAATGCAAAAAAGGTTCCTCCCCATATTTGGGAAGGAACCTTTTTATAATCTTATTACAGCACAAAATGAAAGAAGCGCAAGACTTCCATATAGTCCTGGGCTTGAAACCCAATCCGGTGGCTGGACAGCAACCTGGCGCCAGGATAAAAACTGGTGCGCCGCGCCTCAGAGTGCTCTTTGTAACAAATTTCTACCGCGAAACTGTCGGGCAAATCAAAGGGCTTTACCTGGCCAATCCGCTCAACCGCCCTTTTCGCGCCTTCGCGGATAAGCTTGACAGCTTTTGCCGGATGGATGGAAATAGAGCCGCGCCCCATGCCCGCGCTGACGGGCACCGTCACGACAGCCGGGTTTTTACCCTGCATCCATTGGCACAGGCCCTCATCCCCGGTCACCATCAAAACGGGTACATTCAAGTAAGCGGCCGCCAATGCGTGAATATACAGCTCGCTGGCCAACTCCCCATTGATATGCACCGAATTGTTTTGAGTGGTCATGGTGTGGGACAACGGGTTAAAATTGGTGCCCGCCGCCGAATGGTAGCCGGTAAACATTACCCCGCTGTAATCCCGATCCAATCCGGCCACCATGCACAGCGGATCCATGCCCCAGCCTCGGAAGATTTTGGCCTCCTCGGGCAACAGGTTGGGGTCTATATTGCGCGCCGAATCGTGGGCGTCCTTTACAAGAATCTCGTCGGCGCCCGCGCTCAGCGCCCCTTCACAGGCGGCCGCCACCTCCATGCTCATCTGCCGGCGAAAAGGTTCATAGCCAAAATGGCCGGCTTCGGTTTCGTCCCAGTGGGCGATCCCCGCCGTGCCTTCAATATCGGAGCTGATAAAAAGTTTCATAATGCATTCCCTCCGCAAATCATCCTATCAAGTATAGCCATTCAGCGCTTCCATAACCAGCGCGGTGTGTATCATCACCCCGATGGGCAGGCATCTTTCATCCAGCGCAAACCTGCAGTTGTGCAAGGGCGCAGGATCTTGTGCCTCCGGGTCCGAACAGCCCAGGTGAAAGAAAGCGCCCGGCGTATCGGCAATAAAATAAGAAAAGTCTTCAACCCCCAGGCTGGGCTGGCTTTTCACCAGCACGTTTTCCTCGCCCAGCAGCCGCTTAGCGGTTTCAAAGATATGCTCAACGTCTTTTTCATGGTTGATCAGCGCGCAATAGCCCGGGGTGATGGTCACCTCGGCATCTGCGTCCATAGCGCGGCTCACGCCCTGCGCAATTTCGCTAATCTTGGCCCGCAGCTTTTCCCGGGTTTTCGGGCTTATGGTGCGCAGCGTACCGTGTATGCGCACCTCATCGCACAGCACATTGCTGGCCGTACCGCCTTCTATCGTGCCAAAGCTCAGCACCGCGCTATCCAACGGGGAAGTGTTGCGCGAAACCAGCGTCTGCAACGCTGTGATCACTTGAGCCGCGCAGGCGATGGCATCCACGCCCAAATCCGGATATGCACCGTGGGCAGATTTGCCCTTTACCGCAATCTGAATATCGTCGCTAGCGCCGTTTAACGCGCCAAAACGGCTTTCCACCGTGCCCACCGGCAGATTGGGCATCACATGCAGCCCAAATACGCGGCTGACTTCAGGATTTTGCATGCACCCGGCCTCAATCATCGGCAGTGCGCCGCCGTCGGTCTCTTCCGCCGGCTGGAAAAACAGCTTCACATTGCCCGAAAGTTCCCCTGCGTGTGCCTTGAGCAGCTTGGCCGCGCCGAGCACCATCGTAACGTGGGCGTCGTGGCCGCAAGCGTGCATATAGCCGGAATGGGTGGATGCAAAATCGCACTCAGTCTGCTCTTGAATGGGCAGCGCATCCATGTCGGCCCGCAGCGCCACCGTTGGTCCTGGCTGTCCGCCCCGTATAAGGGCTATAATCCAGGTTCTTTGGGCGTCATATTCAATCCCCAGTTCATCCAGCGTGCGCATGATCAATGCCTGGGTCTTGTATTCCTCAAACCCGGGCTCAGGGATCCGGTGAAGCTGGTGCCGCAAGTCTACCAGCCAGGGCGCCAATTGGTCGGCCTCTCGCTTTAGTTGTTCATCGGTCATCAGGATCGCTCCCTCCTACTCTACGGTATTCATATAATCCACAATTTGAACGGGAATGCCGCCCGAATAGTACACCCGCGGAACGCGTCGGTTGATCCGGCTATAGGCTTCATTCCGGTTGAGCTGGGCCAAATCGGCGTACTCTTTGATAGAAATACCGCCGCCCAGCAAAATGGCTTCGTCCCCGGGCTGCACACCCGGAATCCGCCCCACATCCACCATCATTTGGTCCATACACACCAGGCCGACCACCGGCGCGCGCCGTCCGCGGATTTCCACTTCGCCCACGCCGGTTGTGCGGGGAAAACCGTCCACATATCCGGCGCTCAACGTGGCAATCAGCGAACGTTCTTTTAGCGGGTGATCCTCGTCATATCCGATGCATTCGCCAGCCTCCACCCAGCGTATTTGCACCACGCGGGTCTTAAAATCGCAGATTGAAAGCACTTTTTGGGCTGCCTCGGCGTAGCCCGAGGGCGCAACGCCAAACAAATACGCGCCCAGCCGCACCGCATTCAGCTGCTGCTGGGGATAGCGCACCATGCCGATGCTATCGGACATGTGCAGCCGCTTGGGGTGAATGTTAAGGACCTTCAGCTGATCGGCCACCTGGTGAAAAAGCTCAAACTGGCGCCGGTCCCCTTGCGCATCCCGAAGCGCCAGGTGGGTAAACAAACCGTCGATGGATAGACCCGGCAGACAGGCAAACCCGCTGATCTGATCGGCTGCAATGGCGCAATCAAAGCCCAACCGGTGCAGCCCGGTGTCCAGCTTTAATTCAATGTGGGCGGTTAAGCCCAGTTGACAGGCGATTTCGCTCAGCAGCTGGGGCTGGTGAGTGTCAAACACGGTCACGGCAATCTTTTCTTCAACCGCCTGGCGCAAATCACAGTCTCCGGTCATCCCCATCACCAGCAAACGGCAATCCTTGATCGCCCGGCGCAGCTCCATCGCTTCCTGAAAACTGGCCACAGCAAACTCATCGGCGCCAACCTCCATCAGCGCGCGGGCGACCGGAATCGAACCCATGCCGTAGGCGTTAGCCTTCAGCACCGGAATGATTTGGGCGTTGCCCGCGATTTCGGTTTGGGCGTTGTGAAAATTTTGTTTGAGCCGGTCCAAATCAATCTCGGCCCAGCATCGGCTGGTCGCTTGATGCAAATCCATAAAGTCCCCTCCGTAGGCGTAGTAAAATCTTTGTCCATAGTATCACAAAACCGGCCCGCAAGAAACCATAAAAGGCTCTAAGTTTTACCCTAGAACCTTTTTTAAATCCATATTGTGATAAACAGCTTAAACTGAATAATAGAGCGGCACCGTCAGATACAACAGCCAGCCCGGATGCCAAAGGCCGCCTATAAACCCCATTCCCAAATAGAATATGGTTACAAATACCGGGTAGGGAAAATTGGGCAGCACCGGACGCAACCACAGCGCCAGAAAAAAGCACAGAGCCATCCACAACAATCCATCTACGTTTTCGCGGCGCTCCCTCGCGCGGCGCTCGGCTTTTTTGTCCTTCTTGTCGCCCAGCTCCGGCTCCAGCACTTCAACTTCCACAAATTCGGCTTCCACCTCTTCTATTTGCGGCGCGGCGGGTAGCGGCATCGAAGGATCCAGCAGTTCGTCCAGCGTTACCCCATACAGCTTGGAAAGGGCCAGCACATCACCCATCTCAGGCTTGGCTTTGGCTTCTTCCCACTCAATAACCGCATCTGTGCTTACGCCCAGCCTCTCGGCCAGTTCCTTGCGGGAAAAGTTGTTGTGCCGCCTGAGGGCAATCAGTCTGTCGGCAACCTGTGTGCTCATGGGCACCCCTCCTTTGATTCTTTAAAACTATTATAACACCAACCCTTCGATTGCGCCATGCCTGCTATTCACTCCCTTTAGCAGCAACCTGCTTCATTCTAAATCTGCGCCCACTTTGGCTCATTCCGGCAATTTCCCGGCCGTCGCGGTTGCGGTACGACAGTCTGCTAGGGTATAATGAGTATGATATTAACGCGAAGGGACGTGCATATTTTGTATTTGCCAATTTTTGATTTATTTGACGATCCCATAGGTTTTATAGAGTCCCTTTTAATCAGCCTGCCCGCCATTTTGATTGCGCTGAGCTTTCACGAATGTGCCCACGGCTTCGTAGCATACCGCTGTGGGGATGATACCGCAAAACTGATGGGCCGGTTGACCCTCAACCCTTTGAATCACATTGATCCGGCAGGCTTTCTGATGATGATTCTGGTGGGCATCGGTTGGGCTAAGCCGGTTCCTGTAAACCCCCTCAACTACAGAAACGGCCGTATGGACGACTTTAAGGTGTCCATCGCCGGGGTGGCCACCAACTATCTGCTGTTTTTGTTGAGCATGTTAGCCTACACGGCAATGTACGTGTTTTGGTCCGGCGAAGGAACGGTGTCCCTATACTTCTATCAGTTTTTGAGCATATGCGCCAGATATAATTTGGTCATCATGCTTTTTAACCTGCTGCCCATTCCGCCGCTGGATGGCTACCACGTGCTCAACGATCTGGTTTTCAAAAAATCCTACTTCGCTTCGGTGCGCGCCATGCAGATCGGACGGGTCATTATTTATGCAGCTGCATTTACAGGAGTTTTGAGCAAATTTTTAGGCTATGGCGTCGATTTTTTCTTTTTCCGCACGGGGGAAGCCTTCATAAGCATGTGGATACGATTGGCCGAAGTAATAATGTAGGAGGCTTTTAGATGGCGTATGTGGTATCGCTAAACGAATTCGATGGGCCGCTAGACCTGCTGCTCACGCTGATTTCCCGCGCCAAGATAGACATTCACGAAATCTTCGTGTCCGAAATCACCGAACAGTATCTACAATCCATGGCGGGGCTAGATCAACTGGATATGGATTCGGCCAGCGAATTTCTGGCCATGGCGGCCACGCTGATGGAAATCAAATCCCGGGCGCTGCTGCCCCGCCCGCCCAAAGAACCCGAAGAAGGGGAAGAAACCCCGGAACAGGCGCTGATTCGCCAGCTGACCGAGTACAAGGCCTTTAAGGAGGCCAGCTCCGACATGAAGCGCTTGGAAGAAGAAGCCAAAGCGCTGCTGAGCAAATTGCCCGAAGAATATCCTCTGCCGCCTCCGGAAGTGGAACTCACCGGCCTTACGCTAGACGGGCTCACCCGGGCCTTTGCCAAAGTTTTGAGACGCTTTGAAGACCGGCAAAATCAGCCGGCACCGGTGCAGCGGGAAATCCGCAGAGACAGCATCACCGTGCAGCAGGGCATGTTCCGCATACAATCCCGCATACAAAAAAAACCGGTGAAGTTCAGCGCATTGTTCGAAGATTCGCCCAGCAAGGTGGAAGTGGTTACAGTGTTTATGGCGCTATTGGAAATGCTAAAGCTGGAACGCGTCAGCGTCAGCCAGTCGAACGCTTTCGAAGAAATTATGGTATCAAAACGCCGCAAGAATGTGGAGGGTTAACGTTGGACCAGAGTGAATTGTGTGGAATCATAGAAGCAATTTTGTTTGTCGCCGGCGAGGCCGTAGCGCGGGAGGATTTGGCCCACGCGCTGGATCTGACCGTCATGGAGCTGGATCCGGCGCTGGAGCAGTTGGCCCATCATTACGATGTGGAAAAGCGCGGCCTTAAGCTCAACCGGTTTGGGGATAGCGTGCAGCTAACCACCCGGCCGGAATATGCAAAATACATAGAGCGCTTGCTACAGCCGGTGCAAAAACAGTCGTTGTCCCAGGCGATGATGGAAACCTTATCCATCGTGGCCTACCGGCAACCGGTTACCAAAGCCGAGGTAGAAGCCATTCGCGGCGTCAAATGCGATTATTCCATGCAGTCGCTGAGCAACAAGGGCATGATCTGCGAGGTGGGGCGCAAGGAAGGCCTGGGCAGGCCCATCCTGTACGGCACCACCGAAGTATTCTTGCAACATTTCGGCATCGCATCCTTAGAAGATCTGCCCGAGCTTAACGAATACAGCCCGGAAGATGTGCTCAAAGAGCCTTTGCCTTCCATCGAAACCAAACCTGCGGCACAAGAATAATTAACGCAAACGAAGGAGAATAGGCAATGCGGGTTTTGTTGATCAACGATGACGGATATACCGCTCAGGGCATCCGCAGTCTATACGAAGCGTTTACAAGTGCAGGGCACAAAGTGTTTTTGTGTGCGCCCTTAAGCCAGCGCAGCGGCGCCAGCCACAGCATAACCCTACGACAACCGCTGCGCCTGGTGGATATTTCAGAAAGCTATCCCAAGGCCGAGGCCGCTTGGGCGCTGGACGGCACGCCGGCAGACTGTGCGCTGCTGGCCTGCAATGAGCTGGCGCGCGGCCGCGTGGATATCGTAGTGTCCGGCATCAACCACGGCGCCAATTTGGGCACCGACTGCGTGTATTCGGGCACCGTGGGCGCAGCCGTCGAAGCGGCTATGTTGGGTTTGCCCGCTCTGGCCGTTTCTTTGCACAGCGGCACAGACTTTGCCCCGGCGGCAGGCCTCACCCTTCAAACGGCGCAGAATTTGCTGGCCCATCCGCTGCCGCCCGGCCAAATCATCAACCTAAACGTGCCGGCAGAACCCATCCGCGGTTTGCGCCAGGCCCCCCTAGGTTTTATCGCTTGGCAAAAGGAGTCTATGTGCGAAGTCGATGAGCCTTTCAGCAAAGAGGGCCGCTGCACGCTCTGGCTCCAGAACAACACATTTTCACTGGAAGAAGGCTCCGACTGCTATTGGCTGGACAACGGCTATGCAACGGTGAGCGTTTTGACTTGGCGCTTCGATGTGAATTTAAGTTGGAATCTGGATTTTTGTGAAAAACAGAAATAAAGCAGCACCGATTGTCATAATCGGTGCTGCTCTTTTTATAATCTGCTTATTTTCCGGCTTCCAGCGCCTTTTTGACGGCTGCCTGGTGAGCTGGATCCAAACGGTTTCCGCCATGGGTTCGGCTGTTGGTAAAGTGAATGCAGTGGTGCCCGTTGAAATCGTTGCCTTGAATCGAGCCACCGCCGTGGGGCATGCCGTTCATAGACGCAGCGTAGGTTTGTCCGCCTACCGTCACCCACACAGCCCTGCGGTCCCAAGACCAGCTGCCGCCGTAAGCCTGCTTCATTTTTGCGGTATCCGCCGCAGTGAGCGGTTGAACGTCGGCGTGGTTGGTGCCGCCGCGGCGCTGTTCCTTCCAGGAAATTCCGGTAGCCACATCGGTAATGGTGGCCGTGGTGCCCCGGGCGAACACCTGCTGGATATTGCTGGTCCACCAGTCGGCCTCTTTTACCTTGGAGCTTTTCTTATCGGAATCCTTTTTATCCGAAGTCGCATCGCCCTTTTTGGCGTCCGATTTCTTGGGCGCGTTGCTGGCAAACAGCGCCTTCTGGGTGGCTACGTTGGCGTTGCCCGTCGCCTTAATGTCGGCAGCCTTCTGGAATTCCTTTACCGCCTTAGCGGTTATGCTGTAGTAGTTGCCCGCCACGTTGCCGTCAAAATAGCCCAGCTCCTTGAGCCGTTTTTGCAGCTTTTTGACTGCCTCGCCTTTATCACCCTTTTTTAAAGCCTTGTATTCATTCTTATCGTTCTTTTCGTTCTTAGCGTCCGACTTCTTGGGCGCGTCGCTTGCAAACAATGCCTTCTGGGTGGCTACGTTGGCGTTGCCCGTCGCCTTAATGTCGGCAGCCTTCTGGAATTCCTTTACCGCCTTAGCGGTTATGCTGTAGTAGTTGCCCGCCACGTTGCCGTCAAAATAGCCCAGCTCCTTGAGCCGTTTTTGCAGCTTTTTGACCGCCTCGCCCTTGTCTCCTTTTTTCAAAGTCTTGTATTCATTTTCAGCAGACTTTATGTCTTTGGCCAGCTCGGTGTTTTTGCTTAAAATATAGCCTGTTTTCCCGCCCACCTTTACTTTAAGCCACTTTCCGTCGTCCACCTTTTTGAGCAAGGTTACCTTTTTGCCCTTTTTAAGCGTGCTCAATTTTTTGGAACTCGTCTTGCTGCTCTTATACAGATAAGCTTTCTTAGCCGTAATTTTTATGGATTCGGCCTTGTCATCGTCGGAGTCCTTAACCTCTACCTGGCTCTTTTTCACATAGCCGGTCTTGCCCTGATAGCTGACCTTGTACCAACTTCCCGACGAACCCTCTTTTTTGAGGGTTGCGCCCTTTTTCGCGCTCACCAACGCCTTTGAACTGGCGGATGCGCTCTTGCGTATTTTGATTTGAGAAGCCGTAACCTGTAGCTTTGCACTGGCCGCTTCCGCATTGATCTGAAGAAACGGCAATACAAATAAGATCATTGCTACTAGCGCAATGCGTTTGACTAGTTTACTTTGAGTTTCCATGATTTGGTAATGCCTCCTTAAGCTGGATCACAAACAGGGGTTCAACTCATAACTGGCATTATATTACAAAACTGTTTCAAAATCAAGCAAATTATTCAAATATATGACGAAATCGCAATATTTAAACAATAACCAAACAATTTTCGCAACATTTATGCGCCTTACAGCGTCTTATTAAGTTTGCGTATTAAAATTGATATCTTAAAGGCAGAGAACAAAGTTCGCGCATATGTCATCGCAGCACAAAAAGGATCTCCACCCATGGGTGGAGATCCTTTTTAAAATATTTCTATATCATCTTATTTGGCGTTTTTAAAAGCGTATTCGATGGCCTTTTGATGCGCCTGGTTGATTTTATCCGATCCATGGCATCTGCTGTTGGTCAGGTGCAAACAAAAATGTCCGTCAAAATTGTTGGTGGTGCTGATTCCGTCGCCGTGGGGCATGCCGTTGATCGCCCCTGCAATGCGCTTGCCGTCCACCTCTAGGATCACAGAGCGGCTGTTCCAGGACCAGGATCCACCGTACAGCTTTTTGAGTTTAGCGGTATCGCTCGCGGTCGCCGGCTCAATATCGGCGTGCTTGCTTCCCCCTACCCGGCGAATCTTAATGCGGGTGCCGGTCTTCACATCCTCAATGTATGCGTAGCTGCGGCGAGGGAAGATCGAGTTCATGTTATTTTTAAACCAGTCCATCTTCATTACGCCACTGGAATTGGTATCGTTTTTTGAAGAGCCGGATTTCTTAGGCGCGTCGGATGCGTACAGCACTTTTTGCGTAACTGCATTGGCCGTGCCGTTCTTAGTGCTCAGCTTGGCTGCTTTCTGGAATGCCTTCACCGCATTCACGGTAGAAGAGTCGTATTTGCTGTTGATTTTATTCTTGTTTAAATAGCCCAGCTCGTTCAGGCGCTGCTGCAGCTTCTTGACTTTGCTGCCCTTGCTGCCTTTTTTGAGGGTAGTATATTTGGTTTCCGTAGATTCGGTTACCTTTTTGACGCAAGACTGTTTTACAAAGCCCACCTTGCCCGAAGCCGTTTTGACTTTATACCAGCTGCCTACCGACCCGGTTAAAGTCAGCTTTACACCTTTTTTAATCTTGATCACTTTTTTGGACTTGGTAGAATTCTCTTTGTAGATAGTACAAGACTTTGTGGATTTCACATTGCCATTCGCATGAGCAACTTCAATCTTCTTTGAGGACGTAGATTCTTTAGCCTTGGAAACTTTTTTGAGCTTCTTCTCCTGAACATATCCGGTCTTCCCACCGATTTTTACCTTAACCCAGGCTCCCTTATCAGCCAGTATTTCCACTTGATTGCCTTTTTTTAAGGTCTTTACAGCTTTCCCCTTGCTGGACGCTTTGGCGCGAAGCTTTACCGAGGAGACATTCACTTTGTATGTGTCTCCGGCTTTTGCCGCCCAAGCGCTTGCCGGCATAGCTGCAAATATGATGAGGATCACGGCCAACGATGCGACCAACTTCTTAGCTCTGTTTGCTATCGAATCAGGTTCCAATGTTGAGCACCTTCCTTGCAATACTTTCAAATTCTATACTTATGACCCGAATGTTATAAGCTTTTCTTATTATATTGCAAAGTTGTTACAATTTCAAGCAAAATATACCCAAAAACATCGGAATTCGGTCTGTTTTTTGAATAATATTGAAACATTTACAAATGGTTCGTGATTTCAAAGGCTACTCAAAGGGATTTCGAGGCAGCTTTTTGATCGCATGCATCAGCGGCAAACCAAGCCCGTACACCGCAATCGCCTGTCCCAGCCCAACCCACAGCATGGTAATGAGCAGTGGAAGCCCGGCGGTATAGTGAAGCGTAAGCCCGACGACCACGGCGTTTAAAGCCACGGGAGGAAGGCCAGCCACCAACGGACGGCGGCGCAGCGCATAAGTTAAGCAAGCAGCGACCAAGGTCGTTAATGAGCCAAAGATCGTGTCCACCAAGTTCACACCGTTCGCCCCACCCAAGAAGTTTGCAATCAAACACCCCACAAACAGACCAGGTACCGGTGTCGTGCCGAAAACCGGCAGCATGGCGAGCGCTTCGGCTACGCGTACCTGAATCTGCCCATAGCTGATAGGGCGAAGCAACAGCGTAATAACCACATAGATGGCCGCTAGCACCCCCGAAACCGCCAGTTTTTTCGTAGAAAAACGAATATTATTCATGATGCGCCTCCTGTTTTCTTTTGATTAATAGAAAAAGCACGGAAACCTTCCGCGCAAACAAAAGGCGCCAAAGCGCCACGCCTAGTTTTGTTTTGAGACAGGAGGGTTTCGAACTGTCTATTATATCGCCTATAGCGCTTGTCACTATATATCAAAACCTGATTTTTGTCAATTCCCGGCACCTGTTGCAAAAATCAAAACCCCATCGCCCATAAAAATTCCGGCCCGATCGTTGCATCAGGCCGGAACGCGTTTAAAATTCTGCGCTTTTCGGAGTTCTTGGGAAGGGCAGCACGTCGCGAATGTTGGACACACCAGTTAGGTACATGATGAACCTGTCCAGCCCCATGCCAAAACCGGCGTGGGGAACCGTGCCAAATTTGCGCAACTCCAAATACCAATGATAGTTCTCCAACCCTATTCCCAGCTCGTTCATACGCTCCACCAGCACATCGTGGCGCTCTTCGCGTTGGCTGCCACCGCATAGCTCGCCGATGCCGGGTACCATCAAATCCGAGGCCGCCACCGTCTTGCCATCGTCGTTCAGGCGCATGTAAAAGGATTTAATCTCCTTGGGATAATCGGTCACAAACACCGGGCCTTTAAAGTATTCTTCGGCCAGATAGCGCTCGTGTTCGGTCTGCAAATCGCAGCCCCAAAACACCGGATACTCAAATTCCTTGCCACTCTTTTTAAGCAGCTCAACCGCCTCGGTGTAACTCACCCGGGCAAAGTCGGCTTCGTACACGGCGCTTAGCCTGTCGATCAGTCCTTTAGACACAAAACTATCCAAAAACTCCATTTCTTCGGGCAACTCGTCCAACACCGCACGGATCAAATATTTGACCATATCTTCCTGCAGCTGCATATCATCGGCCAGGTCGGCAAAGGCTATCTCGGGTTCCACCATCCAAAACTCGGCCGCATGGCGGGGCGTATAGCTGTTTTCCGCGCGGAAGGTGGGCCCAAAGGTATATACGTTGCGAAAAGCCATGGCCAGCGCTTCCGCATTGAGCTGCCCGCTTACCGTAAGGTACACCGGTTTTCCAAAAAAGTCTTGGCTATAGTCCACCTTGCCTTCTTGGCTGTGCGGCGGGTTGTCTAAGTCCAGCGTAGTCACGTGGAACATTTCGCCGGCGCCCTCGGCATCGCTGGTGGTAATCAGCGGCGTGTGCACATAGGTAAAGTCCCGCTCGTGCATAAAGCGATGGATGGCCTGGGAGACCACCGACCGTACCCTGAACGCGCATTGAAACAGGTTGGCGCGCGGACGTAGATGGCTAATCGAGCGCAAAAACTCGACGGAATGGCGTTTTTTCTGCAGCGGATAGTCGGAGGGGCTCTCCCCCACGATTTCAACCGCCTCGGCTTTTATCTCAAAGGGTTGCTTCATCCCGGGAGTAAGCACCAGCTTGCCCTGAACATTAAGCGCGGCACCCACGCCAACTTCCTTCATGATTTCGCGGTAATTGGGAAGGTTATTCTCCTCTAAAACAACTTGAATGTTTTTAAAGAAACTGCCATCATTCAGTTCGACGAAAGCAAAATTCTTGGATTCGCGCGCCGTGCGTACCCAACCATTGACGCGTACGTTTTCCAAATCTTGCGCAGGCATGTTTCTAAACAATTGCTTTATGGTGTAACTAGTCGTCATCAAAAACCCTCCCAAATAAGTATTATCTAATTGATTATAGGCGATTATTTCACTTCTGTAAACCGTTGCGGAGATAAGAATACTTCCGCAAACCCCGCACAAAAAGGAATGTTTGCGCCTCAACCCGTAAATTCTTGGTTAAATCGATTGCGCGCAGGCCTCTTGGGCAAAAAAGATCCCATCGTCGTTGGATGCCGCCAACATCTCACCCGGTTTCAGCACCAGCACATCATCGTCAGCCCACTCCCCCGCAATCATCTTGCCCAGCAGCTGGCTGCTGCCATCCACCTGTTTGTATGCGAGCCGATTCTCCAGCGCCGCTTGCCGGGCAAACTCTTCCAGCCGGTGCGTTTCCAGCTCGGGCCATTTGATAAAGGCGGCGCATTCGTAGTGGCTGGTCCAGCTGCGCTCGACCTCCAACAGGTAAAGCGCATTGTCCTCGCCATATTTTTCCACATACTCCGCGTATTTGGCCTCCTCCTCATCTCGCCCGCGCCCGGCCGTCTTAAACTGCTCTATCCAGCCTGGGGAATACCAATATACGCCCCCCGAATGTGCATCGAACAGTTGCCTATATCTTTGGCGATCACCCAGCAAAAGAGTAATACAATCGTGGGCGCGCGCAACCACCAGCGGCAGCTTGCGGGTGTGCAAGCCGATCACCCCCATCGAACACAAGCCGTAGCCAAGCAATATAGCGTCATAACCTTGCTCCTGCGGATAGCGCTCCATCTCATCTTCAATATGGTCTATGGTTTTTTGCAATTCATTTCTGAGCTGGCCGGGCACCGAATGTAACCCTTCGCGCATCCATATAATCTCTACCGTATTATGGCTGTGAGCGCAAAGCTGGTACAGTTCGCGCATGAACACCTTGCAACCTATGAGCTTGTATCGCATACCATCGTTCTTCCTATCTTCAGTCTCTCGCCTTATTATAACAAACATTATCCGGATTGTAATCACGGCCCAATCGCCGCCCTCGCAATACACAGCCTTTTTGTTGTGCTTTGCATGCGTGCGAAGCACAACAAAAACAAAAAAACAGGCACACAAAAATCTCTGCATGCCTGTTTTTAAAAATCATCTTATACCGTATCACTCAAACTGCTTACACTTTTCCATTTTCCCCGAACCTTAAACGCAGCTTATGCGCTTTCTCCTTCGTCGGCGGCAGCGGTCGGTGTTTCATCGGGCTTGGGCGTCGCAACCGGAGCATCCGCAGCAAACAACTTCTCCTGCATTTCAACGCTGGCAATGCCATCATCATCCATGCCAACAGCCCTCTGGAAGGCCTTGACCGCACGCACGGTCTTCGTACCAAAGTCTCCATCCACCTCGCTGGAGAAATACCCCAAATCGGTCAGGCGCTGTTGCAGCGCTTCGATTTCCTCGCTGCCGCGCATGCCGTTTTTTAGCACGCTATACGGAGACGGCGTAGGCTCAGGAGAGGGTTCCGGAGTGGCCAACACCTCGTCAGCCGTTTCGGAAAGTCCCACGAGTTCGGCTCTGCTCGTGGCGCTTTCCAACCGCTTAATCAGATTTTGGATCTGGCCCCATTCCTTGTCCGCTGCGGCAGCCAGCGTAGTTTTTGTAGCTTCGTCGGCCGCCACACTAACCAGGGCATCTTTCGAAGTTGCATTGTTGATGGCCTCCTGTATTTTCTTCAGAGCGCTTACAAACCTTTTGTCATCGGCCTTCTGCTTGCTTTCCTCGGGCAACAGCGCGTCAAAGGCCTGAAGGTCTTTCTCTTGCCTGTCCACCAAAGAAGCCGTGCTCGGATCATCAATATATAATTTTACAATTTCGCTTCGGTATTCATCGGTTATTCGGGTTTTGATGAGCGTTGTGCCCTTATCGTAGAGTTCCACCGAAACATCGGGAATCTTGGCTACCGGGGTAAACAGGTTTACCATCCAGCGGATACCCACCACCAACAGCACCACAATAACAACGGCTGCAAAGGCAGCACCCAATATTTTCTTCAAATTAAACCGTCCCAGCACCAATTTGCCCTTGGCCTTCGCTTGACCTTCTGCAGACAAATTCAGCGGTGCTGCGCCGGCTTCACCGGAAGATATGTCTTCGGCAAATCCATCCAGCGATTCAAATTCTTCATCGGCCTTCGCATCAGCCTCGCCCGGTTCATCGGCCTGCTTCTTTCCAAATATGCCGGCCAACGAAAAATCTTTTTTCGAATGTGCCGCGACCGTTTGCTTGCGCTGGTCCTTGGCCTGCTCCATGTAGCTCTTCACTTCGTCGCTAATGCCCGGGCGGCTAATGGGTTGAAGCGGAGGGATCTCGATGGACTCGTCGGGAATGCTTTCATCCACATCGGTAAGCTCAATCTCGGAATCGTCCTGCATGCCCTCCTGATCGTCCTCGCCAACAGCTTCCTTAGCAGCTTTCTCAGCCACATCGTCCTGCTGGGTTTGAGGCTCGTCGGTAGCCTTGACTTCATCCGAATCAATAGATGTACTCTCGTCTGAAGAATCATCTGCCCGGGCTTCAGACTCCTGCTGCGCATCCAACACCGGCCGGTAGGTGGTCCGGGAGAATATGTCCCCGTCGCCCTCCTCCATGCTGGTGTAAGAAGTGCGCGTGTAAGGAGCATAGCTCTCCTCTTCGTGCACTACGCTTTCAAAGGCAAAATCGTCTGTGCCCATATCTCCGTCGGGCAGGGACGTGGTATAAGATATGGCTGAAAAAGGGCCGTTGCCCACAGCAGCACCACAATGGGGGCAATGGGAATCCCCTGGTTTTAGGGTTTTGCCACAGTTGCTGCAAAACATAAAAAGCCTCCTCATAAGGGTACCGCGATGCGGCGCCGCATTTCAATCAACGACTGTATAGCCACGCACATATTCGTACATAAACATACATCTTGATTTTATACATTATTACAAAACACGTCAAGCAAAACCACATTTGTTACAAGATTTTTGCTGAAACGATGCATAAAAGCCCAAAAGTGAAGCTTATCCGTCGGTTTGTGCTTGGGCTCCGGGCAGAGGCGGGTTACATTTGGGGCAAGGCTCCAGCCCTTCGGCCAACGCGTCCTCCAGCAAAAGCTTTCTGCGGTTGGTTTGCTTTCCACACTTTTTGCCCGCATGATATTGAGTGGCGTTGGTTCTCACCGCATACACGTACACCGGCTCGGGTTCCTGGGTCGGATCGGGTTCGGGCGTGGGCTGCTGAGTTGTGGGAGGGGGCTCGGGGGTAGGCTCAGGCGTGGGTTCGGAAGCGCTTAAGACGTTGGCAGCCTGGGGCACCGGCGCAATCGGATCCGGCACACTTGCATTAAAATACAGCGTAAACATCACCGTCATGGAACACAGCGCCAGAATGGAGAGTATGAATTGGCCCCGACGCGGATAGCTTGTGCGCCGCCACAGCCACAATAAACCCACCGGAGGCAACACGATCAGCAGCACGATCTGCAGTATCGTCTTTCCGGCAGCGTCGGACACATAAAACCGCCGCGGCTTTTTGAGATTTTGTGTATAGCGCGATCCTTGTCCAAGCCCGATGCGTTCGTGCCTCGCTCGGTCAGACATAAGCGTCGTTTGAGTGTCGCCGGCCTTCCCCGACGCCTTGCGCCCGGGGAGAATGCGCTTTAATAGGTTGGAAAGACTCAACATGCACCGCTCCTTATGCCGGGAAATTTGTAACAATTATAGCAGAAATCAGCCTATTATACAACTTTTGCACTTTTGCGCTTGACAAACATAGGGCCTTATCCATAAATTACCACCACATAGCTTCCAAAATATCACATGGCTCAGTTTGACCCACAGCATTCGATCGTTATCAAGCGGTTTTGTTTGATAGCCAATACCTCCCATCCGAGCTCTTTATAAACAACAAGCGCATATGATTTTATCCTTTTCATATTTAGTATACAGCCATTTCCCGCCTAAAACATCTCGCCCGTTCAGGCTTTTGTTTCTTATCTCCCCTCGCTACAACAATCGTCCCTTTCGGTGTTTTCTTCATAAGGTTTGCGCATCAGTCAAAATGCAAAAATGCCATCAAAAAAAATGGCAAGACAAACTTTTATTTGTCTTGCCATTTGCCGCCCTTAGATGGGCATCACATTGTTCTCTTTATCCCTTACGGAATTGTCCAGCTTCAAGCTCTCAGCCTGGCGGTATTCAAAAAACTTGGTGGCCACCTGGGGGAACAGCGCATAGCTGAGCACGTCCTCGTCCTGCTGAATGTACTGGCCAATCTCTTTGCGGTAGCTTTCCAGTTCGGGCTTGAGCAAATCGGCCGGGCGCACCGTGATTACCTCAGCATCGCCTATAACCTTTTTGCGAACCTCTGGGTTGACCTCACCGGGCAAACGTCCATATTCACCGCGCAGCAGCGCCTGGGACTCCTTGGGGTTCATCTTGTAGCGCTCACCGGTCAGCACGTTCATAACGGCCTGGGTACCAACGATCTGGCTGGTTGGGGTAACCAACGGCGGATAGCCGAAGTCAGCGCGCACGCGCGGCACTTCTTCCAGCACCTGTTGCAGCTTATCGGAAGCGTTGGCCTGTTTCAGCTGGTTGATCAGGTTGGACAGCATGCCGCCGGGCACCTGGTACAGCAAAGTGTTGATGTCCACCGACAACACCTTAGGATCCAAAAAGCCATCCTTTTTGAGCCTTTCGGCCACGCCCCGGAAGTGAACCGCTATCTCGCTGAGCAGCTCCAAATCCAACCCGGTATCGTACTCGGTTCCCTGCAGCGTCGCCACCAACGGCTCGGTTGCCGGCTGGGCCGTTCCGTTGCCCAAAGGCGACAGCGCCGTGTCCACAATGTCCACCCCGGCTTCCACCGCTTTGAGCAGCGTCATATCGCCGGTACCCGAGGTATTATGGGTGTGCATGACGATAGGCACCTTAACCGCAGCCTTCATCTTTTTAATCAAGCTGTACGCCGCATAGGGCAACAGCAGGTTGGCCATATCCTTAATGCAAATGATATCGGCGCCCATCTTC
The DNA here is from genome assembly GCA_964346145.1 of uncultured Oscillospiraceae bacterium. Lineage (GTDB taxonomy): Bacteria > Bacillota > Clostridia > Christensenellales > Aristaeellaceae > CAYFTL01. The sequence continues at coordinate 5,765 of CAYFTL010000002.1, read as the reverse complement.
TCCAGCTCCACGCTCAAATCCACAAAGTATTGCTCGGTGTGCACCGGACTGGTGGTGTAGCTGATGGCCACTTCAGCGATGCCGCCATACTTGCGGGTAGCATCGATGGCGGTCTTCATGTTGCGGGTATCGTTCAGCGCATCAAAAATGCGGATGATGTCAATTCCGTTTTCGATCGACTTTTTAACAAACTCGTCCACCACGTCGTCGGCATAATGCTTGTATCCCAACAAGTTTTGGCCGCGCAGCAGCATTTGCAGCTTGGTGTTGGGCAGGGCTTTGCGCAGCTTGCGCAGGCGCTCCCACGGATCTTCATTCAAAAAGCGCAGGCAAGAGTCAAAGGTAGCTCCTCCCCAACACTCGAGGGAAAAGTAGCCAACTTTATCCAATTTATCGCAGACCGGCAACATCTCGTCGGTACGCATGCGCGTGGCCGCCTGAGATTGGTGCGCGTCGCGCAAAATGGTATCGGTAATTTTTACTTGGGCCATTTGATTCTCTCCTCCTTACAGGATATTTTCTAACCGTTTGCCCGCTCAGGCAAACCTATTCAATCGGCACTTATCAGCCAAACATAGACAGGAAGATGCCTGCCGCTATGGCAGAGCCGGTAATGCCGGCCACGTTGGGGCCCATGGCGTGCATCAGCAGGAAGTTGCCGGGGTTTTCTTCTTGCACCACAATCTGAGACACCCGGGCAGCCATAGGCACAGCCGAAACACCGGCCGAGCCGATGAGCGGGTTGATCTTGCCGCCGCTAATCTTATTCATGATCTTGGCTACGATAACCCCACCGGCAGTACCGAATGCAAACGCCACCACGCCAATTACCACAATCTTTAACGTACCTAGCTGCAAAAAGGTCTGCCCGTTGGCCGTAGCACCCACCGTAATGCCCAGGAATATGGTTACGATGTTCATCAGCTCGTTTTGCGCGGTCTTAAACAGGCGGTCCACCACGCCGGTTACCTTCATCAGGTTGCCAAACATCAGCATGCCCACCAACGGAGCCGCATCGGGCAGCAACAGCGAAACCAAAATCGTTACGATGATCGGGAACAATATGGTTTCTTTTTTGGATACCGGACGCAGCTGTTCCATGACAATGCTGCGCTCCTTCTTGGTGGTCAGCAACCGCATAATGGGCGGCTGAATCACGGGAACCAACGCCATGTAGGAATAAGCCGCCACCGCAATAGCTCCCAGCAAGTGTGGTGCCAACCGGGTCGTCAGGAATATGGCGGTAGGGCCGTCAGCTCCGCCGATAATGCCTATAGATCCGGCTTCCTGCGGCGTGAATCCCATAAGGGTGGCCACGGTAAACGCAAAGAAAATTCCAAACTGAGCGCCCGCGCCCATCAGCAAACTTTTGGGGTTGGCAATCAGCGGTCCAAAGTCGGACATTGCGCCCACGCCCATAAAGATCAGAGGCGGGAATATACCCAGCTTAACGCCTTGATACAGGTAATACAAAATGCCGCCATTGGATTCTTGCACTCTATATACCTGCTGCCCAGCCTCGTTCATCGCCAACAGAATCGGTGAGTTGGTGACCTGGGCTAGGTTCAGCGCCTGGCTGTGATCGGCAAACTCTTTAAACGAAGGCGCCGACATCATTCCGGCCAACGGCAAGTTGGCCAACAGCATGCCAAAGGCGATGGGCAATAGCAACAACGGTTCAAATTCCTTGACAATCGCCAGGTAAAGCAGCACACAGGCTACGGCAATCATCACATATTCTTCCCAGGTTCCCTGGGCGATCCCGGTTCCTTTTACCAGCTTTTCCAAAGCCTGCACCGGGTTAAGATCTTTCAGGTCCGTTATCCGAGCGGACTCTTCCTGCTGCCCGACCGGCGCTACATCTTCCGCCGCTTCGCCTTGGGCAAATCCGGAAAGCGGAAGCAAGCACATCAGTATCAGCACAAAGGCCAACAGGCCTTTGGCCGGCTTCAGTTCATTCATAAGTACCGTCCCTCCTACAGGATCCTGTCGATTGCGATAAGCCTACTTAACTTAGCTTACTTATTGCAGAGCAACCAACGCATCTCCTGAGTTAACCGCAGAACCCTTGCTGGTCATTACAGTCGCAACCACGCCGTCGCGAGGCGCCATGATTTCGTTTTCCATTTTCATAGCTTCCAGAATCAGTAGCACATCGCCCTTCTTAACGGCTTGTCCAGCGCTGACTTTTACATCCAGAATATTTCCGGGCATGGGCGCACTCACCGTTTCAGCTCCGGCGGGAGCAGCGGCAGCAGGTGCTGGGGCCGGCGCAGGAGCCGCGGCAGCGGGTGCCGCTACGGGAGCGGGAACAGGCGCCGCAGCTACAGGGGCAGCAGCAGGCGCGGCAAAAGATGTGCCGGCGGCCACTTCTTCAACTTCTACTTCGTAAGCGGTTCCGTTGACCACAATATTGAATTTACGCATGAGAAAATCCTCCTCTTAATTTAAAAATTGCACACTGCAATAAAATATTCTCAAAAATATAATCTAGCGTCCGTAAACCTGTTCTTGGCGGGCGGTCTCGGCCCATCCACCCTTGCGGCGTACCGAGCGGATCACCAGTTTCTTCCCGGTATCCCCTTCATAAGCCGCCAGCGCTGCCGCAATAACGGCAACCAGCTGTTGGTTTTGCCTATCGTCCTGCACAACTACGGGCGAAACCGGTTGCGCTGCCTGCGCTTGGGGTTGACGCTGAGGTCGCTTGGGTTTGCCGCCGATCATCTTTACAATCTTCCCTTGCATAATCAAGACGATGATAAGCAAGATCAACCCTAAAAATACGACACCCATGCCGATCAGCGTTACCAGTCCGCTGCCTATCAGTTTTTCTACAATGCCTTGCATAAATATTGGCCTCCTTTCACGGCTTTTTTGCTGTGCATCTTAAAGCAACGGCATATTTCCGTGTTTCTTGGGTACTCCGGTTTCGCGTTTGGATTCCAACATCACAAGGGCGGCCGCCAGCATCTGCCGGGTGGCGGCAGGCTCAATCACGTCATCCACATAGCCCTGGGCGGCAGCGTTCAAACCGTCTGCCACTTCGCTCTGATATTTTTCTTCCAACTTGGCGCGTTCGCCGATCGGATCCTGGGCCTTTGCCAGTTGGTCTTCATACAAAATCTGTACCGCCGCAGCAGTGCCCATGGGCGAAATCACCGCACCCGGCCATGCATAAACCATGTCGCTCACCGCGCGGGAGGCCAGCGCCGCATAGCCCATACCGATGGCATTGCCTGATACCAGCGCAATCTTGGCGGTGGTAGCCTGGGCATAGCTGTACATCAGCTGAGCGGTAGCGCTGGCCAACTTGCCCTGGCTGCAGTGGCCGCTGAGCTTAATTCCCTGGGTGTTCACCACGGTGATCACCGGAATGTTGAAGCAATCGCAGAAGTTTACCAATCGGCTGGCTTTCTTGCTTCCAGCCACGGTCAAACGTCCTTCGTCCTCGCTGGGTTGGGTGGCCACGATGCCCACCGTGCGCCCGCCGATCAAGCCCAGTCCGGTCACCATCTCAGGCGCGTGTTGCTGAGAAAGTTCCACAAAATTTTGTCCATCGCAAATCGACGACAAGATCGGTTTCACATCGCCAACCGTATCAACGGCGTTCAGCGCGGGAATCACCCGGTTCATATCGTCGTTCGTGGTGAAATCCACAACCGAACCTTCCAAGTTGTTCAGCGGCAAAATCATCAGCAGCTTGCGCGCCAACGCCAGCGCTTCCTGGTCGGTGTCGGCAGCCAGCTGGGCAATGCCCGACTCGCCCTGGGCCTGCGCCCCGCCAATTTGCTCTCCCGTCACCTGCTTGCCCGTGGCTGCAGACACCAGCTGCGGACCGTTGACAAACAGCTGCCCGTTTTTGCTGGTAATGACCAGATCACTCAGCGCCGCGCTCATCGCTGCACCGCCGGCGCACGGCCCTAAAATCAAGGCGATTTGGGGAACCACGCCCGACAGCTTTGCGCTGTGCGCCATAATTTCCGCATACGCGTTTACCGCATGCACGCCGTCGTTCAAATTGGCCCCCGCCGAATCACACAGCGCAACGACCGGCGCGCCGGTTTTTTCAGCCAAATCCATAACCTTGATCACTTTGCGCGCATGGGCTTTGCCCACAGCGCCCGCGTGCTCGGTAAAGTCTTGGGCATACACATAAACCGGGCGCCCTTCCACCAGTCCGTAACCGGTGACAACGCCCGCACCTTCAGCAAGAACGTCCAGCTCCACAAAGCTGGCCTCGTCCAACAGCAAACCGATGCGTTCGCGCGCCGTTAGCTTGCCATCGGCTTTTTGTTTGGCAATGTTGTCCGGGTTGCCGGCCAGCATTGCTTGTTTGCGCTCATGAACGAGCTGCAAATCGCGTTCCACACTCATCGTCCGATCCCTCCATTTACAAAGTCACTCGAATTATATCCTACTTCTACTATTCAACGCACAGCAACCTTCTCCCTGCTAAATCCCGGATTTTTCATCCCTCTTTGCTCGAAGATAAATCATGGCGTAAAATAACCCTTCCCATGATGCCTGCTCACACTTCCTCAATAGGCTATCAGATACAATTATACCTAATCCACCAGCAAAAAACATCATGACTTTTAGAATAATACAATAAGTTTGTCCAAAACAAGAATCCCCTATAATAAACTACCAAATTATTCAAAATATGTTTCCACCGCATCACAATCCAAAACACGAACATAATTCGCAACAGATCTAACCTAAATTTTATCAACTTTAATAAAAAACATGTATATATAATTTTTTTACATGGTATTATTATATTTAAGTATATTATTCTTTAATACTCCTGTTTATCACTCAAGACTCTCAATCTTTTCAAAATATAATTTTCTGTTAGAAAGAATGTCAAAATAAGGGAGGAGATTTATGTCAAAGAGAATTTTCTTGACACCAAAATCAAACCGTATCGGTATGGTAAGCGTTTGTACATAGTTTTTATTTCAAAAGGAGGATCCCATGAAACATTCCAACAAAATACTTTCCATTGCATTGGCCCTTTTGTTGGCCATCGTAGCGTTAGGGCCAGGCTTTACCCAACGCTATGCGTACGCTGAAGCTTTGGAGGCTGAAGCACACACCGAAGCACCTGTAGAGGAACCCACCAGCGCTCCCACACCTGCAGAATCAACCGAACCCAGCGAAGAGCCGGCCCCGGTACCAACCGATGAACCGGCGCCTACCGGTTTACCCGAAGAAAGCAGTCTCCCAGAGGAAACCGAGGCACCTGTTGAAGAGCCTGTCGAAACCGAAGCACCTATAGAAGAACCAGCCGAAAGCGAAATTCCCACAGAGCAGCCTGCCGAAAGCGAAATTTCTACGGAGCAACCAGTCGAAACCGAAATTCCTGCAGAAGAACCCATTGAGACAATCGAGCCTACCGAAGAAGTGGAAGAGGCGCTGGATTTGTTGATGGACGAAGCGCTGTTGGAAAATGAAAATGGGGAAACCATCGAAAGCATCTTCCCCGATCCAATCGTTGCCCAAACTATTGCCAACAAACTAAATAAGCAAACTACCGATACGGTAACCCAAAGCGAATTGGATAAAATATACTACCTCGACATCGGTTATACAAATGCCTCGGACTTGACCGGCATAGAGCGCTTACCGTATCTTGTCGACCTTGCTATGGCCCAAACTAAAGTCAGCGACTTAACTCCCCTAAGCGGATTGACCAAGTTGTACAACCTATGCTCGCGGACTCCTCCTTTGCGTTGCTAATAAATGGCTCAATTTGTGCCTTG
>CAYFTL010000001.1:100317-184005 GCA_964346145.1 uncultured Oscillospiraceae bacterium | reverse complement strand
TGGCTTTTTGTACCGGTAAGATGGGGAACGAGATTAGTTAGCTTTCGGGATGGCATGTGCGCTTGCAGCCTGCACATCCCCCGGCGCAACCGGTGCTCTTTTTGTTGTGCACAATTTTAGCGACGGCCAAGATAACAATAAGAACGAGCACCAAAGCGACGATAATTGTACCAAGATTCTGCATAATCCAACTAATCATAAGAAAGCCTTCTTTCTACATTGGCGAGGGAATAAGTTATGCTTGAGCCAGTTCTTTTTTTGCCGGGCGAAACAGCATGAACAGCAAGAACGCCAGACAAAGAAAGGCTGCAATTGTTCCTACCCCGAAAATCCCTGCGGTAAACAACATGCCCAGTTGATATACGATCAACGAAATTATGTAGGCGAAAATGGTTTGGTACAGGATTGCGAACCAGGTCCATTTTCCGCTGTTCATTTCGCGGCGGATGGCGCCGATTGCGGCAAAACAGGGCGAGCAGAGCAGGTTAAAAATCAGGAAGCTGAAAGCGGTGAGCATCGTAAAGTGGGAAGCGATAGCGCTCAAGTGGCTGAATGCTCCACCTTCAACCATGGCGAGGGCATCGCCAGAAACGCCGAAGAATACGCCGAACACGCCGACGACCTCTTCCTTAGCAACCAAGCCCAGAAGGGTAGCCACAGTGGACTGCCAGTTGCCAAAGCCGAGCGGTGCGAAAATGGGGGCGATGAAGCCGCCGATGGCTGCCATGAGGCTCTCTTCCATGGGCACCATGCCGAAAGATCCGTTTTTAAAGCCGAAGTTGGTGGCGAACCAAACCGAAATGCTGGCCAGCAAGATGATGGTACCGGCTTTTTTCAGGAAAGCGGCGGTGCGGTCCCAGGTGCTGCGCACAACATTTTTGAGGGCGGGCCAGCGGTATGCGGGCAATTCCATGACAAAGGGTGCAGGGTTGCCGGCAAAGGATTTGATTTTCTTTAAGATGATGCCTGATATGATGATGGCGGCAAAGCCTATAAAATAGGCGATGGGCGCCACCCACCAAGCACCACCGAAGATAGCGCCGGTAATGAGGGCGATAATGGGCAGCTTGGCGCTGCAAGGCATGAACGAAGTGACCACGATGGTCATGCGACGGTCGCGCTCTTGCTCAATGGTTCGCGAGGCCATAATACCCGGAACGCTGCAGCCCGCACCAATCAAAATCGGGATAAAGGATTTGCCCGACAGGCCGAAGCGTCGAAAAATTCTATCCATGATAAAGGCGATACGCGCCATGTAACCCACGTCTTCAAGGAAGGCAAGGAGGATGAACAGGACGATCATCTGAGGGAGGAAGCCAAGAACAGCACCTACGCCGCCGATGATTCCGTCTACCACCAAGCTCTGTAGCCAGTCGGCCACGCCGATAGATTCCAGACCCTGGGTTGCCAAGGTAGGCAGGCCAGGCACCCAGGTGCCATAGTTTGCTGGATCAGGCTCTTCCACGGCTAGCGCGGTTTCGAAGGTGGCTGCGTCGATGGTTTGACCCTTGGTGCCTTCGTCTTCCGAAATTGCAGTCAGGTTTTGCGCTTGGGCCTGCTCAATAAAGCCGGCAACGATGGCGTCGTTGGCCGGATCTTCCTCTTCGGCAGACAGAGCCTCTCGAACCGGTTCGGTGTCAATTCCGGCATTATTGGCGGCGGTCAGGTAGGTATCAATCAAAAGGCTGTTTTGGTAATACTTGTCGGCCACTTCTTCGTATTCGGAAGCGCCATTGCCAAACAAGTGCCAGCCGTCGCCAAACAATCCGTCGTTTGCCCAGTCTGTCAGGTGAGTACCGATACCGCCAGAGCTGACGGCCAAGAAATACACCAGGAAGATGACCGCCACAAATATGGGCAGCGCCAACCAACGGTTGGTGACTACGCGATCGATTTTATCCGACGCAGTTAAGCTGCCGGGCGCGCGCTTTCTGTGCAGGCTGGTGGTTATAACTCGGCTAATATAGGCATAGCGTTCGTTGGTGATGATGGATTCGGAATCGTCATCTAATTCGTCCTCGCAATCGCTGATGATCTTCTCCAGCTGATTCAGCACGTCTTGGGGCAATTTAACCTGTTCGAGGATTTTTTCGTCGCGTTCAAACAGTTTGATGGCGAAGAAACGTTGTTGCTCTGTGGGGATATATCCTTTGACCAAGTCCTCAATATGGGCAATGACGTGCTCTACCGTGCCGCTAAACACGTTAAGGGGAGGCGGAGTCTGGTTGGACGTGGCTGCCGAAATCGCGGTTTCGATCGCTTTTTGTGAGCCTTCGCCGCGCAACGCGCTGGTTTCAACGACTTGGCAGCCCAAAGATTTGCTAAGCTTCGCTACATTGATGGTGTCGCCATTTTTGCGGACGACATCCATCATGTTGAGTGCGACAACCACAGGAATGCCCAGTTCCAACAGCTGGGTGGTCAAGTAGAGGTTGCGCTCTAAGTTGGAGGCATCCACAATGTTCAAAATAGCGTTGGGCTTTTCTTGAATGAGATAATTTCTGGAAACCACTTCCTCTAAGGTGTAGGGGGAGAGGGAGTAGATTCCGGGCAAGTCCTGAATCAAAACTTCGGGGGCGCTTTTTAGGCGTCCCTCCTTCTTTTCGACGGTTACGCCGGGCCAGTTTCCCACGTGTTGCGTGGAACCGGTCAGGTCGTTAAACATTGTGGTTTTACCACTGTTTGGATTGCCTGCAAGGGCGATGCTTGTGGCCATTTATGTTCCTCCTGATCTTATATAGTCTAGACTAACTGTGCGCGTAAAAAAAGAGGTTTTGTATTTACTCAACCTCAATCATAGTGCAATCGGCTTTGCGCAAGGAAAGTTGATACCCGCGGACGGTAACTTCCATGGGATCGCCTAAGGGAGCGAGTTTGACCACTGTAACTTGTGCGCCCTTGGTCAAGCCCATATCCATGATTCTGCGTTTCACCGCACCCTCTCCGTGCAGGCGTTTCACGGTGACGGTTTCGCCCACTTTCACTTCGTTTAGAGTTTTCATTGAGCACCTCCTAATATTGTTAAACCATGATTCGGTTTGCCATGCTTTTGTCAAGGGCGACTCGAGAATCCTTGATATTAATGATAAGGTTTCCGCCATTTTCGGCAATGATCGTAACCTGTTCACCGATAACAAATCCTAAATTGGCCAGGTGCTGACGAACTTCGTCTTTTCCGGTAATTTTTCGGATATAATTTTGTTCACCGACTTTTGTCATTGTTATGGGCATCATGGCGAACCACCTTTCAAGTTAGAAATAACTAACATAGTTTTCGTTATGATTCTACTTCAGTTTTAGTTAGATGTCAATACTATACTTTGTAAAAGTTGGTGTCAATTATTTGTATATAATTTGGAAGGGAGCTGAAGGAAAGCGAGGCGATAGGGGAATTGGTTGGTGGATACATGAGTCGGCGATTTTAAAGTAAAAAAGGGTTGGAATACAATTTGTATTCCAACCCTTTTTGAATATGATATCACAGGTTCTTTTTAGCGTTTTTGATGGCCGAATTTAGCTTGGAGGTCAAGCTCTTGATAGTTTTGTCGCTCTTATTTCCATCCAACGCTTTTTGTAGCTTGTTGCGAGCGGTCTTTAGTTTTTTCTTGTTGCCGCTGCTAACTTTGTCGTTGCCGATTAAGGAATTGGCATTGCCGATCGCTTTTTCTGCCTTGCTAATGATGGCATCGCTGTTGCCGCTTTCCGAATCATCGTTGTTTTTCTTTGATGATTTTCCGTGCTTGGTGCAGGTTCCGAGTCCTGCGCTACCTTTTTTGTAAGATGCACCCTTGAAGTACTTGCGAACATTGCCGAGTTCGTCGTTGCGCAGCGGGTGCCCTTCGGGGATGTAAAGCACGCCGTAAGTTCTGACCGAAGGACAGTACTTGTTGGGCAGTTTTTTTGAGGAAGAGCACAGCTTTACCGACTGGTGCATGTTGCATTTCTTGGTGGGTTCGGAACCCTTGGCAAAATAGTCAGTGTTGGTACCATAACCGTTGGCATCGTTTTTACACGCCGAGGTGGGCAACATCCCGGAAACCGCACAAACCGTTACCTTTACAAGTCCGGCATCCGCTGCAGACTTTTGCACGATATCGCGGTTTTCTGTAATGCCTTTATCTTTATGAACCCGTTTCATGACCGCAGCCCACAGGGGTGCGGCATAGGCGCCGCCCTGGGAACCGTTGGCCAAAGGCTTGTAGTCGTCGTGGCCAACCCACACGGCGCCGGAGTAGTAGCCGCTCATGCCTGCAAAGAAAATTCCGCGGAAGTCGCTGTTGGTACCGGTTTTGCCGGCGATGGTGAAGTTTCCGAAGTTTGCGCGCGCGCCTGTGCCGGTGCCCTTCTTCACACAGCCTTTGAGTACGTCCACCAACATCCAGGCGGTCGACTCCTTAAAGGCCTGGGTATGAATTTGGGTTTGCTGTGCATCAATGTAGACGTTGCCGTCGGAATCCACTACCTTGGAGAAGGCGATGGGCTCCAGATATTCGCCGCCGTTGGCGATTGCACCGAAGGCTGCTGCCATTTGCACCGGGGTAATGCCCGATGCGCCCAGGGCCAGTCCAGCACCGGTGGCGCTGATGTTTTTCGTGCTTACCCCCAATTTGGTCAGGTATTCGACCGAAGTGTCGATGCCCACATACATATAGAGCGCATGGGCTGTTGCCGTATTGTGGGATTTGTTGATGGCTTTTCTCAGGGTTTCAATACCGTTGAATCCGCCGCCACCGTAGTTTTGCGGATAGCCTTTTTTGGAGTTCCAGCCGTTGATCTTAATGGGGGCGTTGATAACCGGAGAGCCGGGGGAATTGCCCAAATCAAAGGCAGGTCCATATACCGAAAGGGGTTTGATCGAAGAGCCGACTGGCATTACGGCCTGCCAGGCGCGGTTCAGCTGCTTTTTCTGGGTAGGGGTGGATCGCCCACCCACTATGGCAACCAGCTCGCCGGTGTGCCAATCGGTGACCGCGGCTGCGGCCTGGGGCTGTTTGATATCCACAAATTCTCCGTTGCCCAGCGATGCCCGGTAGACTTTATCGGAAGAACGGCGTACGCTGGGGTAACTATCCCAGTTGGAGATTACATCTTGTACGCCTTCTTGTACCTTGGGATCCAAGGAGGTGTAGATATGGTAGCCGCCGGTGCGCAGTTTGTTCTCCATCTTGCTACGGTTGGATGAATTGTCTTCAAGGTTTTCAACGCGAAGCATTTTGGTGACCACGTCATAGATGGCATATTCTACATAGTAGGCGTTGTCGTACAGTTGTTCGTCGGAGGAAGGTGATTTTTCCAGTATTTTAACTTGCTCGTTGAGCGCTTGATTGTATTGGTCCTGCGTGATCATTCCATGATCAAACATGTTTTTAAGCACAAGGTTGGTTCGCTTATCGGTTTCTTCCGGGGTATTGCGCTTGTAGTAGTTGAGGCGCGGATTGTAACGCGATGGGTTACGGATGAGCCCGGCCAGCATTGCACATTCGCGCAGCGTAAGCTGGTGCAAATCTTCCTTGCCAAAATAGTCCATGGAAGCCACTTTTACACCGTAGTTGCTACCGCCCAGGTAGATAACATTCAGGTATTCTTCCATGATGAGGTCTTTATCGACCTCGTTTTCAAGTTGCAGCGCCAAATATGCTTCTTGCAGCTTGCGCTTGTAGTTTTGATCGGGGGTCAGCATGGTCTGTTTGATCAGCTGCTGGGTGATGGTGGAACCGCCTTGCATGCTTCCGTGGCTTAGGTTTTGCACGAGAGCACCGATGATACGCTTGATGTCTACGCCGTTATGGGTGTAGAAGCGAGCATCTTCGATGGCGATGACGGCATTTTGCAAGTTTTGGGGCACTTCATCCAGGGAATCAATGTTGATGCGATTTTCGGTGCCCTTAAAGTCGGTGATCAAGTTGCCCAACTTATCGTAAATAAACGAAGTTTTTGCCTGCGCGTCAAATGCTGAAATGTCCAGTTCGGGCGAAGTTTCGATCCACGCTTTGGCCACGCCGAAGAGCAGGCCGGTTCCCGAAACGCCCAACAAAAGCACTACAAAAAATAGCATTTTTGCAGTGGTTAACACAACAGAAAGCAACAAATTGCTTTTTTTTGTTCGCTGTTTGAACAACGACTTTTTTGGAGCGTCGCTGCGGCGGGTGCGCCCATTGCTTCTGCGTTGTGAGTTTTTCTCAGACATACAATTCCTCCTACATAAGGGCATACAATAATACACTTTCCTATTATACCATAAAACTGATAAATCTGTAGTTTAAAAGCATATGATATTTTCGTGGCAAATATAGCAAGGCAAGATTTATTACATATATTATAATACTATAGACGTAAGTGTGGCTGCGAAGTTGCATAGAAATTGTACAATCACTAAATAAAGAAAAAACTCTGACGCAAAATGCGTCAGAGTTTGAAGTTGAAGCCTACATTTTTGATGCAATATCGCGGGAAACCACTACGCCGGTGACCGATGCCTGCATCAATCCGCGGGTGATTCCGGCGCCGTCGCCTATGGCGTAGAGGCCAGGAATCTCGGTTTCGAAGTGGTTGTTTACCGTGATCTTGGAAGAATAGAATTTGGTTTCGACTCCGTAGAGCAAGGTGTTGGTGGAGTACAGTCCGGGAGCCACATTGTCGAAGGCACGCAGCGCTTCGATGATGCTGGTCAAATGGCGGTGGGGCAGCACGAAGGACAAGTCGCCGGATACCGCTGTGGTCAGCGTGGGCACGGTGGTAGACTTGCGCAGGCGGGATTCGTCGGTTCTGCGGCCTTTGAGCAAGTCGCCCAGACGCTGCACCATGATGCCGCCGCCGGTTAACATATTGCCCAACTGGGCGATATAACGGCCGTATTCTATGGGCTGATCGAAGGGCTTGGTGAAGCGGGTCGATACCAGCAGCGCAAAGTTGGTATTTTGGGTGCGCAGTTTTTCGTCGGCGTAGCTGTGACCGTTGACGACCGCAATGCCGCCCTCGTAATGCTCTTCGCTGACCAAGCCGCCGGGGTTCATGCAGAAGGTGCGCACTTTGTTCTCGAAAGTGTCAGCATAGTAGACCATTTTGGCTTCATACAGATGCTTGGTCAAATGGTCCATCACCGAATTGGGTACTTCGACGCGAACGCCGATGTCCACTTCATTGTTCAAGGTTGTAATGTTGTGCTCTTTGGCGATGGTGTTTAGCCATGCTGCGCCGCCGCGCCCGGGGGCAGCCACCACGTAAGAAGCGCGCAAAAGCTCGGTCGTACCGTTTGCCATGTTTTTGGCGTAGACGCCGGCCACCTTTTCATCTTCGATATAAAGCTGCTGAGCCGATGTGCGCTCAAAAAACGTAAAGTTTTTATGCTTTTCCAAAGTGTAGTACAGATTGCGGAGCACGCTGAAACCGTTTTCTGTGCCCATGTGGCGAACAGGGCAGGCGATCAGCTTAATGTTGTGCTTGCTGCACTCGTACATGATTTCATCTACTTTAGGATCGTTCAAGCCGTGCACCTTTTCGGGCGCGCCGTGGTCCAAATAGATAGAATCCGCATAGCGAATCAGCTCCTGAACTTCGCTGCGGGGCAGGTAGTCGGTCAAATTGCCGCCGACTTCTTCGCTTAGGGACAGTTTTCCGTCCGAGAAAGCGCCTGCACCGGCCCAGCCGCTCATAATGTTGCAGGGCTGGCAGTTGATGCATTTGCCAGTGATGCGGGCAGGGCATTTGCGGCGGTCGATATGCAATCCTTCGTCCAGCAGGGCGACACGGGCCTCGGGCATGATTTTGGACATTTCAAGCGCGGTAAAGATACCGGCAGGCCCTGCACCGACCACAATTACATCATAATCAAACATTTTTTCAACACTCCAGATTGTTTACCGTTTATTATAGGGAAAGAACCCTATCGAAGTATAAGAGATGGTGGGGGAAAAGTCAAATAGATTCTGATAAAGTGGCCTAAATATTGAAAAGTTAATGAAGCGCAATTCGCGCCTGTACAGTCGGAAAAGCAAATGCTATAATGAAAACCATGCAGATTTCAACTCAAAACCCTGGAGGAAACATGAAAAATAGTTTTTTGAAACGTTGGCCTGTGGCCTGGTTGCTGCAGTTTGTGACGATCTTTGCGGTATGCACGCTCATTCTTGTGGCTGTTGTACCGTTTTTGCCAACGCCGGCAAATTATTGGGCGTTGAATATTTGTATGTGGGGCATTGTGCCCGTACTGGGGGCAATCACTTCCTTTAAAGTAACGCGCAGCGGCTTAAACAATTATGCGGCATGGGTGGCCCCGCCATTGTGTCAGGCGGTGGCCTGCATATTGTGGGCAGGATCTTTGTTAAACCCGGGCTACGTGCTGGTGACTGCACTGGTTTCTTTGGTGGGGGCGGCTGCGGGCGATGTGCTCAACAAGCAAGATGCCGAAGTGGCGCAGCAAAAAGAGGAAGACTGACGGTTTTTAGGCATGGAATTGCCTTTTGATTAAAGGGGTGTGAGTGTTGAAGGACTTGATTCTTACCTGTGATGCCGGCACTACGGGGTGTAAGTGCAGTGTTTTTGATTTCCAAGGCAAACTTGTGCGTTCGGAAAAGGGTGAATATAAAACGCACTACCCACGGCCTAACTGGGCAGAGCAAAAACCGACTGAGGTATGGAGTGCGGTAATCAAAACTATATCCAAGCTACTTGAGCGGGTAAAGGCCGAGCGGATCGCTTGTGTGGGCCTTTCGGGTACCATGAATGGGTGTATTCCGGTGGACACGGAAGGCAACGCGCTGTATCCAAATATTATCCATTCGGATTCCAGAGCTTACAATCAACTGGAAGAAATTGCATCGGTCATAGACGGCGGTTCTTTCTACGAGCTTACCGGATGCAGGCTGGATCACCATTACACATTGCCAAAAGTATTGTGGATGCGGCAGAACCACCCAAAGGTTTATAAGGATACCCACAAATGGCTCAACATCAAGGACTTTTTGCATGGCTGTTTTACGGGAAACTATTCAAAAACCGATTACAGCGATGCATCGCTAAATGCAGCGATGGATTTAAAAAAGCGTAAGTGGGCTTCGGATTTGCTAGGAGATCTAAAAATAGACTGCAGTATGTTTCCTGAGCTTTGTTGCGGAAACGATGTAAGCTTGGGAATTAGTGCGTCTGCGGCTGGGCTCACCGGTTTACAACAAGGGACTCCGGTTGCCGTGGGCGGCGGTGATGGATCCTGCGCGGCGCGAGGAGCCGGACTGAGTCGTTTTGGCCAAACCTATGGCTGTATAGGTTCAAGTGCCTGGATCAGCCAGTTGGTGCCCACGCCGCCCCGGGATCCGCTCCAGCGAGTGTTTAGCTATTTGGATATGGATGGACAGTCTTATTTGACTTGCGGAACGATGCAGTGCGGCACGGCAGCTTTGGATTGGGCACGCCAGCATCTGTTAGGCGGGGCTGAAAAAGGTGTTTCTATCGCTGAAATAGAAGAGATGGCCTTAACAACCCAGGCGGGCGCTGAGGGTGTATTCTTTTTGCCCACCCTAATGGGCGAACGCACCCCCTACTGGGATGCCAACACCCGGGGATGTCTGCTGGGCTTTTCTCTTTATCACAACGATGCTCATATCGCCCGGGCGGTTTACGAAGGAGTGGCCTATGCGCTGCGCAGCTGTGGCGAAGCAATTGCCGAAAGCGGGCAACCGATAGACAGCGTCATGCTAACGGGTGGCGGCGCCAAAAGCAAACTTTGGTCTGAAATATTGGCCTCAATGCTGAATGCGCCGATCAATACCCACTATGCGCCCGCTGAATCCACATCGCTGGGGGCAGCGATCGCTGCCGGCGTCGGCATTGGCGTGTTTAAGAGCTATGCGGATGGATGTGCGCTGATCCGTTCTAGCGCAAGTCATGCACCCAAAGAGGATTGGAAAAAAACATACGATAAAAATTACCCGGTGTACGAGAAGATGTATGGGCGGCTGAAACCATTGTTTGATGAGATAGCTAAGCTATAATAAATTTTGTTGTTATTCTTTTGAAGGAGAACAGTTTTGAAAAAAGACATAGACGATCCGCGTTATTTTCTGCAAAAAGTCAGCCCGTTTTACAACGAATTTTTCCAAGCGGCTTACGCCATTATGGGCAATATTGATTTGGCTGGTTTTGTAATTCAAAATACTTTGCTGGAAGCCTATTTGCGCCGAAAGGATTGGCGAGATAGGATGAGCTTTCGGGAAGGGGTTATGTATTGCATTCGCCTGGTGGGCATGACTGAGCTGCGCAATGTTCGCCGGGAAGGGGTCTACGAGCAGAATTGGCCCGGGTTTGACACGGAGTGGGACGGCGGCGCTTCCGATGGTGTTGTTGGCATGCGCGGGCTGATTATGAAGGAAGCCACGGACAGTCAACGCATGTTGGTGCTCAAACAAGGGTGTGGTCTGAAGAACAACCAAATTGCCGAAGTTATGCAAATTTCAGAAAATGAAGTTAAGCGCAGGCTTCGTGGCTGCGATGCGCGGCTGAAACGGCGCTGGGAGCAGCTGGCCCAGAGGGAAAAAAGCATTGGCAAAAACCTTTATTTTGAAAGGGTTTTGCGCAGCGCTGTTCGACAGGAGATGGCCCACCCTAATGAAAACACACCCGATGCAAGCAGTGTATTCTTGGTGTTTGAGAGCGATGTGGAGGGGGCCCGAACCAAGCGCCATTCCTTTGGACATTATTTGGCGGCTGTGCTTTGTATTGTGGGTGTCGCCGTTTGCGCGTTTTTGTTTTGGTTGATCGCTATTTTGTTGGAGTCGCCGGCTCAGCCTACGTCGGCGAATGCTCCGACTTCGGCGGTGGAGATGATGGAAGACGGCGCGCAGGATGGATAAGGTAATCTAGAATTTTCGCCCGAAACATTTGGATTGCGTATGGAAAATATGTGCTTTGCTTGACAACAAAAAAATGCTGTGCTATGATGCGGTTATAAAAGCTATAAAAGCGATGATAAGGACAAGTAGCTGCGCAATATTGGCTTTAGAGAGCCCTTGGTTGGTGAAAAAGGGTGGCGTGTTGCGGTGGTGAATACACCTTGGAGCAGATGGTCGAAAACCTTTGTGAGTAGGCCATTCGGGTGCGCCCGTGATTGCGCAGTTGAGGTTCGGGGATCGAAATACCCGGATGAATTGAAGTGGTACCGTGGCTAGCGCCGCCTTCTCGCAAATGTGAGAAGGCGGTTTTGTTATATAAGCACCGGCAAAGAACGCTGGTGGCGAATATTTTTAGGAGGAAGATTTTTTATGGCAACCAATGTATTGGACACCCTTAGGGAACGCGGATTTCTGGCACAGATTACCTTTGAAGAGGATCTGTATAAATTGCTGGGGGAAGAATCTGTAACGTTTTATAACGGCTTTGATCCCACGGCGTCCAGTTTACATATTGGACACTATATCCCGGTGATGGCCATGGCTCACATGCAAAAGGCAGGCCACAAGCCGATCGCTCTTTTGGGCGGTGGTACGGCCATGGTGGGCGATCCGTCGGGCAGAACCGATTTGCGCCAGATGATGACTCAGGAAACCATCCAGGGGCACATCGCCGGCATTAAAACTCAGATGAGCCGGTTTCTGGATTTTTCCGATGGAAAGGCGTTGTTGGTAGACAACGCCGATTGGCTGTTGGATTTGAACTACATTGATTTCTTGCGCGATGTGGGTGCGCTGTTCTCGGTAAACCGCATGCTGACGGCCGATTGCTACAAGCAGCGGCTGGAAAAAGGGTTGACCTTTTTGGAATTCAACTACATGCTGATGCAAAGCTACGACTTTTTAGAGTTGTTCCATCGCCACAACTGTGTGCTGCAAACCGGCGGCGACGACCAGTGGAGCAACATACTTTCCGGCGCTGATTTAATTCGCCGTAAGGAAGGGAAGGATGCATTTGCATTGACTTTCAAACTGCTGCTTACTTCCGACGGGCGCAAAATGGGCAAAACCCAAGCAGGTGCTTTGTGGTTGGATCCGGACAGGGTCAGCCCGTATGACTTTTACCAATACTTCCGCAATATTGACGACGCGGACGTGGAAAAATGTTTGGGACTGCTTACCTTCCTGCCTATGGACGAAGTGCGCAGGTTGGGCGCGCTGGAGGGTGCGGAGATCAACGATGCCAAGCGCGTGCTGGCCTTTGAGACCACCAAACTGGTGCACGGCGAAGAGGAGGCCAGGAAGGCTCAGGAAGCTGCTCATTCGCTGTTCGAGGGGCAGGGGCTTGCCGGATCTATTCCTACGACCGAAATCGATCCGCAGGAACTGGAGCAGGATAGCCGTTTGCTTACCTGGGTGGCAAACTCGGGCTTGTGCTCTTCCAAGAGCGAAGCGCGCAAACTGATTGCCTCCGGCGGCCTGTCGGTGAACGACGAGCGCGTGACCGACATCAACCTCATGTTGACTAAAGAGCAGCTGGAAGGCGAGGGCCTGATGTTGCGCAGGGGCAAGAAGAGCTACCATCGTCTGGTGTTGAAGAAATAATGCAAAAACCTTACAAAACCTTGCTCAAAGCGTCGCAGGAAGAGTTCGTTGTGAACAAATCGCGCTTTATCGGGCAAGGGATGCCGGTTCAAACCGAGCAGCAGGCGCTTGATTTTATCGCTGCATGCCGCGCGCAGCATCTGTCGGCCAACCACAATTGTTACGCGTATATTGTAGGGGTTAACATGGGTATTATGCGCTACAGCGACGACGGCGAACCTGGCGGAACTGCGGGCATGCCTATAATTAAGGTACTCAAAGCGCAGCAGGTAACCGATTGTGCGGTGGTGGTGACCCGTTACTTTGGCGGCGTGTTGCTGGGTGCGGGCGGACTGGTTCGCGCTTACAGCCGGGGCGCTGCTACCGCGCTGAAAGCCTGCGGCGTAGGGGTCATGCATCCAACCGTTCGTTACATGGTGGATGTGGACTACGGGCTGCTGGATCGCTTTGAACATTATTTAAAAACCGCGCTGTGTGCGGTGGAAGATCGTTCTTTTGCTGAATCGGTCACCTTCACATTGCTCATTAAGCAGCAAGACGAGGAAATGTTGATGATGGATTTGGCAAGGCTGTCCGACGGACGGTTGCAACCGTTGCGCTTTGACGAGTTTTATTGGCCTTGGAACGAGGACGAAACAACAAATTTTACAAAATAAAAACTTGTTCATAATCTTATCGTTATATTCTATAACGATAAGAATATTTTTAATTATGTGAAGTGGAGTGGTGAAGATGCAGGAAATTCGTTTGATGCCCAGAGAGTCCTTCAAACCTAAGCCGACCGACGAGTCTAAATTGGGTTTTGGCAGAATATTTACCGATTATATGTTTGTGATGGACTACAATCCTGAACAAGGTTGGTATAATCCGCGGGTTGCGCCCTATGAAAGCCTGTCGCTGGATCCGGCGACCATGGTTTTGCATTATGGCCAATCCATATTTGAAGGACTCAAATGCTACCGCCGTGCCGATGGCGGATTGCAACTGTTTCGCGCCAAGGACAACTTTGAGCGCATGAACCGTTCGGCTGAGCGGTTGGCCATTCCGCCCTTTGACGTGGACATGGCTTTGGCAGGGCTTAAAAAGCTGTTGGATGTGGAGCAGGACTGGGTGCCCAGGAGCGAAGGTACTTCGCTGTACATTCGCCCCACTTTGATTGCCACCGATCCGTTTGTCGGGGTTCGTCCGTCCAACACATATATGTTTTACATCATCCTTTCTCCGGTGGGTGCCTATTACGCAAACGGACTGGCGCCGGTCGGCATTTACGTGGAAGACGAATATGTGCGCGCGGTTCGGGGTGGGCTGGGCTTTACCAAGGCATCGGCCAACTATGCAGCCTCCCTCAAGGCGGGCGTTATCGCAGCGGAAAAGGGGTTTGACCAGGTTCTTTGGCTGGACGGCGTGGAGCAAAAGTATGTGGAAGAGGTTGGCTCCATGAACATTATGTTTGTGATCGACAACAAGCTGGTTACTCCCGAGTTGAACGGATCCATTTTGCCCGGCATTACCCGGGATTCCGTGCTGAAATTGGCTGCCAAGAACGGCATGGAGGTAGAGGAGCGCAAGATCAGCATCGGTGAGGTATTTTATGCGGCCCGGGATGGAAGCCTGCAAGAAGCCTTTGGCACCGGAACGGCTGCGGTGGTGTCGCCGGTGGGCGTGTTGTGCGAAGGCGAAAACAAAGTAGAGATCAACGGCGGAAAGATCGGCCGGGTCACTCAGATGATGTATGATCAATTGACCGGAATCCAATATGGACGGGTTGAAGACGAATTCGGTTGGATGACCAAATTGAGCTAGAAAAAGAGATTTAAGGAAGCGCTTCGGGCTAGATCCGGAGCGCTTCCTTTTGTTTGAAGTACTTTTGATTGCCAAACTTTTGTCGCGCCAGCAAAGGTTGCGGTGCGTATTCTGAAATTTAACATGGCTGTGGTATATTTTGATCAGAAATAGTTTTTTGCAGGAGGTAAAAATGGCACGCATTCGCTTAATCGCCACCGATTTGGATGGTACTTTGCTGAATTCGAACGGAGAGGTATCGGAGATCAATGCCACAACGCTCAAACAAGCTGAAGATATGGGCGTTCCCGTCGTGCTGGCTAGCGGTCGTTCGTACGGTTCGGTGCGCCGGTTTGCCCAAAGGATTGGACTTTCCAGCCCAATTATATCGGCCAATGGCGGGCGCGTTGACCTGTCGGAGCCGGGCAACACCCTGCTGTCGCTGCCCATAGATCCGGCGTTGTCTGAACAGGTGTTTGAACTTTGCCATAAGAGCGGAATTTACTTTGAGATTTACAGCGGGGATTCGATTTACCAAGCCAACTATGAAGGAAAGCTGGAATGCCAGCCCAATGACATTGTAAGGGTTGAGCACGGCGTGAAGCGCAGTTGGGTGTGCGATTTACAGCGCATGCGCGATGAAGCGGTGGGTTATGCCGAAAAGTATGTGGTATTTTCACCCGAAGATTTTGATGCGCTGGAGGTGTTGCGCCAGCAGATCATTCAGCTGCCGGGGCTTAATGTGAACAGCTCGGGGGCAGGTAATATCGAAATTTTGCATGAAAATGCGGGAAAGGGAACTTGCTTGAAGTTTGTGGCTGAGCGACTGGGCGTGGATCGGCGAGAAATCATGGCCTTTGGAGACAATTTAAACGACAAGGACATGTTGGAATTTGCCGGCTGGCCGGTGTTTATGGACAACGGGCTGGACATCCTTCGGCCGCTGGCACGCATCGTAGCGCCACACCACAACGAATCGGGCGTAGGGCGGGTTGTGCAAGAGTATGTGTTGAATCGATGAATAAGGAGATGTTTTTGTTTGCACGTCGTGTTGGTTAATCCTGAGATCCCTCAAAACACGGGCAACATTGCCCGCACCTGTGCGGCGACCGGGCTGGTGTTACACCTGATTGAGCCCTTGGGTTTTAAGATAGAGGACAAATATTTAAAGCGGGCGGGCCTCGATTACTGGGAATTGATGGAGCTACATGTTCACGCTGATTGGGAAGCATTTTGTGCAGCCTATCCGGATGCGCAGTTGCATTTTGCAACCACCAAGGCGCCGCGCAATTACGCCCAGGTGCAATACGGTAAAGATGATTTTTTGGTTTTTGGGTGTGAAACCAAAGGGTTGCCGGAAGAGTTGTTGGCCAGGGAATATCGGCGCTGTGTGCGCATCCCCATGCGTGAGCAGGCGCGCTCGTTGAACCTTTCCAATTCGGTAGCGATCATCGTTTACGAAGCGTTGCGCCAACAACAGTTTTCAGGGCTTTTGGAAGAAGGGCATTTGCATAGGTTGGAACCCCAGGCTGGTTGGCAGGATTATGTTTAACTGATTTGGCCTTCGCCGCATGGGCGACAAACATTTTTTGACAGATGGCGCTTGCTATATTATTATAGTAGAAACAAGCTTGCACATATGGCCGCAAACAATGTTTTGGCAACATGGATCCAATGGGCCGTTTGTGGCGTCTAAAAGAAAACAATCATATAAATTGTATTTGAGCTTTCCTTTAGGGGATGGGTAGGAGGAGTTTGCAGATGGCGGAATTTATGAGCAACAAACAGCTCAAGAAACGCAGAGCCCGGTTTAAAATCATTCACGGGATGTTTGATTTTGTGGCCGTGCTGGTTTCGGCTGCCATAATAGTGCTATGCGTTTTGTTGTTGGTACAGCTGTTCAAATGGCTCAAGAGTGATGTTCCGGTCACCTTTGCAGACATCGGCACCAGCATATCGGAAGCGATCGTTTATCCGGACGAAAGCAAGGAAGTCGGGCAGCAGGAGCAACAACAGTAACGATAGACGGCGAGCATGGCGGGCGTTCATTTTTATATGAAAATGAATGCTCTTTTTTTTGTGCGCAGAGTGTGCTATTCTTGTTGGCAGAAAAGGAGTGTGAGTGCCGTGCGCGTTTCCTGGAAAGAATTGAATGAGCAGGTGATGGGCTGCGAAAAATGTGGTTTGCACCAAATGTGCAAACGATATGTGTTCGGAGAAGGTGCGCCGGATGCCGATCTGATGCTGATTGGAGAAGGCCCGGGTGCAGAAGAAGACCGGACGGGACGGCCGTTTGTCGGGCCTGCGGGCAGGTTGCTCACAAAAATGCTGGCTGCGATCGATATAGAACGCGATCAAGCGTATATATGCAATGTGGTGAAATGCCGGCCGCCGGGCAACCGAGACCCTGAGCCTCAGGAGGTCGATGCGTGCATAGGCTATCTGCGCGCCCAAGTGGCATTGGTGCGCCCGAGAGTGATTGTAAGCTTGGGCCGCACGGCATCGCGCGCTATTTTAAAGGAATCCATTGTAATGGGGCGGGATCACGGTCGATGGTTTGAGCGGAAAGGGATATGGATGCTGCCTACGTTTCATCCGTCGGCGTTGCTACGGGACGAGTCGCTGAAGCGCCCGGCATGGAAAGATTTTCAAGCCGTGCGCGCAAAACTGGATAAATTGCAAGAAGAGGTCAAACGATGCTAAGAGAACTTTTTTTGAATATGCGCAGTGCGATTGTGCCCGAGGAAGAGTTGGGCCAAACTGGATTTGTAGAGGGGGACGGTAACGAGCGTGCACAGCTGATGCTGATCGGCGAAGCACCCGGCGCCCAGGAAGTGGAAATGGGCAGGCCATTTGTGGGCAAAGCGGGAAAAAACTTGGACGAATTTTTAGAAATATCGGGGATTGAGCGGGAACAGCTTTACGTTACCAATGTGGTAAAATTTCGTCCCTACAAAACAGGGGGAAATGGCAGGTTGTCGAACCGGACGCCCAACGCCGGCGAAATAGAGCAAGGGGTGCCTTGGCTGCTTAAAGAAATTGAGCTTGTAAATCCCAAAATCCTGGTTACGCTGGGCAATACGCCGCTGCGCGCTTTGCTGGGCAAGGGGCACACCGTTGGGCAACTGCACGCTCGCGAGATTTTGTGGCGAGGACGGCTGCTATATCCGTTGTATCATCCGGCTGCGGTGATCTACAACCCTCAATTAAAACAGATATATATAGACGACATAAAGAAGCTGGGGCAAATATGGGTCGGGAAGTAAGGGTGGTAGAGGTGAAAAGCGCAAAGGAACGCAGATTGTTTTGGCGTTTGCCTCAAGCGATATACAGTCATTGCCCTGAGCGGTTGGGGTTGGAAGAAAAGTTTTCCTACAAATTGCTAAACCCCAAATACAACCGGCTGTTGTCGGAAGGCGAGCACAAAATATTGTTGGCCATGCGCGATCAAAGGCCGGTTGCGCGTTTGCTCATCGGCAAAGGGCGTAATCCCGGGGACGGCGATGGGCGGGGCTATTTTGCTCTTTTCGATGCGTACGAAGATTATGAAGCGGTTGATGTTTTGTTTGAAGAGGCAAAGCGTTGCCAGCGCTGGTGGGGAAATGTGGGTATGGTAGGGCCGTATGCGCCGGAATTGTACGATTTTGGTTCGGGCATTTTGGTGGAAGGACACGATGCGGCTGCCGGGTGGAAGGATGTGGACAATCATTCCTATTATTCATCGCTGCTGGAAACGTGCGGGTTTTATAAGCTGTACGATCAGCTGCTGTACGAAATTTCGGTGGGCAATGCTCAAGCGGCGCTGAAGGCGAAAGAATCTGCATTGGGTTGGGCCCAAAGCAGATTTAAAATTCGTTGCGAACCAATGAATTTGAAAATAGGTAGGAAGGTTTATCGGGATTTGTATGCGGTATACCGAAAAAGTGATCCGGTGGCTGAATATATTTCGTTTGAAGAGTTTATTCGTGCGCTAAATTGGTTAAAACCATATATCGGTGAGGGATATGGCGTTTTGGCATATGTTCGCAATGAGCCTGCAGGATTTTTGCTGGCGCTTGGGGATATGCAGCATGCGGCTTACAATCAATGGTTTAAATTAATGACAAAGAAAATAAAAAGTTTTGACAGGGTGCGGGCGCTTATGGTATATGTATCCAGGCGGCACTTAAACAAAGGGGTTTACCCGTTAATGATGGCTGAGTTGTTAAGCAGGCTGCAAAAAAACAATGTGAACAGGGTGCGTGCCGGCACAATCCGAGAGGACAATCAAGCATCTCGTACCGTCCTTGAGAATATGGGTGCACAGAGGGAGAAAACCTACCGGATTTATGAGTCGATATTTTGAAAGAATAATTTTAAAATGGGGCTTGTGCGGCATACTGTTCTGGGTTATAATGTTCGTCGACCAAATTTGGCCGACCAACCTAGATGTTGGATTTTGTACCGAATGTTAACGAAAGTTTTGAGGAGGATTTCAAATGACGTTGGTAAAATGTCCGCGTTGTGAATTGAATTATATTATGGATGGTGGCGAACTGTGCATCGTTTGCCGTAGAGAAATATATGGAACAACCGAGAAAGAGAATGTGCGCGAAATGTGTGCCCAGTGTGGTGAACGCTTGAGCGTTCCCGGGGACGATCTTTGTGGCTATTGTTTAAAAGAGCTTCACGACAACAGGTTGGTGGATTCGGAGGATGACGACGATCCCGATTCGGATGAGGGGACTCTGGACTTGAGCAGCAGTGTGGCCACCATGGATGAGATTGAATTGGATTTGGGCGACGATATGGACGACCAGTTGCTGGGCGAGGAAGATAGCGTAAAGGCTATTTAGATGTCAAAGATTATTAGAAGGATAATGGAGGTTTTAAACGGTGGGCATATATGCAATCGGCGACCTCCACTTGCCGGGACAAACGGATAAACCCATGGATGTGTTTGGAAAGCACTGGGAAAATCATTTTAAAAAGATTCAGCAGGACTGGATAGATAAGGTCAAGGAAGATGACGTCGTTTTGTTGCCGGGAGACTTGAGTTGGGCAATGAGCCTGGAGGATGGGCTGGAAGATCTGAAACAGATTGCTCGGTTGCCCGGGAAAAAGATTATTCTTAAGGGCAATCACGATTATTGGTGGGGTTCTATTGGAAAGCTGCGTGCCCAAATGCCCGAAGGTATGTGGGCTTTGCAAAACGATTACGTGATGTTAAATGATATGTTGTTTGCCGGTACTCGCGGCTGGCTGTTGCCTGGGGATAAGCAAAGCGGTGAACAGGATGAAAAAATATATAAGCGGGAAGTGCTGCGGTTGGAAATGAGTCTGAAAGCTGCTCGGGCAAAGTTTCCGTGTGCACCGATGTATGTGCTGATGCACTATCCACCGGTGGAATCCGGTGGAGGCGAAACGGATTTTTCACAATTGATCGAAAATTATGGCGCAAGCCATGTGGTATATGGGCATTTGCACGGGCCGGGACTCGGTGGAGCATTTAGCGGAAAACTGAATGGAGTGTGTTATCATCAAGTTTCTTGCGACAACCTGAACTTTTTACTTTATCGGTTGCCGGAACAAATGGAATGACAAAAAATTGAATTATGGCTTCTTGCAGGCTTGAACAGAATTCTGTTCAAGCTTTTTTTATTTATTTTATAATTCAAAGTCAATTCAATTACAAAAGGATGATTTTTGTGAAAAAAAGTGGAGGAAAGTGTGGGATTATGTAGCATAAATGGGATGATTGTGGTATACTGTGGGGGAAATATGGTTATAAAAAGTCTTTTTTAGAGAACGATAAAGAAGGTGAGAGGAGGGGAACGGTAGGTGTCAGCTGATTTTTCTGGGAATTTTGCCCATACGATTGATGCAAAAGGGCGTGTTACTGTTCCTACCGCCTATCGCAGCTGCTTGGGCGATCGTTTTACCATCGGTCTGAATAATCAGTTTTCGGCGATTGCCATATATCCCCGTGAAAAGTGGGAACGGATCAATGAAGAGCTTAACAAGATTCCCGACAGCGACATCCGCGGTATGCGCTATGTACGCCTGATCAACGGAAACTCTTTTAGCAATTGTGAGCTGGACGCCCAGGGGCGCATACTGTTGCCCGCGACATTGAGGCAAAAAACCGGCATACTCAAATCGATTCGTTTCGTAGGGGTGGGGCAGTTTTTTGAAATTTGGGATGAGGAGCAGTACATCCGCGAATGTGAAGAGGCGGAGGCGACCAGCGACGATCTGCTTTCTTACATCAACGAACGCTACTATCAACCCACAAACTAAAACGTTTTATTCAATATTATTATTTGGAAGGATCGTGGTAGCATGCAGGCTCAACGTGCTACGGCTGAATATATTTATGAAAGCCACGCCCAACAGGTGCAACAAGGGTATCGGGATGAAGGGCGCCTCAGCGCTCGACATTTGCGGGTATATGGCCCCAACGATAAAATCGAAGAGGAATGGTGGCCTAAAAATCAGCCTAAAGTGAAGCCGAGACCAGCGCTCAATCTCAAAAAAGTCTTGGTTTTATTTACTGTGACCATTTTTGTGATCTGTATAGGAATGTTGGTTTCGTACCTATCACAGATTTCCTTAAACAGCGCCCGCATTAATGGGCTGCAGCAAAATATAATGCAGCTTAAAAGCAAACAATCAGGACTGCAGGTGCAGCTTGAAATTGCTTCGGACATTACAAAAGTGCGGGATCGCGCCCTGCATGAGTTGGGCATGGTTCAGTCCTCTGCCGGGCAAACGCGCATGGTAACCTTGCCGGAAGCGCTGTCCACATCCCGGATGTACACGGCGGATGGTGGGGTTCAAAGCGTTGTGGATCAAAATTCGCGTGAATAGAGTCTAATAAAAGTAAATCGATGTTATTAGTATTTTCTCATTTGTCCAGAGCTTAAAACGGCGCACGGTCTTTTTAGATTGTGCGTCACGCTTTCGGCAAAATGATTTGCATATTTGGGAGGAATAGAGTTATGTTGCTATCAAAATTGGCGGCAGCTTTGCCGAAAGAGGTTCAAATTATTGGAAACAGCGCGGTTGACGTTCAATCGCTATGTACCGACTCCAGGAAGGTGGAGCCGGGCGCGCTGTTTTTTTGTATCCCCGGCTTAAAAGCCGATGCCCACGACTTTGCCCCGCAAGCCTTGGCTTCGGGCGCTGTGGCGTTGGTTGTGGAGCGGGCGCTTGATTTGCAAGCGCCCCAGATTGTGGTAGGTGACGCTCGGGAAGCCTGGGCGCGGATTGCCGCACAATTTTATGGTAATCCAGGGGATCAACTGCGCATAATCGGCATTACGGGAACCAAGGGCAAAACCACCACCAGTTTTTTGGTAAAGCAGATACTGGATCGGGCAGGTAAAAAGACTGGGCTGATTGGCACTACCGGTTCTATGATCGGCGATGAGCAACTGCCTGGTACCTTAACCACCCCGGATCCTACCGATTTTCAAAGCCTGCTGCGCCAGATGCTGGATGCAGGGGTCGAATATGTAGTCATGGAAGTGTCTGCCCATGCGATGGCGCTTCGCAAGCTGGAAGGAATGCGCTTTGAGATTGGTGCGTTTACCAATTTTTCCCAGGACCATCTGGATTTCTTTAAAGATATGGATCACTATTTTGAGGCCAAGATGTGGCTGTTCCATCCGCAACGCTGCAATTTTGCGCTGTACAACGCTGACGATGAGCGCATTCACAAAGCGATGGAACACAACAGTGTCCCCCACGGAAGCTACAGCATTCGGGAAAAGAGTGACATTTACGCCAAAGGGATTGATATAGATCAGCGCGGCTCCAATTTTAGCATCAATTTCCATAAACGCTACAAGCTGGACATTCAATTGCAATTGTCCGGAATTTTTAACGTGTACAACGCTTTGGCCGCCGCCTCTATTTGCGATGCGCTTGGCATTGAGCCGAAGTATATCCAGGAAGGCTTGGAGTCTATAAAAAGTGTACCCGGGCGGATTGAAATTTTGGATACCGAAACGCCATATAACGTTATTTTGGATTACGCTCATTCACCCGGCAGCCTTGAAAACGTGCTGCAGGCGGTACGCCAGACGACCAAGGGCAGGATGATTACCGTATTTGGTTGTGGAGGAGATCGGGATCACGAAAAACGCCCGATTATGGGGGAAATTTCAGGCCGCCTGTCCGATTACAGCATTTTGACCAGCGACAATCCGCGCAGCGAAGATCCTTTTCAAATTCTTAAAGAGGTTGAAGAGGGGATAAAGCTGACCAACGGTTCCTATGTAGTTATTGAAAACAGGCGCGAAGCCTTTCGCCATGCCTTGCTGTATGCAAAGGCGGGGGATGTGGTGGTGCTTGCCGGCAAAGGGCACGAGACCTATCAGGAAATTAAAGGAGTTAAGCATCCCTTTGACGAAAAAATTGTAGTTAGCGAATTGCTACGTGAAATACATGATCAACAGAAATAGGAGCGAACGACATGCACAGGATGGTATGGGCGGTACTCATTGCTTTTGCGTTGGCTGCGATCTCAGGGCCGATTTTTATCCCCTGGCTTAAAAAGAAAAAATTTGGACAGAACATATATGAACTGGGCCCGGAGGCCCACAAGAAAAAACAGGGGATTCCGACGATGGGGGGCATAATGTTTTTGCTGCCCATCGTTGTTACCAGCCTGGCCTTATCCTACCAAGAAGGGCGCTGGGACTTT
The DNA here is from genome assembly GCA_964346145.1 of uncultured Oscillospiraceae bacterium. GTDB lineage: Bacteria > Bacillota > Clostridia > Christensenellales > Aristaeellaceae > CAYFTL01. Next base: position 161,049 of record CAYFTL010000001.1, on the reverse strand, counting down.
TTGCTGATGGCGCTGATTTCGGTGTTGGGCTTTGGCTCCATCGGGTTGGTGGACGACTACCTGAAAATCAGCAAAAAAAGATCGCTGGGGCTCACGCCGATGCAAAAGATTCTGCCGCAGGTGGTGTTGTCGATAGGTCTAGCCTCATGGGCATATTTTCATCCGGCTATCGGTTCAAAGTTAATTATCCCCTTTGCTTCGGCAGAATGGGATCTAGGTATTTTCTACGTTCCGGTGATGGCCTTTATTTTGGTGGGCACGGTCAACAGCGCCAACCTGCTGGACGGCGTAGACGGCTTGTGTGCAAGCTGTTCGCTGCCGGCTTATTTGTTGCTGGGTGTAGTGTGCCTGTTGGGTCTGAGCGGCGCGGATGCATCTGCTCAGGGCAACTATCAGAATTTGGCGGTATTTGCCGGTGCTGCAGCCGGGTCTATGCTAGGCTTCTTGTGCTACAATGCTCATCCGGCCAAGGTCTTTATGGGTGATGTGGGTTCGTTTACGATAGGCGGGGCGCTGGTTGTGTTGGCCATGTTGACCAGACAATCGCTGTTGTTGCCCTTTATTGGCGTCGGCATGGTGGCGTCAGCTTTATCCGACATCATTCAGATTGGATATTTTAAGATCACGAAGGGCAAGCGCGTGTTTCGCATGGCACCGCTGCATCACCATTTCGAATTGGGAGGAATGCCGGAGCCTTTGATCGTGTCGATGTATACGATCGTCACCGTGATTTTGTGCTTTGTGGTATTGTTGAGTTTCTAATTTTTTAAACGAAAAGTTTATTCGAACAATCGGGAAAGGAGAGGTTTCTGTGCAGGGAAAGCAGGTTTTGGTTGTGGGCATGGCGCGCAGTGGAGTTGCCGTGGCCAAATTGCTGGCCGAAAAGCAGGCCAAGGTGCGCATTAGCGACACAAAAAGCCGCGCTGAGTTGCCGGATTTTTCAACCGAGCTTAACAGCGATGTGATCGAATGGCGGTTGGGCGAGCCTGCTCAGGAGCTTCTAGAGGGTATCGACCTTGTGGTCATTAGCCCCGGCGTACCCATCGACGCACCGGTGGTCAAGGCGGCGCAATTACAGAATATCCCTGTGATTGGCGAGGTGGAAGCTGCCTATAGGTTGGGTCAGGGCAATGTCGTGGCCATTACGGGAACCAATGGAAAGACCACGACCACATCTTTAGTAGGCAAGATATTTGAAAATGCAGGTCAGGTCACCTATGTGGTGGGGAATATAGGTAATCCGTATTCGTCGATTGCACTAAATAGCAAGGCCAGCGATTGGGCCGTCGTTGAAATTTCCTCTTTCCAGCTGGAGAGCGTGGATAGCTTCCGGCCCCATATTGCTGCGGTGCTAAACATTACAGAAGACCATTTGGTACGCCACAAGACGATGGAAACCTATATAAATTTAAAGAAGCGAATATTTGAAAACCAGCAACAAAGCGATTGGCTTGTTCTAAATTCTGACGATGCGATCGTGCGCGATTTTGCCGCTTCGGCAAAAGCCAAAGTGGTATTTTTTTCCCGGACGCAGGCGGTGGAATTTGGTGCTTATGTGAAGGAAGGGAACATTGTGTTTTGTGCGGACGGTGCCAGTCGAAAAATTTGCGCCGTAGACGAGGTACGCATCCCCGGGCCGCACAATTTGGAAAATGCGTTGGCGGCGACCGCAATAGCGATGGCGGCCGATATCCCCGCCCCCGTAATTCGACACACGCTGCGTATCTTTGGAGGGGTTGAGCACCGCTTGGAGTTTGTACGAAGTTTAGGTCAAGTCCGCTTCATCAACGACTCTAAGGGCACGAACGTCGACTCGACCATAAAAGCCGTAGACAGCATGGGCGAACCTACGGTCATCATTATGGGCGGTTCAGACAAGCAAACCGACTTTGCTGCGCTTTGCAAGCGGATAGCTACCAGCAATATAAAGCATGCAGTGCTCATCGGAGAAACCGCCCGGCAAATTGATGAAGCGCTGAAAGGTGCGGGTTTTGATCAGATAACCCACTGCGGATATGATTTTGATCTGGCGGTGCACACGGCGTATCGGCTTGCGCAGCCGGGTTGGAACGTGTTACTTTCTCCCGCTTGTGCCAGTTTTGATATGTTTGATGATTACGAACAGCGGGGCAAGGTATTCAAAGAGATCGTACACCGGCTGAGCGAATTGACGGGCCGCACGTCTTAAAGCAAATGTGCCGCGCACAGCTACTTTAGAGTTACAATTCGGAGGGACGTTAATGGCTGAGTCGAGAAGGCGAAGGCATTACCGGCAAAGCAGCAAGGCTGGGCCTGTATTGTTTGTTCTAGCTTTACTGACCCTTATAGGGATTTATATATTCAAACAAGTTTTCGTGGTTAAAGAAGTTCGGATAAGCGGGCTGGAATCTTACGAAGCAGCCGACATCGTCGGCTACAGCGGCATTAGGCAAGGCCAGAGCATTTTTTCCATAGATAAAAATACCGCAAATCAGAGTTTGGCGGTGTTGGGCAAGCTGGAATTGGTCGATCTGCAGACCCGCTACCCTAGCACTGTGATTTTAACCGTAAAAGAGCGTCATCCGGCGGCGACTGTACGCTACCTAGGCGTTACCTTGTTGCTAGATGGACAGGGCTATGTGCTGGATCGCTTGGAAGAGGGACCGGCTCAACAGCTGCCCAATGTGCAGGGCGTACAGTTTAACCAATACACCATAGGGCGAAAGCTGGCCGACGACACATCCGGAAGTTTTGCGGCGATGATCGCAATTTTGGATGCGCTGAGGGAACAAGATTTGGCCGATAGAGTCAAAGAAATAAATGTGGAAAAAACCAATACTATGTCGTTGTCGTTGCGTGAAGGTTTTTTTGTGAAACTGGGCGATGGCGAAAACCTTCGGGATAAGTTAATTTGGATGCGGGGCGTCGCACAGGATTTGTCTAGCCAAGGGATTGCGACCGGGACGATTGATGTATCCACCGGCACTTCGGCGGTGTATATTGAGCCCAAAGCATAGAAATTTTGTTTACCTTCTGTAAACTATTGAGTGGGATTGGGTTTAGAGTGTTTAATCCCTTTCCATTTGACAGAAGAACAGGTATAATATACAATATTATGGAGATATGTGAATAATCACATTCTCTAAATAGATAAGGCAGGCGATTGAATTTTTATGAAAACTGTGGTCGCTGCGATCGATTTTGGCACTTCGAAGATTGTCACCCTGCTTGCCGAAAGCGGTGGCTTTAATCGGTGCGATATTATAGGGTCTGGCACGGTGCCTTATGACGGTTACCAGGATGGTGACTGGAATACGCCTGAGCAACTGTCTCAGGCTATTCGCAATTCTATCAATGCGGCAGAATTGGAAGCAAAACGCCGCATTCGAGAAATTTATGTTGGGGTGCCCTGCGAGTACATCAATACCTATATTGCCGAAGCCGAAGTTCCTATACACTCTGAAGATGGCCGTGCTTCGCACGATGATGTGGAAAGCGTACAGGACGCGGTAGCCGACAAGCTCAATCTGCGCTCCTTGCCAGGTGTAGTCATACACCGAAGTCCGGCGTGGTTTTCTGTGGATGGTGGAAAAAAAGGCATGTCTCCAGTAGGTTTAAAAGGTTCGAAGCTGAAGGCTGCGGTTGCATTTGTGATGGCAGATAAGTTTTTTGTGGAAGACATAAAACGGCGTTTGGCTGAAATCAATGTGGAGGTGCTGGGCTTTCTGTCGCCTTCGCTGGGAATTGTGCTGCAGCTTATTCCTTTGGACGATCGGGATCGCAGCGCGATCATGGTTGACGTAGGCTATTTGAACACCGATTTCTCTATTGTGGAAGGGGATGCGATCACTTACCATGCGGTGTTGCCCATAGGTGGCGGGCATGTAACCGCAGATTTGGCCATCGGACTGAACATTCCTATGCACGCTGCGGAGAGAATTAAGCGCGAATATATTTTCATGCCCGATGAGTTTGATCCTCAAGGGGATCACGAAGTTTGGATGGAAGATGGAACGCGGTTGCTGTTTCGCAGGGATGACGTTCAAGAAATTGTAGAAGCTCGAGTAGACGAACTTGCTGAAATGATCGAATTGACCATTGCTGAAGCAAAGTCCAGACTCAGTCCTCGTTCTCAAATGTTTTTAACCGGGGGCGGTATTGCGATGATGCGGGGCGGCCGCGAATATATGGCCGAACAGGTTAAACGTTCCATTAAGGCACCCATGGCAAAAACGGCAAAACACAACAGTCCTGTATTTGCCAGCACTTTAGGACTCATTGATTTGGTGTTTGATTCTATAGAGCAGCGCGAAGGCGAAGAAGAAAGCTTTTTCGGGCGAGTTGCAGATAGCATACGCGGATTGGTGAAACGCTAATCAGAGCGAATTTGTAAACGAGGAGGAACTGGTGTGGCGCTTGAATTTGAAATGGATACAGATAGTTTTGCGGCAATTAAAGTAATCGGAGTGGGCGGAGCTGGCACCAATGCGGTCAACCGCATGGTGGAAGCCGGCTTGCGCGGTGTAGACTTTATTGCGGTAAACACCGATAAGCAGGCTTTGCATTTGTCTAAAGCCACAGACAAGATTCAAATTGGTGAAAAACTGACCAAAGGACTGGGCGCGGGAGCGATTCCGGAGATCGGTCAGCGTGCTGCCGAGGAGAGTCGGGAAGAAATTGCTAAAATGATTGAGGGTGCGGACCTTGTGTTCGTTACCTGTGGTATGGGCGGCGGAACAGGAACCGGTGCTGCGCCCGTGATTGCCAGCGTAGCCCGGGAGATGGGCGCGTTGACCATCGGCGTGGTTTCCAAGCCTTTCCTTTTTGAAGGACGCAAGCGCATGAAAAATGCCGAAGAGGGCATTGAGCAGCTAAAAATGCGCGTGGATACTTTGGTGGTTGTGCCCAACGACCGCCTGCTGCAAGTGGTGACAAAGGGCACCACAATGACCGAAGCCTTCCGCATTGCCGATGACACTTTGCGTCAAGGTATTCAGGGCATTTCCGACTTGATTGCGGTGCCTTCCTTGATCAATCTGGACTTTGCCGACGTGCGCACCGTTATGGAGTCTCGCGGTTTGGCACACATGGGCATCGGTATCGGAACCGGCGAAAACCGTATGGTGGAAGCGGCCAAACAGGCTATTTCCAGTCCTATGCTGGAAACTTCCATCGATGGCGCGCGCGCGGTGTTGATCAACATTACCGGTGGTCCGGACACCAGCATTATCGACATTAACGAAGCAGCTCAGTTGATTACCGAAGCTGCTGATGAGGATGCCAACATCATCTTTGGTGCGGGCATTGATGAGGAGCTGGAAGACGAAGTACGAATCACTGTAATTGCAACGGGTTTTGAAAAAACGCCGTTCCCGGAAAAACAAGTTATTTCGGAGCGCACCAGCGAAGTGGATCGTACGGTGGACAGTATTTTGGAAAAAACCGACAGCCAAGAAATAAAAACGCGGGAAGAAGAGAGCTATGCAGGTCCGGAAGTCCCCTCGTTTTTGAATGATAGGCGCCCGGAGCGCAGCGTATTGCCCACTCGCGACGATCGAGCTCCCCTTGATCGTTATGATTATGGTGATCGGAGTAGGGATTATCAGCCTTCCAGGGAAGACAGAACCTATGAAGACGATGCTTTCCGCGAGGATGAGCCCACCCAGCGCAGAGGTTTTGCGCCCGATGTGCCCGCCTTTTTGCGCCGTCAACCCAAGAAATAAGGCAACCAATATTTGTATAGACCAGAAAAAATCCAACCGTGGAGAGATTTGCGGTTGGATTTTCTTTATTAATCAATATTATTCTTTTAAGGATATCGAATCGTCCAATGAAAAAGCGTAGATTGGGTTGTTGATGTGGTGTTCATTCCAGAAAGGGAAGTATCGCGTATTGATTTTGATCAATAGGCTTGCCAAACTCAAGCGGTACCGGTTTTTTAAAGGTGGGACCATCGGAAACAAAGGTGTGAAACTCACCGGATTCCCCGCAAATATCCACTCCGTCGCTTTCGATAGAGGCCACCAGTTTGCGCGTCAGTTCTTGGCCCAAGTATTTTCTGTTCATCCGGCTGGTGTATATCGTGGTGATGTGGGCGGTAAAGCCGCTATCTATAAATTCGTATACGAGGGACTCTCGGGATTCATTTAAAAGTGGGAAGTGAGCGTGCATATCGACGTTATGGCAACGTTCTGTACACCACTGAATATGGTCAGGGATATCTACATCTCCAAACAAGGCAAAGTGTACTTCGTTCTCTTTTAGCGTAGCCAATGCGTTTTCCAGTTGAGCGGTGTAATCATCGCCGGTTGTATAAACCAATTTGATGGGAATGCCCAAGGAAGCTTCAATCCGCCGGATGACTTTTTCCGGCACGCCGTGGAACCAGGACCGGTTTGCATTGACGTTGTAAGTCATAATGAGTTGCCGGGGAATGCCACCGCATCGTATGGCACGGTATAATGCTAAGGAGCTGTCCTTGCCGCCACTGTAGGAAAGGGCAAAAGATTTCCCGTTGAGCAGCGATTGTGTTATCTGAAGATTTTTCTTTGTTGAGTGCATAAGATTTTTTTCGTGCCTTTCCGCTTATAATTTATAATCGCTTTTAATTTGCTTTTGTATAAAAAATGTTCGATATGTTTGTCTATCGAACATTTTCAAAAAGCTATGCGTTTATGCGTTGTTTAAGTCCATAAGTTTCACGGTGGAGTGATCTATGGCCGATAGCTCATCGGTCATTTTTTGAATGGTTTCCTGGTCGCCATAGGCGTGCAACAAAATTATGCCATCGTTGGCGCAAAAATCATCGCGGGTTTCATGCAAGCCGATGCGCGCTTTGATGTTGCAACCATATTTGCTGAGTACCGTTTGCAGCGCCTGGGAAGATTGAGTTCGTTGATTTAAACGAATTCCGATTACATAATAAGCCGACATAAAAAAATCCTCCTTTAAAATTCCTCTATATTTATTATACTCGAAAGAGTATTGTGTGCAAGGTGCTTCAAAATAGGAGGAGTAGTTTATAAAAACGTAGTGCAACTATATTGATGTTGGGTTCGTCCCTGATAGAGAAGAGGAAAAACTTTGCTTGGTGTAATTATTATACAAATACTAAGATTTGATTACAAAGCAAACGGACTCTTGAAGTAAAGCAAAAATCCATATAAGATACTATTTGAACATGAAATTTTGACATTGATTGTTTTATAGATGGAAAATATTGAGCAATAGGAGTATGTAAATGCAAGGGCACTCTCGCAGGCGTTATCGAGTAAGAAAAAGAAGGCTACTTACTGTTGTGACTATTGGAATTTTGGCATTGATATTGATTACGACAATTTCGCTGATCAATGCGAAGGGGCGGTCTCAGCCCGAGCAAATTCTAATCGCTGCGCAGGAGACGGCAAGTGTGGAACCGACCTTGGCTGTAGAGGAAACTGTAGAAACGCTTCAAACACAAGTGGCAAACACTGCGGCGCAAGAGCATTCGAATTCGCATGTAAATCTAGCATCTGAACCGATGAGCAAAGGGTATTTGCCGGTGCTGAAGAAAGCTGTAACAGACGAAAAGATTATTGCAATCACGGTGGACGATTGCTTTCAAACTGAAAACTTGCGCGAAATTGTGGATACAGCGCTACAAGCGAATGGGAAGTTAACTATATTCCCGATTGGTAAGCTGCTTAGCAGATCGAGGTTGCAAGAGGTGTTGCTGTACGCTCACGATAACGGTTTTGAGATTGAAAACCATACATATAGCCATAGTGGATTGCACGATCGGACCGATCGGCAGATGGAAAAGGAAGTGTTTCGTCAGGATGCGGCGCTAGATAAGATGTTCGGTGCCGATTACCGCGTGCACTTTCTCAGGCCCAAAGGAGGGGACAGCCATCAGGATTTGCGCACCCATGCTTACAGCAGGCAGTTGGGATATTATGGCATAGCACACTGGAGTGTTAGCGGAAATTCAAATATTAATAAGCTGAAAAAATCGCTTGCGCCCGGTGAAATCTATTTGTTTCACACCACCGACAAGGATTTGAAACTATTAAAGCAGTTTATTCCCTATGCGGCAGAGCAAGGCTACAAACTGGTGACGCTAAACGAAATGTTTGGCTACGAAGAAAATGCGGTTGTAGAGATTGATGAACCGTTGGATAACCGGACGCCGCCGCCGCTGGAACCATACGAGAAAGATTACAAGATGCTGAAGAGAACTACCTATGCTTATGGGGTGTATGAAGTGCAGGTTAAGCTGGCCGAGTTGGGATTTTTTGATAAGGATCCGACTGGCACCTTTGGCAAGGAAACCGAAGCGGCGGCCAAGGCCTGGCAGAAGAGTGTAGGATATGAACCGGACGGCAAACTGCCTGCCGAGCAGCAGAAAAAGTTGCTAGGGGTCGAATAAAAAGATAAGGAAGCCTATTGTTGGGCTTCCTTATCTTTTTATGATTTTTGATGGTGTAGATACGATTACCTATGGCCAAACCTGATTTCGTTTAACTCGACAACCGGAACCGATTCGGTTACGGCCATGGAAGAGGCTAAGGCCTGTGCGGTATCGAGACTGGTGATGCAGTCGATGCCGCATTCCACGGCCGCGCGGCGAATCTGGAAACCATCGCGTTCGGGCTCGCGTCCGTGGGTGGCGGTGATGACGATTAGCCCGAGGGTTCCGTCTTTAATCAAATCGGTGAGCAGATCCGATGCCTGGCTCAACTTGGGCACCGCCGTGGCCAGCATGCCTCCGTGTATGGCCAGGAACTTGGCCGTGCCCGGCGTGCCATATATGGTGTAGCCCAAATCGTGAAAGGCGCGGGCGATGGGCAGCACTTCGGCGCGGTCGTCCTTGGTGACCGAGAACAGCACCCCGCCCGGTTTTACCTTAAAGCCGGCAGCTGAGAAGCCTTTGATAAGCGCTTCCCTGACGGTGCTGCCCAATCCCAACACTTCGCCGGTAGACTTCATCTCGGGTCCTAAGCTGACCTCTACGCCCGGCAGCTTTTCAAAGGAGAACACGGGCACTTTCACCGCGGTGATGTCGGGCGCTGGATATAAGCCGATGCCATAGTCCAGATCGGTCAATTTTTGCCCCAAGGAGGCCTGCACGCCCAGCTTTACTACTGGCAACCCCGTAATCTTGGAGATGTAGGGGATGGTGCGGCTGGAGCGGGGGTTGACTTCGATTACGTATAGCTCGTTATCGTGGGCTATAAACTGAATGTTGACCAGACCTTTTACGTTCAGGCCCCTGGCCAGAGCGGTGGTCAGCTCAACAATGCGGTCGCGGATCGAGTCGGTGAGGTTTTGGGGCGGATAGACCGAGATCGAGTCGCCCGAGTGGACGCCCGCCCGTTCCACGTGCTCCATTACGCCCGGGATCAGCACGTTTTCACCGTCGCAAATGGCATCCACTTCCAGTTCGCTGCCCATCAGGTATTTGTCGATCAAAATGGGGTGCTCCTGCTCGGACAGGTTGATGATGCGCATGTATTCGCTCAAGTTTTTATCGTCGTAAGCAATCTCCATGCCCTGGCCGCCCAGCACATAACTTGGCCGCACCAACACCGGATAACCCAGCTGATTGGCTGCCGCAATGGCCTCCTCTTCGGTAAAGACCGTAGTGCCCTTGGGCCGATCGATGCTCAGCTTTTCCAGCAATGCATCAAAAAGCTCGCGGTCCTCGGCTGCGTCGATATCGGCCAGGGCGGTTCCCAAAATTTTGTAACCGGCGTTTTCCACCGCCTTGGCCAGTTTGATGGCGGTTTGGCCGCCGAATTGGCACACCACGCCTATGGGCTTTTCGATATCCAGTATTTCCAGCACGTCCTCTTCGGTTAGAGGTTCAAAGTACAACCGGTCCGAGGTATCGAAGTCAGTAGAAACGGTTTCGGGGTTATTGTTGATGATTACGGTGCGGTAGCCCGCATCTTTAAGCGCCCAGGCGCAGTGCACGCTGCAATAATCAAATTCTACGCCTTGACCGATGCGGATAGGGCCGGAGCCCAAGACCACCACGGTGTTTTCGTTGGGCTTACCGGCTTCTGAGGCGTCTTGGTAGCAGCTGTAGTAGTATGGGCTTACAGCCTCAAACTCGCCGGCACAGGTATCCACCGTGCGGTAGGCGGGGCGCAACTCAAACCTGTGGCGCAGCTTGCGTACTTCGCTTTCGCTGACCTGCTGGAATTTGGAGATGGCTTTGTCGCAAATTCCGTTTTGCTTTACTTCGGCCATGAACTCTGCGGTCCAATCGGAGAAAGGAGTTTGGCGCACACGCTCTTCGAGGGCGACCAGGTCAGCCAACTTGTTCATGAACCAGGGGTCGATTCTGGTAATCTCGCAGATTTCCTGAACCGACTTTCTGCGCCTTAAAGCCTCGGCGATGGCGAACAAGCGGTCGCTGTTGGGCACTTTAATCATTTCATAGATGGCTTCATCGCTGTAAGCGCTGTAGTTAAAATCCAGCGAATAGCAGCCTAGCTCTAGCGAGCGGATGGCTTTGTTCAGTGCTAATTCAAAGCTGTCGCCGATGGCCATAACCTCGCCGGTGGCCTTCATGCGGGTGCCAATGTGTTTGTCGGCCTGGGTAAACTTGTCGAAGGGCCAGCGGGGGATTTTCACCACGATGTAATCGAGCACCGGTTCGGCGCAGGCGAAAGTGCTGCCCGTGACTGCATTTTTGATTTCGTCCAGCTGGTAGCCGATGGCGATGCGGGTGGCCACCTTGGCGATGGGGTAACCGGTAGCCTTGGAGGCTAGCGCAGAGGAACGGCTGACGCGGGGGTTTACCTCGATCACGTAGTATTGCATGCTGTTGGGATCCAGAGCGAACTGACAATTGCAACCGCCTTCGATTTCAAGCGCGTTGATGATGTTCAGCGACGCTGAGCGCAGCATTTGCAATTCTTCGTTGCGCAGGGTTTGGGTGGGCGCCACCACGATGGAGTCGCCGGTGTGAACGCCCACGGGATCAAAGTTTTCCATGGAACAGACGGTGATGCAATTGCCTACCGCGTCACGCATGACTTCAAACTCGATTTCCTTCCAGCCAGCTACCGATTTTTCCACCAGAATCTGGTTTACGCGGCTGGCGCGAATGCCGTCTTGAGCCATTTGTATAAGCTCTTGCTCGTTGTCTACGATGCCGCCGCCGGTTCCGCCCAGCGTATACGCCGGCCGAATGATTAGTGGATAGCCTTCTTCCCGGCCAAATTGAACTGCGCTGTGGATGTCGGTCGCAATGATGGAGCGGATGGTAGGCTCTCCGATTGCGTCCATGGTTTCTTTGAATTCTTCCCGGTCTTCCGACTTGCGAATGCTGTCGACCCGGGTGCCCAGCAGCTCCACGTTCAGCTCTTCGAGCACGCCGCTTTCGTACAGCTCGACCGCCAAATTTAAGCCGGTCTGGCCGCCCAGCGTGGGCAACAAGCTATCCGGCTTTTCTTTTTTTATGATTTCGGTGATGGTTTCTGCGTTCAAAGGTTCCAAATAAACTTTGTCGGCAATGTGAGTGTCGGTCATGATGGTGGCGGGGTTGGAGTTGACCAACACCACCTCAATGCCTTCTTCCTTTAATACGCGGCAGGCTTGTGTGCCCGCATAGTCAAATTCGGCGGCCTGACCGATAACGATGGGACCCGAGCCGATGACCAAAACTTTTTTAATATCCGAACGTTTAGGCAAAGTTTATTCCTCCTTCGATGATTGTGCCATGTTTACGAACTCATCCAGCAGATAGCCGCCATCTTGCATGCCGTATTCGGGCTGGAACTGCAGCCCCCAGGCCATACTGTTTTTCAGGCGCAATCCTTCGATGCCCTGGTCGTTCCAGTTTCTATGGCTAACTTCGAACTTTTCGGGCAAAGACTGGGCGTTAATTTCGTAAATATGGTGCTGGGCGGTGATGAAGCAGCGGTTGGCTTGCAAATCTTTCACCGGCTGGTTGCCGTGGTGGCCATATTTTTGCTTGACGACCTCGCCGCCTGCCGCCAGGGTCAGCAGATGCAGCCCCAACTCAATCCCCAGCAAAGGCTTGCCGTACAGCAGCTGCTTTAATGTGTTTACAAGATCGGGCATCTGGTTGGGATCGCCTGTACCGCCCCCGATTACGATGCCGTCGGGGTTGATTTGTGCGATCTGTTCGGCGGTAACGCTAGGCGGAAACACGGTTAGCTTGCAGCTGCGATCCAGCAGCGAACGGAGCAGGCTCTTTCTTGCGCCCAAGTCGATCACCGCCAGATGCGCACCTGTGCCGCCCAGCGTGTACGTTTGCTGACAGCCTATGCTGGCGATGTCGATTTGGGGTTTGAAATCCTTCAACTCGGCAAAAGCGGCATCATTCGGTTTATCAACCAGGATCATACCGTGCATTGAGCCATGCTTGCGTATGTGACGGGTCAGTGCTCGGGTATCCACGCCCGTAAGGGCAACAACATTTTTTTGCTTTAAAAAAGCGCCCACCGTTAACTGATTTTGCCAATTAGACGGATGGTCGCAGTGTTCATGAATGATTAATGCTGTTGGATGAATAATATCGGATTCGGAATCGATGGAATTAATGCCGTAATTTCCGATCATGGGATAAGTCATAACGACAATTTGCCCGTGACAGGCCGGATCGGTAAGAATTTCCTGATAGCCACACATGCTGGTGTTGAAAACCACTTCGCCGAGGGTTTCTTGCGGGGAGCCGATAAGATTCCCCTGAAATTTGCTACCGTCCTCAAGAAGCAACCAAGCCATACTTCAGCCTCCTTTAATGATACAACAAAAGCGCACGACGAGGGCTAAGCCCAAGCCTGCGCGCCCTGATCCTTCCGAAAATTATATCATGAATTATATGCCCACACAATAGTGGAAGCTCATCTAAAGGGTTAAGTTTTTTGAAAATATGCTGATGTACAGAGGTGGGACGGAGCGGGAAAACGAGCAAAGAAATACATATGAATGTAAAGAGAACCTGGTGGATTAGTAAAGGTGCAAACCAAAGGTGTGCCCAGTCGGCCAAGGGTGTCGCGAAGCGGATGCTCAGTAAATAAGCGTAACAACACAATCGCTATTGACTTTGACGCGATGTCGCGCTTTATAATGGTATTGAAAGGTGGGAACGATATGGATTTGGTGACAATTTCTGAGGTGTCAAAAACTTTCAATGTTTCGACCCGCGCACTTCGATACTACGAACAGATAGGGCTTCTTAGAAGCATTAAAAAGGATGATTACGCCTATCGCGTATATGACGAGCGCGCTGTTCAGCGGGTGCAGCAGATTGTTGTGCTGCGGAAACTAAGGATTCCGCTGAAGCAGATTTCAAAAATTCTTGAAAGCGAAAGCATGGCAGAAATAATTGATGTATTTCGTAAAAACCTTAGTGAAGTGGATGACGAAATTAGGGCACTGTCCACGATAAGATCCATTTTAAACACGTTCATCGTACGGTTGAACGAGGCTGCGCCCGTCGATATAAACATCGTTCTGCTTGATGACGTTTCTATTCTTGACATTGTTGATTCATTAACCGTTACGAAAATAAATATCAAGGAGGACAAAACTATGGCTGATTTGGAAAAGGCGAGAGAAAGCTTGGGTAAGTTGGCTGATAAGGATGTGCGTATCGTTTATTTGCCGCCGTCAACGGTAGCGGCGGCCCGCTGTGTAGGCGGATTTCCGGAGCTGGAAACCCAGAATTTGATTCGGAATTTCATTGAAAAAAGTGAATTGCCCAGCGTAAAACCTGATTTTCGTCACTACGGCTTCAATCACCCCAACGGTTCTCAGTCAGATGGAAGTGACCACGGATATGAACGATGGGTTACGATTCCTGATGACTTAGAAGTACCTTCGCCGCTTACGAAAAAACGATTTGAGGGTGGGCTATACGCAGCGCACATGATCCCGATGGGCGCATTTGAGGAGTGGGGATGGTTATGGGATTGGGCGCACAAGCATGATAAATATGCCCCAAACCTTATCGACGATGGTGGAGAACGAATGAACGGGTTGCTGGAAGAACATTTGAATTGTATAAACAATTATAGGTTGTCAAATGAAGAGTTGGACAAAGTGTTGCAGCTTGATTTGCTGATTCCGATAAAAGAAAAATAAGGATAGACAAAAAACGCCGGAAGAGAGAAATTCTCCGGCGTTTTTTTTGATTATAATTTCATAATCCAATGTTTTCTGCGTGGGAAGACGTTCTTTCATGGGGTGGTTTTACTTTAGCAGTTCGAACAAGCGTTGGGTGGCTTCCTCGGTGACCTCGCGGCTGCCGAAGGCGGTTAGGCGGAAGTAGCCTTCGCCGCTGGGGCCAAACCCGGCTCCGGGTGTGCCCACCACGTTGGCTTCGCTGAGCAGCTTGTCAAAGAAGGACCAGGAATCCATGCCGCCTGGGCAGCGGAACCAAACGTAGGGCGAGTCGGTGCCGCCGGAGAAGGGAATGTTCAAGCTGGCCATCGCCTGGCGTATGATGGCAGCATTGTGCATGTAGTAGCCCACCATATCCTGCACTTGTTTTTTGCCTTCTTCGGTATAAATGGCGGCCGCAGCCCGCTGTACAATGTAAGCCGTGCCATTGAATTTGGTGGATTGGCGGCGGCTCCACATGCTGTTTAGCGAAATTTCCTGGCCGGTTTCGGTTTCGCCCAGTACGGCCTTGGGCACCACCGTCCAAGAGCAACGCACCCCGGTAAAGCCGGCAGTTTTTGAGAAGGAACAAAATTCGATGGCTACATCTTTTGCGCCCTCTATTTCATAGATGCTTCGCGGAATATCGTCCCCAGTGATGTAGGCGCGGTAAGCGGCATCGTAGAGTATGATAGCGTTGTTCTCTTTAGCATAGTCCACCCAGCCCTTGAGCTGTTCGCGGTTCATAACCGCGCCGGTGGGGTTGTTGGGGAAGCACAGGTAAATTAAATCTACTTTTTGCTCGGGCAGATCGGGCAGAAAATCGTTGTCCACGGTGCAAGGCAGGTACACCAAATTGGTCCAGCGTTCGCCGTCATAGCTGCCGGCCCGGCCGCTTAGCGCGTTGCTGTCCACATAAACCGGATAAACCGGATCGGGTACTGACACGATGGCATCCTGGCTAAAAAGCTCTTGAATATTGGCGGTATCGCTCTTGGCGCCGTCGCTGATGAATATTTCGCTTGCATCCAAGTCAATTCCGCGCGCAGCATACTCATTCTGGCGAATGGCTTCAATCAAAAAGTCGTATCCTTGGTCGGGGGCGTATCCGCGAAAACCGGAAGATGTGGCCATTTCGTCGGTGGCTGCGTGGAGGGCGTTGGTGCAGGCTGCGGCCAGCGGAAGGGTAACGTCGCCAATGCCCAAGCGCAAAATCTTCTGGGAGGGACCTTTTGCTTCGTGCTGCTTAACCCGCTTGGCCACCTCGGCAAAGAGATAGTTGCCGGGCATCTTTGCATAGTTCGAATTGACTTTAATCATTGTGCTTGCTCCTTTATAAAAATTCTATTTCTATTTCGCCGGTAAACACCAACGTTGCCGCCCCTGCCATATAAACATGGTTGTCCTGGGCATCCCATTCTATGGTCAGTTGACCGCCGGATAGTTGCAAACTGGCTTTGCGCTCGGTTAATCCGTTTAGCACGGCAGCCACCAGCGTGGCACAGGCTCCGGTGCCGCATGCCAAGGTTTCCCCGCTCCCGCGCTCCCACACACGCATCTCGATGGCGTTTGGGGCCAGCACCCGGGCAAACTCCACATTAATCCGTTGGGGGAAGAGTGGGGAATGTTCAACCATAGGGCCGATGGTCAGCACATCGTAATCGCTTAAATCGGTTTGAAAACACACCGCGTGGGGGTTGCCCATGGAAACGCAGGTAAAGCGCTTGCCGGCGATGGGCAGATCGATTACCGGGGAGATAGTGGCCACCACCGGAATCTTATCGGCTTCCAGAACCGGCTCGCCCATATCCACTTTGGCACCCACGGCAATTCCGTTTTCGATTTGCACTTCAAGTTGGCGCAAACCACTCGCGGTGTCCACAGTGATGTGGGTATCGGTGCAAATTTTGTTATCGTACAAATATTTGCCGACACAGCGGATGCCGTTGCCGCACATCATGGCTTCGCTTCCGTCGGCGTTGAAAATGCGCATGCGTGCGTCGGCCGTATCCGAGGGCTCTATGGTGATGATCCCGTCTGCACCGATGCCGGTATGCCGCCTAGACAGTTTCACAGAAAGATCGGACAAGTTTTCCGGCAAGGCTTGGCGAAAACCATCCAAATAAATGTAATCATTGCCGATGCCGTGCATTTTTGCAAATTGTATCTTCATTCCGTTTATTCTCCATGTTTTATAGCAGAGGCACCCGATGAGCCTCAAAAGCGGTTTTGGCGCTATCGGGCCAAACCGAACACTGCACTTCGCCGATATGGGCTTTGCGCAGCAACAGCATACACAATCTGGATTGGCCTATGCCACCGCCTATGGTGAGGGGCAGCATGTCGTAGGACACCATTTGGTGAAAAGGCAGCTGCAGCCGATCCTTTGCGTTGGCCGCGGTAAGCTGGTCGTACAATGAGCCCGAATCCACCCGGATGCCCATGGAGGACATTTCCATTGCACAATCCAGTTCGGGGTGGTAATAAATCAGATCGCCGTTTAAGGACCAGTCATCGTAATCGGGGGCGCGGTGGCTGTGTGGCTTGCCCTGCTGCAGCGGCCAACCGATTTGTTCTATGAATACCGCCTTGTGCTTGCGCACATATTCGCATTCGCGCTCGTCCGGAGTCAAATCCGGATACAGCCCTTCCAGCTCCTGGGCGGTAATAAACTGCACTTCGATGGGAAGGCGGGGCTGCAGCACAGGGAAGCGGCTGTGCAGCACAGCCTCGGCTTCCAGCACCGCGCGGTGGATGCGTTCCACAGTGCGCTTTAAATAATCCAACGATCGATCCTGGCGGGAGATGACCTTTTCCCAGTCCCACTGGTCCACGTAGATCGAATGTAGGTTGTCGGTGTACTCGTCACGGCGTATGGCGTTCATGTCGGTATAGATGCCTTCGCCGACTGGATAGCCATACCGGCCCAAGGCCATGCGCTTCCACTTGGCTAAGGATTGAACCACCTGAATTTCGTCATCGGGCAGCTCCAAAGTATCAAAAACCACCTTGCGCTCGCTGCCGCTCAAGTCGTCGTTTAAGCCTGTGGATTTTTCTACGAACAGTGGGGCGGATACGCGGGTCAAATTCAGCAACGCGCTGAGCTGTTGCTGAAAACAATCTTTTAAAGTTTTTATGGCCAATTGGGTTTGGCGTAGGTCCAAGGCCGGCGTATAATCTTTGGGAAACCAATGCAGATCCAATAGAACTCCTCCTCGGTGAAACCGGCGTTATGTTGCGGGTTTATGATTTTTGTGTAATTATCTAAACTTCGACAAAGATGTATAGCTTCCTTCTGGGGGATCCGTTTTGAAAGGATTTTTGCTACACAAGGCATAGAGATAGCACATATGCGCACGATTTATGCAGAAATGTGCACAATGAAACATATTTTTAGTATACAGCAAAAACCGATCTTGAATGTTATGTTTGAATTATTGTGTTGACAAATATTCGAACAAGATATATAGTTAGTTACATAAGCAATTAACCAATTGAGCAGTTGACTAAATCGCTGTTTTCGGAGGAGGGAGATGCATGCAGCTTGAAAGCGAAAAAACCATTTACAAACAGATCGCCCAAGCCGTGGAAGATGGTATATTATCCGATGCTTTTAAAGAAGGAGAGGCGGTGCCATCGACCAATCAATTTGCGCGTTTGTACAAAATCAATCCGGCTACGGCCGCTAAAGGCGTGAATGAGTTGGTAGAAGAAGGGATTCTCTACAAAAGGCGAGGGCTGGGTATGTTCGTGAGCCAAGGGGCGAAAGAAATTCTGCGAAAGCGCAGGATGCAGGAGTTTTACCAGCGCAGGCTGGTGGAGCTGATACAAGAAGCCGATCAGTTGGGCATAGATCGATCCCAGTTGGCCCAGATGATATTAGACGAAGGAACTGAATGACACGCAACCGAGTCCATATGTGGGTAAGGATAGATGATTTTTATTGATAGAAAGGATAAGATTTTATGAGCGAGTACGCTTTGGAACTTGAGGCGCTAAGCCACCGTTATGGTAGGCACGTCGCCTTAGATTCTTTAAATTTGAAGTTGCCGGCAGGCAGGATATACGGTTTGCTGGGTCGAAATGGCGCTGGAAAAACCACGCTTTTAAACATCATGTCATCAGCAATTTTTGCCAGTTCGGGCAAAATATTGCTGGAAGGCAAAACGCCACACGAGCACGTAAGTGCGCTGAAAACCCTTTGCTTTATTCGGGAGAAGGGGATGTTCCCGCCGGCGATCCGGGTGCACCAGGTTATGCAAATATGCTCACACCTGTATCCAAATTGGGATATGGACTACGCCAACCGATTGCTGGAGCGCTTTCAACTTAACCCCAAAAAGAAGTACAAGCAGCTCTCCAGAGGTATGGAGTCTTCGCTAGGATTGATTGTCGGGCTGGCCTCGCGCGCTCCGCTAACCGCATTTGACGAGCCCTCCCTTGGATTGGATGCGGTTGCCCGGGAAGCTTTTTACGATGAGTTGATTCACGATATTGAGCGTTATCCGCGGACGGTGATTATTTCTACCCATTTGATAGACGAAGTATCCAAGCTGTTTGAAGAGGTTATCATCATAGACAAGGGCAGAATTTTAACCTATGAGCCTATGAGCCTACCGATCAGCTGCTCGACAGAGCTTACACGGTGACCGGACCCGCCGAGCAGGTGGAACACGCGGTGCAGGGCAAACGGATATTGCACCGGGATGTTCTGGGCGGCCTTACCATTGTGTCGGTTATGAGCGATGAGCCGGTAACGGCCGAAAAGGATTTGAATGTAGAGCGGTTATCGCTTCAAAAATTGTTTGTATACTTGACGGAAGGGGGAGAGCAATCATGCGCGCAGTAGGTGTTTTAAAAAGCCAGTGGATAGTCCGCTGGAAGAGTGTTCTAGCACTTTTACTAGCCTTGATTCTTCTTGCATCGGTCATTGCTATAATTTCAAGCTTTCAAGCTCGAACCGTCGGCGTCAGGATAAATGAACATGGCCAATATGTGAAAAATGTTGAATACTATGATATGGTTCAATATAGAACTCCGAAAACTTTCGACAATACTGGAATTTTACTTTGGTGTTTAATCTTTCTTTCAATTTATTTTGCGGGAAAGTATCGAAAGTTTTTCATTTCTTTATCGGTAAGCCGGTATGAAATGTTGATTGGAAATTTCTTATATTTGGCAAGCTTGGCAGTTATTTTTATCGTCGCCGCTTGGCTGACCCCGTTCTTATCTCGGATGGCGTTATTATTGACCGGATTTCGTTTTGCGTCGGGCGTGAGTATGCGCGAAATTATTTGGGGGAGCAGCAAAAACATTCTGTTTGACGGGGCGAAGATATTTTGCGAGTTTGTTCTAACGATTGGCATCAGCACGTTTGTAGGTTACCTGTTTGCGCGCTGGTGGAAAATTATTTTGTTGTTGATGGGGCTGGGAATTGTTTCGATGATTATTGTTGTAATGCAGGTTCAGTTGGGCAAGAACCTGGAACTTCTTATCCGGTTTGCGGATTGGCTTGCAGAGTGGATGCGGATGAGTTTTATTCCGTTTATAGAGAAGGTGGTAACAACGTCGATTACATGGAAAACGCTTGCATATTATTTTTTGATGGGCGTTGGATTCACCGCTTTGAGCTACCCGATACTGCGCAAAATGCCGGTGAAATCATAGGAGTTATCGCTAATTTGTCCATAAGCGTTTGAAGCTTTAAACGCTTATAATATAAAAATATGGGAGGCACAAAATGAAAAAGGGATTGTTTGCTCGGTTGCTGGTTGTAGTGGTAAGTCTGGCGATTTTGCTGGCGCCTGCCGCCGCCTTCGCCGACAACGATGGGGATTTGGTAAAAATCATCATCGACGACATTAAATTCAGCATGGGCCAAGGCGTTTCTACATCGGTCGATTTGACGGGGTTGGGCCTGGAGATAACGGCCGGAGCCGATGAAACCGGGCGCGCGTTGTTCGGTATGGATGTAATCGCCAATGGGAAAAGCGCACTTAGCGGTGCGGTAGCCTTGGAAAACGACCGGGTCAAGGCGGTTGTAAACGGCCTAGAAAAAGCGTTGGTGTTTAACGTTCAGGATATGCTCGACCAAATGTCGCCCGCGGAAAGGGCTCAAGTGGAAGGCGTGTTGACATCCAAGGGCATTGCAGAGATGGTGAAAGCTGCCGATGCGGCCGACTTGGGTGATGCCGAGAGCTTGGCCGAAAGCATAGTCAAGCTGGCTGCGGATAGCGATTCGGGGGTAACCGAATCGGGCAAGGAATCGATTCAAATTGCCGGCAAGGCGGTGGAAGCGCAAAAATATTTGGTGGACATCGATTCTAATAAATTGTTGAATGCCAGTAAAGAACTGTCTGCTGAAGATCTTGCGGCTCTGCAAAATATAGAGATTGGCGATCTAAAAGGAACGGTATGGGTAGGCGGCGATGATATTTCTTTGATGGAACTGGAAATGTCTGTTGAAGACAAAATTTCAGCGCCTGAAGTCGGCCTAATCAATATGCAGATCAAGGCAGAACAGTATGATGATTACTTGGCATTCCGGATTACGGGAGAAGCGGCCGACTCCAATCCTCCGATGACGATTGCGTTTGACATAAAGGTAGATAAATCCAAAACCGAAGAGGATACAACGGATATTCAAGTGGCTTTTTTAATGAGTGTTGCAGATAGCGATGCAATCGATCTTTCCTTCTCTATAAAGGTTAAGGAAATGGATTTTCCCGAGGGCGAGTTGCTGGAAACGAGCGGCCTTACCGAGTTGAATCCTCTGGAAATGACCGATGCCGAAGGGCAACAATTGCTGTTGGATCTTCAGAGCGTTTTGATGAACGGAGCAGGGGAGTTGGCCCAAATTCCTGCGGTGGGTTCGGTCCTTTCGATGATGATGCAAGGTGACGGAAGCATGTGAGTCAACTCAATTTAAAGTGGGTTTGTAAAAACAAAATACAGCGACCGGATACGTTTTCTATTCAGCGGATAAAAAGGCGTCAGGTCGATGGAGTCATGCAGCAAAGCGGATCGGAAACGGTTCGCTTTGTTTTTCGATAGGTGCTAGGAAAAACGTAGCAGGCATATTAATGTTGGAAAAGAAATGCAAAACAAATGGCTAAATGTGCTTTAACAAAGCGCTAGGTTTGTCTATAATGTACGTGTAGCGTTTACAGTACTTTGATAAGATAAATGGAAAGGGGAAATGACCATGGATGGTTTGTCGGTTTCGATGCAAAACTTGCACATGTTGTCCAATGCCGTTACGCGTTCTATCAGCCCGGAGAACTTTACAGGGGAGAAGGGAAAGGGAGGCATGGCCGAGCAAGGCCCTGCCTCCCACGCGGCGCGCGATTTGGGCCGGGGATGGAAAGTGTACCCTTATGTGGTGATTGAGCCTGCCGATGAGTTTGTGCTCGCGGAAATGGAAGGGCCGGGTGCGGTTCAACACATTTGGATGACGCTGGGCGGCGATATTACCTGGCGCAACGCGATTTTGCGGATATATTGGGACGGGCAGGAAAGTCCGTCCGTAGAGTGTCCGGTGGGCGACTTTTTCTGCAACGGCTGGGGAGAATATGCGCCGGTGCATTCGCTGGCAGTATGCGTAAACCCAGGCAGCGCATTTAACTGCTACTGGACCATGCCTTTCCGGAAAAAATGCAAGATAACCTTGGAAAATCGCAACGCCGGCCAGTTGGTTTGCTATTACCAGGTGGATTACGCCTTGTGCGATGTTTCCGAAGATGCAGCTTATTTTCACGCTCAATTCAGGCGCGTTAATCCGCTGCCCTACAAGGAAGTCTATACGATCATGGATGGCATTAAGGGCAAGGGGCATTATGTGGGCACGTATATGGCCTGGGGCGTTAACAATGCGGGCTGGTGGGGCGAAGGCGAAATCAAGTTCTACATGGATGGCGACCGTGAATTCCCGACGATTTGTGGCACGGGAACCGAAGATTATTTCTGCGGATCGTACAACTACGAGAACAAAAAGACCGGTCAGTATGAGGAGTATACCACGCCGTATAGCGGTTTGTGCCAGGTGCTTAGGCCTGATGGCGTGTACGTGTCTCAGACGCGATTTGGCATGTATCGATTCCATATCACCGATCCTATTCGCTTTGAACAGGATTTGAAGGTGACGATTCAAGCCCTGGGTTGGCGCTCCGGTGGACGGTATTTGCCGCTGCAGGACGACATCGCCTCGGTGGCGTTTTGGTATCAAACTTTACCGGCTGCCGAGTTCCCTGCGCTTGCGGACGTGGATTACCTGGAAATTATTTGATGCGGTTACTTCTAAAGAGAGGGCGACGCCGATGCGTATATGCATCGGCGCTGCCCTCTCTTTAGGCTAGGATAAATAAACTTTGTATGACACGATAGAAAGGATGGATAGACTAGCCTTCCTTCTTGGCGACGATACACATCCAGTTGGGCAAAGCGGCTATGGGGTTGTGCTGCCAATCATACATGTGGTCAACCTCTTCCGGGATTGCGGTGACGCCGCTTTCAAGCTTGTAATACGGAATGAAAAACGGTCTCTCGTAATCCTTTTCGGCGAACATTTCTTCGATATGGGCAAGCTGCAAGCCGGCATTGAGCATGGCGTTCATAATGTCCATTACGCGCCAATCGTATGTTATATCGGCATCGCTTTCGAAGGGGCCGACGGCGTCATAGGGCTTTTTAATGCGTGCCTGATCGTTAAGTGGGCGCAGGAAAGGGTGGATTTCGTACAACATATACGTGCCGCCGGGTTTCATGATTCGCACAATGTTGTGGTACATGCCCAGCAAATCGTTGATCCATACATGTACGCCGTTGGAAGTATATACAAAATCGTATGCGTTGTCGGCAACGCCGTCCAGCTCCATGGTATCGGTACACACAAACTCTATTGCCTGATCCCAGCCTCTGTCCTTCGCGATCCGCTCTGCGTTCATCAGCTGATTTTCTGATATATCGCAAGAAGTTACTTGTGCGCCCATCATGACAAAAGCGAAGACCGCAAGGTTGTCGCCGCTGGATGGCACACAGATGCGCTTGCCTCGTATGTCGGGTACATATTTCTTTAAGGCGCCCATGTGGTGTGATGAAAAGCGCTTGCCGGATTTTGTGTGATGCGGCTTAACGCTTTCTCGGAATGATTATTGGCAGAGTATATGGCGGCGCGGTTATTCCAGTAATTTTTATTTTTGTTCGACATGATGTTCTACCCCATGAAGTATTGGATGAATAGCTCGCGATTGAATGGTATTGGAGCGATTAATTCATCGCGCTTGCGTGTGGATTTGTTGATAAGGATTTGAACGAAGGCAGGGTTAATTGTCCACGCAGAGGGCGCATGGAGCGTACTTTCTTTGCGCTGAAGCCATGTCGCTTTGTTGGACGTTTTTCGAGCGTTTTAGAGCGCTGCAATCGGAGGACAGGTGATATTTTGTTCCGTTGACAGTGGTGTACGCGCTATCTGCAACGGCGGCCATGCCGGCTAAAGGTGAATTCAATTCGGTATAAACCAGCGGCTCTAGTTTGGAGAGCGGTGTAAATTGCAGATGAGCATTGGAATTTTTGTCCGGAAGCATGGAAAGGAGCAGCAAAAGGATAGGAACGAAAATTGCTGCGATCCATAGTCTTAGTTTTGATTGTTTCTGCACTTGCATATAAAAAACTTGTCCTGCCTTTTGTTTGTGATAAAGACAACGGCATGCCGCCCGCCTTTTGGGGTGCATGCCGTTATGCGTAATGGATTGGGCTACAACTCGTTTACGTCGACCCAGCTACGCCGATCGATGGACAAATCCACTGCATCCATAATTTGGGCGCAGCGCACACCGTCGTAGAAGTTGGGCACGCAGTCACGCTTCTGGCTCACACACTGCACAAATTCGTACAATTGGTGGCAGAAGGTTTCGGGGAATCCGATGACATGGCCCACTGGCCACCAAATATCGCCGTAGGGGTGGATGTCTTCGGTTACCTGGATCATGCGCCAGCCCTGCAGTCCGGGCTCATCTTCGGCATTAAAATACCACAGCTCATTCATTCGCTCGAATTCGAAGCGAATGGAACCTTTTTCGCCGTTAACTTCCAAGCGCATATCGTTTTTATGTCCTTGGGAGAAGCGTGTGGCTTCAAAATTGCCCAGCGCGCCGTTTTCAAACTCGCACAAAAAGCTGGTGGCATCGTCTACATCCACTGCTGCGCGGGGCG
The DNA here is from genome assembly GCA_964346145.1 of uncultured Oscillospiraceae bacterium. Lineage (GTDB taxonomy): Bacteria > Bacillota > Clostridia > Christensenellales > Aristaeellaceae > CAYFTL01. The sequence goes on along the minus strand of CAYFTL010000001.1, from coordinate 136,740 downwards.
CATCGGCGGCCGCTTTGCCCGAAAGGCCGGTCATGCGTTCGACGATGGGGCGTTTCTTTACGAAGGTTTTGCTCATTCCGGTAACGGTGGTGATTTCGCCCACCAAATAGCGGGCCGCGTCAATCACGTGGGCGCCCAAATCGCCTAGGGAACCTGAGCCGGCTACCTTCTTGTCCAAACGCCACACTTTAGGGAATTCCGGATCGATGATCCAATCTTGCAAAAAACTTCCGCGGAAGTGGAAAATTTTGCCCAGCTTGCCGCTGTCTATGATTTGTTTGGCCAGGATGAGCGCGGGGGCAAAGCGGTAGTTGAAGCCGATTTGGTGGCGTACGCCCGCCTTTTTCACTGCGCCTAACATTTCGCGCGCGTCGGCCAAGGTTAGGGCCAGCGGCTTTTCGCAAAACACATGCTTGCCGTTTTGAGCGGCGCCTATGGCAATCTCCTTGTGGAAGTTTGAAGGCGCAGTAATGTCTACGCAATCGATGTCTTCCCGCTCCACCATTTTGCGCCAATCGGTTTCGACCTGTTGCCAGCCCAGTTTGTTGGCGGCCTGGCGCACCCATTCGGCATCGCGCCCACACAAGACCCTGCGCTCTATGGGCTGATCGGTCTCAAAAAACATGGGAATGCGGGCTAAGGCGTTGGAATGCGCCTTGCCCATGAATTTGTATCCCACGAGTCCAAATCTCAAAGGATTCATATTGCTATTCCTCCTTGAATGGCGTTGTCGATTATGCCCACCAGATATCTCCGGTGCCTTCGAAAATCATGACGTCCTTGAGCATGGCGATGGCTTTTGTCAAACCTTCGTTGGGCGACATCAGGCTGTCTTCATGCTCGATGGAAATGGGTCCATCGTAGCCCACCAGGCGCAGGTTGCTCATGATGTCTTTCCACATTTGGTGTGCATGGCCGTAACCTACCGAGCGGAATATCCAGCTGCGGTTGATTTCGTCAGTGTAAGGTTTGGTGTCCAAAACGCCGTTGATGCCCGAATTGATTTCGTCCACCTTGGTGTCCTTGGCGTGGAAGTAGTAAATGGCGTCGCCCAGATAGCGGATGGCAGCCACGGGATCGATGCCTTGCCAGAACAGGTGGCTGGGATCGAAGTTGGCGCCAATGGTGTCGCCCACTGCGTTGCGCAGCTTCATTAAGGTTTCGGGGTTGTATACGCAAAAGCCTGGGTGCATTTCGAGGGCGATCTTTTTGATTCCGTGTGCATTGGCGAAAGCGACGGTTTCTTTCCAATAGGGGATGAGCACATCGTTCCACTGATAGTCCAAAATTTCCAGGAAATCTTCGGGCCAGGGGCAGGTAACCCAGTTGGGCATTTTATCGTCGGGGGAACCGCCCGGGCAGCCGGAGAAGGTCACGACGGTGTCCACGCCCATTTTCTCGGCCAGCAGGACGGTTTGCTTAAAATCCTCGTCAAATTGGGCGGCCTTTTCCTTGTTAGGGTGCACCGGGTTGCCGTGGCAGGACAAAGCGGCGATTTCCAGATTGTATTTTTTGAGAGTGCTTTGCATTTCTTCGATTTTGGACGGATCTGCCAAAAATTCTTTGGGTTGGCAATGTGCCTTGCCCGGGAATCCGCCGCAACCGATTTCCACGGCCTGGGCGCCGGCTTCGCTTAAATACTTGCAAGCCTCGTCAAAAGTCTTGTTGGCCAAAAGCACTGCAAAAACGCTGAGTTTCATAATATTTCCTCCTCAAAATAATATTGTGTTTCGGTTATGCATTAACATAAATGCTGTGTTCATTATATATGATTTGGATAAAAAAATCATCCGCTAATTGCATAAATCATTGCATAAAATGAAAAAACTATGAAATTTGGCATAAAGCGCATTGACTTGCGCCTGATGGCGGGATTCGTTATAATATGAGAACGCATATCAAGTCCTAGGAAATACACTGGAAAGTGAGTGTGAATGATGGAACTTCAAACGTTTTTATCGGAAGTTACTGCGATTCCGGGTACCCCTGGCAGGGAAGCCAAGGTAGCCGAATATATTGCGGCAGCCTTCAGCAAGGTCTGCGACGACACCCATGTGGATACGATGTACAACGTAGTTGCACGCACAGGCAAGCAGGGGCCGCGCATTATGATTGCCGCCCACTTGGATGAGATTGGTCTGGTGGTTACCCAAATAGAAGAGGATGGTTGTTTGCGCATTACGCGCTCAGGCGGCGTCGATCCTCGAATTTTGCCCAGCATGGAAGTGGTGGTGCAAACAGAGGAAGGTGCGCTGTTTGGAGTGGTGGGTGCGAAGCCGCCCCACCTGCAAAAACCCGAAGATCGGGAAAAATCCATACAGATGACCGATTTGTATGTGGACATCGGCCTGCCGGTAGAAGAAGTCAAAAAGAAGGTTAAAATTGGCGATATGGTGGTTATGTTGGCACCGTACATGGAGCTGTCGGGCGGATGCGCTGCCAGCAAAACCATGGACGACCGCGCCAGCGTGGCGGCTATGCTGGAGTGCGCCAAGCGCCTCAACAGGCTGCAAGCCAAGGCCCAGGTGTTTTTTGTGGCCACTTCCCAGGAGGAAGTGGGTTCCGCCGGCGCCATGACTTCAGCCTATTCGATTGAACCGGATATGGCTATCGCTATCGATGTGACTCACGGGCAGGGCCCGGGAACCGGCGAATTTGAAGCCTTTAAGCTGAACACGATTCCCATTTTCGTTGGGCCGAATATTCATCCCATGCTGGCGCAGAGGCTGCGCGATGCAGCCAAGCGCCACCGGGTGGAGCACACCATTGAGATCAGCGGCGGCGCAACTTGGACCGATGCCGACCCATTGCAAATCAGCAGGGATGGGGTGCCCACGGTGCTAATTTCCATCCCGCTGCGCTATATGCACACCACGGTGGAAACGTTAAGTCTTGAGACCGTGCGCGAAGCGGGCAGGCTCATGGCCGAATTTATCGCGGACATCGCGGAGGAATGGGAGGGATTGGAATGGTTCTAAAACAGCTGACCGATTTGCGCGGCGTTTCGGGCAATGAAGATGAAGTGCGCAAGTTTGTGTACGAGCAAGCTTCCAAGCTTTGCGATCAAGTGCGCGTAGACAAAATCGGCAATGTGATTGCGATAAAAAAAGGAAGGAATCCGAAGGCACAAAGCACATTTTTGAGTGCCCATATGGACGAAGTGGGCATGATCGTGCGTGGCATCAATGCCAACGGACTGATCAGCTATTTGACCGTGGGCGGATTGGATCCGCGGGTTATGGTGTCCAAGCGGGTGTTGATTGGCAAAGATAAGGTGCCCGGCGTAATCGGTGCCAAGGCGATTCACCTTCAATCCAGAGCCGAGATGCAGACGGTGCTTGGGCACGACCAACTTTTCATCGACATCGGTGCCGATGACAAGGCGGCGGCCGAGGCGCTGGTGAAGCCTGGAGATTATATTAGTTTTGATAGCCAGTGGGTCGAATTTGGCGACCGGATGGTTAAGGCAAAGGCGCTGGACGACAGGGTAGGTTGCTACACGATGCTGCGCGTGCTGGAAAACCAGTACGAGGGCGATGTGATTTGTGCTTTCACGGTGATGGAAGAAATCGGTACCCGTGGCGCCAAAGTGGCCGCGTTTCAGACTGATGCAGACCGCGCCATCGTGCTGGAGGGCACCACGGCCAACGACTTGGGCGATGTGCCCGAAGCCTTTAGGGTTTGCAGCGCGGGCAAGGGTGTAGCTATTTCTTTTATGGACAATTCATCCATAGCCCACAGGGCCATGTTTAAAGCGATGCGCGACGTTGCCGACCAGGCCAAAGTAGCGTGGCAGCTAAAGAGTTTTGTTTCCGGCGGAAACGAGGGCGGACAAATTCAAACGTCCAAGGGCGGCACGCCGGTTGTGGTGCTTTCGGTGCCTTGCCGCTACATTCACTCGCCGTCCAGCGTGGCCAGTTTGGACGATATTGACGCCCAACACCAGCTGGTGGACGCATTCCTAAAAGCGAACATACAGATTGAAGATAAGCTATAAGCCCAGCGATGAGGAGGAGAAAGCTATGAAAGATACACTGGTAAAGCTGTTGAATACCTACGGGCCGACCGGCCGGGAAGACAATATTCGCGCGGTGATCGCGGAGATGATCAAACCGTATGTGGATGAAATGCGCACCGATGCGCTGGGCAATTTGATCGCCATTAAAAAGGGAACGGGCGGCAAAAAGATTATGTTGGCTGCCCACATGGACCACATTGGTTTTGTGGTCACCCATATTAGCGAAGAAGGATTTTTGCGGGTGCATAACGTGGGCGGCATTCGCCGTAGCAACTCCTTGAACCGCCACGTGGTGTTTGAAAACGGGGTGCACGGCCTGGTTTCCACCGAAGAACGGGACGTGGCGCCCACTGAAATGGGCATGACCAAACTGTTTATCGACATCGGTGCCCGCAACCGCGAGGAGGCCGAAGCCAAAGTGTCCATTGGCGATATGGCGGTATATACGCCTGACGCTTTCGAAATGGGAGAGTTTATGGCAGCGCCGGCTATGGATGACCGCGCCGGCTGTGCAATCCTGGTGGAAAGCCTGAAAAACCTGAAGGATTGTCCGAACGATGTATATGCGGTGTTTACCACCCAGGAAGAGGTGGGTCTTCGCGGGGCGAAGGCGGCCGCCTACGATGTGAACCCCGATGTGGGCATTGCTCTGGATGTAACCATGTCGGGCGATACGCCCAAGGGGCCGCTGATTTCTGTGCGCGCCGGCGAGGGCATCGCCATCAAGGTGATGGACTCTTCCTTGATTTGCAACCCGGAACTGGTTAAGGAGCTGGAAACGCTGGCCCAAGAGAAAAAGATCCGCTATCAGCGCGAGGTGCTCACTGGGGGCGGAACCGACGCGGGTGCCATGCAGTTGACGCGCGGCGGCGTCCGTGCGGGCGTACTTTCGGTCCCTTGCCGCTATGTACACAGCGCCACCGAAACGGTGCACATGGGCGATATGGCCGCCGGAGTAGAGTTGCTCACCGCATACTTGATGAAGGCGTAACGACAGATTTAATCCATGATAGAAGGTGTGCATTTTGCTTTAAGATGCGCGCCTTTTGTCTATAAAGAAACGAGATGACCGTGGAGGGAAGCGAATGGGTGGCATATTGTTGTTGATGGGCTTTTTGCTGTGCGGATGCGTAGCGACTAAGCGTCTTTTTGCTCGGCAAAAAACTTTAACGCAACTTTGGTTGGGTATGGTTTTTGGCTTGGTGATGGCGATGTGGCTACCTTCGCTGTGGGCGTTTGCATTTAAGTTTAGTACGCTGGCCCACTGGTGCGCGCTGGCAAGTGCGGCGTTTATAGCGGGTGCATGCTTGATGTTGCCTTGGCAACGCCCTCCCCAGGGAAGCAAAGTCGAGCAATCTTCGGATTGCCTGGCGATGGATCGGCTGCTGCCGCAGCGGGGGATTTTAAAGGAGGATCGAGCCGATCAACCTTCGGGTTACCTGATAGTGGCGCTGGTGTTGCCGCTGTTGTTGGTAAGCGCTTACATGCTCTACACCCACACCCTGCGCCCCCAAGACGGTGCGCTGCACGTGGGACAGTCCACATATGGGGACTTGTCTTTACATTTGGGCATCGCCACCGGGCTGCGCGATGCAGCATATCCCCCCGAGTACACCATACTGCCGGGCACACTTTTAGGCTATCCGTTTTTAGTGGATGCGCTTTCGGGTTCGATGTTGTTGTTTGGCACCTCGCTAAGGTTTGCGTTTATTGTTCCTTCCCTTTTGATGATGGCGCTGGTATTTCTGGGCTTTGTGATGCTGGCTTGGGAGCTTACAAAGGACAAGCGGGCGGTGGTGCTAAGTTTTTTGCTGGTTTTCCTAAACGGGGGACTGGGCTTTATCTACTTGTTGGATCGCGTGTTTGAAGATCCTTCCCGGTTGATTCGGGTTTTTACCGATTTTTATTGGGCGCCGGCAAATCTGCTGGAATATAACGTGCGTTGGTCAAACATTCTGGTGGACATGCTCATTCCCCAGCGCACCTTTCTGGCCGGCTGGGCTGTAACCATCCCAGCGTTTTGGCTGCTGGTGCGCGCGCTCGAACAAGGCGAACGCAAAGATTTTGTTTTGCTTGGCGCTTTGGCCGGCACCATCCCCATGATACACACCCATTCGTTTTTTGCGCTGGGGTTGATCAGTGCGGGCATATTTGTAAGAATCTTGGTCAAGTTTTTGTGGAGTAAGTTTAAGGATATCAACGATGCAGTTGTTGAGGAGAAATTGATCCATTTTCTGACATATGGCGTTATTGCTGTGGCGTTGGCCCTGCCTCAGCTCATGCTGTGGACATTTCCACAGACTGCGGGCGGCGGATCGCTAAAGTTTTCCTTCAACTGGGTAAACGGCCGGGATGGAAGGTTGATTGACGAATATTTTTGGTTTTGGATCAAGAATATAGGCGTTGTGGCTTTGCTGTTGTGGCCGGCTGCCAGCGAGAGCGGCAAACGCGGGCGGCTGCTTTCTTGGGGAGCTTTGTTTTTGTTCGTAATCGCCGAACTGTTCTTGTTCCAGCCCAATCCGTATGATAACAACAAGCTGTTTTACGTCGGGTTTATGTTGATGATGCCTTTTGTCGCCATGTATGTGTTTAAACTCTACGATAGACTCAAAGGCATTCGGGGGCGCACGTTTTTGCTGGCGGTGTTTGTTTTTGTTTCCACCTTGTCCGGCGCTATGTCGGTGGGTAGGGAATGGGTAAGCGATTATGAGTTGTTTAGCGCGGAAGAAGTCGCGGCCGCCAAGTTTATTGAGGAGAATACTCCAATGGATTCGGTGTTTGCAACCAGCAGCCAACACAAAAATCCGGTTTCTTCTTTGACCGGCAGAAAGCTGGTTTGTGGCACGCCTACGTTCTTGTATTTCCATGGCGTAGATTACTCTGAGCAACAGGAGGCCGTGCGACTCATTTATGAGCAGCCTTTGTGGGCAAACGACGTGATCAAAAAATATTCTGTGGATTATATCTATATCAGCTATTCGGAACGAGGCCAATTTGAGGTTGATGAAGATGCCATTGAAAGCCTGTGGCCTTTGGTATATGAAGGAGAAAACATCAAAATTTATGGGACGAGCCAGTAAACTTGTAAGAGTATTTTCGGCGAAACGTTGAATTTACATTTAAGAAATTTACGATGTGAAAATAATACAAATCCAATCGGGATTAGATGAGAGATGTGCACATATAGATATAGTTTTTGCAATGCTTATTGTAACGGCAATGAAAATCATGTAGAATGATATTGTTGGCTTATAAAGAGATGAGGATCTTTGAAATGGCAATTGAGAGGTATTATACGGTATGTTGATTAACATAAAAGATGTGAAACCGGATATGGCGGCAATCAGTGAAATTGGTGAGAATGCCTTTTATACTTTGCCGTTGTTGCGCAAAAAAATATTCAGGATGGATTTTCTCCAGGCGGAGCACGATATTCCCTTATCCCATGTGCAGGTATTGATCCTGCTGGAAGAACGGGAATCGATGACTGTGTCCGAGATTTCGCGCGAATTTGGAATTGCAAAGCCCAATATAACCCCTCTTGTAGACCGTTTGATTGATGCAGGCTTGGCGGATCGGGAGCGAAGCACCACAGACCGAAGGGTTGTCAATGTGGTTATCAAAGAAGAAGGTAGAAAGAAGCTGCAGGAGATTCAAAAATCCATCGACAAGCATGTGAGCGACTGGACTTCGGATTTGAGTCCGGAGGACAAAATTGAGCTGAGCAATGCGCTGAAAACTTTCATCCGCATTTTAAAAGATTTATAAATACTAGAGTGAAATCAATGAGATGCCGATGCAACTTTTGCATCGGCATCTTCGTCTTAAAAACGTAAATGACGCAGAGATGATGCAGAGAAAAGATCATACTTCTATTTAAGGACTGTGGGAGGCAAGATGATTTATGAATAAATGGAAAACGGTGGTTGCGCTGGGCACGCTATCGGCGATGCTGGTATTAGCGGGATGCTCTAGCGCACCGGACAAAAAAGAAGACCCGTTGTCCCAATTTGGTGTGGATTCAATGGTTCCCTTTGCGACGAAGGATCCGTCATTGGCTACCCAAACGCCACAACCGACGGCAACAGCAACGGCTACGCCGGTTCCGGCGGCCACTTTGAATTGGCAAGACGAGAAACTGGACGATAAAATTGAAGACAACTCTGCGCCAGATACCGACGAGGAAGAACCCAAAGCGACTCCAAAACCCAAAGCCACCACCAAGCCCAAGGCGACCGAGAAACCTAAGGCCACTGCAAAACCAACGGCAGCCCCTGAGTACATGCATTTAAAATCGGGTTCTAAGGGCGAGCGCGTTAAAAAACTGCAAAAGCGCTTGGCGGCACTGGGCTATATGAGTGGTTCGGCCGACGGCATATATGGAAGCCAAACGGTGACGGCAGTAAAACGTTTTCAAAAGGCGATCGAAGTAAAACAAAATGGGGAAGCCAGCGTTTCTCTGCAAAAGAAGCTGTTTTCCAAGAACGCGCCCAAATACAAACCGGAAGCTACGGCTAAACCTAAAGTTACCCCGACACCTAAGCCCAAAGCCACTCCGACGCCCAAGCCGTCCACGAGTGAGTATACCCGCCTTGAGCCGGGTGCGACCGGAAATGCGGTTAAAAAGCTTCAAAAAAGATTGATTGAGCTGGGCTATCTGGATGGCAGCGCGACCGGCAACTACTTGTCTAAGACTACGGCGGCTGTAAAAGCCTTCCAAAAAGCGGTTGGCGTTAAGGCTGATGGCATCGCCAGAGTAGGCACTCAAGAAAAGCTGTTTTCTAAAAACGCGCCGGCAAAAGAGAAGGCGACCAAAGCGCCGGATAAAGCTACTCAAACGCCGGAATCTGAGTACAAAAAACTTAAACGCGGCAGCACAGGTGAAGCGGTGAAGAAGTTGCAAAGGCGCTTAAAAGAACTGGGTTATTTTAACGGCGATATCGGTGGGAATTATTTGGATAAAACTGTGGCGGCGGTAAAGGCTTTCCAAAAAGCGGTGGGCATAAAGGACAACGGAGTTGCAACTGTGGCTACTCAGGAAAAACTATTTTCGAAAGACGCTCCTGCCCAGGCAAAGCCGACAGCAGCACCGCAAGAGCCTACCAAGGCCCCGGAATCGGAGTACAAAAAGCTTAAGCAGGGCGATACCGGTGATCGGGTCAAGAAGCTTCAAAAGAGGCTCAAAGAATTGGGCTACTTTGATGGCGACGTCGGTGGGAACTATCTGAAAAAGACCACGGCCGCTGTAAAAGCTTTCCAGAAGGCCATTGGTGTAGAAGCGGATGGCGTTGCGAGCGTAAAACTTCAAGAGCGGCTCTTTGCCGACGACGCGCCCAGCAAGGCAGATCCCGCTTATACTGAGCTTAAAAATGGAGATACGGGAAGCGAAGTAAAGAATTTGCAAAAGCGCTTAAAAGAGCTGGGCTACTTTGATGGCGATCTCGGCGGGAACTATTTGAAGAAGACTACGGCGGCTGTAAAGGCGTTCCAAAAGGCTGCAGGACTGGAAGAAGATGGAATCGCGAGTGTTGAACTGCAGGAACTGTTGTTTTCGCAAGAGGCTCCCAAAGCCGACTAGATTTGCAGATGCCTTATGGCAAAAATAACAACCAAATAGAAGGGTGCACGGATGAAAGAAGTTCCGTGCACCCTCTTTTTCTTTCTGGGAAAATATATATTTTCGACCGGTATTTATAGTGGCTTTGCATCCAAAACATTGTGCAACTGGGGTTTTATTTCTACAAGTGGTTGTATTTTGGGTTGGTTTATTCGCTTGACAATATATGTAGAAAAAGCTACAATGAATTAGTTGGATTGGGGTGAAAGTGCCCTGAGATAACGAATGTTTTATATACCGACATATGGTCGGCTTATGAGAGTGAATTTTGAGAGTATATTAGGAAAAGGAGGAAAGTACTTTGAACCCAATCATCGCTATAGTTTGTGCGGTGGTTGCGTTGGCAGTGGGTTTGGCGATCGGCTATTTATACCGGCAGAACATTACGGAAAAAAAGATCGGGCGAACAGATGAGTTTGCGAAGAATCTGCTGGACGAAGCCACCCGCAAAGCGGAAGATAAGAAAAAAGAAACCATATTAGAAGCAAAGGAAGAAGTGCTCAAACTAAAAACCGAACTGGATAAAGAGATTAAAGATCGGCGCAATGAAGTTACGCGCTTGGAACGGCGGGTAAATCAGCGAGAAGAAACTTTAGACAAAAAGTTGGACAACCTTGAAAATCGTGAAGAGAACTTAAACCGAAAACTCAAACAGGCTCAACAGCTGGAAGATGAGGCTCGGACTCTGCACGATAAACAACAGGAAGAGCTGGAACGCATTTCCAACATGACTATGGAAGATGCGCGCGAGATTTTGATGGGCAGAATACAGAAGGATGCCTATCACGACGCGGCCATCATGGTGCGCGAAATCGAAGCGAAGGCCAAAGAAGAAGCCGACAAAAAGGCGCGTAACATCGTTTCTTTGGCGATTCAAAGGTGTGCGGCCGATCACGTGGCCGAAACCACAGTCTCTGTTGTTGCTTTGCCCAACGACGATATGAAGGGCAGAATCATCGGTCGCGAAGGCCGTAATATTCGCACTCTGGAAACCGCGACCGGCGTAGATCTGATTATTGACGATACGCCTGAAGCAGTAATCATATCGGGATTTGACCCAGTTCGCCGCGAGGTTGCTCGCATTGCTTTAGAAAAACTGATTATGGACGGAAGAATTCATCCGGCGCGCATTGAAGAAATGGTCGAAAAGGCCAAAAGAGAAGTGGACAACGAAATTCGTGAGGCCGGAGAACAAGCAATATTCGATACCAATTTGCACGGCATCCATCAGGAACTGGTTAAATTACTGGGCCGGATGAAATACCGCACTAGTTATGGTCAGAATGTATTGAAGCATTCGGTTGAGGTTTCCCACTTGGCTGGTGTTATGGCGGCCGAGCTCGGCGCCGATGTGCAGTTGGCCAAACGCGGCGGTTTGTTACACGACATTGGAAAAGCTATTGACCATGAAGTGGAAGGAACCCACGTATCCATCGGTGTGGATTTGGCCAGAAAGTTCCGGGAACCGGAAGGCGTTTTGCACTGCATAGCGGCGCACCACAACGATGTGGAGCCTCAAACCGTTGAAGCGGTGCTGGTGCAAGCAGCAGATGCCATTTCGGCTGCAAGGCCGGGAGCACGGCGCGAGTCCTTGGAAAACTACATTAAGCGCTTGGAAAAACTGGAAGAAATTTCCAATTCTTTCGAAGGGGTTGAGAAATCCTTTGCGATTCAATCGGGGCGTGAGGTTCGGATCATCGTTAAGCCTGAAGACGTGAACGATGCCGGCACACTCATTCTTGCCAAAGAGATTGTAAAGCGGATCGAAAGCGAAATGGAATATCCGGGTCAGATCAAAGTAAATGTAATCAGAGAAACCAGAGCAGTAGACTTTGCTAAATAATTGCCAACACAATCATCTTAAAGAAATAATAAGAAGCGGCCTTTGCAATGCCAAAAGCCGCTTCTTTTATGCTTATAGAGCAGGCTTAAAAATTTATGCGGATGAGAAATTCATATATATGTCTGTGCGTTAAAAAAAGCATTGCGTGGAACGCAAGGTTTCTATTGTTTAAACAAGCATAAACTCGAATTTGCTTGTGAATGGTGTGGAGGCTATGCTATAATCGTGTAGTCGTGCCTGAACATAAGTACCCATTGAAAAATATTGGCAAAGAAAGGATGCTTTTATGTCAATTAATTTTGGCGAATTTTTGCAGGAGCTTACCACGAACATGCCGCTGTTGGTTGTGTCACTGTTGACCATGGCTGTCATCCTGGTAAACGGTTGGACCGATGCGCCCAACGCGATTGCGACCTGCATATCCACGCGCTCTATGGAGCCGAAGGCTGCCATTCTTATGGCGGCGGTATTCAACTTTCTAGGGATTCTGGTGATGACGTTCATCAACAAAACGGTTGCAGAAACCATCTACAATATGGTGGATTTCGGAAGTAACTCGCACGAGGCGCTGGTAGCCCTTTGTGCTGCTATGGTGGCCATTGTAGTGTGGGCCACGGCTGCATGGTACTTTGGAATTCCCACCAGCGAAAGTCATGCGCTGATCGCTGGTTTGTCGGGCGCGGCGATTGCCGTTCACGGCGGCATGGGCGGAATCAATCTGGCTGAGTGGGGCAAAGTGTTGATTGGCTTGGGGCTTTCTACCTTTTTAGGCTTTGGAATGGGTTGGGGAACGGTGAGGCTGGTAGAGTTGATCTTTGGAAAAGTAGACCGCCGCAAGACGGGCGGGTTTTTCCGCGGTGCTCAAGTGGCCGGCGGCGCATCCATGGCCTTCATGCACGGTGCTCAAGATGGACAAAAGTTTATGGGTGTGTTCTTGCTGGGGGTTGCGCTCTCCCGTGGGCAAATTGGCGGCGGCGAAGTAGCCATACCGTTCTGGCTGATTGTCCTTTGCAGTATTGTAATGGGCGTTGGCACTTCTATCGGCGGATACCGCATTATTAAAGCCGTAGGCATGGACATGGTTAAGCTGGAAAAATACCAAGGGTTTTCTGCGGATGCGGCGGGCGCCGGGTGTTTGCTGGTTTCTTCCCTTACAGGTATTCCGGTAAGCACGACACATACCAAGACCACTGCCATTATGGGCGTAGGCGCTGCGCGCGGGTTGCGTTCTGTGAACTGGGGCGTAGTTAAGGAAATGGTGCTCACCTGGGTGCTTACATTCCCAGGTTGCGGGCTCATTGGCTTTTTCATGGCCAAGCTCTTTATGTACATATTCTAATCCATTTTTACAGTAAAAAACGGACAGTTGTTTATACTGGAGAGGAGATTATCCATGGCAAGAAAGCAAAACATTTATTTTGACACTTTTGAAGCAATGATCGACCTGGCAGCCCAGGCGGCAAATTTTTTGCACGATGCGCTGACCAACTTTTCCCCCGAATCCTTGGAAGGGCAGATGGAAAAGCTGCACGAGATTGAACACTTAGCGGATGAAAAGAAGCACGTTATGATGACCCAGTTGGCTGCTGAGTTTGTAACCCCCATCGATCGCGAAGACATTTTGCTGTTGGCAAACGAGATCGACGAAGTGGTGGACAAGGTTGAAGATGTGCTGATTCGCATGTATATGTACAATGTGAAAGCTATTCGCAAGGAAGCAACTGAGTTTACCGATGTGGTAAAACGTAGCTGCGTGCGCTTGCAGGCCGCAATGAAAGATTTTTCCAACTTTAAAAAGACAAAGGAATTGCACCAGGCGGTTGTGGATGTAAACACTATGGAAGAAGAGGGCGACGCGATCTATATTCGCGCTGTGCGCGATTTGTATACCTCGGAGACCGACCCGGTTGAAATTATCGTTTGGAGCGAAAACTTTGACCGTTTGGAAGAGTGCTGTGATGCGTGCGAACACGTTTCCAACGTTATGGAAAGCATCGCAATGAAAAATGGCTAATCAAAGCTTTTAGATTGTTTTGGTTTTAACCAAGAAAACACCGTTGGCCGGCAGGATATATTGCGGCGAAAACGGTGTTTTTTATATTGAAAATTGATGGTTGACATTAACGTAACGTCATAGTGCATAATAGAATTGTAATTCGAATTACTGCCCAAAATCAATTCCACGGATTGACGGATGGGGGAGGATATGGAATCAGCTAGGAGGAGATGAAAATTGCAACTAAAGCCCAAGGAGGTTGCGGCCCTCACCGGGGTGACGGTGAGAACGCTGCACTATTACGATCAGATTGATTTGCTTAAACCCAGCGACGCCACAGAATCCGGTTATAGGCTATACGATGAACAATGTTTGGAGCGGCTGCAGCAAATTTTGTTTTATAGGGAATTGGATTTTCCGTTGGAGCAAATAAAAGCGATCATTGATGACATCAATTTTGACAAAATACAGGCGCTGATTCGCCACCGGGAAATGTTGGTTCAAAAACGGGATCGCTTAAACGGGTTGATTGAATTGGCGCAAAAAACAATAGAAGGGAGCGGCAATATGAGCTTTAAGGAATTTGACAAAACAGAAATTAACCAGATGCGGAATAAATATGCCCAAGAGGTCAGGGAGCGGTGGGGAGAAACCGATGCCTATGCGCAAAGCCAAGCCAAAACCGGCGATTTAAACGATAACCAATGGGGAGAATTGGGGGAGGCCGGCAACGCGATTTTGGACAAGTTTGCAAAGATAAGCGGCATAAGCCCGGAATCCGGTGCGGCTCAAGCGTTGGTGAAAGAATGGCAAGATTACATTAGTAACAACTTTTATGATTGCAGCAAACAGATTCTTGCTTGCTTGGGCCAGATGTATGTGGGGGATGAACGTTTTACTCAAAACATAGACCGCCACGGCCAGGGTACCGCGGAATTTATGGCGAAGGCCATCGAAATATATTGTAGGTAGGATGCAAAATCCCCTCACCCGGCTTGCTGGATGAGGGGATTTTGACAAACAACAATAATATTTAACGGTTGAAAACGATGCTGCAAATATACGTCTACCGCTTATTTTTGAGCATCAATCCAGGCTCTCGCGCTGTCGATGGAGGACTGTACCGCTTCGGGCGCCGGACCGCCGGGAATGTTGCGTAGGTTCACGCAGCTGATCATGGACAGGGCATCAAATACGTCTCCCTCAAAAATGGGAGAGAAACCTTTGAGTTCATCAAGGGTTAAGTCCAGCAGGGCTTTGTCTGCATGGATGCAGTGGAGTACCAGCCGGCCGATGACCTCGTGGGCATCGCGGAAGGGTAACCCTTTTTTTACCAGATAGTCTGCGGCATCGGTGGCATTGGTAAAGCCGCCCTCAGCGCCTCGCGCCATCACATCTTTTCGAAACTTTAGGCTTTTGAGCATGCCGGTGAATACCAACAGGCACTTGCTCCAGGTATCGTGGGCATCAAACAGCGCTTCCTTGTCTTCCTGCATGTCCTTGTTGTAAGCCAAGGGTAAGCCCTTCATGGTGGTCAGTAGCGCCATTAGGTCGCCGTATACCCGCCCGGTTTTGCCGCGAATCAACTCGGCTACATCGGGATTTTTCTTCTGAGGCATGATGCTGGAACCGGTGGAAAAGGCATCGTCCATTTCCACAAATTGGAATTCGTGGCTGGACCAGAGGATCATTTCCTCGCAGAGGCGGGAGAGGTGCATCATGGAAATGGCGGCGGCGCTCATGTATTCCAATGCAAAATCCCGATCGGAAACGCCGTCCAAGGAGTTTTCCGAAATGGCGGCAAAGCCCAGCAGCTGCGCAGTGCGCTCACGACTTAGCGGGTAGGTGGTGCCGGCCAGCGCGCCCGAGCCTAAAGGCATGACGTCGGCGCGCGTATATGCGTCGGCTAAGCGGTCAAAGTCCCGTCGAAACATTTGCACATAGGCCATCATATGGTGAGCTAGGGTGATGGGCTGGGCCTTTTGCAGATGGGTGTAGCCCGGCATGATGGTGGTCAAATTTTGCTGGGCAATGTCCAGAAGCGCGTGGATTAGATCCATGATTAGATCCTGCACTTGGTGGATGGATTCTTTGGCGAACATGTGCAGATCCAGTGCCACCTGGTCGTTGCGGCTGCGCCCGGTATGCAGCCGCTTGCCGGCGTCGCCGATGCGTTCGATCAGCAACGTTTCCACGTTCATGTGGATATCTTCGGCATCGGTAGAAAACTGAATTTCGCCTTTTTCGATATCGGCCAGGATGGATTGAAGCCCGGCGACGATTTTTTGGGCCTCGGCCGGGTCGATGATTTCCTGCTCCCCCAGCATGGTGGCGTGGGCGATGGAGCCGTTGATGTCTTGCCTGTACAGGCGTTTGTCAAAGCTGATGGAGGAATGGAAGTCATCCACCATGGTGTCGGTAGCTTTTTCGAAGCGTCCACCCCATAATTTCATATTTGAATCGCTCCTTTGGATTTTTGTAAGAAAAGCGGACGGATGCAGTTCCGTCCGCTTAATAATATATTATAGATTATTTGGATTGTTTTTCCAAGCGCTCTTTCATCATGGCTTGAACCTTGAGGGGCAAGCCAAAGCAGTTGATGAATCCGCCCGCGTCCTTGTGGTCGTACAGCTCTTCGGAGTCGCCGAAGGTGGCGATTTCTTCCATGTACAGGGTGTAGGGAGATTTTACGCCGGCCGGAATTACGTTGCCTTTGTACAGCTTGAGCCTTACCGTGCCCGTGACGTTTTGCTGGGTGGATTCGGCAAAAGCGCTCATGGCTTCGCGCAGCGGGGTGAACCATTTGCCATCATATACCAGCTCGCCGAAGCGGACAGCCATCTGCTCTTTGTAGTGGGCGGTGTCCCGGTCGATGGTAATGGATTCCAAAATCTGATGCGCGGTGTATAGCAGTTCGCCGCCTGGGGTTTCGTAAACGCCGCGGGATTTCATGCCCACCAAGCGGTTTTCCACCAGGTCGGCTACACCAACGCCATTGCGTGCGGCGATATCGTTCAGTAACTCCAGAATCTCGATGGCGCCGTAGGCCTGACCGTTGACCTTGGTGGGCAAGCCCTTTTCGAAGTCGATGGTGACATATTCGGGCGTGTCGGGTGCTTCTTCCGGAGTTTTGCAGATCAGCAACAAATCCTTGCGCGGCTCGTTCCAGGTGTCCTCTAGGTCAGCGCCCTCGTGGCTCAGGTGCCATAAGTTGCGGTCCATGCTGTAGGGGCGATCTTTTTTGACTGGCACTTCAAGGCCGCGTTCGGTGGCATAATCGATGGCCTCTTCCCGGGATTTGATGTCCCAAATCCGCCAGGGAGCTATAATTTTCATATGGGGGGCGAGCGCCTTGATGGTCAGCTCGAAACGGACCTGGTCGTTGCCCTTGCCGGTGGAACCGTGACAGATGGCGGTAGCACCTTCTTTCAGTGCGATTTCCACTAGGCGTTTAGCGATGATGGGGCGGGCAAAGCTGGTGCCCAGCAGGTATTTTTGCTCATACACCGCACCCATTTGCAATGTGGGCCAAACATAGTCGGTGACGAACTCTTCGCGCACATCTTCGATATATATTTTGCTGGCACCTGAACGTATGGCTTTTTCGTTTAACGGATCCAGTTCCTCGCCCTGTCCTACGTCGACGGCGACGGCAATTACCTCGTAATCATAGTTTTCTTTCAGCCACGGGATGATGATGGTGGTGTCCAATCCACCTGAATAGGCCAGAATTACTTTTTCTTTGCTCATGACAGATCCTCCAATTTGTTTGGTATTGAATTGATTATACAACGGTGTGCATAAAAATACAACCCGTATGCGGGTTAATTCATTGTAACGAAGCGTGAGAATTTTAATATAACCATGCGGTGGGAAATATTAGAATGCAGATTTAATTGGAGGACAAAGTAACACGTGCGCACTGGAGATTTTTGACGGATGGATGCATATAATGCAATAGTTATGCATATATGTGCGAACAAAGGTTCGCAAAATCGGATGTGTTTCTTGACAGTTCGCCGGAAATCGCCTAATATAAACATGTTATTGAACATGAAAAGCGAGGGTGTTTTTTGGTAATTTTGGGAATTGATCCGGGGCTGGCCACCATGGGATACGGCCTGATAGAAACCGATGGGATGAAGCATAAGCTGATCCAATACGGCACGCTGAAGACTTTGGCCAAACAGCCCATGCCTCAGCGATTGCGCAGTATTTTTAACGGTGTAAACCAGCTGTTGGATATTTATAAACCGGAGGAAGTCGCCTTTGAGGAGCTTTTTTTTGCCAAAAATGTGAGCACGGCGATTCCGGTGGGCATGGCCAGAGGAGCGGCACTGGTGGCTGCGGCCCAGCGAACCGAGAAGCTATTTGAATACACGCCAATGCAGATCAAGCAGGCGGTTACCGGGCATGGGCGCGCAGAAAAATACCAGGTACAGATGATGGTGAAAATGTTGCTGTCGATGGAGGAAATTGCCCGCCCCGACGATGCGGCCGATGCGTTGGCTGTGGCCATTACCCATGCCAACAGCCGCCACATGGGGCACTTATACAAGATCAAGTAAGCGGAGGACGGATGTATTGTTTGCACATATTGATGGGGTTGTCGCCGATAAGGCACCCGGGGTATTGGTGATCGACTGCGGTGGCGTGGGCTACGAGCTTTCGGTGAGCTCAAGCACACTTCAGCAGGCTCCCGCTGTGGGTGTTCGTATGAAGTGTTACACGGTGCTCAGCGTTCGAGAGGACGCGATGGAGCTATTTGGATTTGCTACCCGGGAAGAAAAGAATATGTATCTTAAACTGCGCTCGGTGTCGGGCGTTGGACCGCGCACCGCATTGGCGCTGTTGTCGGCGCTCAACGTAAGGGATTTGTCGATTGCGCTGGTCACCGGCGATGTGGCGGCCTTATCGCGCGCGCCGGGGATTGGCAAGAAGACCGCCCAGCGGTTGGTGCTGGAGCTGAAGGACAAGGTGGAGGAGCAAGAGCTGACTGGGGCGGGAATTATGATGCCGCTAAACGCGGCTGCGGGCGACGCTTCGGGCGAGGCCATTGAAGCATTGATGGCGCTGGGCTATGCATCCAGCGAAGCGGCCAAAGCGGTGGCAGCGGTAGGCGCCCAAAGCGATCAGGTGGATGAAATCATCAGGCTTGCGCTCAAGGGAATGGGCGGATTAGGATAGCGGCTAGAGGCTGTGTTGCGGGAGGAAACGTTTTATGGAAGAAGAAAGATTGATCACCACCAACGTTCGCGAAGGCGAGCAGGAAGTGGAGTTTTCGCTGCGGCCTCAAAACTTGGGCGAGTATTTTGGGCAGGTTAAGCTGAAAGAGAGCTTGAATGTATATATGCAGGCGGCGCTTGCGCGGCGGGAACCTTTGGATCATATTTTGCTGTACGGCCCGCCGGGACTGGGCAAGACAACCCTGGCATGCATCATAGCGGCTGAAATGGGGCACAATATTCGCATCACTTCGGGGCCTGCCATCGAACGGCCGGGGGATTTGGCATCGATACTGACCAATTTGAACGAGGGCGATGTATTATTTATAGACGAAATTCATCGGCTAAGCCACTCGGTGGAAGAGGTGCTGTATCCGGCGATGGAAGACTATGCGCTGGACATCATGATCGGCAAAGGGCCTTCCGCCAGATCGATTCGATTGGATTTGCCCAAGTTTACACTGATCGGCGCGACCACCCGGGCGGGCATGCTGACCTCACCCTTGCGGGACAGGTTTGGTATCAGCTTTCGCCTGGAGCTGTACAGCCCCGAGGAGCTTTCGACCATCGTGCTTAGGTCGGCTAGGATTCTGAAAATCGATTGCGATCAAGAGGGCGCTTTGGAAATTGCCAGCAGGGCCAGGGGCACCCCGAGAATTGCCAACCGGTTGATTAGAAGGGTGCGGGATTTTGCTCAAGTGAAGGGGAGCGGAGTCATTACTCTTCAAATAGCCCAGGCCGGTCTTGATATGTTGGAAGTGGATGAGTTGGGGCTGGATATGACCGACCGCACCATGCTATCCACCATGATAGAAAAATTCGGCGGCGGTCCGGTAGGGCTGGATACTCTGGCGGCATCCACGGGTGAGGACGCGGTCACCATCGAAGATGTGTACGAGCCTTACCTTTTGCAGCTGGGCTTTTTGATGCGCACGCCGCGGGGACGGGTTGCCACGCCGGCGGCCTACGATCATCTGGGCGTGGAAATGCCCGGCATACAGGAGGATCAAAGCCAGACGAGGCTAAATATTTAAATACAGAACGAGGCGAACGGATTATTGAAACTTTCCGATTTTTGGTATGACTTGCCTGAGGATAGGATCGCTCAGACCCCAGTGGAGCCCCGGGATCACAGCCGGATGCTGGTGGTTCACGGGCAAAATGGCCCGGTGGAGGATCGGCATTTTTACGATTTGGTGGAGTATTTGCGCCCGGGCGATGCCCTCGTGCTCAACGAAACCCGGGTGATGCCGGCCCGGCTTTACGGCGTAAGGGAGGGCGGCGGCGCTGCCGAAGTGTTGCTGCTGGAGCAGATTGCGCCCAAGCGCTGGAAAACCCTGGTCAAACCAGGCAAGAAGCTCAAGCCGGGAGCGGTTATTTGGTTTGGCGGCGAAAAGCTCAAGGGCACGGTTTTGGAAATCACCGATTCCGGCGGCCGGGTAATCGAATTTGAGTGTGAAGGCTTGTTTGAGGCGGTGCTCGATGAACTGGGTGAAATGCCATTGCCCCCTTATATTCATGAAAAGCTGGACAATCCGGACCGCTATCAAACGGTGTATGCCAAGCAACAGGGCTCGGCTGCAGCACCCACTGCGGGGTTGCATTTTACCCAAGAGTTGTTACACAAACTGGAAGAATCGGGTGTGGAAATCATAAAAGTGCTGCTCCACGTAGGGTTGGGCACCTTTCGACCGGTTAAAGTGGAAAACATCGACGAACACCATATGCACAGCGAGTATTACGAAATCAGCGTAGGAGCGGCAGAGCGCATCAACCGGGTTCGTGCACGGGGCGGCCGAATTTGCGCCGTGGGCACCACCAGCGTGCGCACGCTGGAATCGGCGGCGGTGCAAGATGGAATGGTGGCGGCGGGTTCGGGCTGGACCGATATTTTTATCCGGCCGGGCTACCACTTTAAAATGGTGGATGTGCTAATCACCAACTTTCATTTGCCCGGTTCCACCTTGCTGATGCTGGTATCGGCTTTGATTGGTCGGGAGCGCACCTTTAGCGTATATGCCCGCGCGGTGGAAGATGGGTACCGATTTTTTTCCTTTGGCGATGCGATGTTGCTGATCCCTGACAAAAGCGCCGAGTGACAGCGTAGAACATGCAATTAAAAGGTTGCCAAATTCGCGGTTCGTTTTGGCCAAGTAAGAACATAGAGAGATACTGTTTTGTGGAATCAAAACAGTATCTCTCTATATGTCACCGCATGATGAGCTCGTATGCTTTATACTGTGAAATGTGTCGCAAAATTGACAAAATAAGCATGAGAACTAGTTTTAAATAAAAATCAAAAATAAATCATTGACGCTAAAGACATATAATGCTATCATCATATAGTTAGGAGGCTTATTATATGGATGCTAATGATTTTGGGCAAAGGCGCTACGCATTGGGGCGAGGAATACGGCGACTGTCCCGGCTGCAATTCCAACTGACCAATATTCGGTTGGAAACCATCGGCCTGGGCAGCGGCCAGGTTCCCATTTTAATGGAATTAAATTACCATGGCAGCATGAGCCAGCGCGAATTGGCTCAACACATTCAGGTAACGCCGGCCACAATTAGCGGAGCGCTCAAGCGTATGGAGAAAGCGGCCCTCGTACGCAGGATTCCTGACCTTAACGATGCCCGCGTGACCCAAGTGGAATTGACCGAGCAGGGGCGGGAGCTCGTGTACAAAGCACGGCGGATTTTTGACGATGTTGCCAGCGAAATGGTCGAAGGCCTTGACGATGAAGTGGTCGAGGTCTTGGAAAGTGCGGTCCAAACGATGCAAAGCAACTTATTTGCCCAAGTATCAAAACCATCCATACAAAAGCCTGAAAGGGAGGATAATGAGTGAAGAATCTTTACAAGTACGCGAAGCCATACAAACTGTTTATGATTATCGCGCCATTGTTCATGTTGGGTGAAGTGTTCACCGATCTTTTGCAGCCCACATTGATGGCTCAAATTATCGATGTGGGCATCATGAATTCGGATCAGGCATACGTCATTCAGACCGGCCTTAAGATGATCGGCACTTCTCTTTTAGGGGCGCTTTCGGCTTTTGCCTGTATGTACTTTTCGTCCCGGGCCGGATTTGGCTTTGCCAAAGATTTGCGCAACGACTTGTACAGAAAGGTTCAGTCGTTTTCTTTTGCCAACCTGGACGAGTTTAAAACAGGCACACTGGTTACCCGTTTGACCAACGACGTAAACCAAATTCAAAATGCGCTGCAAGCCTGTATGCGCATGCTGATTCGATCGCCGTTTTTGTTTATCGGTGGCACCGTAATGGCACTGACCATCAGCCCCAAACTTGCCCTGGTGGTGTTCGCCTCATTTCCGGTGTTGTCTATCTTAATTTTTTATCTCTTGAAAAAGGCATTTCCATTGTTTGGGGCAATGCAGGACAAGCTGGACCGCGTGAACGTGGTGATGCAAGAGAACCTGGCAGGGGTTCGGGTGATTAAGGCCTTTGGGCGCTCGGATTATGAAAAAAAGCGTTTTAAAACGGCGAATGACGATATGATGGACGTGGGCATGAAGGCCATGAAAATCATGTCCACATCGTTTCCGATCATCAACCTTATCGTGAATCTGGCTTTGGTGGTCATGTACTGGGTGGGCGGAAACATGGTATTTGGCGGCGAACTGGAAGCAGGTAAGATTATGGCGTTTAGCAACTACTTGCTTCAAATCCTCATGTCTTTGACCATGTCCAGCTTTGTGCTCCTGTTTGTTTCCAGAGCCAAGGTTTCCATCAACCGCGTCAACGAAGTGCTCAACACCCATTCGGACATTAAGGATGGATCCAATAGCGAGCTAACCGTAACCGAGGGAAAAGTGGAGTTTCAGAACGTAGACTTCCGTTATCCCGGTCAGTCGGGCGATCCGGTGCTGAGCAATATTAATTTTGTGGCCGAACCGGGCAAGACCGTGGCCATACTGGGCTCCACCGGTGCAGGCAAGACATCGCTGGTTTCGTTGATTCCTCGGCTTTACGATGCCAGCAAAGGAAGGGTTTTGATCGACGGTCATGACGTGCGCGAATACAAACTGGATGCGCTGCGCGCTGGAATCGGTGTGGCTCTTCAGGAATCGGTGCTGTTTACAGGCAGCGTGGTCGATAACCTAAAATGGGGAGACGAAAACGCATCCGAAGATTTGATTCGCGAATCTACCCACATTGCCCAAGCGGATGACTTTATCCGAAATATGTCTGAAGGCTACGGCACCCAGCTGGGGCAGCGAGGCGTTAACTTGTCCGGTGGGCAAAAACAGCGCCTATCTATCGCGCGGGCATTGGTTAAACGTCCCAAGATTCTCATTTTGGACGATTCCACCAGCGCTGTGGATTTACAAACCGAGGCAAAAATCCAACAGGGACTGCGCGGAGTATTGAAGGCCTGCACTGTGTTTATCATTGCACAACGCATCAGCTCGGTTATGGATGCGGACCAAATTATCGTTATGGACAACGGCAAGATTGTAGACATCGGCAAGCATAACGAGTTAAAGCAACACAGCAGCTTGTACAGGGAAATCCTGGAATCGCAGCTAGGAAAGGAGGCTATCTGACTATGCAGGGAGGACACGGAGGAAGAGGGCCCGGTCCGCATGGGGGTCCGAAGGTTAAGTTAAAAGATGGAAGGGGAACAGCCCTGCGCTTGCTTCGCTACTTGGGCACTGTAAAAAAGCAGCTGACTATCGCTTTGATTGCGTTGGTGCTTAGCAATGTGGCCGCGCTGATGGCGCCTTTGTTTTCTGGTCGATTAATCGATACGCTCGTAGGGCAACAAAGCAGCAACCAGCTGCTAAACCTGGTATTGATTATGCTGGGACTGTACATTGCTAGCAGCTGTTTTTCCTGGATTCAGCAGATTTTGCTCGTAGAAGTATCCCAAAGAACTGTGCGCCAGTTGCGCGAAGATCTGTTTGCGCGCATCCAGGTGTTGCCGCTAAAGCTTTTTGATTCTACCACCCACGGCGAATTGATGAGCCGCTTGACCAACGACGTGGACAACGTAAGCAACATGCTTTCCCAGTCGTTGACCCAAGTGTTTTCAAGCACGATTACCCTGATCGCCTCTTTGTCGCTGATGCTTTATTTGAGCCCACTGCTCACACTGATAACGCTGTTGCTGATACCGGTGAGCATGCTGATTGTTCGCAAGGTAACCAGCTATACGGGCAAGCTGTTCATCGATCAGCAGGCCAGCCTCGGAGATTTGAACGGAATCATCGAAGAAACGGTAACCGGCGCTCGGGTCATCAAGGTGTTTAGCCGGGAAGAGATGGTAATCGAAGAGTTTGATGAGGCCAACGAACGCATGACTCAAGTAGGCATCAAGGCCACGGTGCTTTCCAGCATCATGGGGCCGCTGATGAACGTCATCAACAACATTAGCTATGCGCTGGTGGCTGCTGTGGGCGGTTGGTTGTGCATCCGGGGTAGCGTGAGCATCGGTATGATTCAAAGTTTTCTGCAGTATTCCCGCCAGTTTACCCGTCCACTGAACGAAATCGCTAACCAAATCACCACGGTGCAGCAGGCGCTCGCGGGCGCCGAGCGGGTGTTTGAAATTATGGACTCCGAGCCCGAAGCCGAAGACGCCAAAGGGGCATACGATTTGGGACAAGTGAAGGGCCGTGTGGACTTTAACGATGTCAGTTTTGGCTATACGCCGGAAAAGATGATTTTGGATCACGTGACGTTTGAAGCCAAACCCGGGCAGACCATCGCCTTGGTTGGGCCCACGGGCGCCGGCAAAACCACCATCGTAAACCTGTTGATGCGTTTTTACGATTTGGACGGCGGCAACGTGTTGGTGGACGATCACGATATTACAACCGTGAAGCGCCAAAGCCTGCGCAACAATATGGGTATGGTGTTGCAAGATGTATATTTGTTCTCGGGTACTGTGCGCGATAACATTTGCTACGGCAAGCTGGACGCCACCGAAGAAGAGATGATCGAGGCGGCCAAGATGGCCAACTGCCATTCGTTCATTTCACGTTTGCCCAAGGGATACGACACCGAACTCAGCGAAGGCGGTAGCAACTTATCCCAAGGTCAACGTCAGTTGCTGTCCATTGCCCGGGCCATATTGGCCGACCCCAAGGTATTGATTTTGGATGAAGCGACATCCAGCGTGGATACGCGCACCGAAATGAAAATACAGTCGGCCATGCTGACCCTGATGAAGGGCAGAACCAGCTTTGTAATAGCTCACAGGCTGTCGACTATCCGCAATGCGGATATGATTCTGGTGCTCAAGGACGGCAACATTATCGAGCGCGGAACCCATAAACAGCTCATGGATATGAACGGATTCTACGCTGAACTAAGCAACAGTCAGTACAGGGCCAGCATAGCAGTGTAACCACACAAATTTCTTTTTTGCGGATTTTATGCCGGTTTCGGTGTGAAATCCGTTTTTTAAAAGACTAAAGTATTTAAGGGTTTTATGGTATGATATTTGTGTGGCAAAAAGGTGTATAATATAAGAAAGGGCGTTGGCCTTGGGAGAAGATTTTGATCAAGCGGTTTATCGTGTCGTTCGGCAAATCCCCGCCGGATGTGTGATGAACTATGGAGGCATCGGTGCGCTGCTGGGCTATATGTGGGGCGGGCGCAGGGTGGCGAATGCGCTGAGCAAGGCACCGGAAGGCGTGCCTTGCCACCGGGTAGTGAATGCCGTGGGCCGGTTGGCGCCCGTAGAATTGTTTCCGGATCAGCGCCGTTTGTTGGAAGCAGAAAACGTGAACTTTTTGCCCAACGGTTGCGTGAACATGAAAAAGCATTTGTACAGTCCGTTTGAACCGCTTTCACCGTAAAACAGTGTAAGCGATTCAACGGATATCCAAGATAGATGAGCAGCGAATGAAGCGGGAAAAGGAGAAAGCGTGTGAAAGAAATCAACAGGGTTGTGTTAATCGTGTTGGATGCCTGCGGGATTGGAGAGGCGCCCGATGCGGTGCTATATGGTGACGCTGGCGCAAATACCCTTAAGCATGTCATACAACAGCAAAGTTTGAATCTGCCTAACCTGTGCGCGTTGGGGCTTTACAATATAGATGGCACATGGGAAAACGCCTGCGCGAAGCCTATAGGCTGTTACGGACAGATGCGGGAGCGATCTGCCGGAAAAGATACCACGACAGGCCACTGGGAAATCTCTGGAATTGTATTGGAACAACCTTTTCCTACCTTTCCCGACGGCTTTCCCGATTCGGTGGTAAAAGAGTTTGAAAAGATTTCCGGGCGCCAGGTGCTGGGCAACAAGGTGGCTTCGGGTACCGCTATTATTGAAGAGCTGGGCGAGGAGCATTTGGAAACGGGCAAACTCATCGTTTACACCTCGGCCGACAGCGTATTCCAAATTGCGGCCCACGAAGAGGTGCTGTCTGCGCAGGAGTTGTGGCAGATTTGCAAGAAGGCCCGCGAAATGCTGGCAGGCGAATACGCCGTGGGCCGCGTGATCGCCCGGCCGTTTGTGGGCAAAGCCGGAAGCTTTGTAAGGACAGGCAACCGGCGGGATTTTTCCCTGGATCCCACCGGAAAGACTGTATTGGATCTGCTGAAGCAATCGGGCAGGGACGTGTTGGCGGTGGGCAAAATAGAGGACATTTTTAATCACCGGGGCATCACGGAATCCAACCACGCCAGCGGCAACGAGGCCTGCGTGCAGGCGACCATAGATTACCTAAAAAACCCCGATTGGCGCGGGTTGTTGTTTGCCAACTTGGTTGATACCGACATGCTGTACGGCCACCGGAACGATGCTAAAGGTTTTGCCCAGGCGCTGGAGGCGTTTGATGCAAGCCTGCCCGAGATTCAAAACCTTATCGGCCCTAAGGATATGTTGATCATTACTGCCGATCATGGCTGTGATCCCACGTTTCCCGGAACCGACCATACCCGGGAAAATGTTCCGTTGTTGGTATGGGGACCGGAGCTTGAGTCCGGCGTGGATTTGGGCACGCGCAGCAGTTTCTGTGATGTAGCCATTACCATCGCCCGGGCATTCAATCTGAATCATGAGTTTCAGGGCGATTCGTTTTACGACGCTATTATTTCTGAAAAATAGGATGAATGATAACATCGGATAAAGGAGAACGAAAGTGAAAGAATATCTGAATAATATTGAAAAAGCCGCCCAATATTTGGAAAAGAAAATTGAGAATAAACCCGAAATAGCTATTGTACTCGGTTCAGGGCAGGGAGACTTTGCGCAGCAGATTGAAAACGCGGTGCATGTGCCCTATGCCGAAATACCGGGCTTTAAAACTTCTACGGTGGCCGGACATTCGGGCGAATGGGTATTGGGCACGCTCAAAGGTAAGCAGGTGGCGGTCATGGCCGGTCGGCTGCACTACTATGAAGGGTACAGCTTGCGCGATGTAACCTTTCCGGTTCGGGTCATGGCCAAGTTGGGCATCAAAACCCTAGTGGTGACCAACGCTGCCGGCGGGATCGACACCGCATATGAGGTGGGCAATTTGATGTTGATCAGCGATCACATCAATTTTACGGCCGCTAATCCGCTATTTGGCGCCAACCTGGACGAATTCGGGCCGAGATTCCTTGACATGTCTAAGGCGTACGATGGGGAGTTGCGCCGCCAGGCGCAAGCAGTCGCGGCGCAGCAGGGACTGTCCCTTCGTGAAGGAGTGTACGCCCAAATGCCCGGACCGAGCTACGAAACCCCCGCCGAAATTCGCATGCTGCGTGCCATGGGCGCCGATGCTGTAGGCATGTCCACGGTGCCCGAAGTGGTTGTGGCCCGCCATTGTGGCATACGGGTGCTGGGTATTTCCTGCATCACCAACATGGCGGCCGGCGTTTTGGATCAGCCGTTAAGTCATGCCGAGGTGATCGCAGCCAGCAAAAAGGTAAAAGGTGTTTTCCAAAGTCTGTTGACCGGATTGATAGAAAAAATCTAGCACGGTGCACTTTTAAACCCTGCGAGGCTTGCGTTGCCCGCTATAAGGGTTTATAATAATAAATTGTTATGAAAACGATTTGGTGGAAAATATGATCCCAAGCTGGTTTGAAAAACTGGATTTGAGCGACTTGTTTCAATGTGGCGATCGGGTGCTGGCGGCCGTATCCGGCGGAGCGGACTCGGTCGCGCTTTTGTTGTTGCTGAATCGGGCGCGCCAAGATATCGGCTTTACATTGCAAGCTGCCCATTTTGAGCACGGGATTCGCGGGCAGGATTCTCTTCAAGATGCCGAATTTGTGCGCCAATTGTGTAAACAAAACGATATTGTGCTGCACGAAGGCGCGGGCAATGTACTTAAGAGTGCAAAAACTGCCCAAGTTGGCTTGGAAGAGGCCGCCAGGGATGCGCGCTACGCCTTTTTGCGCGGCGTTGCCCGGCAGATTCACGCTGGCAAAATAGCCCTCGGTCACCATGCCGACGACCAAGCCGAAACGGTGCTGATGCATATCTTGCGGGGTAGCGGCCTTCGGGGATTGTGTGGCATGCAAAAGCGTACGGGGGAATTGGTTCGCCCGCTATTGGAAATCGAGAAAGGTGAGCTGACCGATTGGCTTGTGCAGATCGGCCAACCGTGGCGGGAGGACGAGACCAATGCGCTGCCCGACAATCCGCGCAACTTTTTGCGTAATCGGGTTTTTCCAGAGGTTAAGCAGATTTACCCCGGTGCGGTGCAAGCGCTTGGAAGGATCAGCAGAAACGCAGCGCTAGATGAGCGTTTTCTCGAAGAGCTTGCCTGGCAAGGTTTAAAGGACAGGTGCGGTCGTTTTTCAAACGGTGTGTGGCTGGAGCTGGAAATCGGCTTTGCCATGGATGAAGCCATACTTCGCCGAATCGTTGGAACACTGATGGAGTTACAAAACGTTGAACCTTCGGAGCGGCGGATTCATGAAGCCTGTGTTTTGGTGGGCAAATCAAAGGGCGCTATGGATCTAGGCAACGGTGTGCGCGCAGAGAGAACTGGCAGCAGGCTGTATCTGATTTGGGACAAAGGAGAAAAAATTCCCAATACTCAGCTGGCCGATGGGGCAGTGCTGCCCGGGATCGGCAGGTTTAAAGTGAAGGAAGCTGCTCCGGTGCCCATTGCCGATAACCCCTTTGTACAAGTGTTAAACGCAAGGGCTATCGAGCACGGAGTGGTACGTACGCGCCGGGCGGGAGACAGGATTCATCCCCTGGGCGCTAGTGGGAGCCAAAAACTTTCAGATTATATGGTGAACAACAAGCTAGACAGGCCGCTTAGGGATTACACTCCCCTCGTGGCGGTGGGCAGCACGGTTTTATGGGTTGTGGGCATTGGCATCGCCCAAGAGGCAGCGGTTAAAGAGGGTTGCTCGGCTCGCAGAGTTGAGTTTATACCCTGGGAATATAAATTATAACAACATAACTTGGAGGATATTGATTTATGCACAAGGACTTGGCCTATGTATTGCTTTCGGAAGAGGAAATTCAAAAAAGGGTAAGAGAGCTGGCGGAGCAAATCAATCAGGATTATGCCGGAAAAGAATTGGTGCTGATCGGCATTTTAAAGGGTGCTGTGGTATTTTTCTCCGATGTAATGCGTGCGCTTGACTTGCCGGTCACCATAGACTTTATGGCGATTTCCAGTTATGGAAGCGCGACTGAGTCCGCGGGCGTGGTACGGATTATGAAAGATTTGGACAAGGACATCATGGATAAGCACGTCATCGTGGTGGAAGATATTGTGGATACTGGCCTCACGCTGTCGTTTTTGAAAGAAAATTTGCTGTCTAGGGGAGCGGCCTCCTTAAAAATTTGTGCTCTGCTCGATAAACCCGATCGCCGCAAGGCCGAAATCCGCGCGGATTATCAGGGCTTTGTCATTCCGGATGAATTTGTGGTCGGTTATGGGTTGGACTACGCCGAGCGTTATCGCAATTTGCCCTATATCGGAATCCTTAAGCCGGAAATTTACACAAAAGCCTAATTGCAGGTTTGATTTTGCCACATATAGGTGATAAACTTATTGCGTATGTAACGGTGGAAAGCGAGGGGTAAAACGGTTGAAGCAAAACAATAACCCAAACAAAAATCTAAATAAAAGACCTAATTTTGTGCAGGGCCCGATACTATATATCGTCATTGCAATTATTTTGACTTTGGTGTTGTCTCGGTTTGTCGGCACGTTCAATCCGGATCAGATTGAAAAGCTGGCCTATTCGGAAGTGCTGGATTTGATTCAGAAGGACAAGCTCAGCAACGTGATGATTACCGGAAACACTTTAATCGGTCGAAAAGTTGACTCTAAAATTCCAGAAACGGATTTTGGCAATCGATATGACCTTACGGCCACGATTCCCAATTCAGATCAGTTTCATGCCGATGTGAAGGCGATTTATTCGACTAAGCTTAATAAGCCTTTCGATCAGGTGAGTGTTTCTGATTACAAATTTAAGATGGAGTCCAAAGAGGTGGAAGGCCCTTCGTGGTGGGTACAGCTACTGCCCTTTTTGATTCCTGTCGGCCTCATGGCTGTGTTGTGGTTCTTCATGCTTAGGCAGCAAGGTGGATCGAACAAAGGCGTCATGTCCTTTGGCAAGAGCCGTGCTCGATTGAACGATCCGCTCAAGAACAAAAAAACATTTGCTGACGTAGCTGGTGCCGAAGAAGAGAAGGAAGATTTAAGGGAAATTGTAGAGTTTCTGAAAAACCCTCAACGCTTCTTGGCGGTGGGCGCGCGCATCCCCCGGGGTGTTCTTTTGGTAGGCCCTCCGGGAACCGGTAAAACCCTGCTTGCCCGTGCGACGGCCGGCGAAGCGGGCGTACCCTTCTTTACCATATCCGGTTCGGATTTTGTGGAAATGTTTGTGGGTGTAGGCGCTTCGCGGGTACGCGACTTGTTTGACCAAGCGAAACGCCAACAACCTTCCATCGTGTTTATCGATGAAATCGACGCGGTGGGCCGTCAGCGCGGCGCTGGACTCGGCGGCGGGCATGATGAGCGCGAACAGACCCTAAACCAATTGCTGGTGGAAATGGATGGATTTGCGCCTAATGAAGGCGTTATCGTCATGGCGGCTACCAACCGGTCGGATATATTGGATCCGGCGCTGCTCAGGCCGGGGCGTTTTGACCGTCAGATCACGGTGGGCTATCCCGACGTGAAGGGCCGTGAAGAAATTTTGAAAGTGCATGCGCGCGGCAAGCCTTTGGGAGAAGATGTGGATTTGTCGGTGCTTGCGCGCCGCACGCCATATTTTACCGGGGCCGACCTTGAAAACGTGCTCAACGAAGCGGCAATTTTAACGGCCAGGGCGCACAAGGAAAAGATCACCATGACGATCATTGAAGAAGCCATCAATCGCGTAAGCATTGGCCCCGAAAAGAAGAGCAAGAAAGTTACCGAAAAAGATAAAAAATTGGTGGCCTACCATGAAGCTGGGCACGCTGTGGTGGCACATTTTACCCCCGGATGTGATCCGGTACACGAAGTGAGCATTATCCCCCGCGGTTCGGCGGGCGGTTACACCATGTCTTTACCCAGCGAGGAAACCAGCTACACAACCCGCACCGAATTGCTGGCCGACATCACCATGAGCATGGGCGGAAACTGTGCGGAAAAGTTGGTGTTTGGCGATACCACCACGGGCGCAGTGAGCGACCTGCAACATGCCAGCAAAATGGCTCGCAGCATGGTCACCAAGTTCGGCATGAGCGAGGCGGTAGGACCGATGTTCCTAGGAGGAGATCACGAAGTATTTTTAGGCAGAGGCTTTTCTCAAGCTGACACCTACTCGGAAGAAATCAACTCCAAAGTGGACCGCGAAGTTCAGCGCATCTTGGAAACCTGCTATCACCAAGCTGAACAGACAATCAACCAGTACATAGAAAAATTGCATTTGCTGGCGGATGTGCTGCTGGAGAAGGAAAAGGTAGACGGAGAAGAGTTTAAAGCCCTTATGGAAGAAGGCCTTAAGGATGAAAGGCTGAATGATCAACTTGCAGATGCAGTGGAACCGGAATCGAGTCCGGGCAATGTTTTGCAGTAAGTATGCTATAAAACTCAAGGCAAGTGTGCAATGCACTTGTCTTGAGTTTTTCTCTTAGGGTGGGTTGCGAATGAATAATGATATTGATTTGCATTTGCATTCAAACGCTTCGGATGGAACCGATAGCCCTGCTCAACTGGTAGAGGAAGCCTGGCGTGCCGGTGTGCACAAAATATCCATAACCGACCACGACACCGTATCCGGTCTGGCAGAAGGGATGGCTAAGGCGAAGGAGCTGGGGATCGCGCTGCTTCCCGGGGTGGAGATGAGTTCAGGTGGAAGCACGAACGCACATGTTTTGGGGTATGGGCTCAAGCGGATTGATTTGCTGGAAGAGGAGCTTGAAGTGTTTCGCCTTAAAAGGCGTGATCGCATGGAAAAAATGCTATGGGCGATACAAAAACTGGAGATTGTGCTCCCTGCTCACCTAAAAGCCGGCTTGCTGTTGCCTGGAGTGGGGCGGCCGCATTTGGCCAGGGCGCTGGTGGAAGCGGGCGTAGTCGGTTGTGTGCAGGAGGCGTTTGATCGTTATATCGGCAAGGGAAAGCCGGCTTATGTTCCTCAAGACTCATTGAAAATGGAACACATCCTCGAATTGATTCGTCAAGCTAAGGGCGTGGCCGTTTTGGCTCATCCGGCGTTGCTGCCTATAGAACGCCGCTGGCTCCCTGAGGTGATTCGAGAATGGCGCGTCCAGGGCCTTGCGGGTGTAGAGGCGTATCACCCGGCCCACAGCAGCGACTTTAGCAGCCAAATGGACGCGCTTGCCCGCTGTATGGGGCTGCTGGTTACCGGTGGTAGTGATTACCACGGTGCCAACAAGGATAACCTAATCGGTCAGGCGACCCAGGATTGGAAAGCGGCTCAAAAGGATTTTAACAGGCTATATACATTGCTTAATGGTTTATAGACCACTATTTGTGGTATAAATAATATATAAGTTTGAATATATATTTTTTCTGCTGGAGGAACCGATGAACAGATACAACGTGAATACGAACGGATACCGAGTTCAACGACGCAAAAGACAATTTAAGCCCAACCGACTTATTCGACTGTTGAGCTTAGCGTGTGTTTTGGTCGTGTTGTTTTTTGTTCTTCGCCTTGTGGTGGATTTAAAAAAGTTTGAAAACACCTTCTATCCCGGCGTTACGATAGAAGGGGTGACGATAACGGGCAACGATAAGCAAACGGTGGAACAGTATTTTCAGAATGTGGTGGCTGCCCAATTGGCCGAGCAAAAAATTCGAATTCAGTTCGATCAAAACAGCTGGGAGCTTACACCGGAAAAACTGTCGGCTCGAAAAGAAGTGTCTGCAGTGGTGGATAGGGCTTGGGCTTTGGGCCACGAGGGCAACTGGCTTCAGCGGCAATCGGTGATCAGGAGCCTGCGGCAAACCCCGGTGGATTTTAAGCTGGAATTGCAATACGACCAGGGGCAGTTGGACAATTTTGTGGCTAGCATCATTGCTCAGATTGCCCGCGATGCTCAAGAAGGCCAGGTTGACTTCGTAGAAAAGGATGGCATATACGTGCCGGTGGTCGGCGAATCGAAGGTTGGCTATCGGCTGGATGCTAACCAGTTAACCGGACAATTGATTGAAGCGTTACAATCGGGGGAGAGCCAAGTGATTGCGCTTAACCCGGAAATCATTGAACCGAGCAGCGGCGTGACGCAGCCTGTTTTGTTGGCAGAACACTCCACATCCTTAAAAAAGAGTGGCACCGATCGCAACATGAATGTCGAACTGGGCTTAACTGGCTTTGACCAAAAAATTGTTTTAAATGGAGAAACGGTTTCGGTCAACTCGGTCATAGGCAAGCGCACCAAGAAAAGGGGATTTCGCCCGGCTCAGGAGTTTGTGGGCACCAGCGTACAAGAGGGTATCGGCGGCGGCGTTTGTCAGTCTAGTACAACTCTGTATTGTGCCCTTTTAAAGGTGGAGGGCATCGAATTTTTGGAACGGCATGCCCACAGCATGCGGGTGGGATATACCAAACCGGGCTTGGATGCTTCTATAACCGATAATGGAAAAGATTTGGTTTTCACCAACAACACGGGGCATACCCTTTACCTGTCCGCCGGAATTATGGAGACCGACAAGGGTAGGCGAGCCTACGTCAAGGTGTGGGGAACGCCCAAGGATCCGAACGTCAAAATTACCTTGGAATCGGAAACCATCAAAACCATTCCTGCAAAAAAAGAATATGTGGATGACCGCAATGGCCAGTATGTGACCTATACCGATGAGGAAAAGATCAAGTCCGAGGGCAAAGACGGCATCAAGAGCAAATCTTACCGCGTATATACAAACGCCGAGACCGGTGAGGAAATCAAACGGGAAATCATCAGCCAGGACACCTACAGCGCTAGAAACGCCGTGTATTGGCGCGGCATACAAGATAGATTCGAAGAATACACCTCTCCTGACGAAGACATCTAGTAAAGAGCTGCTCTTGCGTGGAAACATGCACCGGCAGGTTATATAATCATATTTTTTAGGAGGTCTCTACAATGGAACGGTACTTCTTGACCCAAAAAGGACCCAAAGCGGTTGGCCCTTACTCTACCGCTACGGTGCACGGCGACACCGTATATCTCTCGGGCATGGTTCCGATTGACCCTGCAACCGGAAAGGTTGTAGAAGGCGGCATTGAGGCACAAGCCCACCAGGCTCTCAAAAATGTGCGCACCGTGTTAAACGAAATGGGATTGACCATGGACAACGCTTTGAAGGTTAGCGTATACCTTACAAACTTGGCCGACTTTGGTGTAGTGAACGGCATTTATGCCGAATATTTCGGCCCAAATTATCCGGCTCGCACCTGTGTTGAAGTATCTGCGCTGCCCCTTGGCGTAGCTATTGAAATAGAAGTTGTCGCATCCAAATAGGCTTGCACAGGCGCATTTTGCCCGGTGCTGTACACGGAGAGGAGATTTTTTTATCATGTTTGAAGACGCGAACATATCTGTTTTTGCGGGAAGTGGTGCCGAAGAGTTTGCAGAACGTATGTGCCGTTATATGGGACGTACTCTGGGAAGCTCCCAGGTGATTCGTTTTTCTGAAGGCAATACCTTTGTTCGAATGAATGAATCCGTTCGCGATCGTGAAGTGTATCTGGTGCAGCCGATAGGCTTGTCGCCTAATGATGAATTTGTGGAGATTTTATTTTGGATGGATGCTTTGAAGCGTGCGAGTGCCCAAAGCGTGACCTTGGTTATGCCGTACTTTGGCTACGCCAAGGGCGACAAAAAAGATGAGCCGAGGGTTTCTATTCGCGCTCGCGTTTGTGCCGAATGTATCGAACTGGCGGGGGCAGACCGGGTGATGACCATGGATTTGCATTCGCCCCAGGTGCAGGGATTTTTCAAAAAGCCCATGGATCACCTGTATGCGATGCCGATTTTGTGCGAAACGGTGCGCCGGATGCACCTTGAAAACACGGTAGTGGTTTCTCCCGATGCAGGTTATGCCAAGCAGGCTAGGCGGTTTGGTGCTACGCTTGGCATGCCGGTGGCCATTGGCGACAAGAGCCGGACTTCACACGATGAAAATGCTGAAGTGCTGGAGATTATCGGCGATGTGGAAGGCAAGAACGCTTTGATTGTGGACGATTTCACCATATCTGGCGGAACTTTAACCAATTTGGCGAAGACCCTGCGCGAGCGGGGGGTAAAGCAAATCTATGCTTTGCTTAGTCACAATGTTATCAGTGAAGAGGGCGTGAAGAAAATCAATGAGAGCCCTATCGATATGGTGATTTCTACCGACACGGTATACAATCCCCACATCATCAATCAACCGAAGTTTAAAACCATTTCGGTGGCGCCATTGTTTGCCGAAACCATCATCCGCTATTACAATTGTGAGTCTATCAGCCCGTTGTTTGACAGCATTCCTGATGAAATTTATGCCGCGGCGCTCAACCTGGCTCAATAAAAAACATGCGATGGAGAAAAAGCCCGATGCAACGCTGAGTTGTTGCTCTGTAGGCAGGCGATAGAAAAGGCAGATGGTTCAACGCTTGATGATCCATCTGCCTTTTTGTGCAGCTCGGCAAGGCCGTTCATAGATTATTTGGTGGTATTTGTATAAACTATACGCCACCAAAGGATAAGCCCGCTTAAAAGAATGAAAGCTGTTCGGCCGAGCAGCTAGGCCATTGCCGCGCGATTTGGCGGCTGGTCATCGATTGTAGGTCTGTAACCGGCACGGCGCCCATAGTGATCAAACGTTGGTTCCCTTTTTGTGTCGGCAAATTCCAAACGTACAGGCGGTCGATCAGCTTTAAGCGCATAGCTTCGGTTGCCCCAGCCCAGGTGTTGCCCTTTTCTAAATTGGAAACAAAAACAAAGGCGGCGCAGCTCAGCGCATAGATCAGCTTGTTGCTCTGCAGCGCATGTTGCCCGGTAAAGGCGGCGGACGGATGCACCACCGACATGAGCAGCGTGTTTCCGGCGGCGATTTGGTTTTTGATAAAGGGGTCGTTGGCCTTTTCGCTTAAGGCGCCGGAAACCACCGAAACGTATTGGCCGTTGGCGTTGTGGGCGGCGCGCTGAATATACTCATCCGCACCGTAAGAGCCGCCACAAACAATTCCAAAACCGGCGTTGACCACCTTGGGTGTTAACACATTGATGCCCATCTCCAACTCATTTCGACTGGCGAAGGAGCTGGACAGGGCGATGTAGAACGGGTTCTCCAGGATCTGAC
>CAYFTL010000001.1:88450-100307 GCA_964346145.1 uncultured Oscillospiraceae bacterium | reverse complement strand
GATTGGCCAAGTCTAAATTTCCAGCGTAATAAATCATCGGCGGCGCCTTTTCACCCAGTTTGTCGATTAACAGTCTGGGATAATCAGGTTCATCCAGGGTAACGATGTCTATCCCGGCCTGAAACAAGTTCTCCAGGGAATAGGAAAGCTGAACCGAGCGGTTAAGCAAACCATGGATCCTGAAGGCTTGCGCTTCGTCCATGTCTAAAGAAGCCTGGATTCCGCTGATGTCCATGGTCAGCAGGTTGCCCAAGTGCCCGATATCGGTTAACCCAACGGCCCGCCGCAGATCATACCATTCGTTGGCGGTTAGCGGTTTAAAAGTTTCGGGGGCTCTGGTGTCCAGCTGGCTCAGCAGCAGCACGGTTGCAAAAACCTCATCCCTTTGACGCATACCATAAACCTCCCGAAAATTTTAAAAAATAGAATAAACATACTTTTTTATTTTAACATTTGTAACCCTGATTGGCAATCTTCAATGCCAAAGATATGAGTGAAGTTTTGCGCTTTGCTACAATGTAGATTGATTGGAATCTTAGGACTGTGTTCTCTTGAGTTTTTTTTGCCAAAGCATTATAATGATAGTTAGTAATTTATCAATGACTATAGATGTGCCAGGGGATCGGACGATAGGAGTGGGTAGAATGGCATGGAAAATTTTGATTGTAGACGATGAGCCACTCATCGTTAAAGGCCTCAAGTTCAGCTTGGAACACGATGGCTATGAGACGGATTCGGCCGCTGATGGAGAAGAAGCCGTAAACAAGTTTTTTGGTGGAAATTTCGATCTGGTTTTGCTAGACGTAATGTTGCCTAAGCTGAGCGGCATCGAAGTATGCCAGCGTATCCGTGAAAAGTCCGATGTGCCCATCATCATGCTGACCGCCAAGGGCGAGGATATGGACAAAATTATGGGCCTGGAGTATGGTGCGGACGATTATATGACCAAGCCTTTCAATATTTTGGAAGTCAAAGCGCGCATCAAGTCCATCCTGCGCAGGGTGAACACGCAGCAGCGGCAGGAAGAATCCAACATTATCCATGTTCGGGATATGAAGGTCAACCTGGACAACCGGTCGGTGGTTATCGGCAACAAGGAAGCCAATCTAACGGCCAAAGAGTTTGATTTGCTTCATTTGTTTATCACCAACCGCGGGAAAGTATTTAGCCGCGAAGCTCTGCTGGAAACCATATGGAAATATGATTATTTAGGTGATCTGCGCACGGTGGATGTGCATATTCGCAGGTTGCGCGAGAAAATAGAAAAAAACCCCGCTCAACCGGAATTTATTTTCACAAAGTGGGGAGTAGGTTACTATTTCACTGACAAGGATTAAAACTGCATTATCCTCTGTCCGGTGGAGAATCTCGCTAGCCTATCTTTTGGTGGTGTGTCTGGCCTTCTATATGGTGGCTTTTTCCCTCCTCCAATTGGTGGGTGAGTATTTATTTACCCAAAAGGTGCGGGAAGAGTTGCGCACTACGGAAAATTTGGCCTATCAAATGGTCGAACCTTTGCGAGAGAGGGACGCAGACGCACTGTTTGAAGGGGTGCTCAGCGCTTCGCAGGACAACGAAGCACAAGTGCTGGTGTTGGATGCTTACGGAGTGGTTCAAGCGGATGCGCTGTCTCAAAAAAATGGACACCGGGTGTTTAATGCCGAAGTGGTCAACGTGCTCAACGGCACGGTGGAGAGCGATTATCGGTATTATGAACGGGAAGGCGGCGTGGTTTCCAAGTCTTCTGCGAGCAGTGTGTTCGGCTGGAACTTATATGGCGAAGCGCGAGTGGGAGTATATGCGGCCGCAATAAAACACCAATCACAAACGATTGGTGTTTTGGTGTATATTTCCTCGGTGGACGACCTGCATGAAAGCCTGGCGCTCATCAGGAGCCAAATCCTCATGTGGCTTACGCTGGTAGCTTTAGCGGTGGCTGTGTTGAGCTGGCTTATCTCACGCGTGATCATCACCAACCCCATCGTTCAGCTCAACCAAGGCATTCAGAAGATGACCAAAGGGGATTTTTCAGTACGGGTCAATGAAAAGGGCAACAGCGAGTTCTCTCGGTTGGCCCACGCCTTTAATATTATGTGCCAAAGGCTGGAGGACTTGGACAAATCCCGCAACGAATTTGTTTCGAATGCATCCCACGAGCTTAAAACACCGCTGAGCACAATGAAAATACTGATCGAAACGCTAATGTATCAGGAAGATACAGAACCGGAAATGCTCAAAGAGTTCCTGCAGGACATCAACAAGGAAATCGACCGATTGAACCGGGTAATCAGCGATTTGTTGACCCTTACCAACATCGACAGCACCAACACTGGTATCAATACACAAAATCAATCTATCAGCATGTTGATTTCCGAAACTGTAAAACGCCTTGCTCCGCTGGCGCGGGAACGGGGGATTACGCTGGAGAGCGTGATCAAGGAAGACGTGACGGCACAGCTGGATCCCATTTCCTTCCAGCAAGTCATCTACAATTTGGTGGACAACGCTATCAAATACACTGGACGGGGCGGCAATGTTCGCATAGGGCTGTCCCGCACGGGCAAAAAAGCCATCATTCAGGTAAGCGACACCGGCATGGGGATTCCCCAAGAGGATCAGCTCCATATTTTCGACCGTTTTTATCGGGTAGATAAGGCTCGCTCGCGGGAAACCGGTGGAACCGGGCTGGGTCTCTCAATCACCAAACAAATCGTTACCATGCACAACGGGACGATTTCGGTCGAGAGCGAAGAAGATAAGGGCAGTACTTTCACAGTGGAGATTCCCATCGAATAGGAAAGGTGGAACGCGCTTTTGTTCAAAAGAAAATGCATTGCAACTTTGTTGCTGCTATGTATATTGACAAGCTTTTTAAGCGGATGTGGGGCAGAGACATTGGAGCAGACCAAGGAAGCCGGATCTGCCAGTTTTCCGGTGCCCGAAGGAGATGTGCCTCCAGCGCCCATCGGCGATGAGCTGGAGAGCGATGTTCATCGGGTGACATTGTATTATATGGGCACTGACGGTCAAAGTCTGAAGCCGGTGGAGCGCAGCATAACCCTGTCGGAGGATCGTTTCTTATCCGAAGCGGTGGCCGAGGCGCTGCTAAAGGCCCCCGAAGAAGAGGATTTGCTGCCCGTGGCCCAAGAAGGCACAAGCCTAATCGATATTGAAGAGTCCCAGGGCGTGGTGACTGTAAACCTTTCCATCGATGCCCACAACGTGGAGGATGAAAAGGAATTGGTGGCGCTCCAGCTGGCGTTTGCCAACACGCTTTCGTCGCTGGAAGGCATAGAGTATGTGAATCTGTTAATCGGCGACAAAAACGAAGGCATATTGCAGATGCCAATGGGCACCCTGGGGCGCAAGAGTGGAAACATTGCAGCCATGTGGGCCACACTGCAAGAAGAAGAGAAGTATTTCGTGCTGACCGAAACGGTTCAGCAGCCGATAGAGCGTACCATAACCTTGTATTACCCTAAGGCGGGCACCAACTATATACTACCGGAAGTGCGCACCCTACAGCTGAGTGATCCCAACTATGTTGCGGCTGTGGTCCGTGAGGTGCTTAAGGGCCCTGAGATTAATCCGATTACCCATAGCACGATTCCCCAGGACGCCGAGGTGTTGGCGCAGGCTCCGTATATCGAGGAGGTTACGGATTACGGCATACAGGTTGCGCACATCAGTTTTTTGCCTACCATTTATGATGCGCTGGAAGCCAGCGGATGTTCGCTGTGGCAGTTAAGCGCATCGCTCACCTATTCGATTTGTGGTTTTGTACCGGGGATCGATGGCATACGCATCGATATTGATGAGCAACCTGTTATGCAGCTTGAAAATGATACCAATACGTTTGAATTTTGGGAAGGCGTCATGCCTCGTTCTTCGTTTCAGGACGCCTATGTGCAAATGGCGCGCCTGTATTTTGCTGGAGAGAGCGGAAAACTTGTAGCTGTTGACCGCGCCATGGACAATATCAGCGCAGCCTCGGTGCGTTCGCTCCTAGGGGAATTGATCGGCGGGGTAAGGGATACCGATGCGGGTGTGCGCAATATTGTGCCCGCTGGTATACACGATACTGACATACTGGGCGTTCGGGTTACCGGAGACGAGATTCACCTCAACCTATCTTCAAATTTCTATAGCGTGGCTCAGCGTTTGAGTAACCAGGAGGAACAGTTGTTGGTGTATGGCATTGTAAACACCTTGACCGAACTGGAAGGCATAAAATCGGTTCGCTTTTATGTGGAAGGACAACAGGTCGAACAGTTTGTGCACTCCATATGCATGTTGGGACCTTTGCTGCGAAACCCCGGCTATATAGAGAACGATGATGCCAATATGGAGATGCGAAAACAGGAGGAGGCAACATGATTTTTACGGCTTTGGGCATAAACGGACCGTATGCGTCGGCGGGCGGCGCCGGGTCGGGCTATCTTGTTTCCAGCAACGACCATGGCGCCAATATACTGCTGGACTGTGGGCCCGGTGTGCTGTCGCAGCTTCAAAAACACATAGATTTAGATCATTTGGATGCTGTCGTGCTGTCCCATTTGCATTACGATCACATGTCGGATATGCTGGCGCTGCAATACGCGTTAGCCTATAGAAACCGTGTGCTTCCGGTCTATTGCCCAAGTGAACCGGAACCGATATACAACATGTTGAAGGTTCCGTGTTTCGATTTGAGCAGGATAGAAACTATGCGCTGCAAAAATTTGCACTTTGATTTTTTGCCTGCGATCCATCCGGTGGCCGCCTACAGCATTTTGGTCGACGATGGAACAAAAAAAATGGTTTACACCGGAGATACCAACGTAAACCCCGATCTGGAAACATTTGCCCGCGATGCCGATTTGCTCGTAGCCGATGGGGCTTTTCTGCTTAACGATTGGAGCGAGCAGCGGCCACACATGTCGGCTTACCACTGCGCTCAATTGGCCGAAGCGTGCGCAGCCAAGCAGCTGTA
The DNA here is from genome assembly GCA_964346145.1 of uncultured Oscillospiraceae bacterium. GTDB lineage: Bacteria > Bacillota > Clostridia > Christensenellales > Aristaeellaceae > CAYFTL01. Next base: position 95,335 of record CAYFTL010000001.1, on the reverse strand, counting down.
TATTACTCATATTCCCCCAAAAGTCAACACTGAAGCGCTGTTAGCGGAGGCTAAAGGAGTGTTTTCGGGTGCGCGGCTGCTAAAGCAGGGTGCTATTCTTCATGTATAATAATCTTGTTTCGGAGTTTGCTCGAAAGCGCCCGCTGGTGGCCTTTGCAACCCTGTGGGGCATCGGGCTGCTGATGGGCATTTTTTTGTTGTTTGAACGCCTTTCGCTGTGGTATATTGTCGTTGCAGTTGCACTGTTTTTATCCATCTCAATTTTGTTGAAACGCCCTAAGCTTTTGTTGGTTTTCGGACTTATCGCCGGAATCCTGTGGGGTATGCTGGCGATGCAGCGTCCGGCGCTCCCTGCCGAGGGAGAAGCCATCATCGCTGGAACGATATCTGCCGAGCCTGTCCAAACCTCAAATCGTGTGAGCGTGGTGCTCGACCGGGTCTCCTTAAACGGTGAAAAGCAAAAGAAAAAAATACAGCTCTATCTAAGCAATTACGAAGGCTTGTCCAGCCCCTTGGAATATGGACAGCGCATACAAGTCGGAGGGCGGGTTTGGCACCCCAAAGGGCAAACCAACCCTTATGGATTTAATTTTTCGGCCTATTTATGGCAGCGGAATGGAGTCATTGCATGCGTCAACGGGGGGCTGAAGGATGTACAAATACTCGCTCCGGCCGGCTGGAGTTTTAAAAGGTTGTCCATTCAGGCCAGCGAGCAAATCGGTCGCCGGATTAAGAAACTGTTTCCGCATCGGTACGAGTTGGTCAGCGGTCTGATATTGGGCGACAAAAGCGAAGTGGATCAAAACACGACCCGGGCATACCAGGATTCGGGTCTGGCACACTTGCTAGCGGTTTCGGGGCTGCATATCGGTTATTTGGCTTGGCTCATCGATTGGACATTGTCTAAATTGGGGCTACCCAACAAGTTGTCGTTCATACTGCTCTGCGTACTGTTGTCGGCCTACGTGTTTCTGGTGGGCATGCCGGCCTCTGCAGTGCGCGCCGCGCTGATGTTTCTGTTGATTCGAGCCTCCAGGTTGAACGGGCGTCCAGCCGATGGACTTACAGGGCTTGCCGCCGCCTTTGTCGCGTTGAGTGTTTTGAATCCGTTGTATATTGTGCAGGCAGGGTTTATACTGTCCTTTAGCGCTATGGGCGGGATTATTTTGCTGTCGCCTCCGCTTAAAGATTTGCTGAACAAAATTTGGCCCGACCCTGAAAAATCCAGGCGGCCTGCAAAGGTGCTTTGGATAAACCTTAAAAATGCGAGCCGTACGTTGGTAAAGTCTTCGCTGGTTGTAAGCGTCGCCGCCGGTCTGGGCACGCTGCCCGCACAAATCGCTTTTTTTAATCGGTTTTCCACCTGGTCGGTGTTGTCAAATCTGCTGGCCGTGCCCGTTATGGGGGTGCTGGTGCCGGCAGCGGTGCTGGTGCTGATATGCGGCTACGCAAAACTGCCCTTTGTTGGCATAGCCGCTCAGATTATAGATTTTTTGCTGGGCATGGTTACCGGCTTTGCGTCCTGGATCGCCGGACTGCCGGGTGCGGTGCTGCGACTGCCTGCTTGGCCGGTTTGGGTTTGTGTGCTTTATGTGTTGCTGCTGCTTGCAGCCTCGTGGCACTTGGGGTTCAAAAAGCCGTATCGGTTGGTTAGCTTGGCCGGTTTGCCGCTCATTGCGCTGTTGGTTTTCTTTGTTCCCAAATGGTTGCCCAAAGAGGCGTTTCAAATCACCTTTTTGGATGTGGGGCAGGGCAACGCGAGCTTGATTCAAACCCAAGGCTTTACCTATTATGTGGATTTGGGAACCGAAGGCAGCGGTGCATCGTCGGTCGCCAGATCCATGGCGCTTCCCGTTGACGGTGTGTTTTTGACCCATCCACACGCCGATCATTGTGGAGGCTTTGCCGAGCTGGCCCAAAACATGCCGGTGAAAACCCTTTATCTACCAGAATGTTGGGATAGAACGCCCGACACCGAAGAGCAACGAAGTATTGTAGAAAAGGCCATATCCAGGGGTACACAGATAAAACATTTGTCGGCCGGCGATGTGATTCGGCTTTCTGAAACCGCTACCGCCACGGTGCTGCACCCGCAAAAAGGTTTTAATCCGCCCGATGCCAACTCTTCTTCCTTGGTACTGTTGATAGACAGCGGTCGAGGAAAGATGCTGCTGACCGGAGATTTACCTGGCAGCCTGGACACAGCGCTGTCCGGTGCCGATGCGGATGTGCTTTTGGTGCCCCATCATGGCGGTGCCGGATCGACCACGGACGGATTGTTAAGTGCGGTATCGCCCCGGTTGTCGGTTCTGTCGGTGGGGTATAATTCTTACGGGCATCCCAAATCCCAAGTGATGAGCCGTTTGTCGAAGGCGGGCAGTGCGCTCATGCGCACCGATCAATGCGGTGCGGTCATCGTTAAGCCGGGTGTCGACGGGGAATTACAGGCTGCCGCCTGGCTGCAAGAGGGAGGATAGCTGATGAACATCAACTTTAGAGAATTTTCCAAACAAATAAAAAATGGCGATATTGCAGGGGTCTACCTTTTTTATGGCGAAGAAGAATTCGTAAAGCAAAAAGCGCTGGATTATATGCGCACAGTGCTTCTGCCGGGCGGGCTGGAGCAAATGAACGAAACTTTGCTGGAAGGCGGAATCACCTCGTCGCAGATCGTGGAGGCTGCGGAAACCCTGCCGTTCATGGGCGAGCGCCGGTTGGTTGTCGTGCGCGACTGGGGGCCGTTGCTTTCGGGCAAATCCAAGAACGAGGCCGAAGAAAGCCTGCGAATCACCGATTATCTGGATAATTTCCCTGCGACCGGCTGTCTGATCTTTTATGTGCGTGGCAACATAGACAAGCGCAAGAAGCTGACTCAAGCGTTGCAAAAAAAAGCGGTCTGCGTCGAATTTAAAGCGCTGACCGATGCCGAAATTGCTCAGCGAGCAAAAGCCACACTAAAATCTTACGATAAGAATATAGATGCCCAAGCCTTGCATCAGTTGGTGTTTTTGGCGGGGCGGGGCTTTGCCCGCTTGGATTTGGAGCTTAACAAGCTGGCTGCCTACGTGGGGGACCGCGTAACCATTCAGCAGGCCGATGTGGACGCGTTGGTTGCACCTTCCCTCGAAAGCAGCGTGTTTCAAATGATAGACCAGTTGCTCGCCCATAATATGGATCAGGCGCGGCAACTACTGAAAACCATGAGGGAATCCGGCGAATCGATCATCGGCATTCTGGCCATGCTTACCCGGCAGATGCGCATGATGTTGCACATCAACCTGCTCAAGCAGCAGCGCTTGCCCTTGGCCGAAATAGAGCGCAAACTGGAACTGAGCCATTTTGTGGCGAGCCGTGCGGCGGTTCAGGCGCAGCGCTTTACGCTGGAGGCAGCCGAACAAGGCTACCGCGCTTGCATCGATGCCGACTACGCAATAAAGAGTGGGCGGATTCGCGATGAGGTGGCGCTGGATCGGGTGATGTTGCTGATCCATAGTCTTTCATAAAAGGAAGGGGGAGAGGGGATTTATGCAGCTTGCCAAGCAAGTACGCCTAAACAAAGATACCAACTTCTTAAAGCTTATCGCCATCATCGCCATGCTTATCGACCACTGCGGCAAAGTGTTTTTCCCGCAGTATCGGGTGTTGCGCCTTATCGGGCGCATTGCTTACCCGCTGTTTGCCTATTGCTGTGTGGTCGGCTGTATTTATACTAAAGATTTTAAAAAGTATTTGCTGCGCATAGGCGTGCTTTTCCTTATTTCTCAGCCCTTTTATGTGTTGGCGATGGGGGGCGGATGGTCAAAGCCCAACATATTGCTATCGCTATTTTTGGGTATGCTGGTGGTTGGATCGCTGCATCGGGGCCGGCTCGAATGGTCGGCTGTAGCCTTGTGTGTGGCCTACCTCTTGCGCCAGCATCTGGATTACGGCTTCAATGGCATATTGCTAATGATTCTGTTTTATGTGTTGATCGATCGGCCTGTGTTATCCTTTGCGGTGGTAAGTTCTTTTATGATTCTGTGGGGGATTGGTTGGCTTGACAGCCTCGCCAGGTTTTCCGTACGCAGTCAGATGTATGCCCTTATGGCGCTCCCGCTTATCTATTTAAACACCACCACAAATATTAGGCTGAACAAATACGTGTTTTATGTGTTTTATCCGGGGCATTTGCTGTTTATCTGGATCGTGCGCTCAATGCTATAAGCAAAAAAGCAATGGATGACGAGCGCTCAAATATACGCCTATTTCATTGATGCCATAATTTCATACGGTGATTGCTTTGCAAAACTACTTGAAGCGGTTGATGTGTTCTTCCAAGCACAAACCGCTTTCTTTTAACTCTTCGGCCAACTCCCTGCCCACATACCGGTAATGCCAAGGCTCATAAGCCACCCCGGTGATGTAAGTTTTGTCTTCGGGGTAGCGCAAAATGAATCCATATTTGTGCGCGTTGTTCGCAAGCCACTTGTAGACCGCTTTGTTGTCGGAGTTTTGCCGGTCTCCATTAATGTCCACCGCGATGCCCAGCTCGTGTTCACTGGTCCCCGGAATGGCAACCCATTGCTCAGCCAGCGTTTTGGCTTCGGATTTGGCATAGCCTTCGCTTTCGTATGCGGCTATTTTTTGATCCATGAGGGACTGCTGTTTCTTTTTGGTTCTAAAGCCGGATCCTACCACCGGATAAATTCCGCTGGCCCGCGCATCGTCGAACATGGCCTGTAGGCTGGGGTATATCCTGGAATCTACCCGTTGTCCGTTGGAAAGCTCGGTTAGTTCTACCCTATAATTTTCAGGGATAGGGTTCCAACGGTTTACCAAAATTGTTTTCCAGCTTTTATTGTCTTTGGGTTTACTTTGGGGTTGCTGCATAGCACTCAGCAGCTTGGATCCTAACGTCGGAAGGTTTGGGGCGCCCTTTCTGCTCCAAATATTTCCGGAAAAACGGGTGGCGAGAAACAATACGATTCCGATTATCGGCAACAAGAGCAGCCTGCGTTTTTTCACGCGCGCTCTTTTTTTAGATTTCTTAGGTTTGGCTTTTAAATTATTTGCATAATACCTCATAATACAAAAACTCCTTTCTAAAGTAACGGAAAGCTGATTGTATTGTAACCAATCGCCTTGCCGAGAACTTTAAAAAGGAGCATGGAAATTGCTAATAGATTCTGGTGAATACCCTAATGTTTTATTAAGATGGAGGGTTTGTCGACGGCCGATATCGGGGCAGGGATACGGTAAAAATGGTGCGTTCGTTTGAACACAGCGCTTGGATTTTGCCACCGTGCAGCTGAACGATATCCTTTGCAATGGCCAAGCCAAGCCCGGCACCACCCGAAGCGCTGGAACGGGCGGAATCCAAGCGGTGAAACTTTTCAAAAACCAAATTCAATTCGCTCTTTGGAATCGTTCCGGGGTTTGAAAAACCGATAGAGATATAATGGTCATCTGAATTTGCGGCAATTTTGATTTTGCTGCCGGCGGGGCTGTATGCGATTGCATTTTTCAACAAATTGTTAAACACCCGGGCCAGCTTTTCGGAATCTGCGTACACGTAGGTTTCTTCGGGCACATTGATATCGATGTGCTGATTCTTTTTAAGCAGCTGGGGATAGGCCTCGTCGGCAATTTGTATCATCATATAGCTAAGGTCTATAGGCTGCTTATCCAGTGAAACCGTCTGCAGCGTATAGCGGGTGATTTCAAAGAATTCGTCGATCAGCGCCTGCAGCCGGTGTGTCTTTTCTAAGGCGATTTGCATGTATTTGGTCTTGTCGGCCTCGCTCAAATCCGGATTTTCGTTGATTAAACTCAGATATCCGAGCACAGATGTCAACGGTGTTTTGATATCGTGAGCCAAATACACGATCAAGTCATTTTTTTGTCGCTCGGCCTGCTGAGCCTCCATAGCTTGTAGCTTTAGTTTGTCCTTCACTTCGTTTAACACGGTTTCCATAAATTCAAGCTCTGCATCCATTTGAATGGGCTCATTGGACTCGTTGGCCAGCTGATCAATCCCTTGGACCATCTGATCAAAATATCGGGTGAACCAGGGCATGCACAGCTGAAACATAATGAGAAATGAAGCAACCATAGCAAATAAAATGATCAACTCGAGATAGTTGCGCACATAGCGAGTGTACATGAGGGTGGCGCTGTCCCAATCGGTTTGAAAAACGACTTGAAAGCCGCGCGATATGATGTTGCCCATTTTTCCGTGCAACGCCTGGCGCAAAACCAGAACCAGCAGCACCGACAACCCCAGCACGATTAGAATCTGTACAAACAGCCGCCAGAGCAATTTGCTGTACGCTTTTTCGTTAAGCTTGCTACGCTTCAATTTTATAACCTACTCCCCAAACGGTTTTGATAAAATTGGGATTTTCTGCGGAATCGTTCATTTTTTCCCGTAAATGGCGTATGTGAACGGTGATGGTGTTGTTGTTCTTGCTGAAATATTCTTCCTGCCAAATTTGTCTAAACAGTTCTTCGGCACTGACCACGCTACCTTTTTTCTCCAACAAAATGCGCAAAATGGCAAACTCGGTGGGGGTGAGGGGCAAAACCCTGCCGTCCATGGTGCACACGTGGGTGTCCGCGTTTAAAATTAGGCCGTTGTGCTCGAAAAAGGTGCTCAAACCTTGTGCTTCATCGGCCGCAGGCGGCGCAAAATTGTAGTTTTTGTATCTCCGAAGCTGAGCCTTTACCCGGGCTACCAGCTCCAACGGGCGAAAAGGCTTGGTGATATAGTCGTCCGCGCCCAGAGTCAGCCCAGTGATTTTGTCCATCTCGGAATCTTTGGCAGTCAACATAATGACGGGGTATTTGTGTTGCTCTCGAATTTTTCGGCATATGGAAAAACCGTCGGGTTCGGGCAACATAACGTCC
>CAYFTL010000001.1:37228-88440 GCA_964346145.1 uncultured Oscillospiraceae bacterium | reverse complement strand
CGGGACCTTCCCCTCGAACGCGTAGGGGTCATCGGCCAAGTCCAGTTCGACCTGGTCGATGCAGGCAAGGGCGCCCTTTGCCGAGTAGAATTTAAATACGGTGTAGTTTTCGTTTTGCAAATACAATTCGATCAAGTCGGCGATCTCGTGCTCATCATCGACGACCAGGATTTTGCTGCTCATGATTCAATGTTCTCCATTTAGTATTGGTATTTTTAATTATAGCAAAGGACTCATCACCCTTTGCTATAAAATTTCATATTAAACTCTTAAGACTTCCTTAATTTGCATAAAATTTTTGTGCAGCAAGGCTAGCTTTCACCTGCTGGCAAAGAGCGGCGAATAAAGAAAATAATGACAGATGCGATGAACATGAGTGCGGCGGCGAGCAGCATCAGGTACTGTTTGTTGCCCATCATTACACCGAACAGGTTGATGTGTATGGATTCGGTGTGGGCGATAAACTGCTGCCCCAACGCAACCCCCAGCAGAGAACCCATGTTGGCTATGGTCGAATAAAAGCCAATGTATACGGTTTGATTGTGCTCGGGAATGTTGACGTAGGGGACGCTGGTGAAGCAAAGGCTGATGCCGGTCATCATGATAAAGGCGTAGACGATGGCCAGCGGATACAGAATAGAAGTACTTGGAGTTACGAAGGCCAAGCATATATAGTGGGCCATATACAGCCCCATGGCCAGGTACAGCGACTTAAACCAACTGAACTTTTCCACCAGCTTGCTCCACAGCGGAGTCAAGAGCACAAGGATTGGAACATTCAGCATATTCACCAGCATAATATAAGAATAGTCCACCTTCATATCCTTGAGCAAATAAATGGTGTAGTAGGGCCCGGGAACGTTGCAGGTAAAGCTCCACAAGAACGCGACCAACACGGTTTTCAAATATTTGGGCTGGCGAAAAGGCTCGGTAAACAAGGCTTTTATTGTAAAGCGTCGACCGGAAGATGGATATGGATATTCCTTGATTCGAAACAGCCAAATGGTCTCGAACACCACCAATACGGCACAAATAATTCTAAGGGCCAACAATCCGGCGTATTCGCTGCCGGCGGCTCTGGCGATGTCGACCAGCGCGCTGGCGCCCAGGTTGATCAGCGCAACAATAATACCAACTGCCATGGTTTGCAGCGAATAATAATGGTTGCGCACTTTGAGGGGGATGGACTGCAGGTGCCAAACCGTCATGCCGGGCGCCATGAATGCGTTGACCAGATTGACGGTGAGCACGGTCAGCGCTACCAGCACCAGCTTGCTTTGGTAAGCGATCGGGAATATGGGGATGAATCCGATAAGCAGCACGTTTAAAATCATCACAACACAGCGCATGCCGATGAGGATTTTCTTGCGGCTGGCAAAGCGTTCGAGCCACACAGGCGCCAGCAGCTGCAGCATATTTGCGCCGGTGGTAATCATGGTCAGCATTCCGATAAACGAGTCGCTGGCGTTGAGCAACAACAAAAGGCCCGTATAGAAGCTGCCGCCGATCAGGTTTGCTACCACGTTGCTGCTCAACGCTATGCTCAAAATGCGTTTGCGATCTATGGATTCGGGATCGCCCTTGTAATACCATCCGGCACAAATCATTCCCCAAAGCTTAGAATATATATTTTTGAACAGCTCCCGTGGAGGGGGCAACGGTTTTTTCTGCATAAAATAAAACCTCACATTTGCGCAAAATTATAGAATGGCAAATGAATCATAAGGTGAGCAGCAGGGTGTTGTCAAGGCATGATCGTGAAATTTGAAATTAATTTCGTTCTTGCATCAAAAGAGGTTACGGCTTGTTCGTATATCCTTATAATAAACGGCCGAGCATGTGCTCAGCCGTTTTTATAAGGGAGAAGATTAGCCGATATCGAAATGATCATCAAACAATGCAACCGCATCCTGGTAGCCTTCAAGCTCCAGCACGATGATTTCATTTTCGCCTTCGTTGAGGAAGGGAGCGGGTAGGTAGGCCGATTTTTGAGGGCCTACGTGCCAGTAGCGGCTCAGGTTGCGACCGTTTACAAAAATTACGCCCTTTTTAAACCCAGGCAGTTTCACGAAAGTGTCCTGCGGCTGGCCTTCAACGGTGAGCGTTCCTTTTAACAGCGTGGGGGTGCCGTCGAATTCAACTACGCCTTGCTTAAATTCAAGCGGACTCAAGTCGTTAAAAGGCAGGGCGTACATGTCCCAATGGTATACAAAAGCTTGGCCGTGGCGTATGCCCTCGGTAATGCCTTTGCGGTCGACCAAGTGGTAGCCGTAATTGGTGCGCCCCATGTTCTCCACCAGAATGGCCACTTCGGCGCCTTCGGCGGGTATGGCCAGGCGCACAGCCGGTTCGGGGTCATTTCGGTATTGGATGCCCTGAAACTGTCCGTTCACATAAATATGTGCGCGGTCGTGAACCTCTTGGAGTATGATGGGCATGTTTTCCCTCGGCCCGCGGATCCTCGTTTTGTACAGGATAAATCCATACCCCTGATCCAGCACCTCCATTGGTAGCGGGTTGGTCGAATGCACAGGGGAAGTCAGGTTGTCAAGGTTGTCAAACAATCTGGCATACTCGGTGAACCTTACTTCGCCGTACCTAGCCTTGGCACCTTTGGGTTCAAAGTTTGCTTCCGGCAGCGCGGAGTATTTGCCGATCACATCCCTGAACAGCCAATATTTTTCGGTGGGATCGCCGCACTCGTTCAACGGTGCGTCGTCATCATAGCTGTTGACCGTGGGTTCGTATTTGTCGTAGCAGTTGGCGCCGTTCATAAAGCCGAAGTTGGTGCCGCCGTGGAACATATAGGCGCATACGTTGTTGCCGGCGGACAGGATTTCGTCCAGCGTGTTTGCGGCGTCCTTGGGATCGCGGGTGTGGTGATCTTCAAACCAGTGGTCGAACCATCCGTTCCAAAACTCGCAGCACATCAGTGGACCATCGGGCTGATGCTCGCGCAATTTGGCAAACTGCTCGGTCGCGCGGGAACCAAAGTTCCCGGTTTTGAGTATCCCAGGCACGGTGCCGCCGGTCAGCATAAAGTCGGTCGGCCCGTCGGAGGTGAACAGGGGTACGTCGATGCCGCGGGCGACCATGCCATCGGCCAGGTAGCGCAAATACTCTTGATCGTCGCCATAGCTGCCATATTCATTTTCCACCTGCATCATCAAGATGGGGCCGCCGTGGGTGGACTGCAGGGGCGCCAGGCGCTTGAGCAGATCATCAAAAAAGCGATCAACCGCGTCCAGGTAAGGCCGGTTCATACACCGAAGGGCGATTCCTTCTTTCTTCAACAGCCACCAGGGAAGCCCGCCAAACTCCCACTCGGAGCAGATGTATGGGCCGGGGCGGACGATGGCATACAGTCCCAGTTCGTGGGCGGTTTCAAGGAAGGCTACCAGATCCAGCATATCGTCGTATATAAACTCGTTTTCGGTGGGCTGGTGGGCGTTCCAGGCCACGTAGGTTTCTACGGTGTTAAAGCCGCAGGCTTTTAATTTCATCAAACGGTCTGCCCAATACTCCTTGGGCACGCGAAAATAATGAATGGCTCCGGCGATGAACCGGAAAGGTTGCCCGTTCAGATAAAATCCATCGGGCTTAACGCTTAACAATTGTGTTTTCTTCATAAATGATGCCTCCTCCAGTTTCAGAATGCTATCTTGTTTAAGTTTATATTAACATGCCGTCAAAGGCGTATCAAGCCCAACCGAAGCCCGGCTTACAAAATGCAAGCAAATGTGGAATGGCTTGCAGAATCAATGTAAAGCGTTGTATAATGTGAGTCAATGGTCGGATAAACAAAGAGGATGCTTTTTATGGAAATAAAGACAAAACATATAAGAAGAATTTTCGGCTTGGTGGTAGCGGCCATCGCGGTAAATTGGGGGCTGAACAACCCAAAGCAGTTCTGGTCGTTCTGGCGGTATGTGCAGGGCTTGTTCATGCCGCTGTTGCTGGGCCTGGGCATCGCCTTTGTGCTTTCTGTTCCGACCAGAACCATCGAAAATGAAATCCTTGTCAAGCTGCCATTCACAAAGAAACTGGGCAATACGGCCAAACGGCATATATCCCTGTGGTCGGCGCTGTTGTTGCTGGCGCTGTTTGTGGCGTTTGTGCTGGTGTTGGTCGTACCGCAGCTGATTGATGCGGTGAGCGAGTTGGGGCAGAAGATGCCCGGTTTTGTATCTCAAGTGCAGCAATGGAGCGACAAACTGGTAGCACGCTATCCGGCGCTCACCAGCTATGAGCCCGACTGGAAGGATTTGGGTGGAAAGGCCGCCAGCTTCCTCGAGCAAAGGGCGGGAGGCTTTTTAAACTCGATGGTGGGCACGGTTTCAGGTATGTTCGGCAGTATTTTCAATTTTTTTATGGGGTTTATTTTTGCCATCAATGCGGTCATTCACAAAGAGCGCTTGGCGGTTCAATGCAACAAAGCGCTGTACGCCATAGCACCTTCGAACATTGCCGGCCGCGCTGCCAAGATTTTTCGCATGGCTAACGAAATTTTTTCGGGCTTTGTGGCGGGGCAGTGCACCGAAGCCATCATATCGGGCACCTTGTGTTTCATCGGCATGAGCCTGCTTAAAATTCCCTATGCGATGATGGTTTCGGTCATGGTATGTCTGGGCGCGCTGGTGCCCATCGTCGGGCCTTTGGTGGTGACCATCGTGGGCGCTTTTGTGGTGTTTGTGTCGTCGCCCATCAAGGCCGTAATGTTTATCGTGTTTTATCAGGTGTTGCAGCAGGTGGAGGGAAACTTGATCTATCCTCGCGTGGTAGGCAAGTCGGTAGGCTTGCCGAGCATGTGGGTGGCGCTTGCGGTGCTGATCGGCGGCAACATTATGGGTATGTTCGGAATGCTGATCAGCGTTCCGCTTTGTTCGTTGCTGTATAGTTTGTTTAGAAATTGGGTAAATGAACGCGTTGAGCGTTTAGGGATGGAATTTAAGGTTAATAAAAAGATGTAACTATGTTCTAAAATTAATACCGAATTAAAGTGGGTATGTTTTAATAAAGTTCGACATATCCTAGTGGATTGAGGAGGGTGTTTTTATTGAAAAAACGAGTTTCTTTTCTTCTGGCGTTGGTGTTTTTGCTTACATCGATCGGGTTCGGCAGCCTGGTGTATGCTGAACCGCAGCGCAAGGTGATTAACGTTGGCATCAACAACGCCACCAGCGCGCTTAACCCTCTGTCTGCCAACGGGTTGTTGGCCTCCCATGCAACCGGCCTTATGTTTCCGCCCTTGATGGAACTGAACGGTGATTTGGAATTTGTAAGCATGTTGGCCGAATCGGTTACGACCCAAGACAATCAACACTTCACAATCAAGCTATATGAGAATGCCAAATGGTCGGATGGGGAAGCTATCACCGCCGACGACGTGATCTTTACTTTTAAACTGCTGGGCAATCCGGAAGTGGGCTCAATTTATTCCTACATGTTCTCGGTAATCGAAGGCTACGATGAATACGGCTATTTGCCCCAGGATGGCAGCGATATCGCCGGGATCAAAAAGGTGGACGATTACACCATCGAAGTGACGACCAAGGATACCATGCACATATCGGTCTTTAACAATGGCATTTCCCGCTATGTGCTTACGGTTCCCGAACATATCTTAAAGGATGTCGCGCCCAAGGATCTGGTGTCTTCCGAATTTTTCCAAAAACCCAGCGTGGTTTCCGGTCCCTTTAAGCTGTTGGCCTACGACAGGGACCACTATATTCAGTTTGAGGCGAACAAGGACTATTTCAAGGGTGCTCCCAAGATCGATCAGCTGAACTTCATCGTGGCTCAGGGTGCTGAAATGACCACCCGACTCGAAAGCGGCGAAATCGATTTGAACGCTCCGGCCATCGGCAACATCAACAACGCTGATTACGACCGGGTTCAGAGTTTGGAAAACGTAACCATTGTTAAAGGGGATCCGATCGCCAACGAATATGTGTACATCAACGAAGATATTGTTCCCGACGCCAAGGTGCGCAAGGCTTTGGTCTACGGCATCAACCGTCAACTGATTGTGGACCAGTTGCTGCAGGGCCACGGCGAAGTGGTCGATGGATTCTTGACCAGCGCCAGCCCGTATTTTGACAAGACGCTGGGTATCACCGAACACAACCCGGAAGAGGCTAAGAAGTTGTTGGCCGAAGCCGGCTGGGATCCCAACAAGGAAATTACCTTTTTGATGGCGGCCAGCGATGTGGCTATGACCCTGGCGTCCAACATTGTGGTGGCCAATTTGGCCGAAATCGGCGTTAAAGCCAAGATTGAAATCGTGGACTTTACCACGCTGAGCAACCGGGTGGCCGAAGGCAACTACGAACTAGCCATCATGCAATATTCTCTGGTGCCCATCGACCCCTATCCAGACGTGTCCTGGTTGCTGGGCCCCGGCAATGTAAACAAGTACAACAATGAAGAGGTAAACAAGCTATTGGATCAAATCAAGGTTTCTCCTGACACGGATGAGTTGCTTAACCTCTATTCTCAGATTGACAAAATTGCCCAGGACGAAGTGCCCATGTTCTCGATCTTTGTAAACAGCTTTATCGGGGTGGTGAACAACAGGGTAACCGGTGCAACGCCCAAGGAGTTTGGGTTGTTTGTAAACGTCCATGAGTGGGATGTAACTCAATAACTTATTCAATAAAAAATACTCACTATGCTGTGCCCGAACCCGCTAGCGCGTTGAGCTAACGCACTTAGCGTTCGTTCGGGCACAGCAGCGTAGAGGCACTGAAATGGGGTTAATGTATGAGCGACCATTTGTTAGAGGTTGAAAACATCAATACAATCATCGACACGGACGAAGGGCCCAAGCAGGTTACCGACCGGGTCAGCTTTTACATTGACGACGGTGAAACGGTGTGCTTGCTGGGGGAATCGGGCAGCGGCAAGAGCGTGACCTCCTTTGCGATCATGGGCCTGTTGGGAAAAAATGGCAAGATAACCGGCGGAAGAGTATCGCTGGCCGGACAGGATTTGTCCTTGCTATCGGAAGAGCAGATGGACGCGATCCGCGGAAACGAAGTCTCCATGATTTTTCAAGATGCTATGACCGCGCTAAACCCGGTGTTCACAGTGGAAAACCAGCTGGTGGAGCCCATACGCATCCACCTGAAAATGGGCAAAAAAGAGGCGCGCCAGTACGCGATAAAAATGCTGGAGAAGGTGGGGCTGGCCAGGCCGGAGCAGATTATGAAAGAGTATCCCCATGCGCTTTCGGGCGGTATGCGCCAGCGGGTGATGATCGCCATCGCCCTTTGCTGCAACCCCAAACTTTTGATCGCCGATGAGCCCACCACGGCTTTGGATGTGACCATTCAAGCGCAAATTCTGGATTTGATGCGCGACTTGCAGCAGCAAATCGGTATGTCTATGTTGCTGATTACCCACGATATCGGCGTGGTGGCCGAAATGGCCGACCGGGTGCTGATCATGTATGCCGGCCAAATTGTCGAGCAAGCACCGGCCCAAACCCTGTTTGACGATCCGCGCCATCCCTACACCCAAGGGCTAATGGCGGCGGTGCCCACGGCGCATACTCGTGCGGACAAACCCCTTTCTTCCATTCCGGGCAGCGTGCCCTCGGATTATCAAAACATGCAGGGCTGCCGTTTTTATGACCGCTGCAAATTTGCCCGGGACGTGTGCAAGCAGGAGCCCGAATTTGTATCGATAACGCCAGAACACAAAGTAAAGTGCTGGTTCGCAAAGGAGGTTAAGAGGTTTGGCCAATGAATTGCAACCGGTCATCGAAACGCGAGGGCTGAAAAAGTACTATCCGGTGCGCGGTGATTTGCTCGGGAAGAACAAGCGGGTATTAAAGGCGGTTGACGGCATCGATTTACAGATTATGCCGGGGGAGACTCTTGGGCTTGTGGGCGAATCGGGCTGCGGCAAATCCACCGTTGCCCGCCAACTTATCGGCCTTGAAAGTCCGACGGAAGGCAGCATTATTTATCGGGGACGGAACATCGCCCAGCTGAATAAAAAGGAAAAGCGAGATTTGCATTCCAAGATTCAAATGGTTTTTCAGGATCCTTATTCTTCCTTGAATCCGCGCAAGCGGGTGTATGACATCTTGGCGGAGCCGATGAAGGTGCACAAAGTCGTCGAGTCTGCAAAAATTGACGATGAGGTGGCCAGGCTTCTCAACCTGGTGGGTTTGCCGCAGGACATCGCCAGCCGCTTTCCCCATGAATTTTCCGGCGGGCAGCGCCAACGCATTGGCATTGCGCGGGCGCTATCGCTCAAGCCCGATTTCGTCGTGTGCGACGAGCCGGTGTCGGCACTGGATGTGTCTATACAGGCGCAAATTTTAAATTTGCTCAAATCTCTGCAACAAGAAATGGGTTTGACCTATCTGTTCATCGGTCATGGCTTAAACGCAGTGCGATACATTAGCAACCGCATTGCGGTTATGTATTTGGGCAAGGTGGTGGAGATTGGCAACGTGGAAGAGGTGTTCGACGATGCGCGCCATCCCTACACCCGTGCGCTACTGGGGGCTGCTCCGGCTTCTTCGCCGCGTAAGCGCAACAGGACGCGGGTGCGCCTAGCCGGCGAAGTGCCCAGCCCTGTGGATCCGCCCAGTGGCTGCCGCTTTCATCCGCGTTGCCCCTATGCAGGGCCGAGGTGTGCTCAACAGGAACCCCAACTGGAGGGCAATGGCCACCGGGTAGCTTGTTTTTGTCAGGATCGAATTAGCAAAGGGAGGGTGTGCGAATAATGTTTCGGTATATAGTCAAGCGAATCGGCATCGCCATCCCCGTGCTTTTTGGAATTACCGTACTCAATTTCTTCATCATGAAACTGGCTCCTGGCAGCCCGTTAGATATGCTGCGCAACCCCAACGTTTCCGAAATGGCACTGGAATTGCGGGCCGAATCTTTGGGATTAAACGCGCCGGTACATGAACAGTATTTTGCCTGGTTGGAACAAATTTTAAAGGGAAACTGGGGCTACTCCATGATCACCTATCAGCCTGTGGGCGAGGCCATACTTTCCCACATCGGACCCACGGTTTTGCTGATGGGGGTGTCCCTTGCGGTAGGGCTTTTGATCGCCATCCCCTTGGGCGTGCTCAGCGCCACCCGTCAGTATTCGGTTTTGGATTATGTGAGCACAACGGGTTCCTTTCTGGGTATATCCATCCCTTCATTTTTCCTGTCGATGGGGTTGATTTTTATTTTTAGCGTAAAGCTGAAACTGTTTCCCTCCAGCGGCATGGTGACCATGGGCAACGAAGGCGGCTGGACCGATGTGGCCAAACACATGGTGCTGCCGGTGATTGTGCTGGGCACCAACGTGGCAGGGCGCAACATTCGTTACGTTCGTTCCAGCATGCTGGAGATTTTGGGGCAGGACTATCTGAAGATGGCCAGGGCCAAGGGGGTCAATCGCTTTCGGGTGATTAGCAAACACGCAATGCGCAACGCGTTGATTCCCATCGTTACGGTGCTGGGCATGGAGATTCCGTTGTTGTTTGGCGGTGCGGTGATTATCGAACAGATTTTTTCTTGGCCGGGGCTGGGCTTGATGACGATGAACTCAATCCTCAGCCGAGATTATCCCATGATTATGGGCCTTAACATGCTGGCGGCGGTAATCGTGCTGGGGGCCAACCTGCTTACCGATATCGCTTATTACTTCGTCAATCCGACGATCAAATACGAATAAGGGGGTGCAGCGCTTATGGAACAGGAGCATATGTTGCCCAAACAAAGCTATTTCATGCAAATTCGCAACCGCTTTTTAAAACATAAGCTGGGCGTGATCGGCTTTTTTGTAATGATTTTGATCGTGCTGATGGCTGTGTTTGCCCCCCTTATTGCGCCCTACGATCCCAACGCCATCGGGACCCAGTTCAGTGCAGCACCGAGCCGGGATCACTGGTTTGGAACCGATCAAGTAGGGCGGGATGTGTTCAGCAGGGTTGTATATGCGTCGCGGGTATCGCTGTTGGTGGGCCTGGTGTCGGTGAGCATATCGGTGGCGCTTGGGGTAGTATTGGGCCTTGTGTCCGGCTATTTTGGCAGCTGGATCGATATGGCAATCATGCGCATTACCGATGTAGTCATGGCCTTTCCCTCCACCATGCTGATTCTGGTTGTCGCCAGCATCGTCGGGCCCGGATTGGTCAACATCATACTCATACTGGGCTTTTTGGGTTGGCCCAGCGTTGCCCGCCTGGTGCGCGGCAATGTGCTGGCCATAAAGGAAGAAGACTACACCAAAGCGGCAGTGGCCATGGGCATGAGCCCGGTCAGGATATTGTTCACCCAAGTGCTGCCCAATACGGTCGCGCCCATCCTGGTGTACGCTACCTCCGGTGTGGCTTGGGCCATTTTGGATGAGGCGGCTCTCAGCTTTCTGGGCTTTGGTGTACAGCCGCCCACGGCCAGCTGGGGGAATATGTTGCAAGGGGCCAACGCGCTAACCGTGTTGACCCAAATGCCTTGGCTTTGGATACCGCCGGGTGCCATCATCGTATTGTGCGTGCTTTCCATAAATTTTGTAGGGGACGCGCTGCGCGATGCTTTGGATCCGCGGGTTGTTAAATAAGAACTGCAAGCAGTTCTTATTTTTTTAAACTTTTTTGGAAACCCAAATAAACCTTGCAAATTGGGCGGCAATCATGTACCTTAGCTGTGTAAAGTTGTGTTAATTTTTTAATGAAATCTATTTTGCAGTGATGAAAGATGGAGGAATGCTGGGATGAAACAATCAAAGCTTTGGTACAATCAGCCCGCACGGCACTGGGAAGAGGCGTTGCCCTTGGGCAATGGCCGCATCGGCGGCATGGTATTTGGGGGCGTTCAAAAAGAAAGAATCGGCCTTAACGAGGATACCCTTTGGTCGGGCTACCCGCGAGACACAAACCTTTTCAATGCAAGCGAACAATTTGGTCGCGTCCAGCAGCTCGTCATCGATGAAGAATATACCCAAGCGCAAAAGATCATCGAACAGAATATGTTGGGACCCTATACCCAGTCCTACATGCCCATGGGGGATCTGGTGCTGGAATTTGACGTGCAGGAGCACGAAAATTATACGCGCGAACTGGATTTAAACCGGGGCGTGGCGGTTACTCGCTTCGCTTCCCAGGGCGTACAATATGTACGTGAAACTTTTATTTCTCACCCGGATCAACTGCTGGTGGTGCAGATTTCGGCCGATCGACCGGGCAGCATCAATTGCAAGGCGATGCTGACGAGCCAGCTAAAACATTCAATCTATTGTTCGGAAGATACACTCGTTTTGGATGGCTTGTGTCCATCCAACGTGTTGCCAAACTATGTGGACAGCGACAATCCTGTCCGCTATGAAGAAGAGGACGAGCGCAAGGGCATGCGCTTTGCGGTTGCGCTCGCGGTGGAGCAAACGGGCGGACGGATTCACGCAACCCAAGAATCCCTTGAAATTCAAAATGCAGATGAGCTGATTATAAAACTATTCGCGCGCACCAGTTTCAATGGATATGCTCAACATCCGTTTACCCAAGGATTGAATGAGCAAGCGCTCTTAAAGTCGGACATTGATAAGGTTACGGGGGTGCAATACGCAACCCTCCTTCAAAGACACGAGGAGGATCACCGGGCCCTATTTGAGCGGGTATCTTTCGATTTGCAGGACGATCGACATACGCACCTACCTACAGATGTACGGCTTAAAAACTTTTTGTCGAATCAGGATGATAAGGAACTTATAGAGCTGATCTTTCAGTATGGGCGCTATTTGATGATCGCTTCATCCAGGCCGGGAACCCAGCCCACCAATCTACAAGGCATCTGGAATCAGGAGCTGCGGGCGCCTTGGAGTTCCAACTACACCCTAAACATCAACACAGAAATGAACTATTGGCCGGCTGAAAGCTGTAACCTGTCCGAGCTGCACGAGCCGCTGTTCGACCTTGTTGCACAGCTTTCTCAAACCGGGGAAGAAACGGCGCGTGTGCATTATGGAGCCGGCGGTTCGGTTTCCCACCACAACAGCGATTTGTGGCGCCTTGCCAATCCGGTGGGGGATAGACGCCTCGGAAGCGCCCGTTTTGCCTTCTGGCCCATGTCGCTGGGTTGGCTGTGTCAACATTTGTTTGAACACTATCTCTACGCAAAAGACGATGATTTCTTAGAGCAGCGTGCGCTGCCCGCATTGCAGCGTGCTGCCCGGTTCTATGTGGATGTTATGCGGGAAGTAGAAGAGGGCTATCTGTCCATCGTGCCGGCGACCTCCCCGGAAAACGGATTTTCCTTTAAGGGCAACGATGACTCGGTGATCGCAAAATCAGCAACCATGTCCAACGCCATCGTTCGCGAAGTGTTGCGCAACTATATTTACTCCATGGAACGCTTGAACAAAACCGATGATTTGCTCCGGCAAGCGAAAGAGGCGGTCGACAGGATTTACCCTTACAAAATCGGCAGCAAAGGCCAGCTCTTGGAGTGGGATCAAGAATATATGGAAACCGAGGTGCATCACCGCCACGTGTCCCACTTGTATGGACTGCACCCGTATTACGAAATCACCCCCCAGGATACGCCCGACCTGGCCGAAGCCTGTCGCCAGAGCCTAGAAATTCGTGGCGACGACGGCACGGGCTGGAGTTTGGGGTGGAAGGTCAACCTGTGGGCCCGGCTGCACGATGGAAATCGTGCGCTGAAGCTGCTCAAGCGCCAGTTGCAATTGGTGGATGTATCGGCCGAGATCAATTACATGGGGGGTGGGGGCACCTACGCCAACCTGTTTGACGCACACCCGCCCTTTCAAATCGATGGCAACTTCGGCACCACCGCCGGCATTGCCGAAATGCTTTTGCAGAGCTTTAACGGCAAGGTGATGCTTCTTCCGGCATTGCCAGAGGAATGGAAGGACGGCAGCGTTCAAGGCCTGCGGGCTAAGAGCGGCTTGGAAATCTCCATTTGGTTCAAGGACGGCATGCTGCAGCGCGCCTTGATCAAACGCGTGATCGATTGTGATGATAGCGTGCAGGTGGAATATCCAGGTGGGCAGCTACGGATTTGCCCCAAATTGGGAGAAACGATTGAAATCCTGCCTGATTAAAGACGCATAGAAGAAATCGGCCTGTGCTCCTGCAATACACACAAAAAGGCCTTGTCCGGCATTTAAGCGGACAAGGTCTTTTGTTAAATAAAAAATCAAGCTGGCGGGTAACGTTCTTAACGGTTGCAGTATTCGAAGAGCTCGATGCGCTCCTGATCCGGGCCACGGAAAAACACATTGCGAACGCCGCCGAGCAGCTCTTTATTGTCTTGAATATCCGGAGTTTCAAAGACAACGCCCTTTTCAATCATTTTGCACATTAGCATCTCAATCTCTTCCACTTGGATGGCTACATGGTCTACGATGCCTGCCGGGCGGGGTTGGGCGTTTGGAAGGGCAACCAACTCCAACACACAGGTGCCGGCCTCCAGAAAGCCAAGCTTCATGTCGCCCATCTGCTCTTCAGAGCGGATTTTAAACCCGACTTTGTTCACGTAAAAATCCAAAGAACGATCGTAATCGGTAACCATAATGCCAATATGATCCAGGCCGATTAATTTCCCACCACATTGGTCACAATTGCGTTGCATAAAAACTCCTCCTCGTACGTGTAATAATACAGCTATATTATAGCACAGAACTTGCGTCGGTGTGCTTTTTTTTGCAGTGGATTGCTGGGTTTTGCATAGAAAGTACGCGAATTCTTTGGCGCTGAAAACGATTTGATTTATAAGGAATTGTGATTCGCAACACCCAGAGCACAGAAGCAAAAAGGACAGAAATTGACGCTGCGCTGTGATGGAAAATCATGCATTTGAATTATTTAACACAGAGTTTTCCTAGGAAAGCTGTGTGTGTTTGCTTTTTTGCGGATTATTCCTTATAATTTTGTTCAGTCGATATCTGTAACAGGAATCGAACTGGTCACCACAGTCGGTAAAATACGTCAGGTATCCAAAGGAACTTGAACGGAGGAATTGAATATGTCTAAAAATCGCACGCGGAACCACAAACAGGTTCGTAGGTTGGCAGTCATGGGTATGCTTTCGGCCGTATCCATCATCATGGGGGTAACGCCGCTGGGTTTTTTGCCGATTCCGGGGGTCGCGCTCACTCTGATGCACATTCCGGTAATCATCGGAACCTTGTTGGAAGGGTTGGCGATGGGCAGCGGCCTGGGGTTGTTGTTCGGCGGGTTGAGTTTCTATCGCTCGTTTAGCACGGGCAATTTTATTTTTCAGAATCCGTTGGTGTCCATTTTGCCACGCTTGTTGATTGCGCCGGCTATTTTCGGGGTATTTGTTCTGGCTTCACGCTTGTTTCCAAACCGAAAAAAACTGGCTTGGGGATTGAGCGCTGCAGCGGGCAGTTTGGCCAACACTGTTTTTACGCTAAGCGCTATGCTTATCGTTCAGCCGACCATGTTTATCGCAGATGGGCAGGGAGCAGCCATCGCCCTTAAAGCCATAGGTGCGCTGGTTGTCACCAACGGAATTCCGGAATGCATCGTGGCCGTGGTGATAAGCATTGCCTTGATGAGTGCGCTGAGCCGAGCGAAGAAAAAATAAAAGTTTTATTTGAATCGGGAATAAAAATATACACAGAAGAGGGTATTGCAATATGGTTTTGACTTTGGATATCGGAAACACCAATATAAAGACGGCCTTATTTGATGGCGATGAAATGGTGCAGTATTGGCGTATTGCCACGAACGTCCGCATGTCCTCAGATGAATACGGAATCCTTCTTACAAATCTATTTCAGCATAACGGCCTGTCTGTCGATGTGGTGGAGGGAATCGTCATGTCGTCTGTGGTGCCGACCATCAACTTTACCATTGAACACATGTGCCGGAATTATTTTAAGATGGATCCGATGTCTGTCGCCCCCGGTATAAAAACAGGTATCAATATTAAGTATGAGCATCCCCGCGAGTTGGGCAGCGATCGAATTGCCAATGCAGTGGCGGCATATGAGCTGTATGGTGGCCCTTGCATCTTTATCGATTTTGGCACGGCGACTTCTTATGGCGTGGTTTCTGCCAAAGGAGAATTCTTAGGTGGAGCAATTTGTCCGGGGCTGCGCCTGTCGGCCGAGGCATTGGTAGAACGCACATCCAAATTGCCTAGGTTTGAGTTGGTAAAGCCCGAAAGCGTAATCGGGCGCAACACAATCACCAATATGCAATCGGGCATTGTTTATGGATACGTTGGACAAGTGACCTACCTTGTGAACAAAATGAAGGAAGAGCTAAAGGCGCCCAACGCGAAGGTTATCGCTACGGGCGGGTTGGGTTTGCTGGTCGCCGATGAAACCGATGCCATTGATGTGTTGGACGGGCTGCTTACCTTAAAGGGTTTGCGCATCATTCATCAGAAAAATAGTGAACAAGAGGAAGTGCATTAATATGATCATTACCAAGCAACAGCAGCTTATAGAAGAAAAACCCAACATGCGCGGCGGCGAAGGAACTCCGGTGTTGCACCACTTGCTGCCGGGGGCTTTGCCCGAACGCCTGCGCATATTTTCCGAAATCCGTCTGGCGCCGGGCGCTTCTATTGGCAAGCATGTGCACGAAGGGGAAGCTGAGCTGTTTTATTTTATCGAAGGAAGCGGTCAGGTGGAGGATGATGACCGGGTCGTCCAGGTGCAGGCAGGGGACACTATGTTGACTGCCAGCGGGCACAGCCATTCGGTTAAAAACACAGGGAACACAGATTTGGCAATGTTGGCCGTGATCGTGAAAGACTAATTGTTTTCGTAGAGGATTACAAAATTCGGAGGAGATTAATTGTCACAACCGTTTGAATATGAGCTGTTGCACGTGTGCAAACAAACCGGCGCACGTAGGGGAAGATTGCACACGCCTCATGGGGTCATTGAGACGCCGGTTTACATGCCGGTGGGCACCCAAGCCAGCGTAAAGACCATGGCTCCCAACGAATTGGAAGAGATTGGTTCGCAAATTATTTTGTCCAATACCTACCACTTACACTTGCGCCCGGGCGAAGATCTGGTTGCCCAAGCGGGCGGATTGCACAATTTTATGAATTGGCAGCACCCGATCCTGACCGACAGCGGAGGCTTCCAGGTGTTCTCCCTGGCTGCGTTGCGCAAGGTTAGTGAAAGGGGCGTAGAGTTTCGCTCCCACTTGGATGGAAGTAAGCACTTTTTTTCGCCGGAAGAATCGATTGCTATTCAGGAAAAGCTGGGTGCTGACATCATCATGCAGTTTGATGAATGTTCGCCTTGGCCCTGCGATTACGATCGCGCTGAAAACGCGATGCGCCGGACGCTTCGCTGGCTTGAGCGCTGCATGAAGGCAAAACAGCGGGAAGACCAGGCGCTTTTTGGGATTGTGCAGGGCGCATTTTATGAAGATTTGCGCCGCGAATGCGCCCAAGAAATGGCCAAACTGCCACTGCCTGGGTTTGGAATCGGTGGGTTGAGCGTGGGTGAACCCAAAGACGTTATGTACGATATGTTGGAAGTGGTTTGCCCTGAACTGCCGGAAAACAAACCGAGGTATTTGATGGGAGTGGGCACGCCGGATTGCTTGATTGAAGGCGTGCTGCGCGGGGTGGATATGTTTGACTGCGTGTTGGCAACACGCATTGCGCGTAACGGCACCGTTTTCACCCATAATGGACGCTTGGTGGTGAGAAATGCTGCATATGCAAAGGATTTTTCGCCGCTGGACGATCAATGCGATTGCTACGCTTGCCGCAACTTTTCGAGGGCCTATATTCGGCACTTGCTCAAAGCTGAGGAAATTTTGGGCTTGCGCTTGTGCAGCATACACAATTTACGGTTTTTGATTCGCATGATGGAGCAGATGCGCGAGGCCATTGAACAGGATGCAACCTTGGATTTCGTGGAGTCCTTTTATGCCACCCATGGGCGCGATGGTTGGTAAACTGAGTGGATTTCATGTTGCAGCCATGAAATTGTCATATTTAAAATCCGGAAAGGCGCTTGTGGAAATGGCGGCTGTGGCGTATAATAAAGTTCATATGTAATACTGAAGAATGGTTACGGAGGAGATTGGTTAATGTTGAATTTGGGTATTTTGTTGGATGGTGCTGTGCAAGGGCAAGTTGCAGCTGAGGGCGCAGGATCGTTAATTTCCATGGTGGTTATGCTGGTGTTGATGGGCGTTGTCTTCTATTTCTTTTTGATTCGCCCCCAGCGGAAAAAGGACAAAGCCGTTAAGAAGATGCTCGAAGAGCTCAAAAAGGGTGACAGGATTTGCACAATCGGCGGAATCTATGGAACCATTGCTGAACTTCGGGAAGACACGGTGACCATAGAGGTTGGCGGTGCAAAGACCCCCATTGTTATTGCGCGCTGGGCAATCCGCAACGTGGAAAATGTGCCTTTGGAGAATGATTCTGAAGTGCCAATGGTATAAAAATAAAAACAGCGCTCTGATCTGGGCGCTGTTTTTCGTTTGCAAAGATTATGATGTTATGTTCTTTTGAATTAAGCGATGTAAAGCATGAGGTGTTGTTGTGAAAAACAGGAAAGCCAGCAATATGATGAAAACAACCATGGCCGTGACCATAGTTGTTTTTATAAGCAAATTGGGCGGCTTTGTGCGCGATATGATCACGGCGGCCTATTTTGGCACCACGATGGCCAACGATGCCTACGTATCCGCCTACAGCCTGTTCAACATTCCAGTGCTGTTGTTTAATTCTATGATCACCTCCACCATGGTGCCCATGTATATGCAAATCAGTCGCAGGCAAAGTTTAAAGAGGGCAGACCGTTTTGCCAGTAACACCATCAACCTGGTGGCCATCGGCTCGCTGATCCTTTCGATGCTGATGATGCTGTTGGCCGATCCGCTTGTGCGGCTGGTTTACCCTGGTTATGCGGCAGTGCCGGGCAAAGTGGACTTAACGGCGGAGCTTACTCGGTTAATGATGCCCGGGCTCGTGTTTTTTGTGATAACAATTGTTATTTCTACCATATTGAACGCACGCGATCGGTTTATGGCGGCCCAGTTAACCGGACTTCCCTTGTCTTTTTCGCTCATCTTGGCAACGGTGCTTTTCTCTAACCAATACGGTATAAGGGCGGTTGCTTTCGGCGTTGTGGTGGCCGGCGTTTTGCAACTGATTATGCTGGCGCCTTTCTTAAAAAGCTTTTTTAGATACACCTTGTATGTCAAGCTAAGGGATCCGTACATCAAAAGGCTGATCCGGCTATCAATTCCGGCGTTGCTCAGCATGGCGATCAACGAAATTAACCATCTAATCGATGTGGCGATAGGCAGCGGTCTTGGTGACGGTGCTGTGTCTTCAATGAACTATTCTTTTCGGCTGATCACCTTTGTTTTGGGCGTGTTGCTGGTGCCTCTGACGACGATTGTATTTTCTAAAATGAGTGAACACGCGGTGGACAGGGACCGAAAAGGGGTCATCAAGATTGTAGGGCAGTGCATTGAGATTATTACACTGGCTATTTTGCCCATCGTTGTGGTTTCCTTGTGTATGAGTGACGATGTGATTCGGCTGGTTTACAAGCGCGGAACTTTTGACGAAGCCTCGGTCATATCTACAAGCTCGGCATTTTTCTTTTATATGGCGGGCGTGTTGGCCTTCGGGCTTCGGGATTTGTTTAACCGGGTATTTCATTCGTTCCAGGACACGGCGACGCCTATGTTGATTTCTATGGTCTCACTGCTGCTGAATTTGGTGTTGAACCTGATATTGGTGCGCTTTATGGGCGTGGGTGGTTTGGCGCTGGCTACCTCCATTTCGGGATTTGTTGCAGCTGCGCTATTGTTATATATCATCCGGAAAAGGTTTGGCAAGATTGGATTTTGGAACATTGCGGATCAGCTGGTGCGTATACTGTTCGCAGGAGCGCTCTCGGTTGCTACGTGCCTGATTGTATCTGACTTGATTGTGGCACCCAAAACGGCTACCTGGTCGTTTATCCGGCTTGCAGTGTCCACAATGGCCACTTTTACGGTGTATTTGGGAGCAACATGGCTTTTGCGGGTTCGTCAGTTGGACGTGTTAGCTGGCATGATCAAACGTTAACATACGAGAAAGAGCTGGCGCCGGGAAACTTTACACGTTTGTGCTAGAGAAGCGCCGTTTTTTTGTTCATACTGAATATAGTAAGATGAAATTGTATGTATGAGCGATAGGAAAACTTGAGCATTGCTACTTTGCAGGGCTCATTTTTTAGGGATAATTGCATTGTATTTACGAAGAAGAGACAATTCGTTATGGTTGTAAAGAGGAGAATGCCAAAATAATGGAAGCAAGAGAGTTTGAGTTTTTGAATGAGCTGTCGGCCGATATGCAAAAGGCCGTTGCCGACATGGGGTTCCAGGAACCCACCCCGATCCAAGCGGAGGCAATTCCCCTGATATTAAAAGGGAAAGATATTATTGGCCAGGCCCAAACAGGTACGGGCAAGACGGCCGCCTTCGGGATTCCGGTGGTGCAAGCCTTGGATCCTGAAGATAAGCACACCCAAGCGTTGATTTTGTGTCCGACCCGTGAGTTGGCGCTGCAGATTGCCGGTGAAATTAAAAAGCTGGCGCGCTATGCCAAGGGATTGAATGTGCTGGCGGTGTACGGAGGCGAGCCCATCGACAGGCAAATTCGCGCGCTGCGCAACGGTGCACAAGTGGTCGTTGGAACCCCGGGCAGGGTGATGGATCATATGCGTAGGGGAACTGTAGATTTTAGTGAATTGCGCATGGCGATATTGGATGAAGCCGACGAAATGTTGGATATGGGTTTCAGAGAAGACATTGAAACCATTTTGCGGGATACGCCCAGCGAACGCCAGACCGTGCTATTCTCGGCAACCATGCCCAGGACAATAATGGGCTTGGCTAAGCGCTACCAGGTCAACCCGGTACACGTAGAAATTGCGCGAAAAGAGATGACGGTGGAGCGCATAGCCCAAGCCTATATACGAGTTAAATCCTTTCACAAAAATGAGCTGTTGTGCAGATTGTTGGTGCGGGATTCGATAAAGCGGGGCTTGGTATTCTGTAACACCAAGCGCGAAGTGGAAGCCGTGGTTACCCAGCTGCAAACCCGAGGATTTACCGCAGCCGGTCTACATGGCGATATGCGCCAAATTGAGCGGGACGCTGTGGTAGCCCGCTACCGCAAAGGAACGGTATCTATTTTGGTAGCCACGGATGTGGCGGCCCGTGGGCTTGATATTGAAGATATTGATGCGGTCATCAATTATGATATGCCCCAAGATGTGGAATATTATGTACACCGCATCGGCAGAACTGGGCGCGCAGGCAAAGAAGGCAAGGCCTACACCTTTGTGGTGGGGCGCGAGGTTTCCCGGATGTGGGAGTACCGGAAGATAACCGGAGCGAAAATATTGTGCGAAGAAGCGCCTTCTGCCCAGGCCTTGATGGAAGCTCAGGTGGAACGGGTGCAAAGCGATATTCTAGAAGAATTGGGCAAACAATCCGATTCGGTTATCAGAGAACACGCCCAGGAAATCATTAATAATGTAAATGATCCTGCCGAAGCGCTAGCTGCTGCGATCCAACTGTTACTTGATAGCAATACGATTCGCTTTAATGAAGAAATTGACTTGAAATGGACGGATGCACCCCGCACCATGCAAAGTGAACCTAGGCGACAAGGCAAAAACAATAGCAATTTGGTGGAGTTTAAAAAAAGAAGCTATGGGAATCAGAAGAAACGCAACGATGGATACAAAAATACATCTTCTCAAAAAAGAAATTCCTACGGCAGGAAAAAACAAAAATATTGATAAGAAGTCCGTCACTTTCATGTGACGGACTTCTTTAAATGATAAAAAGTGAACAATAACACGTACGATTTGCGATATATTCGTTAATTTGATTGCTAATTCGCTTATTGATTGATATAATTTGAATTGTAGCTGGAATAAGGGCTATTAAAGTCGAACATTAAAAAAGAAGTTCTAGAATGAAGTGGATTTTGGCGAGATATTTTAGGAACGCGACATGGACCTGGTGGATTTCAAGATTTGGCTTGGCTATTTTCATGGACCGGATGTGTTGGCAGATGAGGTTTTACCAGATGCATGCCAGTTCTGAGGGCTGACAACATGGAAAAATTGGACGAGCACCGCTGCCGCTGTGACTGGTATAAGGTTAAGGAAGAAAATCAAGAGATTCAACGCAGGCTGCTTGGAGTGATAGAAGCATGATTGTAGACAACAAATTGCACGAAGAGTGCGGCGTATTTGGAATTTATAACGTAGATGGGCTGGATGCGGTCAATATTACCTATATAGCATTGCACGCACTGCAGCATCGCGGCCAAGACGGTGCAGGCATTGCGACGACCGATGGCTTCAGCGCTTATTACCATAAGGATACCGGCCTTGTAACCGACGTGTTTGACGCGCAAACCATGGAAGATTTGCGGGGCAAGAAGATCGCGATGGGTCATGTGCGTTATGCGACCAGCCGGTCCTCCCTAAGTGTATTGAACACTCAGCCTATTGTTATGCACAGCCGGGATGGGTTTGTGTCAATTGCACACAATGGGCGTATCGTCAACAGCGGAGAGCTGCGTAGAGCGTTGCTGGACAAAGGACAGCTGTTCCAAACCGAAGTGGATGCGGAGATTTTGTTGCACCTGATTGCGCAAAGCAGCGCAGGGGACTTAACGCGTGGCATTCAAAGGCTGATGAAAGAGGCGATGGGCGCCTATGCCCTTGTAATTATGACCCAGGATCAGCTGATAGGTGTGCGGGATCCATGGGGAATCAGGCCTTTGGCTTTGGGTCGCATCGGAGAAAACTGGATGTTGGCCTCCGAATCCTGTGCGTTTGATTCGATTGGGGCTGAATACGTTCGCGAAGTAGCTCCCGGAGAAATGATCATTATCGATCAAAGCGGCATGCGCTCTATGTATAGCGAAGAAAGACGCCCTCACTCCATGTGTGTCTTTGAGTATGTATACTTTGCGCGAAGTGATAGCTGTATGGAAGACATCGGCGTGTTTGCATCGCGCAAAAGGATGGGGGAATTGCTCAGTAAGGCGGCACCGGTGGATGCCGATGTCGTGGCCGGCGTTCCCGATTCGGCGATCGCCTCTGCGATGGGCTATGCGGAAGCAAGTGGAATTCCATATGGTCAGCTGCTGATTAAAAACCGCTACACTGGTAGAACCTTTATAACCCCCGGACAAGCCAGTAGGGAGCGCGGGGTCAGGATGAAGCTGAGTACACTTCGCGATCAATGCAAAGGGAAAAGGGTTATTTTGGTGGATGATTCCATCGTTCGTGGGACCAACAGCAGACAGCTTGTTAACATGCTGCGCCAGGCCGGTGCCAAGGAAGTGCATATGCGCATAGCTTCGCCGCCGGTCATTAATCCATGTTATTTTGGAATCAATACGCCTTCGGTTGAACAGCTGATCAGTGCTCAACAAGGTGTGGAACAGGTTCGCGAATTGATTGGGGCTGACAGCCTTGTGCACTTGAGCTTGGATGATTTGAAGCGGGCAGTAGATCCGGACGGTCGGTGTGGTTTTTGTGATGCTTGTTTTAGCGGGAATTATCCGATGCCGGTTAGCGCAGATTTTCGAGAAAAGAGCAATGCACTGGAACACGTGCGAAGCGGAAGGCATTAGCGGTTGAGCAAGCATAAAAGGTTTATTTGGCTATTGTGAAGCTGTATGAGTTTAGTACTCATGCAGCTTTGTGTTTTAATATGGAGATGAATAGGAAGAAAATGAAGGTTATCAATATTCAGATATAGTTGTAGCCGTTTGCATTTGAGCAAGTGCAAAAGCACGTGTTAGAAGCGTGCTTTTCTTTAAGCAAAGTGTTAAACAAACACAAAATCTATAGCGCCAAGGATATTATCGGCTATAATGGTAAGGGTGGGCGCTTTGTCGGTTGTGGTGCCGACTTGGGTTTGGCTTTGGCCGAGAAGGAGATGTTCACCGTTTGGAAGGCATATAGGGCCGATTAAGCTGCTGGTAGAAAGAGACACGTTAACGTTTTTGGGTAAAATGATGGTGGCCTTGGAAATGGCACTGTTTACAACCAAGCACGAACCGTTTTCGAATGTCCAATTTTTGCTAAGATCCAGAGTTTGATTGTCAAAAAGAAGATTCCGATACCGGACAGAGGTATAATCGCTTTCGTCTATGGAATCACTAAGTCCAACACTTTGAGCAAAGTTGAAGGCGACATGAATTCCCATCCACGCAATCAACAAAAGTGCGGAAATACGCCCAATCGGAATTTTGCGCCGAGAGAGGAATAAGTTAATCACAAAGCCGCCGGCAATCAACAAAAATAATACGAAAAAGAAAATCTGATCAAACTGCATATATTCACCACCACTTAAGATGAATAAAGTTTAACAACTTTCGTAGGGAAATGCAAGATGACGGAAAAGATACTCAAAACCTTGAGTTTGTGTGCGACTTTTAAACTTAAAAGAAACGCGGTATAATTATGACCAGACATTAAAAAGGTGGAACAGTTTATGGATGATTTGTTTTCTTATGCGACAAAAAATGCTGCGCAAAGCTCGGCGCCGTTGGCTGACCGCATGCGGCCACGCAGTTTTGATGAATTTTTTGGCCAACAACACATTGTAGGGCCGGGGAAGTTGCTTCGCCGGGCAATCGAGGCCGACAGGCTGACCAGCTCAATCTTCTGGGGGCCGCCGGGAACCGGAAAAACGACCTTGGCGTTTATTATTGCCAACACCACTCACTCCAATTTTGAAAAATTGAACGCGGTTACTAGCGGTGTAGCCGACGTGCGCGAAGTGCTAAAGCGGGCGGAAGACAATTTGAAGATGTATGGACAGAGCACTTATCTGTTGCTGGATGAGTGTCACCGCTGGTCTAAAACTCAGAGCGATTCCATATTGCCGGCCATTGAAAAGGGGATCATTAAATTCATTGGTTCAACCACCGAAAATCCTATGGTTTCTATGACACCGGCTATAGTGAGCAGATGCCGTTTATTTAATTTTGAGGCGCTGTCCCAGGAAGATGTAGAGCAGGCCATTGTGAAGGCTGTGCAAGACCCTGAACGCGGTTATGGACTGGAGTCTGTAAAGATAGAGGCCGACGCGGTTCGCCATATTGCCATGGTGGCCAACGGAGATGTGCGAGCTGCGCTAAACGCGTTAGAGCTCGCCGTATTGTCTACCCCGATCAACGCGGATGGCGAAATCGTTGTGGATATTGCCATCGCCGAGGAATCAATTCAAAAGCCGGTGATGCGCTGCGACGAGTCAACGTTTTATGATATGCTCAGCGCCTTTTGTAAATCGCTACGCGGCTCGGACAGTGATGCTGCGCTAGCTTGGTTTGCGCGGTTAACATACGCTGGAATCGATCCCAGGATTATCGTACGGCGGTTGATTGCCCATGCGAGTGAGGATGTTGGCTTGGCTAACCCCCATGCCATGCTGCAGGCGGTGGCCGCAGCTCAAGCACTGGAATTTATCGGCATGCCGGAGGCTAAGTTACCCATCGCTCAGGCGATTATCGCGATATGTGAAAGTCCAAAATCGAATAGTGTGGTTGAGGCCATAGGAGCGGCTATGTCGGATGCGGAAAAAGGCGGTTTTGATACGGTGCCTGTTCACTTGCGGGATACTCATTACAAGGGCGCAGACAGACTTGGGTCTGGAGAGGGATATTTGTACCCCCATGATTTTCCAGATCATTATGTACAGCAGCAATATATGCCCAATGAATCCGATGGAAAGCGATTTTATATCCCGAGCGATCAAGGGTTTGAAAACGAGATTCGGAAGCTGAGGGCAAAGCGAAAGAAAAACGATGAATTAAAGGAGTAACAATGAAGATGCTCAAAAAAGAAATAGCTCAAAAGGTGATTGATGCCGCACTCAGCCAGGGAGGCGATTTTGTGGAATTATTTTTCGAAGACAGCTTGAAAAATAATCTGAGTATGATAGATGGATCCATCGAAAATGCGACCACCAACCGTATTCACGGGGCGGGCATTCGGGTATACGATCATTTTAACAGCGTGTATGTATACACCAATGATACACAAGAGCAAGGTTTGCTAAAATTGGCGCAACAAGCTGCCGATGCGCTTCATGCTCAGCGCAAGTATGGCTGTAACCCATTAATGGAGAGTATAGCTGCAAACGCACATTCTATAGCGAAAGTCCCTGCAGATGTGCATGGAAAACGGAAGGCTGAATTGCTCCACAGCGCATACCACAGCGCTAAACAGGCAGACGAATCCATTGTTCAAGTTCAGGCGGGGCTTTCCGACAGCGATCAGCGGGTATGGATCGCCAACAGCGAGGGTTTGTTTGTTACCGACCGTCGTATATATACGCGCATGTTTGTGGCTGCCGTTGCCAGCAATGGAAGCGAAAATCAAACCGGGACCGCCGGCCCTGGCGCGATGATGGGCTATGAGCTGTTTGATACAAAGATTGACGCGGAAAAGATTGCCCGTGAGGCAGCGCTTACCGCATCTACCATGTTGCGTGCACCAATGTGCCCGGCGGGAACCATGCCGGTGGTGATAGACGGCGGGTTTGGTGGAGTGATATTTCATGAAGCGTGTGGACACTCCTTAGAAGCCACATCAGTAGCGCTGGGGAACTCTGAATTTTCAGGGAAGCTTGGCGAAAAAATAGCGGCTGATTGTGTAACAGCCATAGATGATGGAACGTTGCCCAACGAATGGGGTTCGATCAACATTGATGACGAAGGAACGCCCAGCACGCGTTTGGTGCTTATTGAAAATGGAATCCTTAAAAATTATATGGTTGACCGGTTAAACGGCAGGCGTATGGGCATGCAAGTGACGGGCAGTGCACGCCGTCAATCGTACGCATATGCGCCCACATCGCGCATGCGCAACACATTTATCGCACCGGGACGAGATGATGAAGAGCAAATGATTCGTACTATGGGAGACGGGTTATACGCCAAGAGCTTGGGAGGTGGATCTGTAAACCCGGTGACGGGCGAATTTAACTTTGCGGTGACCGAGGCCTACCTGGTGAAGGATGGAAAAATCCAAAATCCGGTGCGCGGCGCGACCCTTATAGGGAAGGGATCGGAAGTGTTGGAAAAAATTGACCGGGTGGGGAATAACATGTGGATGCAACAAGGCGTTTGCGGTTCTATTAGCGGCGCTGTATATACCAACGTAGGTCAACCTAGAATTCGTGTGAGTCGCCTAACCGTGGGCGGGCATTAGGAGGACGAAATGAATATTAATGAATTTATAGAAAAGTTATTATGCGCGGCGGGAAGCGCTGGATTTGAAGACTACGAAGCCTATGCATCCGCAGGAGAGAGCTTTCAGGCGATGGTTCATACAGGTGAAATTTCGGATTACAAGGTGTCTACTGCTATAGGGGTTTCTTTTAGAGCGATCGTTGATGGGAAAGTAGGGTATGCCTCAACGCAAGCGCTGGACGATGACAGCATAGTTACGCTGATTGAATCGGCTAAGAGCAATGCCCAAATATCGGAAAGCAAAGATCCTCAGTTTTTGTTTGATGGTAAAGGTGAATACGCTGCGTTGCCAGGAAAAAATACCGACTTAGAAAAAATGGAGACTGTAGATAAGATTGCATTGGCATTGGAACTGGAAAGGTGTGCGTTGGCGATGGACGAAAGGATTGTTCAAACAGACCGATGTGCAGTCGCGACAATTTCGTCGGATGTGATCATTCGAAACTCTAAGGGATTAAATGTGCGCCATGGGGACAATGCAATCCAGCTGTACATTTCTGTAGTGGCCAAAGATGGGAACAAGACCAGTACGGGCAGCCATATTGAAGCTACCCGCAATGCCCAAGATATTGATATACAGCAAATCGCCGCACTTGCCGTGGAGCAAGCGTTGGATGGATTGCAGGCCGAGTCGGTGCCATCCGGCAAGTATAAAGTGATGTTAGACCGCAGTGTTTCGGCCGATTTGCTAGAGACGTTTGCGGCGATTTTCAGCGCGGAGAGCGCGCAGCGAGGACTTTCCCTACTCAAAGGGCGAGAGGGCGATGTGATAGCTTCCAATTTGGTAACCGTGGTCGATGATCCACACCATCCCACAGCGCTCGGATCTAGCCCATTTGATGCAGAAGGATTACCTACTTATAAAAAACAGATAATAGACCGGGGTCTGTTTAAAACCTTGATGCACAATTTGAAAACCGCGGCAAAACAGGGAGAAAAGAGCACCGCCAACGCAGCAAAGGCCTCTTATGCGTCGCCGATTGGCATATCGGCCAGCAATTTGTACATAGAACCTGCCGATTCCAGCGCTGAAGAATTGATGGTGACAACCCAAAACGGGTTATTCATCACCGAAGTGCAGGGTTTATATTCGGGCGCCAACAGCATCAGCGGCGATTTTTCGGTGAGCGCAAAGGGCTACTGCATTTGTGAAGGGAAAAAGGGCAAACCGGTGGAGCAGATTACCTTGTCGGGGAATTATTATGAGTTGCTCAAGACTGTTTCGGCAGTAGGGAATGATTTAAAGTTTGGCTTTCCCGGTCCCGAGGGCTGTGTGGGTTCGCCATCTATTTTGGTGGAATCTTTGGCGGTTGCAGGGGAGGACTAGCCAAGCCATACGGTTTGAGTGACCGGTGCAACGCTCTTAAATATTGCTTTTTATGCAAAGAAGCATTATAATTGGTTATTGATTTGCATACTCAATCTTTTGTGCTTATAAAGGAGATTTACATTTGTGAGAAGCTATAATAACCGCAACAGGCGATGGAAGGTAACCGGGCGTTTTTATGTGGTGATGACGGCACTGGTGTTGTTGATCATAGTAGGCGGAGTGGCGACTATACAGCACTTTTCCAAGCCAACTCAACAGTCTCTTATGACTCCTGTGTCTACGCAAACGTCTGTGCCGGAAGTAAGTGGTCTGCAAACGCCTGTCGCCGAGGGGATATCTTCGTCTGCCGATTTGTTGGGCGATGAGGAACATATCACAAAGCAGAAAGAAGAATTGATCAAGGTTGACAACCTAAGCGTAGTGGACGGATTAGACCCCAACTGGCGCAACATACTATTGCTGGGGCAAGATACTTATGAAGAAGAAGACTACAGCCGTACGGATACCATATTGATTGCTTCGATCAATGTGAAGACCGGTCAGATTAGACTGTCTTCGATTATGCGTGACAGCCTGATTCCGTTTCCAAACGACGGTCTGCTTCGAAAAATCAACGGTGCAAACCGAAACGGCGGTCCTGAGCTCGTGATGAAGACCATCAATGAAAATTTTCAGCTCAATATTAAAGAGTATGCACTCGTAAACTTTAGCTCCTTTCCACAGATTATTGACTTGATTGGCGGCGTTTTGATTGATATTACTGAAGAAGAAATGATAGAAGTTAATAAGTTGGTTGAAAAAAGCATTCAAAGCGATAAGCGGCTAGGATTGGATCACGAACGGCTAAACAATTCGCTTTTAGAAATGCATGGAAAGGCGACCAGGTTGACGGGCAGGCAGGCGTTAGCTTTTTCGCGATTGCGAAAGATAGACAGCGACTTTAAGCGCGCCGAAAGACAGCGAACCGTAATTATGGCTATGTTGGATCAGGTAAAGACAAAAGTGCGCCAAGACCCGCTTAGCCTGGCGCAACTTGGATATGAAGCAATGAAATATATTAATACGAATATTAATGTTATGACCGATGGCGTTTCCTTAGCGATGTCTATAGTTCAATCAGACAACAAAGAAGGCATAATGCAAAAGCGATTCCCGATTGAAGGTTCTTATGTTAGCGATACACGGGATGAAGTATGGGGTATTTACGATGTGGATTACACAGTGAACGCCCGCGCAATGCATGATTTTATCTATTCGGGTATTTCTGAAAATGCAGACGATATTCGATTAGAGGCGGCCGATGTTCCTGATGCAGCTGACGGAGCGGACGATTCGGATATTGACTAGGGATATCATCCAAATGGGATCGACTGAAAAATGCTAAATACGTTTCAGTTGATCCATTTTTGTTTATAGATTATCTGCAGATTTGACAGCGGATGTTAATCTATGCATTATATCAATAAATTACATATAAATTTTGTGGCACACATAAGTCCAAACAAAGGGAAAACTAAAGATTAAATAAATATAGGAGAGCGAATTATTTTGCTCTCCTATATTTATAAATTTAGTGCAACGAATGAGGTTGACATTGAGGGTATATGGTTATATAATCTATAACAATAGTTCAAAATGATGAAGAACAATCGCCTTGAATTCTATGTCAGAGAGAGCGCACCACAGGCTGTAAGTGCGCTTCGTAAGAGCTCGGCGAGCACCAGCTTCGGATTGAATTCGCTTGGCCGCGTTAATAGCTATTCAATGAGAGGTTTTACACAACAAGGGTGGAACCGCGGGTATATAGTGCTCGTCCCTTCTTCTAATAATGAAGAGGGACGAGTTTTTTTGTGGTTTGTTTCTTAAATGGCGAAGGAGAATCTTCCTGCTAACTCCTGTAACGGTGCAGGTGTTGAGTTGGATAAGAACAACTACAAAGGGTACGAGGCATACCGCGCATAAAATCATAAGTTGTGGTTAGAAAAGCGATGGATAGGGTGGTAGTCTTTGAATGATGATGGCAAGATTGTTGATGGGATATTTTTGACATAAGCATAGCGCCTGTTCGTTGGGCGGCTAGGATATTGTATAAAATTAGGAGGTTTGTTTATGAAGTTAGTTTTAAAAGGCGACGCACGGGAATTTGCCGATGGCATGAATGCGTTGGAGATAGCGGGAGGAATTAGCCAAGGGCTTAAGAAAAAAGCGCTTGCGGCCAAGTTGGATGGCAAGCTGATCGATTTATTCCAGCCGATTGATGGCGATCACGAATTGGAGATCATCACCTTTGAGGATAGCGACGGCAAACATATTTTCCGCCACACGGCTAGCCATATCCTTGCTCAAGCGGTTAAAATCCTGTTTCCTTCGGCTAAGCTGGCGATTGGGCCGGCGATTGAAAATGGTTTTTATTACGATTTTGATGTAGAAGAACCCTTTACTCCGGATGATCTGAAAAATATTGAAAAAGAGATGCAGCGCATCATTAAGCGGAACGAGAAACTGGAGAGATTTGTGCTGCCCAGAAATGAAGCGCTAAAGTTTATGGAGGAAAAGGGCGAAAGCTATAAAGTAGAGCTAATTTCTGAGCTGCCGGAAGGGGAAGAGATTTCTTTCTACAAGCAGGGGGATTTTGTCGATCTGTGCTCAGGCCCTCACTTGCCTTCTACCGGCAAGGTAAAGGCGTTCAAATTGACTTCGGTGGCGGGGGCATATTGGCGAGGCAATGAAAAAAATAAAATGTTGCAGCGCATTTATGGCACGGCCTTTGATAACAAGGATGATCTGAAAGCCTATCTGGACATGGTGGAAGAGGCGAAGAAACGGGATCACAACAAGCTTGGACGCGAACTGGAACTGTTTACCACGGTGGATGTCATTGGCCAGGGTTTGCCGATTCTGCTGCCCAGAGGGGCTAAGGTGGTTCAGTTGCTGGAAAGGTTTGTGGAAGACGAAGAAGAGAAGCGTGGTTATTTGCTGACCAAAACCCCATTTATGGCAAAATCCGACCTGTACAAGATATCCGGGCATTGGGATCACTATCGCGATGGCATGTTTGTGCTGGGCGACGAAGAAAAGGATGACGAGGTTTTTGCGCTCAGGCCCATGACCTGTCCCTTCCAGTTCCAAGCTTACTTGAACAGGGCACGCTCTTATCGCGATTTGCCGTTGCGTTACAACGAAACGTCCACGCTGTTTAGAAACGAGTCCTCGGGAGAAATGCACGGCCTTATTCGCCTGCGTCAGTTTACGATTTCAGAGGCCCACTTGGCGTGCAGGCCTGATCAGGTGGAAGCTGAATTTTCCGATTGCCTTGACTTAGCAAATTACATGCTGGAAACCTTGGGGCTCCAGGAAGACGTTTCCTATCGCTTCTCCAAATGGGATCCTAATGATCGCGCAAAATATATTGGCGATGAAAAGGATTGGGAAGAGACCCAGGCATTTATGCGCAAAATACTGGACGACCTCAACGTTGACTATGTGGAAGCCGAGGGCGAGGCAGCCTTCTATGGCCCGAAGTTGGATATTCAAATTCGCAATGTGCACGGCAAAGAGGATACCTTGATTACCCTTCAGGTGGATTTCCAGTTGGCCGAACGCTTTGGCATGGTGTATACCGACAGCGACGGCGAAAAGAAGCATCCCATTGTCATTCATCGTACGTCCATCGGCTGCTATGAGCGTACTTTAGCACTGTTGATCGAAAAATATGCCGGCGCATTTCCTTTGTGGCTGGCGCCTGAACAGGTTAAGATCCTCACGATTACCGACCGTTCCGATAAGGCCGCCAAGGAGCTTCAAAAGAAATTGCAACGGGCAGGGCTGCGGGTTGAAACCGATTTGCGCAACGAAAAAATCGGCTTTAAAATTCGCGAAGCCCAAATGATGAAAATTCCTTACATGCTGATCTTGGGCGACCAAGAAATGGAAGGCAATGTGGTGGCAGTGCGTTCGCGCAAACAGGGCGATTTGGGCACGATGACCGCTGAAGATTTGATTGCAAAGCTAGTAGAAGAAGTAAACAGCAAAGCACTTTAGTTTAAAGACACGGACGTCTGGGGTACGAACATATTCTGATGCTTGAAAATATTATTTAGAGCATAACAAAACAAAATCCAGGTTATCAAATCGGCCTATTGTTGCCGAATAGATAACCTGGATTTTGCTTTTTTATATGGATTTGTTTCTTATTCGTTTGGCCCTGCAATGGGAGCGGAAGTCAATGTAATCAATGTAATGGTTGGAGTGTTAAATAGGCGGATAGGTGGGAACCAAATACTTTTGGTGTCGGCCAATCCGGGACTGGTGTACAGCCATGCGTTGCCCAAACTTTTCAATCCTTCTACCGAACTTTGGGCAGGGAACCAGCCGTGCCGTTTGGCTTCGGGAGCGGGGATGTAGATGGCGCCGACAAACGGGAATTTCCATTCGCCACCGCAATAGTGCCCCGCCATGATTAGGTCTGCGGGAATGGTAAACAGTGGGTTTCCGTCGGCATTAAGCTGTTTGCTGGTTCCTAAATATTCCATGGTAGGGGGATAATGGGAAAGGGCAATATGAATATCTTCGGTTTGCATGTGGGATACGGCGTATTGCAGTTGCTTCATAGAATTTAGCCGATACTCGGTAAAGGGAAGGGATTCAAAGCCGATTTCCTCGCCTTCTAACACGTCTTCTTGATCTATTGCGTGCTGTTTTTCTAACGCAGACAGTTCCTCTGTCGCATTCAGCGTGAGTTGGTATTCGGGGGTGAGCCAAAGAGTAGCGCTGCCCACCGTAACTGGAATCGGTGCGTTTAAGAAAGTAGCTCCGCGCTGTTCGGCTCCGACCACCCAATCGGCTAATATTTTTTGGGACAAAGTGCCGGGCTCTGAGCGTACGGAACCTATAAAAATTTCAGGATCGGCATCGCCGGCAATAAAATAAATCGGTTTGCCGGCACCCATCCCTTCCAACAAATCGTACAGAGGCTGGGCATTGCCAGAGCGGCCCACCATATCGCCCGTCATAACCACCATATTATAGTTTTCAGCAGCGATTTTTCGCAGCAGGGTGGCCTGCTTGTTGCCGAACTGCTTTGCGTTTAAATCGGACAAGTGTAAAATGGTGTAGCCTTCTAAATCTTTGGGCAATCCGGAAATGGATATGCTTTGTGTTTCGACGCGAATCGACTGATTATCCAGCGCTAAAAGCGCAACAAATAAAACCAGCACGGTGACTAGCACAAACACGGGGAAGGTAAGGCGCAGGCTGAATACGCGCGGCTTGGCAGGATGATTCTGACCGGCAGATTTGTCATTCGCCTCTCCGAAATGTTCGGTGGCTTTTTTTGCATACTTTTTGATGCACTGAGCAGTCTGTTTACCACCAGAATAAAAAAGCTGGCCGATGCGCACAAAAGTCTCGCGCTTCTTTTGTTTTTTTTGCCTTTCCCGTTCTAGGCGTCGTTGTGTCCGGGTTTTTACTTTGGATGTATTCAAATCGTTATGATTCTTATTTTCGCTCATGTGGGTACTGCCTTTTGTATTATTTTTAATTGCCTTTGTATATTATACGGGGTTAGAATAGATTCGGCAAGCGTTGCGTTTTATGGTATAATAAGGCATATTTATTTGGGGAGGCAAGCATGGCAAAAACGAAAAGTTTGTACGTTTGCAGTGAGTGTGGGTATGAATCTGCCCGGTGGATGGGCAAGTGCCCCGATTGTGGAAGCTGGAACACGCTGACCGAAACCGATGTGTCGCTCAGCGTTGAAACAGAAACAAAAAAATTGAAGCGTCAGCCGGGAACAGGAGCCACGCCTTTGGAGTTGGATGACATCCCCGAAGATACCGTACTGCGCCATCCCACAGGGATTGGCGAATTGGATAGGGTGCTGGGTGGTGGCGTGGTAGAAGGCTCCCTCCTCCTTGTTGGCGGTGATCCAGGAATTGGGAAGTCTACACTGCTGACCCAAATGTCGGCCAACTTTGCCTCTAAAGGCCACAGGGTTTTGTATGTTTCCGGCGAAGAGTCTGCGCGCCAGATAAAAATGCGCGCCGTGCGGTTGGGTGCCGGAAGCAAGGGGCTTTTTATATTGGCCGAAAACGACATACATGCGGTGCAAAAACAGATGCATAAAGTGCAGCCTGATTTTATGATCGTAGATTCCATTCAAACCATGTATAAACCGGATATGGCTTCGGCGCCGGGCAGCGTATCTCAGGTTCGCGAATCGGCATCGATTTTGATGCGAGAGGCCAAGACGTCGGGTTGCGCCATTTTCTTGGTGGGGCATGTAACCAAGGAGGGTTCTATCGCTGGTCCCCGGGTTTTGGAACACATGGTAGATGCAGTATTGGCCTTTGGGGGAGAACAGCAGCATCAATACCGAATTTTGCGCGCGGTAAAAAACCGCTTTGGTTCAGTAAACGAATTGGGTATGTTTGAAATGCAGGAAAGCGGCATGCACGAAGTGCCGAACGCCTCGGAAGTGCTGCTGTCTTCCCGCGCCCACGGCTCCAGCGGATCTGTGGTGCTTTGCACGATGGAGGGCAGCCGCCCTATGCTGGTGGATGTTCAGGCGCTCGTGGCAACCACGGTGTTTGGCAACCCGCGCAGGATGGTTAGCGGTGTGGACCAGGGCAGGTTGGCTTTGTTGCTGGCAGTGCTGGAAAAGCGTGCCGGATTGCCGCTATTTAATCAAGATGTGTACATAAACATTGCCGGAGGGCTAAGTCTAGATGAGCCTGCTGCAGATTTGGCGCTGTGTTGTGCGATCGCCTCTTCCCACAAAAATGTGGTTTTGGGCGCCCAATGGGCGGTGATGGGCGAAGTGGGGCTTGCCGGCGAGATTCGTCCGGTAAACCAGGCGGAACGCCGCTTGCACGAATGTCAGCGCATGGGCTTTGAATACGTGCTTATGCCCAAGGCAAACCTTAAATCTCTGCGCGTGCCGAATGGGCTTCAGGTATTTGGAACCGATACTTTGGCCCAGGGACTTTCTATGATTCTGGGCGCCGGCACTAAAGCATAAAAAAGGATAGCGAGGATTGACATGCCAAAAAGAGTGTTAAAACTTATAACCACACTGTCCGCAGCGTTATTGAGCTTGGGCGTCATTTCTTTGCTTTTGCGGGCGGTGGAGAAAGTTTTTGCCATCCAAATCGTAACACAGGTGCCTCGGTGGATACATATGCTGATCATCGTGCTGCCCTCGGTGGTGGCCGGCTTGGTTGGTTTCTTTCAATCCGAGTTGATTGCGGGGTGGATGAAAAAGCGCTTGAAGGCGCTGGAAATCGCACTGCAAAAGTTGCCCGCCGACCAGGTAGTGATGGGTGCTATCGGCTTGTTACTGGGTTTGTTGGTAGCCTATCTATTATCCACTTCTTATGCGGGTGCTTTACCCAGTACAGCCGAGGTTGCTATCAATGCTTTGTTGTATTTGATCTTTGGTTATTTGGGGATCGTAATTTTCGCGAAGAGGTTGCAGGAAACCCAGCTCAACTTAGTGGTTCAAAAATTTGTGGGTGTACGCACGAAACCGGCCGAGCTGGGAAGAAATATGTTGTTGGACACCAGCGCCATCATTGATGGGAGAATTTTCACGGTTTTTGAATCCGGTTTTCTGGACGGTACTTTGGTAACATATGATTTTGTGGTGTTAGAACTTCAAAGTTTGGCAGACTCGGCAGACGATATTAAACGGGAGCGCGGTAAGCGTGGTTTGGAACTGTTGGAACGGGCAAAGGCTCAAGGTGCTGTCAATCTAAAGAGTTATGGCGGAGAACTTGGCCAGGAAGACGATGTGGATGCCATGCTTTTAAAACTCGCGCAAAAATACGAAAGCCCTCTTATCACTTGCGATTATAACTTAAACAAGGTGGCTTCCCTGGTGGATGTGCGGGTACTCAACGTAAACGATTTGAGCAAGGCGATTCGGCAAGTGCTGCTGCCAAATCAACAAGTGCAGGTGCAGTTGGTGCGCCAAGGAAAGTCGTCAAACCAAGCGGTGGGCTATTTAGATGATGGAACCATGGTTGTGGTCGAAGATGGTGCTGGGCACATAGGCGAAAAACTCAATGTAAAGGTGCTGAAAACCTTGCAAACTTCTGCGGGATGCATGGTTTTTGCTCAACTTAATTAAGATTAGTGATAAATACAGAAAAAATAGATTGTGGGGGAGTCCTGGGGAATGAAAAAAACCACACGGGTACTGGGCATCATCATTGCCTTTCTGGCGCTTATAATAGCGCTTGCCAGCTGTGCCAACCAGTCTGCGCCGTCGGGTACGGTAGGCGCAAGTGCGCCACCTTCCCAAGAAGATAATAGGGATAAGCAGATTTACGTATCCTTCTATCCGTTATATGTCATTACCGGAAATATTGCAGCAGGGGTGGAGGATGTACAAGTCAATTGTTTGGTTCAACCCCAAGACGGTTGTTTGAGAAATTATGAATTATCGGATTGGGATTTGCGCACGCTCATATCTTCCTATGCAATGCTCATGGGTGGAGAGGGGCTGGAACTGTTTAACGATGCCGTTATCTCCTTAAGCGAGCAGGGTCTGTTGGTGGGCAACCTGCTGGAAGGGTTAGAACTTTCCGGCGAGCCTCTAGAGGCGGGCATTGACGAAGAGGATATCAGCCATTTTGAAGGGAAGAATCCCTGGCTGTGGATGTCGCTGCCTGGGGCGCAGCAAATCGCAGAATCGGCGTCCGAAATACTTCAACAGATAGACGCTGAGAACGCTGCGGCCTATCAAAAAAATCTGGATGCCTTTGACAAACGAATAGACCAGCTGCAAGAGCAGATCAATGAAAAGTTTAGCGCATACGCCGATCAGCCGGTGGCTGTGCTGCACGAAAGCTTAACTTATTATGCCGAAGACAATGGTTTGGTTGTGGTGGATATTATACAGCGGGAGCCCGGCTCAGCATTTGAGGAAAAGGACTTGGCCGATGTTGTTGAACGGCTGCAAAAGGCAGGTGCGCAAATATTGCTGGCCGAAAGGCAAATTCCTGCGCCGTTCAAAAATGCGCTGGAGGAAGCAGGATTCAGGCTGGCGCTGATCGATACGTTATCAACGCACCACGCCAGCGCTGCCTTGGACGATTACGAAAGCACAATGTTAAAAAACGCTGATGCCTTTTTGGCGGCAATCAAAAGGTAACGCATAACGAGCGAGCCTATAGAAAGTGGAGTGTTTGAATTTTGAAATGGATCGCCAACGCTGCGTTCGGCTTAGAGGGATTGGTGTCCCGCGATTTAAAACGGTTGGAAATACAAAACGTTGAACCGCAAAGTAGTGGTGGGGTTTTGTTTGATGCTGACTGGGAGCAGGCTTTTGAGGCAAACCTTTGGCTGCGGACTGCCGATAGAGTTTTGTTGGTTTGCGGACAGTTTCAAGCGGAAACCTTCGAAGAATTGTTTGAAAAAACCAAGGAAATAGAGTGGGCCAAGTGGATCGACCCACAGGGGGCATTTCCGGTGCGCGCCCATTGTGCGCGCTCTCGACTAATGAGCCCCTCTGATTGCCAAAGCATCGTCAAAAAAGCGGTTGTGGAAAGCTTAAAGTGCTCCCATCGGATTGAATGGTTTGCCGAAAGCGGGGCCACCTATCAGATTGATGTGTCGATCCATAAGGATATGGTTACCATAGCACTGGATAGCAGCGGCGAATCGCTTTCGCGGCGGGGCTATAGAACCTGGAACGGCGAAGCGCCTTTGCGCGAAACTTTGGCGGCGGCGCTGGTGCTTACGTCCCGGTGGCGGCCAAATCAGATTTTGTGGGATCCTTGCTGCGGCACGGGAACAATCGCCATTGAAGCTGCTTTTATTGCTCAAAACAGGGCGCCCGGGTTGAATAGAAATTTTGCCTTTGAGAGCTGGCGATGCGTGCCTCGGAGTTTGGGTCAGGATTTGCGAAGACAAGCTATCGAAAGGCACGAGCAGGGGAGCGCCCGCCCGATGCGGATTTTTGCGTCCGACGTGGACGCAGACGCGCTGGAGCTGGCGCGCAGGCATGTGCGCCAGGCCGGACTTGCAGGGCAGATAGAACTGATTCAAAAAGACGTGCGGGATTTGTCGTTGCCGGACGGTCCGGGT
This sequence comes from uncultured Oscillospiraceae bacterium, assembly GCA_964346145.1. Lineage (GTDB taxonomy): Bacteria > Bacillota > Clostridia > Christensenellales > Aristaeellaceae > CAYFTL01. The sequence goes on along the minus strand of CAYFTL010000001.1, from coordinate 50,745 downwards.
GCTATCGTGTGCAATCCGCCATATGGCGAACGCTTGGGGGATAAAAAGGCTTCGCAGGCGGTGGCCAAACAGTTGGGATTGCTCAAAGCGCGCAGCCCCGAATGGTCGCTGTCGGCCATCAGTGGCGATATGGCGTTTGAGCGCGGTTTCGGCAGGCGCGCCGACAAAAAGCGTAGGTTTTATAACGGAAGACTGGAATGTGAATACTATACATACCGATAGGAGAGGCTTTATATATGATCAGCAAACCGGTATTTAATCGTGCGCCGCTGCCCAGCAACTCCATGGCATCGTTGCCGCTTACCGCCATCAAGCCGGAAGGTTGGCTGCGCGAAGAGTTGGAATTGGCTGCCGAAGGATTGACAGGGAAATTGTATACGTTTTGGTCCGATGTGTCGGATCAAAGCGGTTGGCTCGGAGGCGAAGGGGACGGCTGGGAAAGGACTCCTTATTATTTGGACGGATTGTTGCCCTTGGCTTATCTGTTGGATGACGATAAGCTTAAGGAACGAGCACATCGTTACATAGAATGGACGTTAAACAGCCAGCGGGAAAACGGCTGGTTTGGTCCGCAGGACAACGACGATTGGTGGCCGCGCATGGTCATGCTAAAGGTGTTGAAGCAGTATTATACGGCGACTATGGACAAGCGTGTCCTCACCTTTATGGGTTCTTACTTCAAATATCAGTATGAAAACATAGATCAAAGGCCCCTCAAAGAATGGGCCGTCGCCCGAGCAGCTGAAAATATGGAAGTTGCGCTTTGGCTGTATAATATTACGGGTGCCAAATTTTTAATTGCACTGTGTAAAAAGCTGAATGCACAGGCTTTGGATTGGACGGCGCATTTTCATACCTTTGCCCACACCAGGCCCATGGACAAGTTGACCCCGTGGAATGAAATGAAGGAAAAGACCGAATTGGTAGGGGAAGAACGCCCTTACCTTGCGACCCAATACTATCTTTCCCACGTGGTGAACATTGCTATGGGGCTGAAGGCGCCCGCTGTAACTCATTTGTTCAAAAGCGGGCACAAAGAGTCCGAAGGCTTCCGGGTAGGCTATGAAAAGCTGATGAAGTACCACGGCATGCCTAACGGTATCTTTAGCGGAGATGAGCATTTATCGGGCACAAGCCCGACCCAAGGCACCGAGCTATGTGCCGTCGCCGAACTGATGCATACGATAGAGCTGATGCTGGGTATCGGGGATTTTGGAAATGATTTGGGGGATATTTTAGAGCGCTTGGCCTTTAATGCGTTGCCGGCGACCTTAAATCGGGAGATTACGGCCCATCAATATCTGCAGCAAGTCAACCAGGTAAAGGTGTCGGAGGACAAACGCAACTGGTATAACAACAATGACGATGCCAACATTTATGGATTGGAACCACATTTTGGTTGCTGTACGGCCAACATGCACCAAGCATGGCCGAAGTATGTGGCCTCTTTATGGTATGCGACTTGCGACGACGGCCTGGCGGTGGTAAGCTATGCGCCCTCAAGTGTTAGGTACGCCATCAAAAATGTGCCCGTCCGCATTAACGTGGACACGGTATATCCCTTTGAAGAAGATGTGCGAATTAATGTAAGTGCAAAACAGCCCATTGCGTTTCCGATTAAGTTGCGCATTCCCAAATGGGCAAACGGAGCCACCCTCACTTTGCCGGGCGGCGAAATGGTTACCCCTCAGGCAGGTGAGTATTTTGTGGTGGACAGGGTTTGGCAAACGGGGGATATTTTGCTGCTTCATCTGCCTATGGAGCCTGTTGAATCCCGGTGGCACCACCAAAGCATCGCTTTCCATGTGGGGCCATTGTTGATGGCCTTCAGGCCGGAGGAACATTGGGAAAAGATCGTGGATCGGGGCGTGTTTTCGGATTGGGCGGTTAGTGCCGGCAGCGCCTGGAACTGGGCGGTGTACCCGGATTCTATCGCAAAAGTAATTCGAGCACCCGAGTTGGCTGGGCCGTTTGGATACGGTGTGGCGGTAAAGTTGTTGGTAAAAGCTGCAAAAGTGCCGAGCTGGCAGATGGATGGCGCCAGCTGTGCTTCGCCGCCCATTAATCCAGAGATTGATCCGGATACGGTTGGCGAGATTGAATTGGTGCCTTACGGGGACACAGGGCTGAGGATTGCAGAGTTTCCGGTAATTTCACAGAAATAAGCGGTCTAAATAGTTTTTCGTTTTCAAACAAATATTTTTATTTATTCACATCAGTCTAATTCTGATGTGAATTTTTTAATCCTAAACAAATAAAATAAAGCAAAATGATAAAAAAGGGATTTGTATGTGTTTTGATGGCGAAAAAAAGTGTATAAAAAGAATGTATGAAAACATAAAATACAAGGAGGAATAAATATGAATACAAAAATCGTTAATATAATAGGCAGACAAATTATTGACTCGAGAGGCAATCCTACGGTAGAAGCCGAGGTATGGTTGGAGTCCGGAGCCAAGGGCGTAGCTGCAGTGCCGAGTGGGGCGTCCACCGGGCAGTTTGAAGCCTTGGAGCTGCGCGACGGCGATCCTTCGCGTTACGGTGGTAAAGGGGTAGAAAAAGCTGTACAACACATCAATAGCGAAATCAAGGCCGCGGTGGTCGGTATGGATGCATCTCGCATTTTTGATGTGGATAAGGCCATGCTTGCGCTAGACGGAACAAAAGACAAATCTCGTCTGGGTGCAAACGCAATACTGGCTGTCTCGTTGGCATCGGCCCACGCAGCTGCTGAGGCCCTTGACATGCCGCTGTATCAGTTTTTAGGCGGGGCAAGCGCTACCACCTTGCCCGTACCGATGATGAATATCCTGAACGGCGGTGCACACGCAGCCAACAACATCGATGTTCAAGAATTTATGATAATGCCTGTAGGGGCGCAGTCCTTTAGCGAAGGTTTGCGTTGGTGCACCGAAGTGTTTCATACTTTGGCAGTGCTGCTTAAAGAAAAAGGTTTATCGACTGCTGTGGGCGACGAGGGTGGCTATGCGCCCAACCTGGAGAGCGACGAACAGGCAATCGAGTACCTGCTCCAGGCGATTGCGAATGCAGGGTATAAGCCGGGGATGGATTTTGTGTTGGCTATGGATGCTGCTTCCAGCGAATGGAAATCAGACAATGGATACCACTTGCCCAAGAGCGGCAAGAAATATACGACCGATGAATTGATTGCACACTGGAAAAATCTGTGCGAAAAATACCCCATCGCATCCATTGAGGACGCGCTGGACGAAGAGGATTGGCAAGGCTGGAAGAAGCTGACCGAGGAGCTGGGCGACAAAGTTCAGTTGGTCGGGGACGATTTCTTCGTGACCAACACGCAGCGCTTGAGCCAAGGAATTGAACAGGTGTGCGCCAACTCTATTTTGATCAAGCTAAACCAGATCGGATCGTTGACCGAAACCATTGAAGCAATCCAAATGGCTCAGCGCGCCGGCTACACCGCAGTCATTTCCCACAGAAGCGGCGAAACCGAAGATACGACCATAGCCGATTTGGCGGTGGCGCTCAACGCGGGACAGATAAAAACCGGTGCACCTAGCAGAAGCGAGCGCGTCGCAAAATACAACCGGTTGTTGCGCATTGAGGAAAATTTGGGGGAAGCGGCGCGTTGGCCCGGAAAAGAATGTTTTTAAGCCGAAACCACTATCAAACTTTGGACGTAATGACTTTTGGCAACAGGTGCCCGACGGTTTATTGCCGGGCACCTGTTTGATTTTTATAAACAATATAGGCGCATTTCTTGCGGTAAAGCTCTTTTGCATGTTACACTATGATCAAGGCGTTGTTGGATTACAAAAGGAAGTGTATGCATGAAGATCGGAGTTTCTACTGCAGCGTTTTATTCCAAGGCGTATATTGAGGAAGCCATTAAACGCATTCAGCTGCTAAAGGCAGACTGCATAGAAGCTTTCCTGGATTGCCGATGGGAACAGAGCGCACAGAGGGGAATGCAGCTAAAAACTTTGGCGGAGGGAACGCCGATTACTTCGGTTCATCCGCTGAGCACCCGAGACGAGCCGGGATTGTTTATGAAATCTGAGCGGCAGCGGGAAGAAAGTTTACAAGGCTTTTGTGGCGTATTGGAAGCGGGCGAGGCGATGGGCGTGGATTGCTATGTGATGCATGGTCAGATCTATCCGCAAGGGGTGCCCACGAAACCGATCGATTATGATTTTGTTGCACGCCGCATTGAACCGGCGGTGGAGTGCGCCGATCGGATGGGAATCACAATTGCCTGGGAAAACACGTTTTACGCTAGCTTCCGGGTGCCTGAATTTGCCTATCGAATGCGCCGCTATTTTCCACAGCTTTGCTTTACGCTGGACACAAAACAGGCCTATCGCGCCCAGGTTCCGTGGCAAGAGTACATGCAGGCTATGGAAGGAGCTCTGGTCAATGTGCATGTTAGCGATTGGAACGAACGCGGCCAGTTCTGCTTGCCGGGCAAAGGCGTGTTTGACTTTGATGTTTTGGTAAAAGAGCTATACAGAATAGACTATAACGGGCCAGTTATACTGGAGCCTTATCCCGAAGCCTTTTGTCAGGATGCCGAACTGGACGTCTCTTTAAGTTTTTTGCGTCAAAAATTTGGAATTAAATGTTAAAAGGCAAACATTTAACATTTAATTGTTATACTGTTCGCGGAAATGATGGCATTGATTATTTTTAGTACAGGGGGAAAATAAATGAACAACCGAATTCGACTGGATTTCAACCACATGATGGCAGACTATATAGGGGATGAGTATGGCATTTCCAAAGAACAACTGGAAGCGCTAAAGCCCCAACTTAATGCAGCGCAACGCGCGATACAAACCAACAGAGGCAATATTGAACTCATGCTGGGGTGGACCGAACTTCCCTACAATCAAGGGGAGGTGCTTAAACACATCGAGACGGTAGCTGAGCGGGTGCGCACTGAATTTGATACCTTTGTGGTGCTGGGAATCGGCGGTTCTGCCCTCGGCCCCAGCGCGGTGCATCAGGCGTTGAACCATTTGCGCTACAACGAATTGCCCGCTGAAAGACGCAACGGCCCCAAACTCTATGTGGAAGACAACGTGGATCCGGAACGCATGGCTGCTTTGCTGGACGTTATAGATCTTAAGTCTACCTGTTTTAATATCATTACCAAATCTGGCGCGACGGCCGAAACCATGAGCCAGTATTTGATTATTGTAGATGCCTTGAAACAGGCGGTCGGCAGTGATTATGCGCGCCACATTATCGCGACTACCGATGCCCAAAAGGGTGATTTGGTAAAAATTGCAAAGGCCGAAGGCTTTGAAATGTTTGTAGTGCCCGATGGCGTTGGTGGACGGTTTTCTGAGTTGTGCCCGGTAGGTTTGCTGGCTGCCGCCGTGTGTGGCATTGATATTCGCGCATTGCTCGAAGGCGCTGCCGATATGGATGAGCGCTGCAAAAACAATGATATTTGGGAAAATCCGGCGCTGTTGGAGGCCGGCCTTATGTATATTGCGATGGAAGAAATGGGCAAAAATATTTCGGTAATGTTGCCCTATGCGGATTCGCTTAAACTGATTGCTGATTGGTATGCTCAGCTTTGGGCCGAGAGCCTAGGCAAGAATGTGACCAGAAAAGGGGTTCCGGTTAACGTAGGGCAAACACCGGTTAAGGCGCTCGGGGTAACCGATCAGCATAGCCAGCTGCAATTGTACACCGAAGGGCCGTATGACAAGGTAATTACCTTTTTGGCAGTGGACGATTATCGCACCACCGTTGAGATCCCTCAAGGATATGCCGAAACGCCGAATGTAGAGTTTCTGAGCGGAAAAACCCACAACCAGCTGATTCAAGCGGAGCGGGAAGGCACGGAATATGCGCTGTATAAATCCGGCCGCTTGAATCAGACCATTACTTTGCCCATGGTCAATGCGCACACGATTGGCCAGCTGTTGTATTTCTTTGAAATGGTGACCGCTTATGCTGGCGAACTGTTGGACATTGATGCGTTCAACCAGCCCGGCGTAGAGGAGTCCAAGCTAGCTTCTTACGCAGTATTGGGCCATAGCGACAAAAAATATGCGGGCAAACGCACCGAAATGGAAAAGCGGCCTGCACGCGCCGAGCGCTATACCCTCTAAATTATTGATAAGCATATCATAAAAAACATACCGCAATTGCAAAATTCATTCTGCAGTTGCGGTATATTTTGTGTATAATTGAATCATATTTTCGAAAGGTTAGGATTTATTTATGTATCATTTTTTTGCTTATATGGCGCGGATGAAGCTGATTAAGCGCTGGGGTTTGCAGCGTAGCATGTTGGATGAAAACGATCAGGAACATTCGCTGCAGGTGGCAATGATCGCCCATGCACTCGCAGTGATTCGCAACGTACGCTACTGCGGCGATTTGGATGAGGAGAAGGTTGCCCTCTATGCAATATACCACGACGCTTCCGAGGTCATCACCGGGGACATTCCGACCCCCATTAAACGATACAACCAAGCGGTTCACAAGGCTTACAAACAAATCGAAGAGGAGTCCACGAACCAGTTGCTGGGATTTTTGCCGGCAGATTTGCGTGCGCATTATCAAGAGATCCTCAAACCCGATGAAAACAGCGCCGAATGGAGGCTGGTTAAAATAGCGGACAGAATTTGTGCCTATGCAAAGTGCGTGGAGGAGGGGAGTATGGGCAATCGGGAATTTGATCTGGCCGAAGTTAGAATCCGCGAGGAAATCGATGCGATCAATATGCCGGAGGTACAGGATTTTATGGTCGAATTCCTGCCCAGCTTTAGGCTGTCCTTAGATGCCTTAAACGCAGAAAAAAGTAAATCTGTAGAAGTCTGAATACGGCTTGCCCAACAAAATGATCGCTTTTGCTGTGGAGTGCGCTTAGGACATGAGCAAGGCCATCACGGCTTTCTGTACATGAAGGCGGTTCTCAGCCTGATCAAATATGATTGACTGAGGCCCGTCGATTACGCTGGAAGCAACCTCTTCGCCCCTGTGTGCGGGCAAGCAGTGCATGAAGACGGCATCTTTTTGCGCCGCACCCATAATGGCGTCGTCAACCGAGTAATTCTGAAAGTCTTGAAGGCGCTGTTGTCTTTGTTGCTCCATGCCCATGCTGGCCCACACATCGGTGTATACGGCGTCTGCCCGGCTTGCAGCTTCGAGGGGATTGTGAGTTAAGAAGATGCGGCTACCACTCGCCGATCCGTTTGCCTTTCCCCAAGCCAGAATCTCGGGATTCGGCGCATATCCATCAGGAAAAGCTAATGCAATATCAATCCCTAATTTGCTGCAGCAAATCAAGAGAGAATGGGCCATGTTGTTTGCTCCATCTCCTATATAAGCGAGTTTTCGCCCTTGGAAGGAATTTTTGTATTCGTAAAAAGTCAAAAGATCGGCCAAGGCCTGGCAAGGGTGAAAAAGATCGGTGAGTCCGTTTATTATGGGTATGGATGCATGGGCGGCCAACTGTTCCACATCGCTTTGTTCAAAGGTTCGAATCATAATGCCGTCTACATATCGGGAAAGAACCTTTGCGGTGTCGGCGATGGACTCGCCGCGCCCGAGTTGTATATCGGAGTTGTTGAGAAAGATAGCGTGGCCGCCTAGCTGTTGCATGCCTACCTCAAAGGAAATGCGTGTGCGGGTGGATGATTTGGCAAATATCATGGCCAGAGATTTGCCGGCAAGTGTTTCATGGGATTCGTTATTTTGCTGTTTGTTCTTCAAACTGAGCGCGAGAGATAGCGTGTGCAGAATATCGCTTGCGTCCCAATCCTGCAGTGTGAGCAAGTGTTTTTGATTAAAAGAACCTTCTTGTGTATAATTATTTGGATTCATCGGCATATCCTCCTTGGAATACGGGAAAGACAATTATAAAAATGCTTTAATTCTGTATATTATACATAAAATGTGTTGCTGTGTAAAGCGCCAGCCATGTGATGCAAAACAAGCCGAATGTAGAGCACATATTTCTAAATTCTTTATCGTATATGACTAAAAAAACGACTCAAATCACCTGTTTTTTAGATAAAAATAAAAAGAATTTAATAAAAAAGCAACCTAAAAAAGCAAAAAAATGCTGTTGCTAAATGTTAAACCAATAAACATATTACCTAGATATTTAGCGGGTTTCCGCGTTTTTCTGGTGAAAAAAATTTGAAAAAAAGAAAAGAAGAAGCAGGAAGTTTGAAAAGCGTTTGTAAATTATAAGATAGCAACAAAATATGGTATGGTTTTTTTGTGTAATTGTTGCCTAGTTTTTTCAGCGGCGATTCGCTATAATTTAATCATAGTTCAAACCAATATAAATTAACCGGTGTATTTGAACAGAGTATTATAGAAACTTAGGAGGGCTTATATTATGGCAAGTGTATCACTCAGACATATCTACAAAATTTACCCCGGCGCCGTTACTGCGGTTAGCGACTTCACCTTGGACATCGAAGATAAAGAGTTTATCGTTCTGGTTGGTCCGTCCGGTTGCGGTAAATCCACAACGCTGCGCATGGTTGCTGGTTTGGAAGAAATTTCCGAAGGCGAATTGTTCATCGGTGACAAATTGGTGAACGATGTTGCTCCCAAAGATCGCGATATTGCCATGGTTTTCCAGAACTACGCATTGTATCCCCACATGACCGTGTATGATAACATGGCGTTTGGCTTGAAACTGCGTAAAACGCCCAAAGCTCAAATTGAAGCTCGCGTTCGTGAGGCGGCAAAAATTCTGGATATCGAACATTTGCTTAACCGTAAGCCCAAGGCTTTGTCCGGTGGTCAACGTCAACGTGTTGCGTTGGGTCGCGCCATCGTTCGCGAACCCAAGGTATTCTTGATGGATGAGCCGTTGTCCAACTTGGACGCAAAACTCCGTGTTCAGATGCGTACCGAAATTACTAAACTGCACCAAAAACTGCAAACCACTTTTATCTACGTTACCCACGACCAAACCGAAGCAATGACCATGGGTAGCCGCATTGTGGTTATGAAAGATGGCTTTGTGCAACAGGTTGATTCTCCCCAGAACCTGTACGACTATCCCACCAACCGCTTCGTTGCCGGCTTTATCGGCAGTCCTGCCATGAACGTGTTTGACGCTAAGTTGGAAAAACAAGGCGACGGCGTTTATGCCGTATTTGGTGAGAACAAGGTGAAGGTTCCGGCGGGCAAACTGCAAAAGTTTACCTCGGACAGCTACATTGGCAAAGAAGTGCTCATGGGTATTCGTCCCGAAGATATCCACGACGAAGACGTATTCTTGAGCAACTCTCCTGATTCGATCGTATCGGTAGACGTTGACGTAGTTGAGCTGATGGGTGCAGAAACCTTCTTGTATCTGACGCTGCATGGCATGGGCAATGAGAGCAACATTGTAGCTCGCGTTGATCCCCGTTCTACCTCCCGCGCTGGCGACAAGATTCGCGTTGCCTTTGACGCAAACCGCCTGCATTTCTTCGACAAAGATACGGAGAACACCATTCTCAACCGTTAATTGTCGATGTTTTAGACACAAATACGCCTGATACGTTATAGCTAGATTAAATCCGCCATGGGTTTTGAATGCTTTCTTGCGTTCCTTGTCCATGGCGGATATACTATTATTATGATGTTTTATTTTGAGTGTATGCTACGACTAGAGGAGGGATTGAATGTACATAGATCATCGCGTGATTGCGAAGATTGAACAGGTACTTTCTAAGATAGATTCATCGGTGATGCTGTTGGATTCTGGCGGTACCGTTATTTTTCCCGATGGAAACGACCGCGTTTTTAACTTGCCGGAAGCTTTGAGAAAGAATCCGACTACGCCCCTGGTATATGGCGGATTTACTTTGATTGGCACCGACGAAAAGCAGCCGTTGTTTTTAACCCTGCCGGGGGACTCTACGGATGTGGTCAACTGTGCAATCTTGGCGGCTGAGCTGGTTGGAATGATTACTAAGGCCGACATGCCTCATGCCGATAAGGTGCAGACGTATCGCTACATTTTGCGCGAAGAAGTGGAAGGCGCAGAGATGGAAGCGCTGGCGCTGGAACACAATATTCCGCTGGAGTGCAAGCGCTGCATACTGCTTTTGCATTTGCAATATGTGGATGCGGATATGGCCATTGAGATACTGGAAAACGTAATCGATGAAGACACCGACGATGCAATCGTGGAGGTTGATCGCCACACCATCGTGATGATTCGCAATATTGATGAGGGATCGGAAGCCGAACTCGAAGATGTAGAGCAATTGGCTCAGGCAATTGAGAGCACTTTTGCTAGCGAAACCAGCAATCCTGTTTATATTGGAATCGGCAGGCCTAAAGACAACCTTAAAGCTTTGGCCGACTCTTTCAGGGAAGCACGCCGTGCGGTCGATGTAGGCCGTATGTTCAGCAAGGCAAACCGGGTGTTCTCATATGATCGACTGTTGTTGGAACGTTTCTTGGCGGATGTGCCGAGAGATATGGCGCGGCGCTATTACGAGAAAATGTTTAACAGGGAAACTTTGCGGCTATTTAATGATGAAATGATCAGCACGATTGAAAAGTTTTTTGAAAACAGCTTGAACCTCTCAGAAACAGCACGCCAGCTGTATATTCACAGAAATACTTTGGTGTACCGCCTGGATAAGATACAACGCATCACTGGTCTGGATCTGCGCGCTTTTGATGATGCGGTTACCTTTAAGCTGATGATGTTGCTGGGACGAGTGGGGCACGAAAAGCAAGGGAGGCGTTAACGTGGCGGATTCCAACAAGGCATTGGAAGCCCATGGCCAGTGGCGCGGCAAAATTGAAATTGCTTCCCGGACTCCTGCGGGCAGCGCAGAAGAATTGGCCGTCGCCTATACGCCGGGTGTAGCAGAACCTTGCAAGGCGATTGCCAAAGATGCCCGGCTTGCCTACGCATATACGCGCAAGTGGAACAGCGTGGCCGTCGTCACCGATGGCAGCGCAGTGCTTGGGTTGGGAAACATAGGTGCGCTTGCAGGGCTTCCTGTAATGGAAGGCAAAGCGGTGCTGTTTAAGGAATTTGGCGACGTGGATGCTTTTCCGATTTTGGTGGACTCACAAGATGTGGACACCATCGTGCGCACGGTTCAGCTTATTTCTCCCGGCCTTGGCGGTGTAAACTTGGAGGATATTGCGGCGCCCCGCTGCTTTGAAATTGAAAAAAAATTAAAGGAAACTTTGGATATCCCCGTTTTTCACGATGATCAGCACGGGACTGCGGTGGTCGTAGTGGCCGCATTGATCAATGCGCTTCGGGTCGTCGGCAAACAAATGGAAGATGTCAAAGTGATTGTCAATGGTGCCGGTGCTGCAGGCACGGCCTGTGCCAACCTTATTATGAGCGTGGGCGTAAAAAATGTGATTGTGTGTGAGAAGACCGGCGTGCTGAGCGCAGCCGACGAACGTTTAGACGAGAGCAAGAAGGATTTGGTGCGCAGGACCAACCCCGAAGGCGTTACCGGTACTCTCGCCGATGCGTTAATCGGCGCCGATGTTTTTGTGGGCGTTTCAGCGCCGAATGTACTCACCAAAGATATGGTTTCCTCTATGGCCAAGGATGCGATTGTGTTTGCGATGGCCAATCCCGATCCCGAAATTTTGCCGGATCAAGCAAAGCTCGGTGGGGCCCGGGTGGTGGGCACCGGACGGTCGGATTTTCCTAATCAAATTAACAATGTGTTGGTTTTTCCTGGAATCTTTCGCGGCGCGCTGGATGTTCGCGCGAGTCAAATCAATGAAGAAATGAAACTGGCAGCGGCATATGCGATTGCCGACTTGGCGTTTGCAGATGGCCTGAGCGAAACCTATATTCTGCCTCAAGCCTTTGATTCGCGGGTGAAGGATGTTGTATCTGGTGCGGTTGCCCAAGCTGCCATGGAGTCGGATGTGGCGCGCATATAGTTTTCTTCAGAATCATATAGTTACGAGCGGCACTTATGGGCGTTTCGCATTGCCGCAATCATTGTGGCGAAGGGAATGGGCGTTAGTTGAACAAACGGTCGATCGTAATTATTGCGGTGCTTTGGATGATATTGCTGGTGGCTGCAGTGTCTTCAGTGGCCACTTTATTTGTTTTAGGGATACCGCTCAATTCGGTGAGCGGTATTGCTCAGGTGGACGGCAACGCTTTTGTTGTTACTGAAAAAGAGCGGCAACTGATAGACCGTTACAGCCGTTTGGATGAGGTTCGTGAGATATTAGAAGATGAATATTACCTACCGCTTGAGGAGGAAAGCTTGGTGCAAGGAGCGATAGATGGAATGCTTGCCTCCTTAGAAGATCCCTATTCGTTTTATTACACTCCGGCAGATATGGAAGCGATGAACAATCGATCCAACGGAGTGTATGAGGGCATAGGCATACAGATCAGCGTAGACAAATTTAGCCGAATGGTGATTACCAGGGTATTTGCCAATACGCCCGCCCAAGAAGCCGGACTTCAGGTGGGGGATGTTATTGTTTCTGTGGACGGTTATGAAGTGGATGCCTCATCGGACAAAACGGTCGACGAGACAATCGCCCGAATCAAAGGAGACTTGGAAGAAAATGTAAAAATTGGGATTCTTCGGGGCGAGGAATTGCTCGAACTTTCGGTGGGGCATGCGGAAGTGAGCATGAACCGTGTCGAATATAAAATTCTGGAAGACGGCATCGGTTATGCGATGATTTATGAGTTCATGGGCGACGATGCTGCAGGCTTTGCCGACGCTTTAGAATATTTTCAAGATCAAAACATCGAAGGTTTGATTGTCGATTTGCGTTCCAATCCCGGGGGCCTATTGCCCGATGTCGTAGCAATTTCCGATATGCTTTTGCCCGAAGGTTTAATTGTCTATATTGAAGACCGGGATGGACGCCGGGAAGAGCACTTTTCTGAGGCGGGCGCATTCGACAAGCCTTTGGTCGTGCTGATCGATGAAAATTCGGCCAGCGCTTCGGAAATCCTTGCCGGTGCGGTTCAGGATTATGCTGTGGGCACAATCGTTGGAAAGACTAGTTATGGAAAGGGGATTGTACAAACCGTCACTCCCTTTCGGGAAGACAAGGCGGGTATGCAGCTAACCACGGCGCGCTACTTTACACCCAATGGCAAATCGATTCACGGTGTGGGTATTCAGCCCGATATTGAGGTGGACTTGGATCCCCAAAATCCGGAAGAAGATGCTCAGCTGGATGCTGCCGTGCAAGAGATTAAACGATTGATTCAAGCCCAACAGTAGTTTAAGCGACTATCAAATGGTTGAAAGATACTATATTCAAAATATGATGCAATGACGCTGATGCCGTTGTTATAAATTGGAGGATAAAAATGGGTGAATCTTTTCAAGACCGGGTATTAAATGCGTTGGAAAGATTATATCCTGACGCGCGCCCAGAGCTTAACTTTACAAACCCCTTTGAAACGCTGATCGCCACAATACTGTCGGCCCAGTGTACCGACCAAAGGGTAAACAAGGTAACTGAAAAACTTTTTGCCATGTATCCGGATGCCGAATCCATGAGCAAGCTCACCCAGCCAGAGCTGGAAC
>CAYFTL010000001.1:0-37218 GCA_964346145.1 uncultured Oscillospiraceae bacterium | reverse complement strand
ATCATCAGAGAGTGCGGAATATACCGACAAAAAGCCAAAAATATCATTAGTGCTTGCAAGGATATCGTGACCCGCTTTAACGGCAAGGTACCTGACAACCGCCAAGATCTGATGAGCCTTGCAGGGGTTGGACAGAAAACGGCGGGTGTCGTGTTGCTGGCGGCGTTTGGAGACGATCAAATTCCGGTGGATACCCATGTGTTTCGCGTGGCCAACCGGATTGGGCTGGTCAATGCTAAGACGCCCGAAGAAACCGAAGTTCAGCTGCGGGCTGTGTTGCCCAAAGAGCGTTGGTCGTATGCACATCATCTGCTCATTTGGCATGGGCGCCGTTGTTGCAGCGCGCGTAGCAAACCGTTTTGCTCGCGTTGCCCTTTAGCGGAAAACAGTTTGTGCAAGGCATACAAAGAAAAGACTATCGAAGGACAATAAGCTGGATTGCTATCCAAACCGAGGAGGAACTCATGTCTTTGTTCGTGGATGAAGTAACTATAAAAATAAAAGCCGGCAACGGTGGAAATGGCAGTGTATCCTTTCATAGGGAGAAGTTTGTTTCTGCCGGCGGGCCGGATGGGGGCGATGGAGGAAGAGGTGGCGACCTTGCCTTCATGGCGACCGAACGGATGCATACGCTTATGGACTTTCGTTTTCAGCGGAGCTACGAAGCCGAAAATGGAGAGGACGGATCCAGCAGGCGCCGAACGGGAAAAAGCGGGCAGACGCTGGTCATCGAAGTACCTACAGGTACAGTGGTAAAGGACAAAGAAACCGGCGCGGTTTTGATGGATTTATATGAGCCGAATGAGGTTAAAGTGTTGCTTCACGGCGGCCGGGGAGGTTTTGGAAATGCCAAATTTGCTACACCAACCCGCCAAGCGCCTACGTTTGCCAAACCTGGCGAAAAAACCAAAGCCATGGAAGTGCAGCTGGAGCTGAAATCTATTGCGGATGTGGGGTTGGTAGGGTTGCCCAATGTGGGCAAATCCACGCTGCTGTCGGTGGTCACTGCGGCAAAGCCTAAAATTGCAAATTACCATTTTACCACGTTGCAACCCAACCTGGGGATCGTGCGTCAAGATGAGCAGAGTTTTGTCTTGGCCGACATTCCAGGGCTGGTGGAGGGCGCATCCGACGGCATAGGCCTTGGACACGATTTTTTGCGCCACGTAGAGCGAACACGCATGCTGATTCATGTGGTGGATGTATCCGGCAGCGAGGGCAGGGATCCTATAGACGATTTTAACACCATTATGGATGAGTTAAAGCGTTACGGAGATTTGGCCGAGCGGCCTATGATTGTGGCGGCCAACAAAACCGATTTGGGTTCTTATGAAGAAAATCTTAAGCGCTTAAAGGAAATTACAGAAGCGCTGGACATTCCAGTGTACGAAATATCGGCGGCCACTAACAAAGGCGTTGCCCAGTTGATGCGTGCGGTGCTGACGCAACTAAACACTTTGCCCGAACTGCCGCCCTTTGAGGAACAGGAAATCATGGCTCCCTTGGAAGAAGAGCCGTTTACGGTTCGGAAATCCGAAGATATCTATCTGGTGGAAGGCCCGGCGATGGAGCGTTTAATCAATTCGGTAAACTTCGATGATGTGCATTCCCTAAACTGGTTCCACCGCTCCTTGCGGAAAATGGGCATTATCGATGCCCTCCGGGAAGCAGGGGCCCAAGAAGGAGATACCGTTTCCATTGAAGATATGGAATTTGACTTTATAGAATAGTAGATTGGGGTATAATTTATGACAATGACGACCAAACAGCGCGCAGCGCTTAGATCCATGGCCAACACGATAGAGCCTATACTGCACATCGGCAAGGATGGAATTACGCCAAACCTGTGCAAACAAGCCTGGGATGCCCTGGAGGCCCGGGAACTGATTAAGGTTACCGTGCAAAAGGGAAGCCCGATAGACGTGCGCGAAGCTTGCGGTGAACTTTGCCAAGCCGTGCACGCTCAGCCGGTTCAGTGTATCGGCAACCGTTTTGTAATTTACCGCCAGGCGAGAAAGAATTCCAAAATAAAGCTGGAAGAGTTGTAATGTTTGTAATTGGGGTGTTCAGTGGGTTAGCAGCACCGATTTTTTCTCGGCATCGGCCATTCGCTAGGATAGATGATGGAGAGTAATATGGAACGACAGCACCGTTTAGGCATTTTGGGCGGCACCTTTAATCCGGTGCACAATGGGCATTTGAAAATTGCTCAAATGGCCAAGGACCAATGGGATTTGGACGAAGTCTGGTTTCTGCCGGCCGGGGATCCGCCCCATAAGGAGGGCTTGGTGCGCAAGGATCAACGGTTGGATATGGTACGCCTCGCTGTTAACGGTATTCCGGACTTTTCGGTTTCCACGCTGGAAATTGAAAGGCAAGGAATCACCTACACCGTAGATACCATGCGCCATTTAACTCAAACCCATCCGGACTGGAAAATTTATTATATAGTGGGTGCAGACACCCTGCTGTATCTTGAGACGTGGAAAGAGGTTGAACAGGTGCTTCGCATGTGTGAAATTTTGGTGGCACTTAGGCCGGGCACATCGCGCAGCGACATGCAACGCAAGGCAACGCAAATCCAACAGGATATGCAGGCCAAGGTCCATTTGCTCAAAGGAGAAGGGCCGGAGTTTTCTTCGACCAGCGTGCGTGAAATCGTCGGTGACATAGAAGTTCTAAAGAGTATGGTGCCTGTTGCTGTGGCAGAGTACATCATTCAAAATCATTTGTATGGGGGCGAAGCGCCTTGAACCGAACCCAGCAAAGAGAGCAACTTGCTGCAGCGCTTAAACCCAGCCGCTTTACCCATTCGATCCAAGTTGAACAAACAGTCATCTGCATGGCTAAAAGATTTGGTATAGACAAAGAACAAGCGCAAGTCGCAGGTCTGTTGCACGACTGTGCCAAAGGTATGGAGCCGAAGGTCATGCGGCAAATTTTAGCCCCTTATAGACGATTTATCGATGACCAGGAATGGGCGACGGATGAATTGTTGCATGCTCCCGCGGGCGCAGTGGTGGCTTACAACTGCTACGGGATAAAGGATCAACCGGTGCTGCAGGCGATTCGCTGGCATACGGTGGGCCATGTGCGCATGTCGTCGCTGGCAAAAATCGTTTTTATTGCCGATGTGATTGAGCCGGGTCGGCGTCCCTATCCAGGGCTGGACGAATTAAGACAGGCGGCTGAAACGGATTTGGATTATGCGTTGCTTATAGGGCTACGCAACAACATGGATTATCTAAAACGCCAAAACAAATCCATGCATCATTATTCTATAGAATTGTACAATGAATTGCTTACGAAATTTCAAACCGAGCGAAAGGAAGGATTTTGTGGAAAAGACGCCCAAAGAATTAGCATTGGCTGTAGCCAAAACCTTGGATGATAAAAAAGCAAAAGATATTGTGGCTCTGGGAGTAGGGCATCTGACCGTCGTGGCCGACTACTTTGTCGTAGCCAGCGGCAACTCGGCTATACAGGTTCGGGCGCTGGCCAACGAAGTAGAGGAAAAACTTGCTGAAATGGGTCTCGAAGTCCGGCGCAGGGAGGGCATCCAGGAAGGCCGCTGGGTCGTGCTGGATTATGCGTCGGTGCTGGTGCATATCTTCCATACGGAAGAGCGCGAATATTATGCGATTGAGCGCCTGTGGGATGATGGCACGAACAGGTTAGAGCTGCATCTATCTTAATATCACGGCATATCTTCAGTGAAGGAGATGGAACATATGATTCCTACTCGAGAACAGGCTTGGCAGCTACTAAATCAGTATAATACTTCGGATGCACTTTTAAAGCACGCCCTTGCGGTGGAGGGGGTTATGCGCTACTATGCCCGCTTATATGGGCAAGACGAAGAACTATGGGGCATAGTAGGATTGCTGCACGATTTGGACTACGAACGGTATCCCGATCAACATTGCCAAAAGTCAGCAGAAATCATGCGGGAACAAGACTATGATGAGTTGATTGTACGCGCATGCGTAAGCCATGGCTACGGAATCTGCTGTGACCTGGCTCCCGAATCCGATATGGAAAAAGTGTTGTACACGGTGGATGAGCTGACCGGTTTGGTTAATGCGGCGGCGCTCATGCGTCCTTCCCATAGTGTGATGGATTTGGAAGTCAAATCTTTGAAAAAGAAATTTAAGTCAAAGGCGTTTGCTTCAGGCGTAAATCGAGATGTGATCCAAAATGGTGTCGAGCTGCTGGGGGCAGAGTTGGATGAGGTTATGAACAACACCATTATGGGGATGCGCGAAGTAGCGGATGCTTTGGGACTGTCATAAGTTGGTATTTTATAGCGATTGCAATGCGATGCACAAACGACCGCTGTGCGTTCACTTGTATTCGCTTTTTTGCTATATTGAACTTGGATATTGTGCTTTTATAGCCTTATTCAAAGTCAAATATAACAACAATTGAATAAATATAGTAATTGGTTTATAATCTAAATGACCATGTAGCTGTAGATGTCATATAATACAACATATCTTGAATGAAAATGGGTAAACGGAGGAAGGACAATGAAACTGAGAAGGTTGGGTTTGCTTTTTTGGCTGTTATGGTGGGCTGTATAGGTATGTTTCCGACAGCTACATTGGCTAATGAGGGCCTGAAAGGGGCAGAAGTGCAGGCGCTTGAACTTCAACTTGAAGCAGGCGAGAGCGCTCAAGCGTCTGAAGCAACTAAAGAGCCGGAAGCAACTAAAGAGCCAGAGGCCACTGAAGCTCCAACAGTTGAGCCAGAAGTTACTAAAGAGCCTGAGGTCACTGAAGCCCCAACAGTTGAGCCGGAGGTTACTTCAGAACCGGAAATCACTGAAACTCCGACAGTTGAGCCTGAAGTTACTGAAGCGCCGGAAATCACTGAAGCTCCAACATTTGAGCCTGAAGTTACTGAAGCGCCGACAGCCGAGCCAGAAGTGACCCAAGAGCCGGATTCTGGTGTGGAAAGCGAAGAGGAGGAAGAAGCAGAAATCAATGAGCCTACTTGGCAAACCAATGCCTTTTTCATTGATCAAACTAATGAAGAAAAACAAAACTCCCAAACAGGCAATGCGGCCAGTTTTCATGTTGATGTAAATGTATTCGATATTTACAACATGGAGAAACTGGTTGTACAGCTGCGCTTTCCGAAAGATCATATTGATGTTTCTACTACTGGACAAGATTATATAAAGGGTTTTTATTTACCTGCTCAAAGCGGTGATACCCTACGGCTTATTGAAGAATCGGATGCTTATGTCATCGAGGCGGACTTATATGTGTCAGCCAACGGCAGTTCTGTCGTTCGTCGCCTTCCCTTTGTCATCCATACCAATGCTGACACCCCGGAAGGCTATGCAATTGATATAGAAGCCAATTTGCTTAGTGCAGACAAAAGCTTTTCGTTGGCTGCGCCCTATACATACCAATTGACCGCGCCAGCAAACCTTATGGCATTATTTGCCGATGAAGGGGATGGAATCATTGATACCTACGAGGAATTGGTAGCGGCGATTGATGCTGCCGATGGGGCAGAAACCACCACCATTTCTATTGCAGGAAGCTTCGCTATCGAATCAAGTATTAATTTAGATAAGAATCTTGTCTTTGAAGCGGCTGATCCTTCGGCGTCCATTATCTTAACCTCTACGGCAGATCGCCACTTCTATACAACGGGCAATGTTTCTATTTCCTTTAACAACATTATCTTGCAAGGCAGTGGTTCAGGCGGTGGTATTGCTGTTGGACAAGATGTTGCCAGCGTGGCAACCATTTTAGGGGCGCAGGTGAACGGCGTTTTCTCAAAGGCGGCCATCGGTGTAATGACTGCGGGTTCGACCTTGACTTTAAACGATGCAAGCCTATCGGATAATCCCGGTGGTGCCATTAATTTAGAAGAAAATACTGCTGCAGTTGTGACTGGTGCCACTATCATAAGCAATGGGGGGAGCGCTCCTGTTTACGTTAAAGCCAATGCCTCTTTAACCGTTAACGGATCTTCCATCAACAACAATACCGGCCAAAAAACTGGAGCCATTTATGCGGTTTCAGGGGCTAAGGTGAAAATTGACAACTCAACCTTTGATAACAACCAAAGCACCGGTTATGAAGGTGGCGCTATTTATGCGGGCTCTGGGGCTACCCTGACCGTTACTCAAGGGACTTTTATAAATAATAAGACCGCCACCGGTTATTATGGCGGCGCCGTTTACTTAGACAAAGGAACTGCCACTATTAGCGGTTCAACCTTTAATGCCAACACTGCAAATTTTGGTGGAGGAGCCGTTTACATCAGCGGAGGAGCCAGCGCTGACATACAGGGCTCATCCTTTGATAAAAACAGCGTTGCAACCTTAGGGGGCGCTATCTATGCCGATCAAGGTGCCGGGCTGGTCAGTGTCAATAATACATTTAGTAACAATACAAGCGAATGGGGCGGCGCTATTTATGTAGCCGGAGGGAATACCTTTACAGATACAGGCAGCCGTTTTAAAAGCAATACTTCCATCTATAGTGGTGGTGCAATTGATATTAGAAGCGATGCCCAAGTAAGCTTAACCAATAGCTTGTTTGAAAAAAATATATCTGATGTAGGTGGCGCTATTTGCGGTTATAATAATGCAGTTATTACAATTTCAAACGGAAACTTTGCTGAAAATCGGGCTGATTTACTTGATGTAAATGGTGACGGCGGAGCCATATATATTCACGATAATTGCGTATTAACAATCGGCGGTACCAATTTCGAAAATAACACTGCTTATTACAACGGTGGAGCAATTGGTACTCTAAACTATTCTAATGTAACTATTACTGGGGGAAGCTTTACAGGGAATAGTTCCACCAATTTAAAGGGCGGCGCTGTTTATGTTCAAATTGAAACTGCTCTTAAACTTGAAGACGTTACCTTTGAAAACAACCAGGCTGTGCAGGGCGGTGCAGTATATGCATATTCTTATAATGCCTTTCAGGATCAAAACAGCCGTTATACCGGCAATGCTGCCAGCAATGCCGGTGGAGCCTTGTTCTTCTTCCATGATACAAGGTATGTATCCCAGGCATCCGCTCCTGTTGTAACGGGTTCCACTTTTACAAATAACCAAAGTGAAAACGGTGGCGCCATTTACTTGGCAGGAGAAATCGTTGCTACCTTTACGGATACAACGTTCACCGGCAACTCGGCACAATCGTCTGGCGGCGCTGTCTACGGTGATGATACCAGCGTGGTAAATGTGACCAATGGCGATTTCACAGGGAACCAGTCTATAGCTGACGGCGGTGCCATCTATATGTCCGGCGGCACATCGGTACTGACCATTAAAGATTCTCAGTTCAATCAAAACAGTACTACCGGAAACAGAGCCTTTGGTGGCGCTATTTATGCGGGCACAAACCCCGGTGCATTTACCGTTGAACGACAAAAAGTAGATGGGCTGATTATTGACAATAGCTCTTTTATAGGAAATGCCACCGGAAACAGAAGTTTTGGTGGAGCGATATTAAGTGATACTCATACCAAGTTAACGGATGTCACTTTTAGTGAAAACACGGCGACAAGTAGCGGGGGCGCCTTATATATGCGAGGAGCTATCTTAACAGCGGATCGCATTACGGTTAAGCAGAATAACGCACCGGATGCAGGAGGAATTGGTATTGTACCCGGCTCAGCTGTGATTAATGATTCGCTTTTCGTTCAAAACAGCAATGGCGCTCTGTGGATGAGCAATTCCAAAAAACAAATCAATCCTAACTATATTCATACTGCAACCATCAACAACACAGAGTTTTCCGATAACACCGGTTTTGACGGAGCTGGCATCTATTTTTCGGAAACCAGTTTTGGTATTACCGGTAGCACCTTTGAAAACAATAGAGCAGAACGCTGGGGTGGAGCGATTGTGGCATACGGTGATGAGGATGGATACGATTATACGGGAACCATTGCCGACACATCATTTACCAATAATACGGTAGATATAACGAATACCAGCTCCAAAGGCGGCAGTCTTTATATCAATACTGCACCGGTGATTTTAAAAGGTGCCACAGCTGTTGTGGATAGCAGCAGCTATAATGGTGGTGGTATCTATGTAGCTTCATCAGCGCTTTTGACGGTGGAAGATGAAGTTCAGTTGACCCAAAACACTGCAAGCCTTGATGGCGGAGCGATTTATACCGAAAAACTGGCCAATGTTACGGTTTCCTCTCCCCAGGTTGTTTTTGAAAAGAACAAAGCAGCCACAGCACACCAGATTAAAGAAGATGATAAAGCCTTACATAGCCAAAAAATCAAAACAGCTCACTACACCGTTTTAAACGACGACAATGGGGAGGCCATTGGCTTTGATTATGCATACAACAACTATGATATAAACTATGCCAATGCCTATCCAATAAAAGTGGTGAAAAAAGATAGCGTAAGCGGCGCACTACTTGAAGGTGTTGTTTTTGAACTGCGTAAGGCAGACAATGCTGTAGTTGCAGAAGTGACGACCAATGAATCTGGCGAAGCAGATTTTGCTGTTGATAGCCTCGGTACCTATCAACTGGTCGAAACAACAGGACTGAGTGGCTATGTACCTAACGATACGCCCATTGCCATAACCATTGGCGTCAGCACGGTAGGTCCTATGGTTAAGGAAGTGGAGAACGTTCCCTTCGGTGGTTTGACCATAACTAAAGTGGATGCCCAGGATGAAAGTCTGTTGCTTGAAGGGGCCGTGTTTACCTTGGCACAGAATGGTATAGCTGTGCAGGGCGACTTAACCACCGATGAAAATGGCGAGGTTACAGTCTTGGGTCTTGTGCCTGGCCAATATGAGTTAACGGAAACCAAAACACCCGAAGGGTATGAAGAATTGTCTGAACCCGTTATTGTAGTGGTAGAGGCGGGTACAACGACAAATCAAATAATTAAGAACCAAAAGAAGGTTGAACCTACCCCAACGCCCATGGTAGAACCCACGGCTGAGCCTACTGCTACACCCACGTCCGAGCCCACGGTAGAACCCACGGCTGAGCCTACTGCTACACCCACGTCAGAGCCTACAGAAGAACCTACGACTAAACCTACAGAAGCGCCTACCGCAACGCCCGCAGCAGAAAGTAGTATGCCGAAGGTAGGTGACGACAATATAATCATTTGCTATGCAGTGCTTATGGCTATATCCTTGGTTAGCGTAGCTGTGGTGGTTAACAAAAAGAAGAAAGATTCACCGACACATACGAAGAACCTGTAATTACAGAGTAACTTAGCTAAAATGGGTGCGTATGAATTTAGGATTAAACAGTCGATCCTAAATATCATCCGCACCCATTCTTTATTTCTAATTCTAGTTAAATCCGCAAAATAACTTGAAAGTCGTTGTCGATTCTTTTAATAATCGTTCAAAAGTTGATGTCCATATATGCGGTTGTACTGCTCATTATAAAGAACAGCTTGAGGCAGGGCATATGGATTATTAGTGATTGATTATCATACTGAGCCATATATAGACGAATGTCTTGAAAATGTGTTGGGTATGCTACGAAAAAACGGGGGCCTGGAACATGCTGAAATTTTTAATCGCAATGAGTTTATAGCAATCTGCGTGATGAGCATCGCTTTTGTTTGGGTGGATTTGGCAAGAATCGAAAGGTTTGGTGCCTTGTAAAGAATAGAATAAAAAGTAACCCAAATATTGTTTACAGACAGCCGCAAGTGGGTATATAATTAAAGTCAAGGTAGGTAAAAGTTGTCCTGAGTAATTTCAAGAGTAATAAGGAGTTGATTGTGATGGCTCAGCTCAGCGATTCGATTGCACATTTTATCCGAGAGCTTATGGACCAAGAAACGTTTATAGAGTTGCGCAGGAATGAGCTGGCCCAGCATTTTGGATGTGCACCATCTCAAATTAATTATGTTTTGGCCACTCGATTTAGCGTGGACCATGGTTACATTATTGAAAGCAAACGCGGCGGGGGCGGCTATGTGAGAATTGTCCGCGTACAACAATCAAACAAGCAGTCTCTGCTAAAGACGCTGCTGGAACGTGTTGGCAATTCGGTGGAGGAAGATGTGGCGATGGCCATTGTTTCTCAGCTATATGAACGGAAAATTATTACCGCGCGGGAAGAAAAACTGATGCAATCGGCCGTGCGCGAAAGTGCGCTTGCCTTGCCGATCAATGCGAAAAACATATTGCGCGCATCGGTTTTGAAGGCAATGCTACGCCAGGTTTTTCGCAATGTGGAAACAAAAGAGGTGGATCAGAATGATGTGTGATCAATGCAAACAAAGGCCGGCAACCGTCAGATTGACTATGGTAATCGACGGTCAAGTCCAAGAGAAAAATTTGTGTCATAGCTGTTTGGATCAGGTTCAACAGTCTGTAACCGATTTCAACCTAAATGGGCTGGTTGGCTTTTTGAGCAATTTTTTGAGCGGTAGCTACGCGCCGCAACAAGAGTTTGACCCGAACGATGTTTTGAAGTGTAGCGAGTGTGGAACCACCTATAAAGAGTTCAGGGAGAGTGGTTTGTTGGGTTGCGCGCACTGCTACGCCGCCTTTGCCGCCCCTTTGGAGGAAATACTAAAAAGTGTGCATGGCAACATACAGCACGTAGGATCCGGCCCTGAAAACTTAAAGGAAAGTGTTTCGGATACTTTAAAGCTTGACCAATTGAAACAAGAATTGCAACAAGCGATACTTACCGAAGAGTATGAACGGGCAGCGGAACTGCGCGATCGCATCCGTTTGATGGAGAAAGGCCAGGATTTGCCTGAGGCTCAAGAGGAGATTGAACATGAACAATGAACTTAGACAGCCGAATTTGTGCAATGTTGTAGTGAGTAGCAGGGTGCGGCTGGCTCGGAATTATGCCGATATTCCTTTCTCCTTAAAAATGAATTCGGATCTCGCTGAAGAAACCATAAATAGAGCGGGAAAGGCCTCTATAGCCGCAACCTTGGATCATGATTTTGAGCTGTTGCGCATGGAAGCGCTGAATGTAAATGAGCGATCCAAGCTGGTAGAACATCATCTGATCAGTTATGACCTTTTGAAATTCACCAATGTGTCTGCTGTGCTTCTGTCAAGAAACCGAGAACTCAGCATTATGATTAATGAAGAGGATCATTTGCGTATTCAAGGCTTAAAACGAGGCATGGATTTGCAGGGAGCGGCAGAAATCGCTTTTGCGGCAGAAAGGTGGCTGGAAGCGCAGCATCCTTATGCCTTTGACAGCAACCTGGGTTATTTGACCAGCTGCCCCACCAACGTGGGAACTGGCATGCGCGCGAGCACGATGCTGCATTTGCCGGCGCTGAGCAAAACGCGCCAGATCGGTTCCGTGGTGCGAGCAATTTCTCGATTGGGATTGACGGTTCGCGGGTTGTACGGCGAAGGCAGCGATGCGGTCGGCGATTTGTATCAGCTGTCCAATCAAGTCACCTTGGGACGCAGCGAAGCCGATATGATCAAATCGATTATTGCGGCGACCAAGCAGGTCGTGGATCACGAAGAAAAGGTGCGCGAACAAATCCGCAAGGACAATGGATGCGCCCTTGAAGATAAGCTGATGCGCTCAATAGGCATATTAAGCCAAGCGCGCATACTGAGCGTTGGCGAGTTTATGCAGCTAATGAGCGATTTGCGCGTAGCCGCCAGCATGGGTTACATCGCCGTTCCCTTGGCCAAGATCGATCGGATTGTGGACGATTATCAATCGGGATCAATACGGGTATTGTGTGGCCCGGATGCCGATGACAGCCGCTGCGATCAGGAACGCGCTCGTCTGGTAAGGGACGAGATTAAACATTTAAATATTGGCTAATAACTTTTGAATATATAGATAGTACGGGAGGTACATATGGCATTTTTTTCGAAATTCACAGAACGCGCTCAAAAAGCGCTGATGGCAGCGCAGAGTGAGGCGGCGCAAATGGGACGCTCCTACGTGGGCACCGAGCATCTTTTATTGGGCATTTTGGATAGTCTGGAGGGAGAAAACAAAGTTCTTCCCGGCTTTAGTGTGGATCAAGTGCGTAACGAGGTCATCAACTTGGTCGGACGCGGGGATGAAACGCCGCGCTCCATGAGCTACACGCCACGCACCAAGAAGGTTTTGGAACAAAGCGCGCGCGAAGCGATGGCTTTGGGTCACAACTATGTGGGCACCGAGCACCTGCTGCTCGCGCTGATGGATGAAAGGGAAGGCGTAGCGGCTCATTTGCTGCTGAAGATGGGGATCGATTTGAACCAGACCAGGGAAAACTTAATCCGCGCGCTTTCCAACAATGAAGAAGGTGGCGCTCAAAGAAACGGCCAGGGCTCGGCATCGGGCAATAGCGAAACGCCCACCTTGGATCAATACGCTCGCGATTTGAGCAAGGCCGTTGCAAACAACGAAGTGGATCCGGTAATCGGCAGGAGCAAGGAAATCGAACGCGTGGTTCAAATATTGAGCAGGCGTACCAAAAATAACCCGGTGCTGATCGGCGAGCCCGGCGTCGGTAAATCGGCCATTGCCGAAGGTTTGGCGCAGCTGATTGCCGAGGGCAATATCCCCGAAACCGTTAAAGGCAAGCGGGTAATGGCGTTGGATCTGGCGAGCATGCTGGCGGGTGCAAAATACCGCGGAGAATTTGAAGAGCGCATCAAGGCTGTGTTGGAAGAGGTTAAAAACAGCGGCGATGTAATCTTGTTTATCGACGAGCTGCACACGCTGGTCGGTGCCGGCGCAGCGGAAGGCGCACTGGACGCCGCCAACATCTTAAAGCCTATGTTGGCCAGGGGAGAGCTGCAATGCATCGGCGCAACCACTCTGGACGAATACCGAAAGCACATCGAAAAGGATGCGGCCCTAGAACGCCGTTTCCAATCGGTGATGGTAGGCGAACCCACCAAGGACGAAGCGATTCAAATCCTAAAGGGTTTGCGGGATCGCTATGAGGCTCACCACAAGGTGCAAATAACCGACGAGGCGATCGAAGCGGCAGTAAACCTGTCCGATCGATATATATCCGATCGCTTCCTGCCTGACAAGGCCATCGATTTAATTGATGAAGCGGCCTCCAGAGTAAAGATTTTATCGGTGACCGCGCCGCCCGACATGAAGGAACAGGAAGCCCGGCTAGAGGCTTTGAACAAAGAAACCGAAGAAGCGGTTGCCCATGAAGATTTTGAAAAGGCCGCCCAGCTTCGCGATAAAAAGCGGCAGTTGCAAAACGAAATTGCCGCCAGCCGTCAGCAGTGGACTGAAAATCGGGACAAAAAAGTTGAAACTGTCGGCGAACCAGAAGTGGCCCAAATTGTGTCCAGCTGGACCGGCATCCCGGTTACGCAAATGACCCAAGACGAAGCGGAGCGCTTGCTCAACCTGGAACAGACTTTGCACCAACGCGTAATCGGCCAGGATGAAGCGGTGGACGCTGTGGCGCGCGCCATACGCCGCGCTCGCGCAGGGTTGAAGGATCCGCGCCGTCCGATCGGTTCGTTTATCTTTCTCGGGCCTACCGGCGTAGGGAAAACCGAACTGTGCAAAGCTTTGGGTGAAGCTTTGTTTGGCGATGATGATAGTATGATCCGCATCGACATGTCTGAATACATGGAAAAACACTCGGTGTCCAGATTGATCGGTTCTCCTCCCGGATACGTCGGGTACGATGAAGGTGGGCAGCTCACCGAAAGGGTGCGCAGAAAGCCCTATGCTATTTTGCTGTTTGACGAAGTGGAAAAGGCCCACCCGGATGTGTTTAACGTGTTGCTGCAAATTCTGGAAGACGGTAGGCTGACCGATGGCCAGGGGCGTGTGGTAGACTTTAAAAACACAGTGATCGTTATGACCTCTAATGCCGGCGCCCATACCCTTAAAAAGCAGCGGAGCATGGGCTTTGGCAGCAAAGCTTCCGATCAAGCGGATTATGACAACATGAAAGAAAACATCATGGAAGATGTCAAACAGATTTTCCGTCCTGAATTCTTGAACCGCTTGGATGAGATCATTGTTTTTCACTCTTTGGATCAGCAAGATATCGATAAAATTGCCTTGCTTATGGTCAAACAAATTGCCAATCGCTTAAAAGAGCGCGGTATTGAGCTGGAAGTGTCGCCGGAGGCGGTAGATATGTTGGCCAAGGCAGGATTCGATCCAACATATGGCGCGCGTCCGCTGCGCAGGACGATCCAGCGCATGGTGGAGGATTCGCTGAGTGAAGAAATTCTAAACGGTAATATTCAGCTCGGTCAAAAAGTGCAGGTTGGCGTTGCGAATGGCAAATTAACATTCAATACGGTGGGAGCGATCCAGCCCAAAACCGAAACGGTTGTATGATACTGATGAAGTAACATAACTTGACTGCTAACAATGAGGCCCAGTTTGCACGTTCAACTGGGCCTCATTGTTGTTTTTTGGTTGGGAATAAAGAATCATATAGTAACAATTTTTATAAAATACTCAATGGAAACTTGTAGAGAAATAATTTGAAATGCATTGCGGAATAATGTATAATGCATTTAGTATAGTAAACTAAGGCTAAAAGGCGGTGCGTTATGAACGGTCAGTTTGACGAAACACGTTATTTTAATATTCCTACAGAGGTCTCCGATTCGGCTGAAGAAATCATCCGTACGGTCTATCAAGCCCTCAAAGCCAAAGGGTACGATCCGATTACCCAAATAGTAGGGTATTTGTTGTCGGGCGACCCCACATATATTACGAGTTATAATAACGCTCGCTCTTTGATTCGCCGGTTGGAACGCGATGAAATCTTGGAAGAGTTTGTGCGTTTCTATCTGGCTCACTGCGATGAGTAAGAATACTACCCATCAAAGGATTTTGGCGTTGGATATAGGTCAGCGCAGGATTGGCGTAGCGGTTAGCGATCCGCTGGGTTACACCGCACAAGGAATTGAGACAATATTCACCCGTGGCAGCGAAAACGACATTCGGCACATAGTGGACCTAGCAAAACGTTACAAAACCGACCGAATCCTGGTTGGGTTGCCGAAGTCTATGGATGGATCTTTGGGCCCACAGGCACAAGCTATTAAAGAATATGCAAAACAGATTGAAGACGTTGGTCTGAATGTTCGATTTTGGGATGAGCGCTTAACCAGTGTGGCCGCAAATCGCACCTTGATTGAAGGCGCTGTTTCAAGGGAAAAACGCAAGCAAGTGGTAGATAAAATTGCCGCAGTGTATATCCTACAAGGATTTTTGGATGCAGGCGGTTGGAATGAATAATTCACCGGAAAGGGGATACCTTTGAATGAAGGACGGTTTTGAAATGGATAATATAGTGGAACTTTTGGATGAGAATGACACCCCAGTACGCTTTGAACATCTAATGACCTTGGACCACATGGGCGAAACTTATATACTGTTGGTGCCCGCCGAGCCCATGGAAGATGTGGGTGATGATGAAGTAATCATTCTCAGGATAGATCAGGATCAAGATGGCGAAGATATTTATGTAGGCATCGAAGATGAGACATTGTTGAAAGTTATTTTTGAGCGCTATCTTGAGATTGCTGAAGCCGACGAAGATGAGTTTATCAACTAATCTCTTGACTTGTTTATGTGCTTATGATAGCATATTTCAATAGTTAAATTTGCGATGATGGAGAAAAGTAATTCCGCACGTTCCCGATCAGAGAGTTGTGCCCAGGCTGAGAGCATGACAGGCAGAACCGCTGAATGAAGTTCACTCCTGAGCATTTATGCCGAAAATTCCAAGTAAGCATAAACGGGTTCATGTCCGTTATATTGCATGAGAGGCTGCGTGCGCTATCGATCGCACAAGGCAAATCTGGGTGGTACCACGAACGCCATGACTTCGTCCCTTTTTGGGGACGAAGTTTTTGTTTTTTAAAAGAAAGATCAGGAGGGAAAGATCGTGCAAGAGAAATTAAATCAATTGCGTGAACGGGTTCTACAAAAGCTAAAGGACGCAGAAGAAACTCCTTCATTGGAAGAAATCCGTCGGAGCGTGCTCGGCAAAAAAGGTGAGCTGACTTTGATGCTGCGCAACATGGGCAACTTGTCGGCCGAAGAACGTCCGCTCATAGGCAAACTGATTAACCAGGTCAGGGAAACCATTGAAGCTGCCATCCAAGAGCGGGCGGCTATGTTGGCATCGGCTGAGCGGGAGCTCAGGCTCAAGCAAGAAACCATAGACGTGACTCTCCCGGGTGCAGATAGGTGCGTAGGCAGTGTACATCCCATGCACCTTGTGCTCAACGATGTGCTGGATATTTTTACCGGCATGGGCTATGAGGTGGCCGAAGGCCCCGAAGTTGAGTACGATAAGTACAATTTTGAACTGCTCAATTTGCCCAAAAACCATCCCGCGCGCGATGCACAAGACACTTTTTATATCAGTGATGAAGTTGTGCTCAGAACCCATACATCCCCGGTACAAGCGCGCATTATGACCACCCGGAAGCCGCCTATTCGAATCGTTTGTCCGGGCCGGGTATACCGGGTGGACGAGGCTGATGCCAGCCACTCTCCGGTTTTCCATCAAATGGAAGCGCTGGTTATCGACGAGAATGTCTCGATGAGTGACTTAAAAGGAACCTTAGATACGTTTGCTACGAAACTTTACGGGGCAGGCATAAAGACCAGGTTTCGTCCATCATTCTTCCCATTCACTGAGCCTTCTGCCGAAGTAGATGTAACCTGTGCAGCCTGTCGCGGCGAAGGGTGCAGGGTTTGCAAAGGCACAGGCTGGTTGGAAGTTTTGGGCGCCGGCATGGTTAATCCCAAAGTGCTCGATATGTGCGGGATTGATTCGAAAAAATACTCGGGATTTGCGTTTGGTGTGGGCATTGAACGCTTGACGATGTTGAAGTACAACATTGAAGATATGCGCTACTTGTACGAAAATGACCTGAAATTTTTGTCTCAGTTCTATTAAGTTTATAAGCAAAGGAGATGATATAAATGAATATACCGATCAGCTGGATAAATGAATACACGGATATTCCGGTTTCTACTGAACAATATACCCAAAGAATGATCATGACGGGAACCGGAGTCGAAGGGGTAGAAGTTACCGGAAGTCATTTTTCTAAAGTGGTGGTAGGCAAGATTGAGAGCGTGGTAAAGCACGAAAATTCTGACCACCTGTTGATTTGCCAGATTAATGTTGGGGATAAAACCCTGCAAATCGTTACCGGTGCCCCAAACGTCTTTGAGGGAGCGTACGTGCCGGTTGCCCTTGTGGGTTCTGTGTTGCCCAGCGGGCTAAAGATCAAACGGGGAAAACTGCGCGGGGTCGAGTCGGAAGGCATGCTCTGCTCAGGAAGCGAACTGGAGATTCCGGAGTCGCTTTATTCTCACAGTGGAGATGAAGGGATTTTAATTTTCAACGAGCCCCACGAGCCGGGGACCGATGTCAAAGAGGTATTTGGCCTGGGTGATGAGGTTATAGAGTTTGAAATCCTAGCCAATCGTCCCGATTGCTTAAGTGTATGGGGCATCGCGCGAGAAAGCGCGGCTGCGCTAGGCACACACTTTGTCAAACCCGAAATCAGTGTACAGGAGAGCCAGCAAGGAAACATTTCTGATCTTGTAGAGATTAAAGTGCTGGATAACGAGTTGTGCCCGCGCTATTGTGCAAAGGTTATCCGCAACGTAAAAATCGGTCAATCGCCCATGTGGATGCGTAGATACCTTTACGCCAGCGGCGTGCGTCCCATTAACAACATTGTAGATATAACCAACTTTGTAATGTTGGAAACCGGACATCCCATGCACGCCTTTGATCTGGATAAGGTGCGCGATGGCAAGATCATCGTGCGCAGAGCTGCCGAGGGCGAAGAGCTAACCACTTTGGATGATAAAGAACACACATTAAACAACCAAATGCTGGTCATCGCCGATGCAGATAAGGCGACGGGCTTAGCTGGGATTATGGGCGGTGGAGATTCGGAAATTACCGAAGCAACTTCGACTGTTTTGTTTGAATGTGCTGCTTTTGATCGCGCCAGCACCAGAATTACCGCCAGAACGCTGGGAATTCGAACCGAGTCTTCGGGCAGGTTCGAGCGGGGCGTTTGTCCGGATACGGTTATGGAAGCACTGCTGCGCGCCTGCCAGCTGGTCAACGAACTAGAGTGCGGCGAGGTGGTACCGGGCGTGTATGACCACTACCCGAACCCACAGGAAGAACGGGTTGTGTGCGCGAATGTAGAGCGCATACGCAAGCGTACGAGCGTGGATGTGCCACCAGAAACCATGGTGGATCTGCTGGATTCCTTAGAGATTCAAACAGAGCTGGACGGCGAGAATTTGAAATGTCATATTCCTCAGCACCGATTGGATCTGGAAACCGAAGCTGATATTTCTGAAGAGGTATTAAGGCTATACGGCTATGATAAAATTCCGTCAACTATGCTTAGCGGCGGTGGACAAATAGGGGGCAGAAACGAGCGGCAAAAACTAAGGGATAAAGTTCGCGATACGCTGGTTGGAATGAACGCATATGAAGCCATGAATTTCTCCTTTATTGGCCCGCGATGGCTGGAAAATTTGCGAATTCCCACACAAGATGTGCGTTTAAATCCTATAAAAGTGCGCAATCCGTTGGGCGAGGATACCTCGGTCATGCGCACCACTTTGGTGCCGAGCTTGCTTTCCAATTTGGCGCTCAACAACAATCGCGGCAACGAAAATGTGCGCATGTTTGAAATTGCACCGGTGTTTATACCCCGCGAAAATGATTTGCCCAAAGAAGCGCTTACAGTATGCATTGGCTTGTATGGCGACGATGCAGATTTTTATACAATTAAAGATATGGTCATGTGCCTTCTGAATCGTTTTGGCATTGTGCCTAGAACAATGCCAGGCGGGGATATGTATTATCATCCCGGCAGAAAAGCGGTTATGATCCTACCTCAAAGCGCTGTGCAGATTGCGCAATTGGGCGAAATGCACCCGGATGTTGTGGAGAAATTCGAAATCAATCGGCGCGTGTATTTGGCTGAAATTGATTTGGAGGCAGTATTGTTCAACGCAGTACCCCAGCCTGAAACCAAACCGTTGCCCAAATTTCCGGCTGTGGACAGAGATTTGGCGTTGGTTGTTTCAGCAGATACGCTGGTTGGGCCGATCATCGAAACCATTCGAACGGCAGGTGGTCGCTTGCTAGAGGAAGTTAAAGTATTTGACGTATACCAGGGCTTGCAGCTGGGCAGTGACAAAAAGAGCGTTGCATTTTCTGTCCGTTTGCGCGCTCAAGATCGTACGTTGACCGAAAATGAAATTTCAAAAGCTATGGAAAATATATTGAAAGCATGTGAAGAGCGGCATGACGCGGTTTTACGCAGCTAAATTACGCACTTATATTCATTAAATTACAGCTATTTAAGCGACAAGCAGGCAACTTGTTTTGGTGCCTGCTTGTTGCTGTTGTGGCATTTTTCTTAAAAATAAATTTACCGTTAAAGTGTAAAGTATCGTATTTATTAACATTTTATGCTTAACATTAAAAAAAATAATCATTAATCATTTACAAAAAGTTATTCGTGTGTTAAACTCTAAGAAAGATTAAGAATGAGTTGTTTTGTGTTGCATCTATACTTGTGCAACCAAAAGCGACTCAAAAAAATGTCTTGAGAGGAGTTTTTTTGTATGAAGAAAACACTAGTATCTGCTTTGCTTGTGCTTACGATGCTGCTGGGTTGCGTCGGAGCATTTGCAGAAGTAGACGAAATCTTTCCTGTGCCAGAACAGTACGATATGCCTATCGTAACCGATGGTAGCGTTAAGTTGACGGTTTACATGGCGATGGAATCCGGTTCTGAAAAGGGCATGTTGACCTATGACGAGCACACGGCGATCCAAGAATGGGAGAAACGTACAGGGGTTGATTTCACTTTTATTCACCCTCCGAAAAATGACGACGGCACCTACTTCAACAACGTTATCGCTTCCGGAGATTTGCCCGATATCTTTATCTATGGCGATTGGAACAATAAATATGCTGGCGGCGTTGAAGGCGCCATTAATGACGGTATTTTGATTGACTTGAACCCTTATGTTGAAAAGTTTGGCTATCATTACTTAACCGAAGCGCACAAAAACTGGGACGATGAAGCTAAGCGTAACTTTATGACAGATGAAGGCATGTATCGTTTCGGTGCTGCCTCCCAGCGCGTTCCGGTTCTAGGTCAGCAGCACACCGGAATGGTAGTACGCGGCGACGTGCTCAAAGAACTGGGCATGGATCCTCCGGAGACCATTGATCAGGTCACCGAAATGCTTCGCGCCTTTAAGGAAAAAGGCTTTGAAGTTCCGCTGGCTCTTTCTAAACTGGACAAAGGCTTCTTCCAGGGTTCGGCTTATCTCTCCTCTTGGGCGGGCGTAAAACCCAACAAGTTTATGCTGGATGAAAACGGAAAAGTTACCTATTCCCGTTTGGAGCCCGGTTTCAAAGATTATTTGACCTTGCTCAATAGCTGGATGCAAGAAGGCTTGATCGACCGGGACTTCCCGACCCGCGAAGAAGAGGATGCGCGCACGATGTTCACTTCGGGCAAATCTGCTATGGTCTGTGTAGGAAACTGGCAGACTCAGGAATTGAACGCTTTGGGCAAAGTAACCGATGAAAACTTTGATCTGATCGGCTTGACTGCTCCCGTTAAGGACGAAGCCTCTATCGGCCAGCCCAATCCGTTTGCGGAGCCCATTGTCAACGGCGAAAACGGAATGTACTGGGGCATCACAACCACCTGTGCACATCCTGAAGAGGCTTTCAAAGCTTTGGATTACCTGTATAGCTACGAAGGTGCAGAGCTTATGTGCTTTGGCGTGGAAAAACTGGAAGATGGAACCGAAATCCACTGGACAAATGAAGACGGAACCCGTCAGTTCTCCGACTTTATCTTGAACAACCCGGATCTGGAGTACAATTCCATTCGTTACATCTACACCATTCAAAACCTGTCCAGCGAATATGCATCCGAAATGGAATACATGCAATACGGTGAGCCGGTCAACGCTCAGTGCTGGGAAGCTTGGACCAAAAACGCCAACAGAGACCGCGTCATTCCGAATATGATTTCTTTGACTGCGGAAGAATCTCAGACTTTGGTTACCAAGATGAACGAAATTGAAACCTTCATCTACGATAAAGATTATAAGATTATCTTTGGCGACGATTCCATTGAGAATTATGACAGCTATCTTGAGCAAATTAAGGGCATGGGACTTGATGAATGCATTAAAATCCAACAGGATGCATACGACCGTTACATCGCTCGCTAATTTCCCTCCATACTAGCTTAAAGATCATTTAAAAGTAGGAGTTGACAGATCTGCAAAAGCAAAACAGATCTGTCGCTCCTTACTTGTTTGGCGTCAGGTGCGCATTGATCTTCACTCTAGCTCTAGTTAAAAGCTCAATAAAATGATCTGGGGTGCTAGGAATTATATGTTTTATATTTGAGGAGAAGATGAAAAAATACTAACCTATAAGGATGGGGTGGAGGTTTGCAATGAACAACACTTTACCTAGGCCATATCAACAATCTGTTTGGAAGCGGTTGCTTAAAAACATCAAAACTCACCCGTGGTTATATTTGATGTTTTTGCCCGTGGTGGCGTATTATGTTGTGTTTCATTATGCGCCGATGTTTGGTATCATTATCGGCTTTCAAGATTACAAGCCGATGAAGGGTATTGCAGGGAGCCAATTCGTTGGGTTTAAACACTTTCTCGGTTTTGTCCAAGGTCCGTTCTTCTGGCGGTTGGTAAGAAATACCTTGTCCATCAACATTGGCATGTTGATATTTTCTTTCCCATTGCCGATTATTTTCGCTTTGCTGCTGAACGAATGTAAGTCTTTGAAGTTTCGGAAAGTGGCTCAGACGGTTACCTACATGCCGCACTTTGTATCTTCGGTTGTGGTGTGTTCTTTGTTGCTTATCTTTGTTCGAAGCGATGGTTTGGTGACCGGAATTTTGAGTTCTCTCGGTATTACAGAAAAAACTAGCCTTTTGACGGTGCCCAAGTACTTCCAACCTTTGTATATCGGTATGAATATTTGGCAGGAACTGGGCTGGGATTCTATTATTTTCTTTGCGGCACTGACTGCAATTGACGCTGAACTTTACGAAGCTGCCAGGGTAGACGGTGCAGGGCGTTGGCGCCAAATGTGGCACGTTACCTTGCCCGGAATCGCTCCGACCATCGTGATCCTGCTGATCTTGCGCATCGGCAATCTTATGAGTTTGGGATGGGACCGCATTTACTTGCTATACAACCAAACCATTTACGAAACCGCAGACGTTATTTCCACCTATGTGTACAGAACCGGTCTGGAGCAAATGCAGTACTCATATGCAACGGCTGTTGGATTGATGAACTCTGTGGTCAACGTAATACTGTTGGTTGGTGCCAACACAATTTCCAGGCGAATTTCGGACAATAGTTTGTGGTAAGGAGGGGAACATAGTGGTTACGACAAAACCGGTAAAAGCTCAAAATAAAATCAAGCGTACAACTGGTGATTGGATTTTTTCAATTGCGCTGTATATCATCATGACGGGCGTAATGATCGTCGCTGTGTACCCGCTTTTATATTGTTTGTTTGCTTCGTTTTCCGATGCGAAACAATTGCTCAGTCATTATGGCCCGTTGTGGTGGCCGATTCAGCCCTATACTTTGGAGGGATACAGGTTATCATTTTTAAATGCGGGAATACCCATTGGATTTAGGAACACAGCATTTTATGTAGTGGTAGGCACAGCGCTGGGGCTGCTGCTCACCGGGATGGGTGCGTTTTGTGTCTCTCGAAAGTATTTTATGATCCGCGGAATTGCGATGAAGATGATTTTGGTAACCATGTTCTTTAGCGGTGGGATTATCCCGTTATTTTTTGTGGTGCGCGGACTAAAGATTTATGATACACCGTGGGCATTTTTGTTGCCCTATGCGATGAGTTCGTACAACCTAATCATTATGCGAACATTTTTTATGGGGATACCGGAGTCGTTGGAGGAAGCGGCAATATTGGACGGAGCCAACGAGTTGCAGATTTTTGTCAAGGTGTACATTCCATTATCCTCAGCGGTTATCGCCGTTATTGCAATGTATTATGCGGTAGGGTATTGGAATAGCTGGTATCAGGCTTTGATGTTCTTGCGCAACAGGGGTTTGTATCCGCTACAAATGTTTTTGCGCGAAATCCTAATCACGGATCAGAGTACGACCACCGCTGTGGACGTTACGACGATGAACGCAGAGTCGTTCAACCGTGAGCTAATCAAATATTGTACGGTAATTATTTCCACAGTGCCCATTTTGGTTATCTAT
Source organism: uncultured Oscillospiraceae bacterium (assembly GCA_964346145.1). Lineage (GTDB taxonomy): Bacteria > Bacillota > Clostridia > Christensenellales > Aristaeellaceae > CAYFTL01. The sequence continues at coordinate 13,927 of CAYFTL010000001.1, read as the reverse complement.
CCCTTCTTGCAAAAATATTTTGTAAAAGGGGTCATGGTTGGTGCCATCAAAGGGTAGGGCTTGTAAGAGACAGACAGCAGATCTTATATTAAATCTGCTGTCTGTCTCTTTATATATGGGATATATGGGCAGTAAGTTCAGTCTGAAGGAAAAAGCACCGTAAGAGTAAAGGCTTTAGAATAATTCTTCGTACACTTCGTCCAACGCATAGGCATTAGGTTCACAGGGCTCTCTGTCGATCCATGCACCGTCGGTGAAGTCGGGAATGCTGACCGGCATGCCGCCCATAGCTACCGACTGTTCGCTTAAGCAGGTGATCACAAGCCAACTGGCTGTATCGTACACATCGATGGGGGGATTGGTTTGATTTTGGACGCTTTCGACAAAGGCACGCAAAACCAAATAGTCCATGCCGCCATGTCCGCCGCGCATGCCAAAGTCCTGATAAGCTTTCCAAAGCGGATGTTCAAATTGTTTCAAATAGGGTTTGAAGTCTGCCCACTCGTGCAGCCAATCTTTGGTGGTGTTGCGCAAGCTTTCTATCTTGTCTGTTAATTCTTTACCAGAATAGCGCTTTTCTAAATTTTCAAGATTGTCTTTTAACCATGCATCGAAATCGGGTTCAGTTAGACCTTCGATATAAAGGCCTGCCTTGTCTTCCATGTAGATGCCTTTGGTGCCTTGTATGCGCAAACCTCTGGAGTAGGGGCGGGGTAAGGTGCAGTCGTGGGTCAGCACGATGGTTTCACCGTTTGCACATTTTATGGTGGTGGTAACGATATCGCCCTGATTGATGGTGCGGTTGGACAGGTCACTGTCGGGGCGGTTGTCCTTTAGCCATTGAGTTAGGCCGCGGGCTTTGGATGCCATGGATGTCAAGCTGACCATGCGGTTGCCGCGGTTGATATCCAATATTTTGGCGATGGGCCCCAACTCGTGGGTGGGATATAGATCGCCGTTGCGGTGCAAGAAGTTGTGCTGACGATAGTGGCGGTCAATATCGCCTCTGCCAATTTCAGAGCGCAGATCGTGCTGATAGCCGCCGGCACAGTGCACCACTTCGCCAAATAGGCCCTGCTTTACCATATTTAAAAGTGCCATTTCTTCCTGATTATAACAGCAGTTTTCTAGCATCATCACCGGTATCCCGGTTTGCTCGCTGGCGCGCACCAGCTGCCAGCATTCGTCTACCGAAGCGGCGCCGCCAACCTCCATGGCCACGCGCTTGCCTGCACGCAGCGCATCGGTGGAAATGTGCAAGTGGGTCGTCCAGGAGGTCATCACGACGACTGCATCAATGGAATCCATTTCCAAAACAACTCTGTAGTTTGTGGTGCCGATGGGTGTTATCCCTTTTTTGTCGTAACACATTTTCTGACCGAACTCAATTCGATCTTGGTACAAGTCGCATACGGCGCCAATGTTTACATCGGGCATGTCCAGCAGGGTATCCATTTGTCCACGACCGCGGCCGCCTAAACCTATTATGCCTAAAGTGATTTCTTTTCCTTTGAGTCCCATTTCCATAGCAATGTTCCCTCCTGAAGTCGTTATCTGTGGTTTGAGTCTGGCAAAAATACAGGGTTGCCGTAGTTGAGATCATTGTAGCACGCGCCAAAAACCCTTTCAACACTTTGCGTTTATTTTGTTTAGTCTTTGATTGAACGCAGATATTCGGAAGGGGGAATGCCTACCAGGCGCTTAAATTGTCTGGAAAACTGATGGATGCTGGAATAGCTCAACAGCTCGGCGATTTGGGTTACATTGTACATACCGGAGCGTAACAGCCTTCGCGCTTCTTCGATTCGAAGCCGCTGATAATATTCCATTACGCCCATGTGGTGGTGCTGGCGGAACAGGTCTTTGAGTGCGGTTTGACCGATGCCCGAATGCCTGCAAATGTCTTCAAACTTCAGGCTGCCATCCAGATGTTCTCGCATTAGCGCGGATAGTTGATTGGTCACGTTGAAGGCATTGGTTTCCTCGGTGAGTTGTTCAGGTTTGCCAGCGATGCGCGTTTCATTGGCAATCAGCGCGCGGGACAACAGAATTAAAAACTGCTCCAAGTAGTTGGCGATTAGCTGGACGCCGCCAAAGGGGGCGCTTCGAACTGGAACCAGCTCTTTTTCATCGGATTTATCCAGCACGTGCCCAAAGCAGTACTCTCCTTCTTCGATGATCAGGCGCAGAATTTTGCGTTGCTGAGTGCTTAATTCAAGCTTCAAACCTTTGAATCTGTGCATGGCTGCCGGGGTAGCCGAGAAGGAGATCACCAACATATTTACCCCTTCGGGGTGGTGTGCCCAAATGGTGTGGAATTCTCCGGGTTCGTGAAAAATGACATGGCCTTGCTGTAACCGGTGCATGGTGTCCTCAGCCCCGATATCGGCCTCGCCATGGTCAATGTACACCATTTCCCAAAAATCATGCCGCTCTCCTTCGAATATATAGCTATGGGCAAATTGGAAATAGTGTAGGCTATATAGCTTTTGAACACGCAGATCTAACTTAACCTTAAGCGGTATGTAGGGCAAACAAATCACCTCGATAAATTTACGGTTTTGTTTAATGATGCCATCTTTAGATGGCGCTGTCAACGGCCGATATGACAAAAATGCCGTCTAAAAAAACAAATATATTACGCCGATATTTTGCTATAATGCAAGTAAAGGATAAGTTATGCATAAGTTAGCGACAAAAATAAGGAGATGATGATTTTGAAACGCGGAATCAACATTTGGTCTTTTCCTGCAGGTACGTCTGTAGAGGATGCTATGCGCATTGCGAAAAAGGCAGGCTACGACGGCATTGAGCTTTCGTTGGACGCTGAAGGCCTGGTTAGCTTGAAGAGTACCGAAGCGGAAGTGCGTGCACTGCGTGCCCTTGCCGACGAAATCGGCATCGAAATTTCCAGCTTGGCGACCGGGCTTTATTGGGACACCTCTCTCACGTCCGATGATCCCGAAGTGCGCGAACGCGCCAAAGATATTCTTCGCTTCCAAATTAAAGCGGCGACTTGGCTGGGTGTAGGGGCGATTCTGGTCGTTCCCGGCTGTGTAGGAGCAGACTTTGCACCTGGAAGCGGCGTTGTAGACTACGACAAGGCCTATGATCGCTCGCTGGAAGCCTTGAAAGAGTTAGCGCCCGAAGCCGAAGCTGCAAAAGTAACGATCGCGATAGAAAACGTTTGGAATAAGTTCCTGCTTTCGCCCATCGAGATGCGCGACTTTATCGACAAAATCGGTTCCGATTGGGTCAAGGTCTACTTTGATACCGGCAACGCCCTATTGGTCGGCTATCCGGAACAATGGATTAAAATCTTGGGCAGGCGCGTGGGGCGCATTCACATCAAAGATTTCCGGAATATTGTGGGCAACATCAATGGTTTTGTGGATTTGCTGGCCGGCGATGTGAATTTCCCCGCTGTTATGAAGGAATTGCGTGCAATCGGCTACGATGGATATTTGACGGCCGAGATGAACGGTTTCCCCTGCGCTACTGATGCGGTGGTGTACCGCACCTTGGATGCGCTCAACCGCATTATTGCATCCTAATTACAAACGCTTAAACGCCAAAAGGAGAGGTAGAGATGAAAACACTTAAAGTGGGTTTGGTAGGTCTGGGCTTTATGGGGCATGGCCACTTGGATCAGTATATTCGCCTTGAAAAAGAAGGACACCCGGTGAAATTGGTTGCCATTTGTGATGTGGACGAAAAGAAGTTCAGCAACGAAGCGACTCAAGGCGGCAACATGGGCGACTTGGGCAAGGGTACCTATGATTTTAGTGTATACAACCTGTACAATAACATGGATGATATGATCGTCAAGGAAGAGCTGGATTATGTGGACATTGCGCTGCCCACCTATTTGCATGCCCGGTATGCGATCAAGGCTTTGAACGCCGGCCTGCATGTGCTGTGTGAAAAGCCGATGGCGTTGGATCCCGATCAATGCAGGCGCATGATTGAGGCAGCCAAAAAGAACAATCGCCGACTGATGATCGCCCAATGCCTGCGTTTCTGGCCGGCCTATGAGGTACTCAAGCAGTATGTGGAAGAAGAAAAGTTCGGCAAACCCGTTTGCAGCTTCTTCTGCCGCGCCGGCAGCACGCCGATTTGGTCTTATGAAGATTGGCTGCGCGATGAGAATCTTTCCGGCGGTTGCTTGCTGGATCAGCACGTGCACGATGTAGACATGATCAACTGGGTATTCGGTATTCCGGAGAGTGTGTCGACGATGGGCATGAACGTACATCCCGGCGCCGGCTTTGATGCCTTGTCCACCCATTATCGTTATTCTAACGGCATGGTGGTCAACGCTCAAGATGACTGGTCAATGAATGGCGATGTTCCCTTTAAGATGATGTATCGCGTAAACTTTGAGCGGGGATCGTTGGTGTTTGAAGACGGCGTTGTGACTGCTTACCCGGAGGGCGCTCCCGCTTGTGTGGTGGAAACCCCGGCCGACGACGGATACTACCGCGAACTGGTCTACTTTACCAACGGACTGCTATCGGGTGAAGAGTTCGCCACGGCCACCCTCGAAAGCACACGCAATACCATCTGCATTGCCACTGCCGAGCGCATTTCTGCGCGTAGCAACGGCGATTGGGTTGTCGTTGAAGGCACATGCTAATTATAATGACAATAAAAAAGAACGGTTTTAATCGTTCTTTTTTATTGTCAAATTGCCGGTGATATTAGGGGAAAATTGGTAGCAAGGATAGATTAAAGATGTATGATTTTAAACATCGGTGGATAGCTTAATACACGGATATAGGGAAACAAATCCTTGAGCATTCATAGCTCAAAGGTTTGTTCGAAAAGTGATTAGATATTTTTTAAAGAAATTTGCTTGCCGGTGCGAGCCGATTCGAAGGCGACCATAATGGTGCTTAGTACTTTGCGCACTTGCCAGGGTTGAACGATCAGCTCGGCCTTGCCGTCGATTACATCGCGGACGTTTTCGTAATATTCGGTCCAGTTGGCGGGCGGATCGGGCAATTCCAATTCTTTTTTCACGTTGTCTGGACGGGGAGCAAAGGTGCGGGTGGGGCCGGCCGAAGTCATGATGATGGTAGGCACGTGTTCAATGGTGCTATCCAGCTCAATGACGGCGCCATCGCGCGCAAAATCGTTGATGTAGGCGGTAGCCTGGTCTCCGAGCACCATCCAGCGCGGCAGCTCTTTTAGCACAAAGGTACCGATTTCGACCTGCACTTGGCTGCCGTCTTCCATATCGAATATTGCAAAGAAGTAGTCGTCCACCTCTTCGGTTTTGACGCTTGCGGTTTTGCAGAAAATGCTCTTGAAGTTGTCATAACCCAGCATCCACATCAGCTGGTCAAAGAAGTGCACGCCCCAATCCAAAATCATTCCGCCGCCGTGCTTGGCTTCGCCGCGCCAGCCATGCATGACGCCGCCGGATCCATGCAAACGGGATTGGATGGAATAGATTTTCCCCAGCTTGCCCGACTCAATTATTTCTTTTATCGTGCGAAAATCTTTATCCCAACGGCGATTTTGATGAACCGTGAAGAGCTTGCCGTTGTCTTTAGCGGCTGCAATCATTTTATCCAATTCTTCGACGCTCATCGCAACCGGCTTTTCGCAGATTACATGTTTGCCTGCGTTGGATGCGGCGACCGAAAGCTCGCAGTGCACGTCGTTAGGGGTTGCAACCAGAACGGTATTGAACAGATCGCTTTTCAAAAATTCTTCTAAGGTATCGAAACCGACCAAGCCTGCTTCGCGCGCAGCATCAACGCGTACCGGATCAATATCGTAAGCTGCAACTGCTTCTACTCCTTCCACTTTTGGAGCGTTTTGATGATGCCAACCGGCCATCCCGCCATAACCGATAAAACCTAATTTAATGCCCATTGTGTACCTCCTACAATAACAATTTACGTCACAAGCGACAAAAAACGCCACATTATTACGTCGAATATAGTATATCAGATTAACGGATTTGTTGCGAGTAGTCATACGGATTTTGTTGACAGACACCGAGAAAAAGCATACAATCGTGCTAGTTGTTGTTTGGGAGCGTTAAGGTAAGTTGTGCGGGGGATGTGTTGTGGACATCTTAAAGGTGATTGCAAAACGGTTTGATATATGAAACTGCACATATCGATTCGTGTCTAGCCACAAAGGCGGCAGAAACTTCTTAGTCGTGGTCACGAATCTAGACACGCTGGAAAAGCGGATGATCCGAATTTCGAAGCTTGCGAACAGGTGCGTTTCAGATTATGAAGCCGAGCTTGCGTTTGTGCATTATCTGGCTGAAAACGGAGCCGCTGTAGCGGACGTAATTCCATCGAAAAATGGGAGTTTTCTGGAGATTATAGAAGATGATGCAAAGAACGAAGCTTTTGTTGTCAGCATGTTCGAATGGGCGCGAGGGGATCAGTTGGCAGCGCATGGCTATTGCTACCAAGAAGGAGCACTCATCGAAGAATATTGGTACAACAGCGGCAAGACGCTCGGGAAAATACATGCCTTAGCGAAAACATACATACCCTCGCAGCCACGATTTGATTTCTTTGATCAATACAACGAAGCGTATTTTGATACTCTTATTCCAGATGAGCTAGCTTGTCCACAGTTGGGCACGGTTGGCCATTATTTGAAGCAGACTCTTAACAATATGTTGGCTACGCTGCGCGGGTTGCCCAAGTCGAATGACAATTATGGCCTTGTGCATTTTGATTATAGCGATGGCAACTACAATATAGACTATAATACTGGGCAAATCACAGTGTTTGATTTTGAAAACTGCTGAACTTTTCTGGTATTTGTATGACTTGGCCAATCTATGGACGCATGGCGTTGGTTGGATTGGATGGGAGAAGGACACTGATAGACGCAGAGCGTTTATGGAAAGTTTTTTCGGGGAGGTGCTCAAGGGGTATCGAACGGAAAACACACTCCGCGATGAAAGGCTGGAGCAACTTCCGCTAATGCTCCAAACAGTACTGATGGAAAACATCATCGACGAATTTGAGACGCAGAAGGCGGGCGGATTGCTGCTTGAATGCGATGGGGAACAGGCGTATCGTATCAAGTGTTCTGTAGAGGAGATTCCGTTCATGGGTTTCTTCAGCGAGTCGTATGATATACAAACGCCATTTGAGTTATGAGTAGAATATCAACACAATTGTTGTGCAGGCTCCGCCCAAGACATTCACACAAAGTGGTTTTCGGATAAGGGATATCAACTAAGACAAGTTGTAGTATTGCTGTGTAAAGGAGATTTTTTGTGTTTGTAGCACCACCGGTAAAATCCAACGATACGGTTGCCTTGATAGCCGCCTCCAGCGCTGTGCCTGAAGAGGCTATAGCGCACGGAGTTCAGCAGCTTGAAGGCATCGGGTTAAAAGTTCGAGTGTATCCGAGTTGCCGCGCCGTGCACGGCTATTTTGCGGGCGACGATCCAACGCGGGCGCAGGATATTCAAAACGCATTTGAGGACAATAATATTTCTGCCATATTTTGTGCGCGAGGCGGATATGGGGCGCAGCGTCTATTGCCGATGATCGATTGGGATCGCCTAAAGCGCCACCCCAAACGCTTTTTCGGGTATTCGGATGTAACCGCGCTGCATCTGGTGCTGAATCAGTTGTGCGGTTTGCAGACGTACCATAGTCCGATGCCGGCAACTCAAAACCGAATTTCCAGCATGGAACCTTATGCAAAAAAAACATTGTTAGACGCGATTTTCAGCGAGCATTGCCCAGCGGAAATTGGTAATTTAAGCGCAGAGCAACCCATAAAAGCCTTACAGGGTGGCAAAGGACGTGGAGCGCTGATTGGTGGAAATCTGTCGCTGGTGGCCTCTTCTTTGGGTACGCCTTACGAAATAGACACCAAAGACAAGATTCTTTTTTTGGAAGACATAGGGGAGGAACCATATCGAATTGACAGGATGCTGACTCAACTGCGAAATGCCGGCAAGCTGGCAGCGGCGACGGGCATTCTCCTTGGAGGCTTTACCGATTGTGATCAGGCGGATGAAGACAAAAGCGGGCTGAGCTTGGAGCAGGTAATTGAAGAGGTTGTTCTGCCGGCCGGCAAGCCTGTGATTATGGGCCTTCATTGTGGGCATGTCGCCAACAGCCTTACGCTCCCCCTAGGAGCGACGCTATTGATGGATTCCGATGCATGTTCGCTTAAAATTGTTGAATAAAAAAGGTGTGAGTAAATGCTTACCCGGCACCTTTTTTTTGTCTGTACAGATCTTTAAAATCGTATTCTATATTGTCTTGGGTGTAGCCGATGACCGTGTCCAGGTTAACGTTGTGCGCGCTGCGGAATATGCTTTTTTCTACGTTCGGATTATCGGCCTGTAGCCGTTGAATGAGCTGCTTGGTTTCTGTGCGCTTTCCGGTGCCGTCGCAATGATCTTCGCGCTCCGTAAACCTGCAGGCGCAGCGAATAAATTCCAAGCCGTTATACTTGGCCCAATGGATGATATCCTTTTCGTGCACCATATAGAGCGGGCGAATGAGTTCCATTCCATGAAAATTTTTGCTGCGCAGCTTGGGCATCATGGTTTTCATTTGGCTGCCGTATAACATGTTCATGAGGGTGGTTTCGATTACATCGTCAAAATGGTGTCCCAGTGCAATTTTGTTGCAGCCCAGCTGCTGTGCGTTTTTGTAAAGATGTCCTCGACGCATGCGGGCACACAAGTAGCAAGGGCTATCTTCTACATGAAACACCGATTCAAAAATATCGGTTTCAAAGATATCGATATTCAATCCGAGTATTTGGGCATTTTGCTCTATCTGTTTGCGGTGATGGGGTTTGTACCCCGGGTCCATAACCAGGAAACGCAAGCCAAACTGTATTTTTCCATGTTTTTGTATTTCTTGCATGCACTTGGCCAGCAGAAATGAATCCTTTCCACCGGAAATGCACACGGCAATTTGATCGCCGTTTTGTATTAGGTCATAATCGTTAAGCGCCTGGGTAAAACAACGCCAAATCTCGCTGCGAAATTTTTTGATGATGCTGCGCTCTATTTGCAATAAACGGTCGTTTGATTCCATAAACACCTTTCCTTAAAAGAATAGATTTTAGCATTGTTAAGCTTACCGGAATTCAGTAGGATTTGTCAATGTTTTTGATTTATCTTAAAAAAACCATATATGCTTGTTGTGTTTAAAATAGCTGCATGTTACTATGGTATTAAATTAAAAACGATAATTTTTGAGAGGTGATTGGTCATGTCTAGCTTAACCGCAACAACGATATCCATGCCCTCGGCCAACTTAGGAGAGCTTAATCCGCTTCCAGATTTAAAAATGGATGCGGATCAACACGCATCTATCCCGTATGACAAAAATACGATAACCCCAGAGGAAGCCAAATATATGGGCTGGGGAAGGGTAAACGGAATCCTGCCATATATGTTGCAAGATGGGTACGACCGCAACAAGCAAGAAAAAGAATGGAAAGCCCTCGTGCTGGAAAACGATTTCATACGCGCCACCTTTTTGCCCGAATTGGGTGGTCGGCTTTGGTCTTTGGAAGATAAGGAAAAAGGCAGGGAATTGTTGCACAGAAACCCGGTATTTCAACCTTGTAATTTGGCGCTTCGAAATGCATGGATTTCGGGCGGGGTTGAGTGGAATATTGGTATTATAGGGCATACGCCTTTTACGGTGGATCATGTTTTTGCGGAAGCATTGGCCCTGGATGATGGCACGCCCGTGCTGCGGATGTACCAATATGAGCGGGTGCGCAAGCTGGTATACCGTGTAGAGGCCATGTTGCCCAACGACTCCAGGCACTTGTTCGTGCGTGTGCGCATAGACAATGCCGGAACAGAAGATACGGCGGTCTATTGGTGGAGCAACATTGCGGTGAATGAGCGGGATGACGTGCGGGTTATTGTGCCGGCCGACGCATCTTACCGCTGGGGATATGGCGGGGAGCTGTCCAAGGTTTCGATTCCTTACATGACTGTGGATGCATCCAAGTTAAAATCCAGCAAACCTTCAAGCGGTGAGTCCAAGCTGTTGCATTGGGACATTAGCAGAACCACCCAGTTGCCCCAGGCGATTGATTTCTTTTTTGATTTGCCTGATGGACAGCGCCGATGGATTTCGGCGGTAGACGGAAAGGGATATGGTTTGGTACAGACATCTACCGATGTGCTGCAAGGGCGAAAGCTGTTCGTGTGGGGTACGGGAGATGGAGGCAAGAACTGGCAGCAGTTCTTATCCGAACCCGGCCAAGCTTACCTTGAGATCCAGGCCGGACTTGCACATACTCAGCTGGAACATTTGCCGATAAAAGCTGGACAAGTATTTGATTGGATGGAGGCGTATGGCCCCATTCAAGTGGATAGCGGCGCTGCCCACGGACAAGACTGGGGCACAGCCGTTAGTGCGGTGGAGGATGCGCTGCAGGGCATTTGTCCGCGCCAAAAAGTTGAAGAGATGTTGGTGTGTGCCCAGAATGAGCTAGACAACAAGAAGGGAACCGCTCTTCATTTGGCGGACGGATGGGCCGCACTACAACAAATGTTGGATCCATCCTTTAACGATGCGGGTTTGGTATTCGCCGAAGAAACCATAGGGGAAGCGGAAAGCCCGTGGGCACAACTGGTCCGCGATGGAAGTTTGCCTTGTCCCGAACCGCTGGAAAAGCCTCTTAGCTACCAAATTGGCTCGGAATGGGAAAAGCTGCTTGTCCAGTCTATCGCAACCAAAAAGAGTGACCATTGGTATGGCTACTATTTGCTCGGCATTATGCAGCTTTATAGGAACGATCGCGCAGCAGGCAGGCAGAGTTTAAACAAATCTATTGAGCTTGCGCCAAGCCCTTGGGCGCTGCGTTGCCTTGCGGTGCTGGATCAATGGGAAGGCGAGAACCATGCTGCAGCCGACAAGCTAAAACAAGCGGCGAGCATGTTGCCCGAGCCCCATTTGGTGATTGAGGCGATGCAAGCCTTTAACCAGGCCCAATATTACAGCGAAACCATTTCACTGCATGCTCGGTTGGATGGAAACGCAAAGGAAATTGGCCGAATCAAGATGCTGTATATTGAAGCGTTGATTAAAACGGGAGAGTATAATTTGGCGGAGGAACTCCTTCGCGGGCCGATACAGCTCACCGATGTGCGCGAAGGCGAGGTTAAGCTTACCGATCTGTGGTTTGAGTTGTTTGCGCTGCGCCTAGCGAATGGAGGTCCGGTAACCGAAGAACTGATGAATCAGGTCAAGCTGGACAACCCGCCGCCCTTGCATCTGGATTTCAGAATGAATTAACTTAACTTTTTTGCGCTTGCGCAATAAAATACCAGTTTATATATTATATATGAACTGGTATTTTTCATACGATATTTAGGAGGAAAAATGAATGATCCAAGATACAATTGCAATCTTAGATTTGGGCAGTAGTGAGAACACTAACGTTGCGCGAGCTATCCGTGATTTGGGTGTCTACAGCGAAATATATCCTCATGATATAAGCCTGGAAAGGCTAAAAAAGATTTCAGGACTGCGCGGCATCATTGTAAACGGGGGAGACAAGAACGTGATCGCTGGAGAAAAAATCGATATATCTCCAGAAGTATATGCTTCTGAATATCCCATGCTGGTAGTCAACCATGAGAGTCCTCATAAGGCTCAAGATTTGTCTGCATGGCCCGAAGATTCGGGTTCAATTTTGAATGTTTTTTTAAATCGTTGCAATGCCGAGCACAACTGGACTATTGAAAATTTTATTGCGGATCAGATAAAGGCGATTCAAGATCAGGTGGGCAAGGAAAAAGTTTTGCTGGCGCTGTCCGGTGGCGTGGACTCCTCGGTCGTTGCGGCGCTGCTCTTGCGCGCCATCGGCGATCAGCTGGTGTGTGTGCACGTTAACCACGGACTGATGCGCAAGGGCGAATCCGAGGATGTCGTGCGCGTTTTCCGCGACGAATTGGGCATGGGTTCCAACTTGATCTATGTTGATGCCTCCCAACGCTTTTTGAAGAAGCTGAAGGGCGTTGCCGATCCGGAAGAAAAGCGAAAAATTATTGGCAACGAGTTTGTATACGTATTTGATGAAGAGGCTCAAAAGCTTTCCGGCATTAAATATCTGGCCCAAGGTACCATCTATCCCGACATCGTGGAGAGCGGCACCAAAACGGCCAAGGTTGTCAAATCGCATCACAATGTGGGCGGGCTGCCAGAGGATATGAACTTTGAACTGGTTGAGCCTCTGGCGCAGTTGTTTAAGGATGAGGTCCGCGCCTGCGGCACGGCTCTTGGCTTGCCACACGATATGGTGTACCGTCAACCGTTTCCTGGCCCGGGTTTGGGCGTGCGTTGCTTAGGCGAAATCACTGCGGAGCGCTTGGAAATTGTTCGCGAGAGCGATGCGATTCTACGGGAAGAATTTGCAGCAAACGGGTTGGATGAAAAGGTGTGGCAGTATTTCACCGCTGTGCCCAACTTTAAGTCTGTCGGCGTGCGCGACCATGGCCGCACCTATGAGTATCCGGTGATTCTGCGCGCCGTAAACACGGTGGATGCGATGACCGCCACGATCGAAGAGATCCCCTGGGCAATCTTAAAACATATCACCGACCGCATTTTGAATGAGGTTAAAGGGTGCAACCGAGTGCTGTACGACTTATCGCCAAAACCCACGGCTACTATTGAGTGGGAATAAGTCCAAAAAAGAGAGAAATGGCGTAAAATCAAGGGTTTTAGCCATTTAAAAAGTCCAACTGGGACAAAACTGGGTAAAAAAGTTAAAAAGAATAATGCTGGGAATGTTCCCGAGTGGCTTAGAAATGAATAAAAAATAGACCGTAGCACATCATATAATGCTATGGTCTATTTTTTTAGCCATATTTATTTTTTAAATAACGAGCTTGATTATCTAGTTCTGGGAACAAGATGGACTCATTAATTCCTAAAGTATCTAATTCTTTGAGTATTGAATTTTTGCTATCCTTATCAATCGTAAAATCAATTTTTTCTTTTTTAGAAGTAAATTCAACAATCCATTTTTCTGGAATTGAAGCACAAACACTTTTTTCTTCATTAATTCCGAAAATTAAAAAGGCACCACTTTGCTTTATAATTCTATTATTACTTTGTTTTACTTTTACAGCAACAACTTGTTCAATATCTTTTGGATCTATTATTGGTTGGAAATAGGCTTTTTCTTCTTTTATTTCATGAAGTAGATACTTGATTTCATTTTCTTTATTGAATGTTTCTATATCTAAATTTTTAATACCTTTAATATTAAAAGAGATTGGTCTTTTAGCTATATTTGCTAAGATACTGACAGTGTCACTATCATAATATTTTATGTGAGAATTTGGAATTCTAAAAACTATAACTCTCCCATCTTCTTTTTCATTGCCACTACAGGCGAAATAAAGAGCTACTAGCGGATTAGAAGTAATATCTAATAAACGTGTAGGAAGACCATAGTGTTGCATTTTTACTAGTTTTTCTAAAGCACTTTTTTCATTCAAAAAATCTATTGGTGTCCTTAGTATAAACTCTTTAAATATTATATTTTCATTTGAAATTAGTTTATCGTTTCTATAGATACTAGGTTTAAGTTCAAAACCAACATCTGAATGTCCTCGAAAGAAAAGTTCAGTTTTGTGTGGGCCTGGTATTTTTTTGAGTTCAGTAATAAAATCTGAAATATTTCTTATTGACATATTACTTCCCTCTTTTCAATTTAAAGGATTTTGATTTCTTAGGATATGACAATTTCCAATCATCAAATTCCTCATCTGAAATTTCCCCGTTATAGTGTTTCTTTCTCATATCATCCCATTCTTTGATAAAATCATTGAAATTTTCTTCATGGAAAATAAGACCTAACGTAGAGCCTTCTACTAACGGTCTTATTTTAAAATCTTTTTCATAATCAAATACAACTTGCATAAATTCAAAAA